>CAVYDF010000001.1:0-101024 GCA_963767205.1 uncultured Acidobacteriota bacterium
CACCATTCCTTCGTTTTCGCCCGTTCGAAGATCATGTCGAAGGGCTTTCTGTAGGTGGGATAAACACTTACCGCGTCCACGGCGCAGTTCGATAGCACCATTCGCAGCAATTTGGCCTTTTCCTGCGGAGTTTGCGTAACGTACAGAGAATGCGCCTTATTCGCGAGTTCTAAAATGCGAACGCGGTCGAGGACTCGCTCGGGATTTCCCGCCTGTTCAAGCTCGCGCAACGAGGCCAGAAGCGTTTGCTCTTCCTGTTGCCACTCTGCCGATTTGGCTTCCCAAAATTCCTCGGTGATTTTTCCGTCCAGGCGGTCCACGTAAGCCTGATCCAGCCGTTTGCGGAGTTGGGCTAACCGTTGGCGGAATCGTTCGGCTTGCTGCCCCCTAAGCGTTTCCTCGCGGCCTTTATCGTTGAGCAAGGACTCTTCGAGCTGCGCCAGAATGTCATCCGGGATGTGGATCGCTTGCAGCACCTCGCCGAGGCGTTCGCCCATCTCTTCTTCGCGGAAATAGGGCAGATCGCATTTTCCTCGATAGCCCGTGCATCGGTAATAGGTGTACTTCTGCTTCTTGAATTCGGCGGTCACGGCGCAGTTGTCATAGGCGCAGCGGAGCAGCCCGGAAAATGCAAAATCATGCTTCTGCTTTCGGGGCCGGGCTTTGCCGCTCAGTACTTCATTGGCACGCGAGAACAGTTCAGGACTCACAAGGGGAGCATGCGTGCCCTGGTAGTTCTTGCCTTCCCATTCGTAGGTTCCGATATAGAAGGGGTTTTTAATTAGCTTTTCCAAGTGCCACTTCGAAAAGACCTTGCCGTATTCTGTCCTGAACAATTCGCGCAAGCCCGCGAGCGAATAGGAACCTGTCGCGTATAGCTCGAACATCCGCTGTGCGATGGGCGCGTTCTCGGGATCTACTTCGATCGTGCGCAGCAATTTGTTGTTGCGATAGCCGAGCGGCGGGCGGCTGGGATAGATGCCTTGTGCTGCCTTCTCGCGCATTCCTTTGCGCACTTCATCGCGTAGGTTCTCGATGTAGTTCCGCGCGATTACAAGCTGAATGCCGTGAACGAGTTTGGCCTGTGATTTGGAATCCTTGCTGATGACCTGGCCTTCTTTGGGAAGGTGGATTTCAATGTCGAGGTCTTCGAGCGTTACGCAATCGCGGAAGTTGCGGTACAGGCGGTCGGTCTTTTCCACCAGGACAATGCGGCAGGTCTTGTGATCGCGCAGAAACCGAACCATCTCGCCGAAATGTTTTCGTCCCGATATCTTTGCGGTTTCCACGTCCACAAATTCACGCAAGACACTCAGCTCGTGATTCTGCGCGTACTCGCGGAGGAATTTGAGCTGCGCGGGGATTGAATATCCTTCACGCTCCTGATCTTTGCTGGATACTCTCGCGTATAAGATCGCCTGTCTCATTTGGTCCTCTGCCGGCACGCATTGCGGCCGAGCGCGTGCCGCTCACCTTGCGCCGGTTTTGTTTTGCTGTCAACAGGTGTCATGCACTGTGCTTCTCTGTCCCACTGGTCGAGCAGAAGAAACATCAGTCGCAAGGTGAGCAAACTGTCAGGATCGAGGGCCTTACTTCCTGTGATCTCCTGACCTGGTGGGAGATGGGATAGTTCGAGTATTTCGTTAGGGGAGGACATGGCGGACTCTCTGGACGGAGGGCTTCCCGTGAGGAATTGCGGGGAATAGCGAAGGGATGGTTCTGCGGAGTACCCCTCTACTTATACTAATGGGCAAGAAGTCGGTGAAATCCCGCAAAGAAAAAATGCCCGCCTGCCCTGAAGAATAATTCTCGGGGATTGATGAACTGCGCCATTGAATATCGGTTTGGACGTGCTGTTAGTAGTGCTCATCGAGCGCAGGCGACTACAAAATACAAAAAGGGCGGGAGCGACCCCCTGTCGCTTTTCGGGCCGCAGGCCGGGCGAAAAGAGGGGGTCGCTCCCGCCCTTTTGCCGTACTCGCCCGCGTACGATTTCTGCGACCTGGGCTCGTACTGCATTGCTTAGTTGAGGGTTAAAGACTGCGGGCGGAAAACCGAAAGGAAAACCGTGAGGAAAACCGTTTTCAAAACGGTTTGTCACTTTTACTGGTGCCGCCGAGGCTTGTGGTGGGACCCGGGTGAAGGGAACGCCAATCTTTAGGGGTGAACGCTACGTGTGTTCCTGTGTTCACCCCGGCCAGCGCATCGCAGAACACGAAAGGGATCTTTCGAACAGAACACTGCCTGTGTTTCAGTGCTCTGCAGCGCGGAACCATACGGGAGGAGGGAGAGGCAGCTCGATATAGCTACGGTCGAAAAACAAGTGGAACCACGAGACAAAGACCGATAAGAGCACAGTAGACAGTCGTAAAGACCCTAGTTTCCTTTTTCATTTGAAGAGTGGTTGCTGGATCGAAATCGACCGGACCAAGTGCTATGAATCGCTTCCGCATCTTGAACCAACCAAAAAGCACTTCTTTCCCTTGTCCTCGTATTATTTGATAAATCGTGTAAATCATCCCAAAAACAAAGGCGGCGATGAACGAGAGCCAAAGGAGAACGAGAAATCCATTCGAGATCGTGTCCAGAATCTTAACTTTCACTGTTCCACTTAGGACGCCGGTGATGATTACCCAACCGAAGAACGAAAGAATCATCCCCAACATACGCAATTGAAACCGATCGACCCAACCTCGAAGCGCACTCCTTTGATAATAGGCTTTGGCTCCTGGATCAAGCCAGGCGAGGCGTATTGGGTCTCGCATCAACAAGAGACCAAAGGCTGCGATGCCGAAACCAATGACGAGAGCGAAAGTAAGACCCATATCAGTTTTGGTTTGAATAAAGTGAGAATATTATCGCTTTGGCGATCAAAGATCGAGTAAGTTCCGATGAGCCGGCACGGGGGCCCTCTTTCCGACGGCGGGCATTTCCGAAGGGCACTTCGCCGCAGCCGACAACGCAGCGCGCGATGCTCTTCGTTAGAGTCAGAGCAGCGAGAGCTCGCCAATTTGTGGAATCCCAGCCACGATCTGACCCACCGGAAGAGTTCTAAGGTCGTCAACCAGGGCCCACCATCTAACCCTTTTTGTTGGCATGGCTTCGGTTTTGTACTTGGTTCGGTGGCTGACCTCGCTGCAAGTTATCCCGTGAAAGCGCATTGTCCTCTACTGTCTAGCACTTCATCAGAGAAGTTAGATGCTAGGAGAGGGCGCTGTTACGACGGTGTCTGCTTTTCGACTGAGTCAACTGGTCTGTTGAGTCGCTCGTGGAGTTTCGGCATCAGTTCGAAGTACGGGCGGATAACTGGAGAATTCGAGTGGCTGAAAGCCTCGTAAGTTCCGTCGAACAGGATGCGTCCCGCATCGAGCATGATGATGCGTGGCTCGAGCCGGTAAAGCAGATCTTTGTCATGAGTAATCACAAGAGTGGTCCGAGCCAGGCCTGAGGCGTTTTTGCTCTGATGCACCGATCCCATCAAATGTTGAATTTGCCCCGCGACCTCCGGATCAAGCCCCGTGGTGGGCTCGTCGTAAAGAAGGAGAATCGGATCCAGTGCTAACGCACGAGCGATCGCGACCCGCTTTGCCATGCCGCCCGAGAGTTGATCGATGGACAAATCCAGGTCCTTATCGGGATCTAAGGCGACCTCACGCACGACTTCAGACACCTTGCGACGAACGGTTGAATCATCAAGATCTTGGACCTCGCGTAGGGGCAGACCAATGTTGTAACCCACCGTTCTTCCTGACAGCAGCGCATTGTTCTGGAACACAACTGCCCAGTGCCGCTCAAGGCTTCCCATTCCCGCGGCGTTCAGAGTGGATAGATCGACGAGGGGTGAGTCCACAGATTCATGGTTTGCGACGAGGACACGCCCTCGGTCGGGTCGATCGAGTCCGATGATAAGCCGCAGCAGAGTCGATTTGCCATTTCCCGATCCTCCTACGATGGCGATCATCTCGCCGCGATGCACCTCCAAGGTGATGCCCTCAAGCACGTTATGGCTGCCGAATGATTTGTATAGATTCTCAATGCGGATCTCGAGAGCAGGGGACTGTCCGGCTCCGCGATTTTGTGTTTGTGGTTGCGGCAAGAGTTGTTCGTTCAATTCGATCTCGGCTTTCCGCGCGGCAGAATTCCTGCTAGAGCAGCTAACGCAGCGATTGTTACTGAGTTCATCCGAATCAGCTTCAACACTATTGTTCTTATCCAATCCTTAAGGCACGACCGCAATCGAGGGTTCGGCCGTCATTTCAGCAAGAATTCTGTGTCTTTACTGCAAGGCTGACGTGCGATTGCGCCTGCCTCGGGACCACGCCATCTCCGCCAAACGCGAATTTTGGGGCGAGAGTATTTGCATTGTGACGATGACCGCTGGCACGAGAAGGATGATCGTTACGCAGATCCACATCAGGGATGCGGCGAGTTGCTGATCTTCGAGCGGCGGAATATTGAGAAGCCGGGGCGCGGAGTTGTAAGAGACGTAGACAACGCGATCGCAGAAGGCGAGAAAACCAGAGAGCGCGTCACAGGGCAACGTGGCGGCAAAAAGATACAAAGGCACAGACCATCGAGGCCAGCGCGCGGTGCTCGGCCACGGCTGGACTACGGGCCACCAGAAAAGGAGTCCGGCGGCTAAAAAGCTGGCGTGCTCCAAATTGTGCAGCCAGTCATTACGCAACGCCGCTTCATACGCCGCGGGAACGTGCCATACGATCAACGCAAGCGTGGCCGCGAGCCAACAGATCGCAGGATTTGTGATCAGATGGCCGAACCTTCTAAGCGGAGCCCATCGGAGAAATGGCCCTATGACCCTTCGAGCGATCAGCTGCGGAAGTCCTTGAAGCAACGGCAGTGCTGGAGCCCCAAGGAGGACGAAGTAAGGGGCGATGGCCATGAGCAAGAGATGCTGCACCATGTGAACGGTGAGGGACACATCGTCAAACGCAGCCAAAGGGGAGCCGATGGCGATCCAAATTGAAATGATTCCGGTAAGAAATGCAGCGAGCCTCCACGCCGAAAAGAGCTTCGGAAACGTGGCGTGCAAACGAAGCCAACCCCGCACGTAGACAACGACGGTGAGGCCCAGAGCCAGGTTGACACCGAGTGGAGGTGACCATGATTGCAAAATGGCTTGGGCGTCAGAGGTCATGGCAATTTCATTGATGGCTCGAAGAGGGCGGCGCGGCTGCACCCGGTTCGATTGCGAGGGCACGCGAGGCATTCCGTGCAGGCTGTTGTCCAGCGGGATGCAACGTCTCGAGAAATGCGACTAGCGCCGTGGTCTCCGCCGGGCTTAGATTTTTTCCGTACGCGGGCATGTTCCCGCCCCCTTGAATCACCTGCCGGATGAGTTGATCCTGCGTCAGTCGCACGGCCACTGCGTCTAGAGCCGGGCCACGCTTTCCGCCCTGATCGCCCAGCGAATGGCAGTTGTGGCACTGCTTCACCTGAAACACCAGAGCGCCTTGCCGCTCGAGTGCCGAGCGGCTGTGGAGAAATTCGGGCGGGATCGGGTCACCGCTCCACGCGTCCATGATAGGACTCCACGGCGTATGTTCAGCCAGATGCGTGAATGTTCCGAACGCAACCGCCGCCAACAGAATCGTGAGCACCGCGACAGGCCTGCGCCGCCAGCTCTTCTCGCCTTCGCCGAAAAGAAATGGCAAGAGAACCAGCGCGAGAATCCCAACCACGGGACCGATGAGCAGGGCGGGAGTTTCCATGGAGGGCGGCAAGAACGAGAGTACTGCATAGAGCCAAAGGAAAAAGAAGTCCGGGCGCGGCGAGGTTTGAATGATCGTTGGATCCGGCGGGCCCGACGGGCCGAAAGGGCCGAACCACGCGGCGCAGACAGCGACCGAAAGCAAAATGAGGGCCGCGAAAAACATATCCTTCCAGATCGCGTCGGGAACGAACGGAATCCCGTCGGCTTTTGTGAGCGCGTGGTACTCCTTGATATAGGTGGCCTTGCGAACCACGCGCCCGGGCATAGGCCACTCGTTGATGCCGAGTTTCAAAACCATCAGAAGATGAACGCCCACGAATGCGATGAGAAGTCCGGGGATGACGAAAACATGAAGCGCGAAGAATCGCGAGAGTGTCGCGCCGGCGATGATCGGGCCACCGAGCATCAAGTTGACGGCCCACGGTCCAATCCCGGGAACGCGGCTTGCGATCGACGCGCCGATCCCGAGACCCCAGTAGGCGTCCTGATCAAACCTCAACACTTGCCCGGTGAAAGCCATGCCGAGAGTGACGAGCAAGAGAAGGACGCCCACGACCCAGGTGAGTTCGCGCGGGTATTTGTAGGCGCCAAATAGAAAGACCTGAACCATGTGGATCAGAACGATCGCCACCATGAAGTTCGAGCCCCAACCGTGAAGAGCTCGAATGTACCAACCGAGCGCAACGTTATGATTGAGAGCCTGAAGGCTGTTCCAAGCTTCACCGGCAGAGGGCACATAGATAAGAGCCAGCATGATGCCGGTAACGATTTGAAGTATGAACACGACGAAGGCTGCGCTGCCGAATACGTAAAACCAGCTGGAGGTTTCGCGAGGTATCCGATGCTCCATCGTCTCGCGGATAGACGTACCAATCTGAAGGCGCGCGTCCAGCCACTCGCCAATGGATTCGATCAGACGCATGGTCTTATCTCGGTGACGATATTTGAAGCAGTGGGGCTGCCTGGCGTGGGCATTTCGCCCGCATTGATCAACAGCTTTCCGTTTTCGATCCTGTAGTGGTATTCGAACAATCCGCGTTCCGGAGGGCCGGAAGCGCGGGAGCCGTCTTGATAGTAGGCGCCGCCATGGCATGGGCACATAAAGAGACTCGATTGCGGGAACCAGCGAACAGGACATCCGAGGTGCGCGCAGTTGATCGCGAAGACCTGGAAAGTTTGCCCGTCCACATTGCGAACCCAGCAGGCGATATCTGCGGTATCTCCATCCGTGGGATTCACGACGGGATTGCGATAAGTGGCGAGACGAGTCTGGCCGGAAGGGAATTGTTCGAGGTTGCCAAGTGGAACCCACGACTCGTAGCCTCCCTTACGTCCGCGGGCAACAGGAGAGAGAAGATAGCGCACAATCGGCACGGCGAGAACAGCGGCGACGATTCCATTGAGCAGGATTCCGATCTTCATCAGCACGTCGCGTCTGGTAAAGCCGCCTGGGAGCGTCATCGAGCTTCTCCTGCCGTCTTTGCGACACTCGGATAGGGTTGGCCGGGGAATTTCGGCCGCTGGGAGGCGAGCCAGGCCACGACATCGGAGACATCCTGCGCTGACATCGGCTTGCCCGGAACGTTGTTTCGCCAGTCGGGAGCGCCGAGTTCAGGGCGTCCCACGATCACGATCGTCCGCAGCTCTTGATCGTTCAGCAGGGCGAGAAACGATCCATCCACGATCGAGCTCGCCTTTTCTCCGCCTCGGCCCCCGGCGCCATGGCAGGAAGAACAGTAGTTGGCGTACACTTCCGATCCGCGCGAGGGATTGCCAGGCTCGGATGAAGAGTACGGAGGCGGATTCGCGCCGCGCAAAACATCCGGCTTCGACCAGCGTTCGCGAATACCGCTGACGATCAGATCGATCTGTTTGTCGGTGAGCATTCCGCCGGCGCTTTGCGCGAAAGCAGGCATCGCCGTCCCTGCGATTCCATTCGCCGCCGCGCGCCGAACCACTGCGTCGTCTGCAACCGCGAGGTACACCGGATCGGCGAGAGCGATGGCAGCTCCGCCTTTTCCTTCCGGGCCGTGGCAACCCGAGCAGTTCTGCGCATAGAGAATCTTGAAATCTGAAATGTCGCTCGGAACGATCGGAACTTCGATTGTGGATGGCCTGCTTGGTACGCCACTACATCCGCACAAAACAAGAGCAGAGAGGCTCGCGATCCCGAGGACGAGATGCCGGAACCTCATTTTGATCCACCCGGCCCTGGTTTTTCCCTCGTCATTCCCGGAGCCTCAATGCCCGCACGCATCGAAAACGGCACGAACTGGTGAGTCGGCACGCGCTCTTGGCGCATAACCACCAATCCCGCAACGATGCCGAATGCAAACTGCGAAGCAATGAACCACACCCAGTCGATATGCCTGTTCAGCAAGGGATTTATGAGCTCAAGCATGCTGTAGAGCAAGCCCGTCCAAAGAATCGGCGCGATGATTCCTCCCAGAAGAATTGGGACGGCGTGGAAACATCGGCAGCATGGCTCCATACAGCAGCCCCACTAACAGAGACGTGAGCAGATGGATCACGACCGCAATAGAAAAGCTACCCAAGTGGAAAGTGTCGAGTGACGCCGTTCCGAACCGCAGGAATTCAGAATAGGCGGTCGCTGCCAGCAGATTGATCGGATACCAGATGCTTCCTTGTTTGATCAATCCGTAGAGGCACGCGAGCACAGCCATGGCCACGCTTCCAGCGAGGCCACCTTTGATTCCTGCCGAAACCGGATACGTTTCCAGTGGAAGCAGCGCACGGGAGAGCTCTGGCGCCACCGCGAGCCGTTCGACTACGCGCCGGGAAGTAGTAGCGACGAATGGTATTTCCGCGGTGACTCGAATCGTTTCCTCCTTCTCCTGAGGGAGGACATCACGAAACCAGCCAACGCACCCGGTCACCGCCAGGATCGCTCCGAGAATGCTGAGCGAAGCGTTCGTGACCAGGCCTGCGAAAAGCAGCGTGATGCCGAACGCAAGAATGATGGGCCAAGCCGTCGGCGCGGGCAGTGTGACCGTGCCTGGCGCGGCGTCAGTTGCTTCTGTTCGTGAATTAGAAGAATCCATGTGACTCTGCTTCCTTCAGCGACCGATGAAATAAACCACGGTGAAAACGACGACCCAGACCGCATCAACAAAATGCCAATACATCGAAAAGACGTCGACGCGCTCGCTGTGCACCGGCTCCACTTTGCCCAAGAGTGTAAAAATCATAGCAAGCACAATCCCAATCAATCCTACGGTGACGTGAAAAGCGTGCAGGCCGACGAGCGAGTAATACGTCGTGCCAAAGAGATTCGTGCTGATGGTCAGGCCCTTGTCGAAAATCAGGTGCCACCATTCGCGCCCCGTTCCGACCAGAAAAATAGTGCCGAGGACCATCGTGATGAACCACCACAATCCAAACGCGTTGACTCTCGCGCTACGCAGCGCTCTCACGGCCAGATGAATCGTCAGACTGCTCGAAAGCAGGCAAATGGTGTTGAAGATGGGAATTTCGAGCACGTCTTTTGGCATAGGCCCGGACAAGCTCTTGCCGATATAAAAAATGTACGCGACCACAAAAATCGTGAAGATCGCGGATTCAGCGGCAATCAGTGAAAACATTCCCACTCGCCCGCGCGAAGGAAGAATCCACTCAGGCTCAGTCCGATGTTGGCGCAATCGCTGCGCTGCTCAATCGAGTTCTCCTCTACTCATATTTCCAATCCGGATCTTCCGGGTGCTTCAGGTCCCAGAGCGGACGCCGGCTGTGGACAACCGGAATCGTCGCAAAATTGTAGTCAGGCGGAGGTGAAGTTGTGGACCACTCGAGCGTCCACGCATCCCACGGATCGTTCCCGGCCGGCTCGCCTTTGAAGAGTGACCAAAGCAGATTCACAACGAATACAGCACGCCGGCTGCTTGAAAGACCACGCCGATTGTGACGATCAGGTTCCAGATTTCCCATCCGCGCCCCGGCTCGTAGGTGTAGATCCGGCGCGGCATTCCTAAGATTCCCGGGATGTGCATGAAATCAAAAGTCATATGGAAACCGATGAAGAAACAGCCAGAAGTGCCATTTCGCAAGAGTTTCGTTGTACATCCGGCCGCTCATCTTCGGGAACCAGTAGTAGAAGGCTCCGAAGAGTGCAAAAAGAATTCCTCCGACGATGACGTAGTGAAAATGCGCGACCACAAAATAGGAGCCGCTGAGCTGCCAGTTGAACGGAGCCGCGCCCAGCATGATTCCCGTCAGGCCCGCGATCAGAAATTGGAACAGGAAGCCAATGCAGAAAAGCATCGGAGCCCGGAACTGAATCTTCCCGCCCCACATCGTCCCCAGCCAATTGAAGATCTTGATTCCGGTGGGAACACCAACGGCCATCGTGGTGATCATGAAGAAACTGTTTGCCGTAGGAATTCATCCCGACCGTGAACATGTGGTGAGCCCAGACGCTCAAGCTGACGAAGCCGATACAGACCGTCGCCGCCACCATCACCGGATATCCGAATATCGGTTTGCGGGAGAAAACAGGGACGATTTCGGAAACGAAAGCGAACGCCGGAATAACCAGGACGTAGACCTCCGGGTGGCCGAAAATCCAGAAGAAGTGCATCCAAAGAACTGCCGACCCTCCCGCCTGCGTGTCAAAGAAGTGCCCGCCGAGATAACGATCGATGCAAAGCATGATCTGAGCCGCGGTGAGCGGCGATACGGCCAGAATAACCATCCCGCCCATCACGAGGTTCAGCCACGCCAGCAGCGGCATTTTTCCAAGCGTCATTCCCGGGCAGCGCATGCACAAAATCGTCGTAATGAAATTCACAGCCGTTCCGATGCTGCCGACACCCGACACGAGCAAGGCCAGCGTCCAGAAATCGGTGCTGTGCCCGACTGAGAATGCGCGCGAAGTAAGCGGCGCATAAGCCAACCATCCAACATCGGGAGCATTCCCGGCGCCGTAAAGCCCATTGCCGCCGACGAAGCTGAAGTAAAGAAGCAGCCCTCCAAAAGCGGTCATCCAGAAACTGAAGGCGTTCAGCCGCGGAAAGGCCATGTCCCGGGCGCCAATCATCAAGGGAATCAAATACGTGCCGAAACCAAACAGGATAGGCATGGCCACAAAAAAAATCATCGTGGTGCCATGCATCGTCATCATGCGGTTGAAAACTTGGGGAGAAACGAAATGATTGTGCGGAACGATCAGCTGTATCCGAATGATGGTGGCTTCAATACCGCCAATCACGAGAAAGAAAAGCGAGTAGAGGATGTAGAGAATCCCCAGCTTCTTGTGATCGACGGTGACGATCCAATCGTGAAGCCGTTCGCTGATCGGCCGTGCTAATCTCGGCCGCTCCCGTGATCGCAATTGTTTCAGAGGCCATGGCTATTCTCTTCTCGTCTCTCTTCTCATCGGAGCGTCTCGAGGTACGCGGTGAGCGCGTCCAGATCTTTTTCGCTCAGCTGCATTGCCGGCATCAACGAGCCCGGTTTGATCGCGTCGGGATTTTGAATCCACAGTTTGAGTTGTTCAGGAGTGTTCGGAGCGGCGCCTGAAGCGATCGTGTCTCGGCTCATCAGATGAGTAAGATCCGGACCGAATCGCCCGTCCGCCACTGTTCCCGAGATGGCGTGGCAGTTCACGCAGGCCGTGGTTTCAAAAACCTGTCGGCCTTGCTCCGCCGAATCGCTTAACCACGGCCGGCCTTTTTTGTTCCTGAACCCACCGATCAAACTGTTCCGGCGAATCAACGTAGACGCGCAGCAGCATCTTGGCATGCTGCGTCCCGCAGTACTGGGCGCATTGGCCCAGATACACTCCCGTTTCATGCGGCTCGATCCACATGTGATTCACGCGATTTGGAATCAAATCCGTTTTTCCGGCAAGGCGTGGCACCCAGAAACTGTGGTCGGTATCCGCCGAACTCAGCGTCATGAAGGTCGGCGTGGGATGCGACGGGTTGCTCACAGGCACGTGCAGTTCATTGGCCGTGACCACGCCCAGGGCGGGATAACGGAATTCCCACCAGAATTGATGGCCGATGGCGACGACTTCAATCGCACCGGGCGGCTGAGGGGCATCCTGGATTGAATGGATCACCCGCGCCGTGATGAGGAAGAGCACAAGCACGATCAGCACAGGAATCACAGTCCAGGCGAGTTCCACCTGATTGCTGCCGTAAACTTGCGGCGGCTCGCGGCCGTCGTCGTCGCCGCGCCTGCGGTATTTTGAAATGGCATACACAAGCAAGCTGAAAACAACCGCAAAAATCGCGCCCGTAATTGTCAGCACCAACATCGACAACCGAAAAATCGAATCCGCGGGCGTCGACTGCGGTTTGAATATGCTGGGAATCTGCGAAGGATTCGCCGGTCCGCCGAAACAAAGTGTTGCAGCAAGCAGGAAGCCGATAAGCAATACAGCGATACCCGCGATCTTGCTTACCAGCCCCCGAGTTTGCCCACCGTCTCTCATTTGTGTGGAGCGGCCGCTCTAATTCGGGTACGGCACACGCAGCAGGGTACCCGAAGTCGACGGCAAAACGTAGCGGAGGCCGAAATATACCATGTTGAGATGCGCGTTCTTGGGAGCGTCTGGAGCTACGAACCAGGGCGCGCGAGTCAAATAGGAATACTGAATGTACGACTGCAGCGCCCCATATCTCGTATCCTTCCAGAACGTGTTCAGCCAATCAAAAGTAGCCTGCTGAATCGCCCGGTTATTTGTGTTAGGCGAGCCGGGTCCGCCATATCCGATAATCGTTCCAGGCGCCGCAGTATTTGTGGTATCGGGGAAGAAATTCCGTCCAAAGTAATCCGCGCCATAGTAAACCGCAAAGGCCTCTTTCTCGCTCGCTCTCCATTCGATACCTGCGGAGCCTGCCCCTGCATGCACCATGGATAAGCTGATATCAGTTCCAGCTTCATTCGGACGAACCACAAGCTGCGGCCCCGTAGCTACCAGATAGTGGGCGCCGCCGTCACTCCAAAAAATGTTGCCCAGCAGCACAAGCTTTGGCAGTAATTCATAGTTCGCCGCGATCTGGCCGCCACCACCGACGGTCGAGTGTCGCTTGAACGAATCTTCCCCAACCGGCTTCACGGATGCGTGCGCGCCAGTGACGAACCCGGCGGCCTCCGCATGGAAATGTCTGCCCGACAAGTCGTGATCGTAGGTGACTTTGGAAAGAATGTCTGGGAAAGCATTCGCGGCGCCGATTTGCGAGCCGTTGTCGAACTGCGGCCCAATGGAAGTGAAGGCCGACGGCAGAGCGACGAATGTGCCGATGAACTGATTCGGGTTCTCGATGCCCACTCCCATCGCCCAATGTTCGTTGGCGTGGTAGGCGACGCGAAACTCGGCGGCGCGCGTATACGCCAGGCCAACTCCGATGTTCTGATCCTCGTTGTAGGTGATCGCGAGATCTGCAGGGATCGGTCCTATGCCAGTACGATTAGGGGTCAGCCAACTCCACGTTTGCCCGCCAAGGAACTCCCATTTGCCCCGCCTGGAGTCCCCGAAATACAGCCGCAGCCGGTTAGTGTGCTGGTTCACGCTTTGATAGACGCCGGGAGCGTCGTTGCCGCTGAAATCGCCCTCGACATAGCCGATGATTTCGGCGCCGCGATATTTGTCCTTGATCGTCAGGTTGAGGCGCGAATACTGCGCGGTTGTGCGAAATTCGCTGATATTTCCCTGCGGGGTATTGCTGAACGGTATCGAGGCAAACGACGTGGCGATGTTGCTCTGCGTGTTGGTTGTGCGGAAGATATTCTCGAAATCGACAAATCCTCCCGGAGTCAGGACTGCGTCACCGATCTTGAATCCCTGGATGGGCGACTGCGCCTTTTCTTGATCTTGCTGAGTTGGCTGCTGCCGGACATAGGGGGTTGTGTGTACCGAAGCAGGCTGAATTGAGGCTGATGCCGAATCAGGGGCGCTTGCTTCATCCCCCGTTGGCGACGGCCGGTTCGAAGCCGAGAGCGAGCCGGCGTTCGATCGGCGCTTTTAGAGTTTCAATTTCCTGCTGTTGAGCAGCCACCTGCTTCTGCGTCTGCAATCAAAGCCTCGCGAAGCGTCTTCAGCTCGCCGCCAACATCCGATTGTTCGGCGAGGAATCCGCTTTCTCAGCGCTGCTCTGGGCACAGATTACCCCCGGCGCAATCAACAACAAACACAAAACGCGCAAGGAAAGCATTGTCAGTTTTCCTTTTCCGATAGCCTTTCTACAACTCGATAAGGAAGCCATTTGTAAGCCTCAATTCACTTTTGCCTCGAGCGGTGGCATTCTTCTCCGGCCATACCACCGCCAAGATAAGCGCCACGGCAATTCCCACGGAAACTTCAGCGAACCGATGAAACGCGATCTGCCATCCGGGTTCCGTCCGCGGCACTAGCAGCACGATCGCCAGCGTAATGCCTCCAAACCGAAAGGCGCTTCGATCCGAACGGACGGCTGCGCTGAGCAGCCCCAGCATGAACACGCAAGCACCGAAAACAAGTGCGTGCGGCTCGAAGTAAATCGTCACAAGCGCGCCTAGTAGCGCCCCCAGTGCAGTGCCCACAAAACGCTGCCCGGAAACCGACAGCGCCGCACCCTGCGATGACTGCGTAATCACCAGCGTTGTAATCGGCGCCCAGTATGCTTGTGGCAGCCGGAGCAACCGCGCGGCCAGAAGCGATGCCACAGCTGCAACTGCTGTCCGCGTGGAATGAACTACAACCGGCCACGCTTTCGACAAGAATCGAGAACCCACCTTTTCTATCGCCACTGTAGCAATCACCTCGAAGGCTGTTTTGCCACACGGCTCAAATTTGTCGAATATGCTCTAGAGCGATTCCAGCCCCGCCCGTATGGCGAATATTGTTCTCAATCGTGTCCAGTACCTCGTCAATATGGCCGCCGAGCACCAGCTTCCCCATGGCCAGACCGAACCCCACGGCCATTTCCGGCACCACATGGGAAGGCAGGGAAAGCGCATTTGGATCGGTCACTACGTCGATGAGCGCGGGACCAGAATGCTGAAGCGCCTTCTTGATTCCCGACGAGATATCCGCCGGGTTTTCGATTCTTACTCCCATGATGCCGATGGCCTCGGCGAGTTTTGCGAAGTTCGGGTTCTTCAAGTCCGTCTGATAGTCAGGCAGCCCCGCAACCTCCATCTCGACTTTCACCATGCCAAGAGCGCCGTTGTTGAACACCATGAGCTTGATGGGGAGGTTGTACTGCGTGATCGTCAATATATCTCCCATGCTCATGGCAAATCCGCCGTCGCCGCACATTGCGACGACCTGTCTTCCGGGATAGGCGAATTGCGCGCCAATGGACTGGGGAAGTGCGTTCGCCATGGAGCCGTGAGTGAAGGAGCCGATTATCCGGCGGTCTTTGGTCGGACGGATATATCGCGAAGACCAGACGTTGCACATCCCGGTGTCAGCCGTAAAGATCGCATCGGGAGCCGCAGCTTCACTCAAAGCAGCCGCCACGGGCTCGGGGTGCATGGGCGTCCGCTTACTAATGTGGTCCACGTAAACATTCAATCCCCGAACGGCTTCTTTCTGTCGCGCAAGCATCGCGTCCAGGAACGAGCGATCTGATTTTGCAGAAACCATCGGCAGAAGCGCGCGAAGGGTCTCGCCCACATCGCCCCACAATCCGAGGTCCAGTTTGCTTCGCCGGCCGAGATTATCCACCCGGATGTCCACTTGGACGATCTTGGGCTTCGTCGGCAGGAATTTGTCGTAAGGAAAATCCGTGCCCAGCATCAACAGAAGATCGCATTCGTGCATTGCGCGATAGGCTGCCCCATAGCCAAGCAGTCCGCTCATTCCCACGTCAAATGGATTGTCGTATTGCACGAACGGCTTTCCGCGGTAGGAATGCCCGATGGGAGACTTCAACTTGTCCGCGAGAGCCATCACTTCATCGTGTGCACCGGCGCATCCAAATCCGCAGAAAAGAACCACCTTCTTCGCGGAATTGATCATTTCCGCCAATTCCGCCAAGTCCTTTTCACTGGGGCGAATGGTCGGCCGCTGCGAGACCACCGAGCGGCGCGATCCATCGACGGGCAGCTCGGCCCCGGCTACATCGCCCGGCAGCACGATCACTCCTACTCCGCCTTTTCCGAGTGCGCTCTGCATCGCGATGTGCAGCACACGCTCAAACTGTTTCGGATTCCAGATCGCCTCACAATAGTGGCTGCACTCCTTGAAGAGGATTTCGGGATGGGTTTCCTGGAAGTATCCGGTGCCGACCTCGCTGCTCGGAATGTGTGACGCGATCGCAAGCACCGGAGCATTGCTGCGATGAGCGTCGAATAGGCCGTTGATCAAATGAAGGTTGCCGGGACCGCAGCTACCCCCGCACGCCCCAAGCTTGCCGGTCAGTTGACCTTCGGCGCCGGCCGCATAGGCGCCAGCCTCCTCATGGCGTACGTGGATCCATTTCACTTTGTTGTTCAGGCGTAGAGCATCGGTGACCGGATTCAAGCTGTCACCCACTACGCCGTAAATCCGCTCGACCCCAGCCTCTGCCAGCCTTCGAATCAACTCATCTGCAACTCTGTGTGGTGCCATTGTTTCAATCCTCCTGTGAAATCTCGTTGTTGCTGCGTTGAATTCGACTTAATCCGGGGCGGAAACGGCCGCAACAAACCGGACAGAATCCGCGTCTACTTCGCTGCGGGTTGAGGGTGCGCGGCGCTTCCCGTCTCGCGAAGAAAGAAACTCACCACAATCGCTGCCGCACAGCACGCAATCCAGAAAATCGCGCCCTTTTGAAAATGTTGGTTCAAGTCTGCCGCCGTCCCAAAGTCTCTTCCCACATGGCTTGCGAAGATCGGACCCAGGAAAGCGGTCAATGCGAAAACGAGGAAATTGATCCCGCCGGTCGCGCTACCCTTCACGTTATCGGGATTCACTTCCTTGATGATGCTGTAGGGAATCATCGCGGCGCCCGACCCGATCCCGAAGATGAACATGCCTACCTTCGCGGAAAGCGGGAGCGGCTTGAACGCGATCTGGAGCGGCCGCGAGGATCATGACTGACCGCGCTCCCCATGATCACGGGCTTTCGCCGCCCAATACGGTCAGAGAGCCAGCCGACTAGTGGGCATCCCACAACCCAGCCGAGGGGAACCATGGAAGCGGTGACCACGGCGTTGTGGTAGGAGAGTTGCAGATCCTTTTGAAATGCCGCAACTCCCCAAATCATGTCTCCAATCGTCGTGGGTGCAAACAGAAGCCCGGCCACGGCTCCGCAAAGGTACGACTGAGGATTTGAGAAAACGATCTTGTACGGCTTCAGGATCGCGCCGAAGCCACCTTCCTGAATGTGTGCGCCCAATTGTTCCCGAGGAGTCGCGACATACAGAAGAACCGCAACGGCCAGAATCACCGCCCCAATCCCGACCCAGAAAATGTGAACGCCCAGTCCACGCTCCATCATCGGCCCGACAACAAACTGTCCAGCCGAGCCGCCGAGCATTCCGACGCATTGCGTTACGCCAATCGCAGTAGCGAGATAGCGCGCGGAGAATCCGTGTGCCGCCAGGTAAACAGCGCCAGTGAAAGCGAATGCCGAACCGGCCCCCTGCAGCAGGCGGCCGGTGTTGCCTGCGACGACTGTCGGTACGCTGAACAGTAAGCATCCAATACCCAAAACCAACACCCCGATAGGGACTGTCAGTTTCGCGCCAAAGTGATCAAGCGCAGCACCCGCCACCAAGCTCATGGACGAATAGGTGTAGTAATACACGGCGAGAATCGCACTGATCCCCAATGCCGTCGTCGCAAACGAGGCTTCCAACTGTGGAATCATTACGGAGGGACTCGACCTCACCGCATATTCCAGGAAATAGAAGATAACGGTGAACGCCCACGCGATGATGAATCCTCGCGTTTGGGCCTCGCGTCTTCACCTGCGCTGCGAGAGTAGGTTTCGGTGAAGTAGCTGCTGAAAGAGAATTTCCGGATGCCATAGCCATGCCTCCACGGCGAGTAAATGCATTCCGTGCACCACTCGACGCAATCTCCAGGTTGCTGAACCAAAACGGTTTATTTTCTCTTTGCGGACTTGCGGCAAGCGCGGGTGTCAGCATGCGCGCAACTGTGCAGATGCTGACAGGAGGCAATTTGGGCAGGAATCGCCGATCGTAATTTGCGAGGTAATTTGAAAACGTTCGAAACCGGTCGGTCTACTGGGGCGTAATTCCCATCGCTTCCGTCATTTCATCGTGTGCCTGGATGTAATCAAGCTGAGCCTGCAGGAACGAGGTCTGCGCATCAAACTTCTGAGCCACGGCATTCTCCGCCTGCGATTGCAGAGCTTCACCCTTCTCGAGTTGTTGCCCCGAGACGCGGCTTGCCTTCCGTTCGCAGCTCGAGCAGTTCCTTCGAGACGTTCACCAGTTCCCGTGTACGCTGCAATTTGTTGTACGCAATCTGCACCTGTAGCTCCACGTCGTCCGTCACGCGAGCCAGGTTTTCCCGGGCTTGGGCAAGCTGAGCATTGCTCTCGGCAACCTTTGCGCGACGCCGTCCTGCATCAAAGAGCTCATACGTGAACTCAACTCCGAACGAGCCAAAGTTACGCGCCAGGAACGGAACCTGATCCGAGTAGCTATAGCGAGCAAAGGCCGAAACGTCCGGGAATGTAGTCGGCCTTGCTCAATTTCACGCCAGCCGAAGCCTTCTGCAGCTCTTCACGCGCCGCAACAACTTCTGGATGCGATTCCAGAGCAATCTTTACGCATTCCTCTTGCTTGCAGCTTTCCATCTCCTCCGAGGGCACTGCTTCAAGCTCGAGGCGAGTCGTGAGAGGCAGCCCTACCACGTCGTCTAAGCTGCATGGTCAAGTTTGAAAGCAGCAATTCGGTCGTCAGCAATTCCTGCTTTGCCTGGAGATATTGAGCAGTGCTTTCGATCAGCTCCTGGTCAAGGGCGCTGCCGTACTTCACCTGTTGCACGCGTTCGCTCTTCAGCGCTTCTGTCGCTTTGATCCTCGCCTCGGACGCGCTCAGGTGGAGCTGCGCAATTAAGACGCTGTAGTAAATCTGATGGACCTTCAGCGCAATCTCGTTCTCAGTTTGCTTGGCGTTTGCCCGGGTCGCATCCAGGTCCGCGCGCGCGATGTCATTCGCGGGCTTAACCTTCGTCAACAGCTGTGTGAGCGGCTGCACCAATCCCGTTCCGCTGGTAACAAGCGTTCTGCCCGCCCTGATTGAGAGTCGCCGCCTGCGTTGGGATCGGCGTACCGTTCACTGTACCGAGGCTACCGGGGGCAATCTGAATGAACTGAGTATCGGTCAGGTGCACGAGGGTGCTCTGATTACTAATCGTGGGGAAATAGCCGCTCCTCGCCACCTCCTTCGCGTGCTGCTTCTCCTCAATCTTCATTTCTGAAATCCGAACCATGTGGTTCTGCTTCAGCGCCATTTGCACCGCCTCATGCAGAGTCAGGCGGCGAATGTTTTGCGTGCCACTCTGAGCGCGAACCATGCTCGAAGCCCCGAAGAAAAAGACACCAATTGCCAGTAGCTTCATCCGCGCGTTCATGATTTCGCCTCCTGCGCCACCAGCGCCTTAGGAGCGGCCGGTGCCTGCTGAAAGGCGCTCAGGTCGCCATAGTACAGCGGTGATCTGCGTAGTAATGCAACCAGCAGCAGAGCAATCACACACGTCCAGGCCACCAAATAGAATCCGTCGTTGATCGACAGCGTGTACGCCTGAAGACGAAGCCGCCCGCTCATGATTCCCACCGCCCGGCCCGTTGCAGCCGCCATCCCCGAGGATTTCGAGTACACTCCCGCCGCGAGCTCCCGGATATTGGCGTCTGTGATCCAATTCCGGATCTGCACATGCAAGCCAAGAAGGTTCGAGTGCAGCTTCTCGCGCTGCGCAAGAAAGTGGCCCATGTACACGGCGCCCGTCGTCCCTCCAAACAAGCGAATCGTATGAAAGAACGCAGAAAATGTCAGGATCCACTGAGGTTTCATCAAGCCCCCAGAGAAGACTCCCTGCAGGATGATGCATCCCACCAGGCCTATCAGAGCAACCGACTGTCCGATGCCCATGAGCAACTCCGTGCGGTAGTAGTTCGCCGCCGACCATGCGGCAGTTAAATCAGCGTTCAACCAAACCGCGAAGGCCGTGCAGGCCAAGCCCGCAGCTAGCAACAGACGCGGATCCAGATTTCGAATCATCAAGAGCCCAGCGATAAACGTAATCAGTAACAGCGGAACAGCGCTCCAGATCACAGCCGGCCCAATCTGGTCGGCTTCGAAGCCGTGAATGGCCAGCGACTGCGGAATCAGGATGATGGTTCCGGTGAGAGTAAACCGAAACCAGAACAGCAGAGCGCCTAGCAGGATGGTGTTCCGTTGCCACAGATAAGGCAGCGCCACCAGCGGGTTGGGACCGCGCAGTCGCCGTATGAGCGCACAAAGCGTGAAAAATGCGCCAGACCAAAACAATGCGTTGAATACTCCGGAGCGCCACCAGTCGAGCCTCTCACCTTGTTGGATAGCGGCAAACATCAGGGCCAATCCGGCACTCACATACAGGAATCCGGCGAAGCTGGGCACAGCGCCGCCCTTTTTGCGAGGAGGGGCTGCCGGTATTCCGAAATAGATAGAGGATGATCATCAGCGGCGCGATTACCGCTGAATTCCAGAACATCCAGTGCCAGGAAAGATGATCGCGGTACCAACCATAAAGAGATGGCGCGATATTCACTGCTCCATCGATGAAAGTCGCATAGAAAGCCATCGTGAAAGGCAGGTATCGCAGCGGACTAATGCGAAGTGCAAAAGTCAGGGTGAGCGGGTAAAACGTGCCTGATGTGAGCCCGGCAACAATCAGTGCGGTAACCAGCAGACTGTAATTGTGTATGAGCGGCAAGAACGCGCAGGTCACCGTGAATATTCCAGCCGCAAACAGAAGTACGCGCCGTGGTCCGAGCAGACCGCCGACGTAGACGCTAAAGGGCCCAATAAACATGAGGGACGCGTTATAGGCGCTGTCGAGCCATGCAGCTTGGTCGTAACTAATGCCGACGTGGCCCCTCAGATCTGCCATCCCCAGCGAAAGCATGCGACCGGTGAGTGTCACCAGCCCGGCGCCGACGAGGACTCCGAGGATTCCTAATATAGGTCGGGTCGAGATTCCCAAGGGGATCGCCGCAGCCGTCGTGCGGGCAATCTCCACCGGGGTGAGCGGATGAGTTGTAGCCGTCGTGGAAGCCATCGCGCGCTCCAATCAGTGTCTTGTGCGGACGGTGGCGATAACCGAGAGGCCTGGTTGCAACGAAGTCGCAACGCTGTCATCGTCGAACGCGATCTTCACGGGAATTCGCTGCACCACTTTCGTGTAGTTGCCGGTGGCGTTGTCAGGTGGCAGAAGCGCAAATTGTGAGCCGCTCGCCGGCGCAATCTCGATCACTTTAGCGCGAAAGGTTTTTCCGGGATACGCGTCGATGCGTATCTCCACGGGATCGCCCACCTTCATGTTAGTGAGCTGTGTCTCGCGATAATTGGCCAGCACCCATTTGATTTTGTCGACGAAGGGGATCACTTGTGTTCCGGGAGAAACCAACTGCCCGGGCCGCACTTGCCTTTCGCCCACCGTGCCATCGCCGGGCGCTTCGATCGTTGTGTAGCCAAGGTTTACTTTCGCGGCAGTAAGTCCAGCCTCTTTGGCATGAAGGTCGGCGACAAGTTGCATGTCCTGCGACTCCAACACCGCCTTGCCCCTCCGTTCAGCCTCGGCCGCCAATTCGTTGCTGCGCAGCATTGTTTTCGCCTGCTCGAGGTCTGCCTTGCGGCTTGCAGATTGAGCCGCAAACCGCTGCTCGTCGGCCACCGCCTGCTCCACCTTCTGCTGGGTCGTGGAACGCGTTTGAAAGAGGCCTCCTGCCGGGTGCGCTCGTCCTGCGTGCGCACCACATCCGCTTGCACCGCTGCGATTCCAGCCTCCGCCGCCGTGATCTGAGCGTGGGCCTGATCGATTCCCGCGAGTGCTCGCTCGATCTTCGAATCTTGAAGCTCGCGCTGGCGCCGATTATTTTCTATCGCGGCTTTCGCTGCCTCTACCGCCGCGCTTGCCTGCGCTACTTGCGCCTTGTAGTCGTCGTCTTCGAGTTCAACAATCAGGTCTCCCTTATGCACCTGTTGGTAATCGGAAACCTTTACATCCCGAACGATTCCGGGGACCTTGGTGCTTAGTGGCGTGAGATTGCCTCGCACGTAAGCATCGTCCGTCACCTGCTCGATTCGGCCACCCTCCCAGGAATTCCAGTTTCGAGTGATCGTGAATACAACCGCAGCGGCTAGTAACACGACGAGCAGAGGTGTTCCGTACTTCTGCCAAGCCGGCTTGGGTGTCGGTTTAGGTGGAACGTGTTCGGGCTCAGACGCTTGTACGGGAGCCGGTGTGCTTGCTGCCGCCGTCATGAATTCGCTTCTCCATTTCTAAGCCGGTGGACAACCGGTATTCGTTCTCTAACAAACTCCCGCCGAAAGAGCAAGCGCGAACGGCTCCATTGACTGCTTGCACCTGGGTGACCACCCTGGCACGCGACAAAAATGGGTTATCATCTTTGTTTGCAGCGGACTATTTGACAACCGATTGACAGCGACGCTGTCAATCGGTGTGCAATTGTCAATTAGTGGGCACAAGGAGCCGCAAGAACAATAGACCGCCGAGAGGTTCTACTCTGACAGCCTAGAGAGGAATCATGATCGAAATCAAACTTATCCTTTGCCCTGTTGATTTCTCGGAGTTCTCAATAAGGGCCTATCGGCACGCTCTGTCGCTAGCCGAACACTATCGAGCCAAGTTAGTTGCACAGCACATCGTAGAGGTATGGCGGCACCCTTCCGCCAGCTTTGCCGTTACTGCAAATCTCTATGACGAGTACTGTCAGTTACTTCGCGGAAATGGCAAAGAGCAACTCGAGGAATTGGTGAAGAAGCACA
The DNA here is from genome assembly GCA_963767205.1 of uncultured Acidobacteriota bacterium. Classification (GTDB taxonomy): domain Bacteria; phylum Acidobacteriota; class Terriglobia; order Acidiferrales; family UBA7541; genus Palsa-295. Next base: position 22,688 of record CAVYDF010000001.1, read on the forward strand.
CATACAATGAAATTCAGCCGGAGCTCGTTGTGGACGAAGGAACCGCTGGGGACGTGATTCTATCACTTGCACAAGAACGGGGAACGGATCTCATTGTCATGGGCACGCACGGTCTGCGAGGATTCGATCGCCTGATGCTGGGGTCGGTCACCGATCGGGTTATGCGCGCGGCTTCTTGCCCGGTGCTGGCTGTACGTGAGCCGCCTCATGATCTTGTGGCCGCGGGTCAAGAGAGGCACAACCCCCACCGCCTGAACCGAATTCTTGCTTGCACCGATTTCTCCGAGGATCCACACGTAGTCGGTGGTGATCGGCGCGCACTCGGCCACGTTCGCGCCGCTGATCCACACCACTTCGGCGGACAGGACATCGCTCATGGGATTCGCCGCGCGATCGATGCCGAAAGCCTTCTTGTTGGCCGCACCCGCGCTGACCATGCACAGCCGGCCGTTGTAATCGATATACGGAGTCTTCAGGCACACGCGGGCGAACTTCCCCATGAGATAAGCCTTCTCAATAGTGAGACTGGCGCCCGTCAGAACCGCGAACGCCTGCGGGCCATGTTCACTTTGAATCTGATCGATAGCCGCCGCCACGCGCTCAATGGCCAAGTCATATGGCATGGCCCGAAATCCAGCGGGTGATGCTGTATCCCGCTCGTAGGCGTGGAGCAAACGGTCGGGATGCGCACCTTGCAGATAGCGCTTCACGCCCTTGGGACACAACTTGCCTTGGTTGAAGGGAAAGTTGTAGCGCGGCTCAAATCCAATCACGGTTTCATCTTTTACCAGCAGCGTGATGCCGCATTGCTGGCCGCAAAAACAACAGTGTGTATCGACTGCGCGGTCGGGGACGACACCGGGATCGAGGCGTTCCCCGACGGCTCTCGACGGATGGGTCCGAAAGTCTGGGAGAAGCCTTCCAACGAACCTTCGGGAACTGGCATGGTGTTGGCTTTTCTCCTAAGGATGAAAATTATCGGCGTCTTCCGAACCGAGAGGGCCTTCCTTCAAGCCAGGATTCACATAGAGCGGCATAGTGGCCGGAGCGTTGGAAGCATGCACCTGGGCACGCGCCCGCAATTTGCCTTGAGCTAGCGAGAACATTGCGCGGCGGCAGCGCGGACAAACATCCTGATAGTGGGTGAGTCCGTCGATTTCCCGCACTTCGTAGCTAAACCCGAGCTCGTGCTCCACCTGTTTTAAATCGTCGATGTGCATGCGCGAAGCAAAGCCATGACCGCATCGCGCGCAATGCGCAAGCTCGCTTCTCGCAGCTACGTCCTTGTAGAATTCGACGCCCAACTGCGCCGGCCTTTGAAAGATAAGTTCGACAACCCAACAATCCAGCAAGAGAGACTGCTTGTGCTATTTGCTACAGGCGACCGCGATGGCGTTGAAAAGATCTTGGCGGAAGGAGAGCGAGGCGGTGATCGAAGAGACGTCTTGCTCAACCATTCTTTGATCGAGACTCAGCAAGGTCGCTTTCGCTCCGCCGAACGGTTGCGCCTGCAAGCTTTTGGTCATCCATCGAAGGCTGCGGACATTTACTGGCGGTATTTTGGCTGGGCCCTCGAGGATGCCGAAGTCGGAAGGGTCGAGCAGGCTCGACGCTACGAAAGCAAGGCAGATAGAAGCAAGCTAGACCGCGCTGAGAAGCTTTGGCTGGCGCTGGCACTCGCCAGATCAGGACGAACAGAGGAAGCCGGCAAGCTAACAGACCAAATCAGCGCGGAAAGACCCGAAGACACGCTCGTGCAGAATTACCTCGCCCCGACTATCCGGGCCGCGATCAAGCTGCAGCAGCACGATCCGGCGGCCGTCGTCGATCTTCTCCGCGGGACCGCCAAGTACGATCTGGCCTACACGCAGTCGTTCGACTATGTTTACCCCACCTATATCCGTGGTCTCGCCTATCTGAAGCTCGGCGATGGCCGGTCGGCCGCGGCTCAGTTCCAGAAGCTGATCGATAATCCCGGCCTTACCGTTAGACATGTCACGGGACCGTTGGCCTGGCTCCAACTCGGCCGCGCACAGAAGATGATGGGCGATGAAGCTGCCGCACGGAAGTCTTACGAGACTTTCCTGGATTTGTGGAAGAACGCCGATCCCGACATTCCCATCCTGAGGGAAGCCAAAGCCGAGTACGCCAAGCTGGCAAAGAATTGACCTGCAACAAAACCAGAAAAGCTCAAATTATTTGTAGCCAACCGAATGACCCCACCGATTCTGCGCTCTACCGATATCTGAAAGAGGGTGATCTCCGGGTCCTACAACTGGGAGAACAACTTGAGTCGCCCGGTCGAGCTGCAGCAGTCGCTCACATCGATCTTCCGAACTGCTGGAGCTTCAACGGGTTGGTTGGTGGGCCCGCTAGGATTCGAACCTAGGACCAACGGATTATGAGTACGCTGTTCCGGATCCATCGTTCACCGCGCAGCTGCGATGGATGTCACTGTGGCAATCAGCGCAGAGCGTGATTAGATTTTCGTCTGTGTCATCACCCAGTCGGCCCCGCGAGCGAATGTGGTGGACCTGAAGACGATCGGAACTGCCACAGTACTGGCATCGCCAGCCGTCACGCTCCAACACTTCGATACGGAGTTTGCGATAAGAATCCGGGTCCAGCCGAAGCCTCGGTCGCCGTGGTCGAAGATCAGCCATTAGACTCTCTCCATTTGCTTCACGAACTCCGTTTTCTGGGGATCCGTAAGCAATGAATAAAGTCGACCAAGCGCGAAGAGCAGTGAGTCGGAGTTACCACCCTCTAGGTGAGCTCCGGCAAGGAAATCGGCACAAATCATCTCTAAGCAATAGCCGCGGGATTTGCTCGCGCCGAGCATCAGCGCCGCCGTTTCAAGTGCTCGCTCAATCACCGGCAATTGGCTCTTATAGAGTTTGAAATAGATGATTTCCCACGGCTCCGTCTCCTGGCCCGTCAAATGCTTCTCAACCTCTCGTTTGAATCCTTCCTTGGGAAGTTCGATCGCTTTGTGCAACCAGGTTGCACAGTCAAACTGTTCGCCGTCTCGGCGAGCTACTTTCGCAAGCTCGGCTGCTTTGGCCCAACCCACTTGCTGTAGGTCGTGGTGAATGCGGCGAGGAAGTTGCTCGTGGATCGCCATCAGGTAATACGCTTTGCGCCTGGACTCGGGAAAGCGTTTCGTCAAAAAATCATCGAATGAGCCGAGGTTTTCGAGCCTCCAGTACTGGCCCGCTCGCACTTCGCAGAGGTATTGACCCAGTTCGACGAACCGCGTGTCCTTCTCTTGCTCGGCATGGCGCTCCCAGGACAAGATCTCATCGACCTTGTCGAGAACGAAAAGAGCGCGGCGGCGATTCAGTTTGGGTTCCACGAACACACGCCCGTTAGTCGTCAAATTGGTCAAGCCAATCAAGATCCGCTTGCTCCCGGTCGGCGAATGAGTTTGGAATCCATGAGCTGCTGATTTCCTAAACAGAGGCCTAGATGGGAACAGCCGACACATCCGTTTTGTGGAAAGCGAATTCCGCTGTGCGGGAGAAAATGGCCGGCTTCAATCTGCTCGACGGCTGTTTCCACCAGTTGGCCAAATTCCCGGCGCTGTTCTTCGTCGATGGATGTCTTCAGATACTGAATTTCGGGCGTGCGCTCTTGCGAATGAACACCACTAGGGCGACATCCGCGATTCCGGTCATCCAGGAATAGCAGACCAGCTGTGGATCGAGCGACAAGAGGCCATCGGGCTGTTCCGGATAGCGCGATCCTGTCGTTTTCCAATCGAGGATGCAATTCGTCCCGTCCAGCTCGCCAATCGCATCGACATAAGATAGAAATTCGCTTCCGCACGGAAGCGATCGGGTGCATTTAACCTGAAGATTCTTCTTCGGGCAGCGGATCCGCACACGATCGTCCTGGGCGAATCGTTCGAGCAGGTGAACACCCTGGTGATACAGTCGGTCCCAGGAGTCGTTCTTGGCGTATTGGAGTGCTGTGTCCTGATGTTCTTGCCACTCCTTAAAGAACACTGCTGTCGAATCTTCTTCGCGGAAATAGGCTGCCAGCGCGTTCTCGAAGCAGCGACCGAAAATCATCGAGGCCCGATCTTCCTTTTCGCGCCAGCCGTCGAGGTATCGATAGCGATACTTCCGCGGGCAGCGAAGATACTGGCTAATCTGCGTGAAGCTGTAGGTCATTCGACCCTCCCGCCACGACGCCTTCGCGAGCATCCTTCGAGATGAATTCCCATTCGGTGGACGGTGCAAATCCTTCGAGGTTGACAAAAGTGCGACCCGCAAAAGTTTTTCTCGTAGTGCGCAGCTACGCCAGTGAGGCCGAGCAAAGCTTTTTCATCCACCTCGTCCCGGCCGAGCAAGTCCGTGTCGTAGCCGAAGTCCCGAAGAAACCAGTTCAGTTTCCAGAGCGACTTCTGGGTGCAGTAGATTCGTCCCGAAACTTTGCGTGAGGCGAGATCGTTGGGTTCGATGATCGCGAAGCTGAGAATGAAGAAAGGTTTTTGCGGGTGCCAGCGATAGTAGGCGCGATCCACCCGAACCAGGAACACGCCTTCCAGAATTCCATCGCTACGTGATGCTTCGGCATGCAGACCAGGGAAATGTCGTTTCATGACTTCACCTCCTCAAGCTGGTTGTAGCTGTTCAGCTTGCAAATCAGTGCAGCGCGATCCTTAGCGGCCTCTTCCGCCAGTGTGGAAATGAAGGCTTCGACCAGGTCTCGGCTGGCGTCGCGGAGCGCTTCGGTTCCGCAGAAATCAGCTGCATAGCGTTTCACGAGGGTGGGATCGAGTTCGTATTTCCGAATCAGAAGGCAGAGTTTGTCGCGGAGCCTGGGCTGGCCGGTGCCGGAGCCGTTTCCATTCGAATGACTGGAATCGATCCCTTTCCCTTGAACCCGCTCAGGCGGCGAGGAGAGATACCCAAGTTCCTCGACCGAGCAAAGTCCGATTCCATAGGCCTTGCGTAGAGCTCGATTAACGGCACGAGTTTCAGCGATGCGCATCTCAGCGCCGCGAACCAAAGGAGAAACGTTAGAGGGATCTGCGTCGCCGTAGCCCACAAATCCTTTTGAACGGGAGTCCTTGTAAACCATCGCTTTGAAAACCCAGCAACCGATGCGCGGATCAGAAAAGTTCTCGAGAGCGCGACTGTGGATTCCCCGGCATCCGCGGTTCTTTGCGAGTCGCAGGAGTCCGGAGCTCGTCACATACCATCGTCCGTTCAGCAGGAGAATTTCTCCCGACGTTAGGGCCAAACCAGACTCTCGTGAGAGTGTTCTCAACTCCGAAAGCTGTAGAGAATTAAGTTCGTCAGGCCAGACAGATTTTGCGAACTTAATGTTTTGCCGAGTCAATAAATCGGAGACGCTCGTTCTCCTCTTTCGTCTCGAAAAGGCCAAAGCACACCTCCTCATCATATAGGTTAAACAATGCTATACAATGTTTAACACCAAACCAGCAAGATGTCAACCACTTACTCCCATTGCTCACCCTTACCTTCTAGCCTTAAAATCCCCCTCACAATGCGAACTAAGAATGAACAGATTGGTTTTAGGCTTTCAGCGAATTTGAAGAGGGAACTACACGACATAGCAAGACGTGAAGGGAGAACTTTATCTCAAATCTGTGAAATCTTTGTCGCTGGCGGCATGCAGGCCTACAGAAGAGAGGGACCAAAGTATGTTTCAGCGCCTGGTCAGTCACCAAAAGAAGGAAGGGCACTCAAATAAAACTTGCTGAAGTAGCTTGCCTTCATGTGACTCGGCTAATGGGTGGACTTCGGTTTCTTGCTGGTAAGCAGGAGAAAGATATAGATTTCCTGGGTTCAGCCAAGGCCCGTTGTCGATAGGCCTCCCGTAACCGGTTTTTGCTTTTCCATAATTTTCTTCCGAAACGAAGTGATGTCCGCTGCCCGGCGGCCGTCTTTTATTAGCGCACGAAGCCTTAGGGCCTGCCTCATCTTCGTTTATGCGAGGACCAGTTCCGAGGTGTGGCATCAGGCAAACAGGTCTCACAATCGTCTAACAACCATTCAGATTGTCCACAAGCCTTTCGCCATTTCGAAGCTCCGCGATAACGATGAAAATACCGGTTGACCCATTCCGAGGAGGACGCTAGTATTCGTCTCGAGTTAAAGTTCCCAAGCGAGTCAGGACTGCGAACCGCTCGCGAATCGTAGAAGTTTCAGGAGCGATTCGTCGATGGTCCGACTCGGCCCTTGCAAGCAAGTCTTCGAAGCCCACCGAGGCTCCTTTCAGAAAGCAGGTTACTGCGACGTGGATGCCTCTGCGCTGACGCAGGCCGCCGTCGCGAAGCCGCTGGAAGAAACCGCGTTTGCCCGTCCTGCTCATTGCTTTGTGCCTGCAATGCAGCACGCAAAGAGCCTTCTCGAATTCGACCAACAAGAAGGCCGCTATTGCCAGGTTTCCTCAAAGTGGAAAATCAGGGCGACAGGCAAGGTCAACGATGAAGGGTCTTGGACGCTTCGAACACAACATTTTCGTCGCGATAAATCCCAGGTTGGCTCGTCTCGGGCGATCACCCTTAAAGCAGCCTGTCGCAGCGTGCGGGCAGCGAGAGCCTCAATGAAGGTTCTAAGGCCGGGGAGCGCCGCATGAAACCTCCGCTCAGCGGTCTCGGCGAACCCGCCGGACAAGCCGACCGAGAGCATTCTCATCGTTGCGATCCTGAATCACCACAACAGCTGATCCAGAACCCAGCCGAGACAACTTCGCCCGCCTCAGAGCAGCAAGACACTTTGCGAACCGACATCGTGGAAACTCCAGAAGTTCCTGCGTCACCTGCGAAGGAAGCCAGCGAGCGTAAGGATCGAGGCCGCCGCCACGCGGTTCGTGGTTCCGTTTTGAGTCGCAGCCTGCTCCAGACTCTTGAGCGACACGGAGAAAATGTCCGAGCGCTCAAGAAAATCGAGAGTGAGCTGCGGGCTACTCTCAAACCGAAGGGAGCATTGGGGCGACTCTTCTTCGACAGGTTTTGGGCTAGCATCTTACGACTCATTCTCGCAGCTCGACTCGAAGAAGGCGGACTAGAGGGCCAAGGAATTGCCGGTAAGAACTCAGCTTCTCTGCCGTCGTTGCGAGAGGGCGTTTTTCCAATTCTCGTCGTCCCCGAAGGCGGCGATACTTCCATTGACGACCCGGAAAAACCGATTGTCTTTGACTCCGAGGTGTTTCGGAGACTCGCTCTCGCTGCGCGGTATGACCGCTCGGCAGCCCGAGAAATGTATCGCACGATGAGTCTCCTGCTGATTATGCGGAGCGAAGGGGAGGCGGGACTCGAAAATTGGGTACGGGCGACCGCAGGAGTCAAAAATGAGATTGGAAAGGACGACAAAAACGGCTGAGATCGAGCTGAACATCATTGAATTCGTTACCCGGCTGAAATTGGTTGAACCGGGCGCCCTAACCCTAGGCCACCGCACGTTTCTTAAAGCGCTTTATGGTCTCGAGCTCGACGACGCTGAATTCGATTTCTATTGTCGTGCCACCGGACGCAAGACCTATCTTGCGCGCGAGCATAAAGAGATAACAGCAATCGTCGGTCGGCGCGGTGGCAAAACCCGACTGGCTGCTCTAATCGCTGTTTACGAGGCGACGCGAGATCACAAACTCCCGCGAGGTGAGCGCGCCTTCATCCTAATAATTGCTCCTGTTCTCAAGCAGGCTCAAATCGCGTTTGACTATGTTCAGGAAGTACATGAATGCGTCTCTGGAACTAGCGCAACTTGTGGTTCGAGAGCGAAAAAGTGAAATTGAATTACGAAACGGCATCACAATAGCAAGCCAACCATGTTCTCAGGTCACTGTTCGTGGATACTCAGTCATTTGCGCAATTTGCGACGAGCAGGGCTTTTGGGAGCACGAACAGAACGCCGCCAACCCCGAGCGGGAAGTCGTCGCGGCATTGCGGCCAGCGATGGCTACTTTGACTAACACCAAGCTGATCAAAATATCTACGCCTAACCGCAAAGAGGGGATTCTCTGGGAGGATTTTCAAGAGCGCGAGAGTCTCCCTTACCCCGTCTGGCAAGCGTCGTCGAAAGAGATGAATCCAACGATCCCTGACGATTTTCTCGAAGAGGCCCAACGCGAAAATAATGAAGACTTCCGACGCGAATACTTGGCCGAGTTCACGGACAGCGTACTTGGTTGGATCACTTGGGAAACCCTGGAACCATGTGTTATGCGAGGCTGCAGAGAATTTCCGCGAGTGTTCAGCGGTACCTATGTTGCGGCCGCCGACCCGGCATTCAGGGACAGCGACTTCGGATTTGCCGTTCTGCATCGATCCGATAACGGGCACGTCACCGTGGCATTTGCAGCGCGGTGGACGCCAACTCACAACTCACCGCTCAATCTTGAATCAATCTCCGTGCAAATCAACGACGTTCTGCAACGATTCGGAATCAACTCGCTTGTAGGCGACCAATATTGTTTTCCGGTTCTTCGGGAACACTTCGAAAAGTTAGGGCTTTTCTATCGTGAATTCTCGTTTGGTCCTCACACTCGAGCGTCGATTTACGGCAACTTGAGACAACTTATGACCCAACAAAGACTCTCACTGGTAGATCATCCGGATTTGATCCATCAGTTGATAGGCTTGGAACAGATAAGGGCCGCGAATGGGAACACGGATATTCGGCCTCCAGGTTCCTCGAAGGACGATATTGCGATCGCGGTTGCGGTGGCCGCCTTCGAGTTGTCTCGGGTACCGCAATATTCAATTGGGCCCGATTCTCGGGGGATCCAAGTACAGGCCCGCGCCATGGCGTTCCGATATGTGGTACGACGAACACATGATGATGATTTGTGAGAAATATCCCGGATGCTTTGAGAAGGGACCTTGCGAGTGCATGCCATGATGTCAAGAAAACATGTGGCATCGAGTAAGTCGAGGCATTTGGTTCCCGCCGGGGAAAATTTCCGAGAGCACAGGACACCAACTTCCTCTTATATGTTGCATTGTCAGGTAGATACGTGGCTGGCGGCGGCAGTCCCAAGAGGGCAAAGTTTACTCGAATGAACTCACGGACGGACTCCGTTTCAATGATCCGAGCACTCGGATACCGCACCGGCCGAACCAAAATCGGCCGGAGGTTTTTTCGGGCCCTCGAAGCAAGCATGGTGGGCGGCGGTAAGCAAAGAGAGGGATCCGATCCCAATCCGCCGAATTGGAGAATGTGAGACAAAGTTAGATTCTTAAGCAACAGAGGCGCTCGATGGATGTGAAAGATCCGCAGTGTCGGTATTGGATGGAATTGTGGGACGTGTCGTTCGAGGTGGTTCGCCGCAGGCTGGCGGAAAATGATGGAGAGGTCGCATTCAAAGTTACTAGGTCGATCATCCCGCCCGTCGCGAAAGCGCGGCGACGGAAGCGCGTGAAAGCATATCTAGCCCGGATTTCGCCGCGACACGTTCGAGTGATACAGGAGTACGCGGCGGGGAAGGACCTGACTGAAATTGCGCGCGAAGAAAAATCAAGCAGCGGAACTATTTTGCGAATTTTAAGATCGGCTCCGTTCAGGCTGCTCGAATAGGGGGGATCATCGGGCCTACTTAGACCGGCGAGAACCGAAACGACCGCGGCGAGTGCTTCACTGAAGACAGTAGTGGCTCAAGCCGACGCCGATCAGACGATGAACATAGTGAACATCATGAAACATTGCTGAGAGGATGCTCCGTGCGACCACCGTGCGGATTGGCGCGTTTCGGACCGCGATTTTCAGTTTCATCGCGCCATTAGCACACTCATTACGGATCTTTTCGTTGTGGAGCTGGAGAGGTAGTTCACATCGGCGCCGGCGTACAACCCAAACTGTCCCGAATAGCCATCGCTCACCCACCGTCGCCTTGATGGGCCCGACCTGATCTGTGTCCTCCTCCAGCATCCAGCCTCTAGTCTCCATCTTCCAGAACCTAATCGAGACACCGCTAATGAAATTCCCCCAACTCCAAGAAAACAAAGACCAGTTCTCAATTCTAATCGAGACAAAAACCGCTCTAAAAAGAATATAATGCGCACCATGGGTTCCCCCGCCCACGACTCCGATCGTCCCGGGCCGGCCCCGGACTTTCATCTCCTCATCGATTCGACTCCCGCCCTGATCCACACCAGTCTGCCTGACGGCTACCTCGATTTTTTCAATCAAGCATGGCTGGAGTTTGTCGGGCGGTCGCTTGAGGATTTGCAAGGCTGGAAATGGACCGCAGTAATTCATCCCGATGATGTCGAAGGAATCGTCGATGTATGGCGCGTGTCGTTGTCCAGCGGAAACCCCTTCCTCTACGAAGCACGCGTCCGCCGTGCTGACGGTGAATATCGCTGGATGCTGCACCACAAGGTCGCCCTGCGCGACGAAAACGGAAAAGTTATTAAGTGGCATGGCTCGAGTATCGACATCGAGGATCGCAAGCAGGCGGAAGAACAGGTCCGCCGCAACTCCCAGGATCTGCAAAGAAGCGAGTTTTATCTTGCCGAGGGGCAGCGCCTTGGACACATGGGAAGCTGGGCCTTTGATGCCGGCGGTTTCTACTACTGGTCTTCCGAATTATTTCGCATCCACGGTCTCGATCCGGCTAGCAAGCCGCCAGGTCTTCAGGAATACCTGGACGGCGTCCACCCACAGGACCGCGAGTCCATGGCAGGCCTGATCAAGGGAATCTTGGAGAATGCTTCGCCCTTCGATGCCACCAAGCGCATCGTGCATCCCGATGGTGAGGTCCGCTACGTTCGCTGCGTCGGTGTTCCTCTTGTAGATAACAAGGGCTTGAAAAAGTATGTTGGCAGCGCCATAGACGTTACGGAGCACGAGCTCCTGACCCGAGAGCTCCGACGCCGCGAAGCGTATCTGGCCGAAGCTCAGAGGCTCAGCCACACAGGCAGTTGGGCATGGAACCTGCGTGCCGGCACTCTGTTCTGGTCGGAAGAAATTTATCGCATTTATGGCTTTAGCCCGCAAGAAACGGGTCCCACTTGGGAGCAATTCCTGGAGAGGGTTCATCCTGACGATCGGGCACAGATCGAGCAGAGAGCCACAATCGAGACTACGAGGAAGGAGTGGATAGACTCGCACGGGGATTTTCGAATCGTGCTTCCGGGCGGAGCGGTAAAGCATCTCCATTCCGTTGCGCATCCTGCCAGGGACGGTTCTGGCGAAATTACGGAAATCATCGGCACGGTCATGGACGTCACGGAGCACCAACTCCTAACTCAGGAACTGCGGCGCCGCGAAGCGTACCTGGCCGAAGCTCAAACGCTCAGTCACACGGGCAGTTTCGGCTGGAGACCCGACACTGGCGAGATTGTCTGGTCCGATGAAACCTACCGTATCTTCGGGTATGACCGCTCTGTCAAGCCAGCAATAGATTCAGTGGCGCAGCGCGTTCATCCCGAGGACCGCGCCGACTTCAAACAGGTTATTGATCGCGCCTCTGCGGGAGCGCCAGAATTCGAGCATGCCTACCGGTTGCTACTGCCTGACGGGCGAGTCAGGCACGTTCACGCCTTAGCTCACGTTTTGCGGGATGCAGCCGGCAATCGTGAGTATGTCGGGGCGGTGACGGACATCACCGAGCGCAAGACGGCAGAAGATAAGATCCGGCGCCTGGTCGAAGCCGGCATTCTGGGAATCTTCTTCGCGAACGTCGAGGGTGAGATAGTCGAGGCCAACCAGGCGTTTCTACAAATGCTGCAATACAGTCGTCAGGATCTCGTTTCGGGTCGATTGCGCTGGGCGGATCTGACGCCCGCCGAATGGCGCGAGAGCGACGAACATTCTCTGGCAGAGTTCCTGGCAACTGGTGTTTTTCAGGCATACGAGAAGGAGTATTTCCGGAAAGACGGCAGCCGTTTGCCCGTGCTGATTGGAGGCGCGCGGGTTCAAAATACGAACGAGGGCGTCGTGTTCGTCCTCGACCTGAGCGAACAAAAGCGTGCCGAGGGAAAAATCCGGGAACAAGAAGCAGAACTCCGGCAGATGCTGGACCTCGCGCCTCAAATTATCGCAGTGTACGGATCCAACACTGAGCGCCTTTATGCCAACCGCGTTGCGCTCGACTACATCGGTCTTAGTCTTGAAGAATGGCAGCAGGCATCTGATCGCGGCTTGTACTTTCATCCGGATGACCGGAAACGGGTGCTCGACTCGTTCGATCGTGCTTTCTCTAGGGGCTCCGTTGAGGAGATGGAACTGCGACTGCGCAAAGCGGACGGAACCTATCGCTGGTTCTTCACCCGTTGTGTCCCATTGCGGGACGAAAAGGGACAGATCAAGCGTTTTTATTCTGCCTCCATAGACATCGACGAACGCAAAAGAGCAGAGGAACGACTACACCAGGAAAACGTCGCTCTGCGAGAAGAAATCGACAAAGCCTCGATGTTTGAAGAGATCGTCGGAACATCTCCGGCTTTGAAAAGCGTGCTCTCGCGCATTTCCAAAGTGGCGCCGAGTGATTCTACTGTTCTCATCACGGGTGAAACAGGAACTGGCAAAGAGTTGGTTGCCCGCGCCATACACCGACGATCGGGTCGTGCCTCGCGTGCATTCGTTAGTGTGAACTGCGCGGCAGTCCCACGCGACTTGATTGCTTCTGAGTTATTTGGTCATGAGAAGGGAGCTTTCACCGGGGCTTTACAACGGCGCATCGGCCGGTTCGAGCTTGCCGAAGGAGGCACGATCTTTCTCGACGAAGTCGGTGATCTCCCGGCGGAAACCCAGGTCGCCCTACTGCGTGTATTGCAGGAGCGGGAGTTTGAGCGTGTGGGTGGCAACCAGCTTATTCGAGCCAATGTCCGCGTGATTTCCGCCACGAATCGAGACTTGGAGGTCGCCATCGGTGCCGGATCCTTTCGAAGGGATCTCTTTTACCGTCTCAGCGTGTTCCCGATTGAGAGTCCCCCTCTGCGGGAGCGTAAAGCAGACATCCCCATGCTGGTCGAGTACTTCATCGATCGTTACGCAAGGAAAGTCGGCAAGAGAATACGAAATGTAGAAAAGAGCACAATGCAACTCTTGTCGGCATACTCCTGGCCGGGCAATATTCGAGAGCTGCAAAATGTGATTGAACGTTCGGTCATACTTTGCGACGGCGACACCATTTCCGTAGATCCAAGCTGGCTCTCTCTGGAATCAACCACGGCGCAGCAGAAAAGCCAGCCGTTCGGCAAGAAATCTCCAGCTCAAGAGAAGGAGACGATCGAGGCGGCGTTAGCGAAAACCGGAGGGAGAGTATCCGGCCCCGCGGGTGCCGCCGCTGCCTTGGAAATTCCTGCTTCTACCCTAGAGTCAAAAATCCGATCACTAGGGATCAACAAGTTTCGCTTCAAACACGCGAGCCAGTAAGTTCCTCTTCGTAAATTTCCCCATTCCTTCGTGAAAACTTCGCGAATTCGTGAAGTTCGCGAATTTATTAAAATATAAAGCAATTGTTTTCAGCGGCTTACAACTGGTGCGTGAATTGCTTCCAGTCGAGCCGAGCATGGGGCGTTGAGAGAAACACGATGCTGAAGATTAGACGATCGGCCAATGGAAAGATCGTCTTTACTCTGAGCGGCCGGATCGAGACCGAGGATGTTGCGGAGTTGCAGCGGTTGCTCGCCTTGGAGCTGTCCGATCACAATTTGGCCTTGGATTTGGCGGACGTGACACTTGTAGATCGTGAAGCCGTGAAGTTCCTGGCGCATTGCGAATCGGACAGCATCGAACTCGAGAACTGTCCGCCTTACATTCGAGAGTGGATTCAGCGGGAAACCAGTAGAAAAAGCCGCCGACAACCGAAGTGAACGCTCAAAGCTGTTCGCTACAACGGACAGCCATTCGTAGCACTGGAGTTTGGCAATGAGCTTAAATAGTCTAGCTTTACTCGATATCGACAGTCCGACCCCGCAACATTCAAAACGCAGTCCAACCTCTGTAAATCTGGAAATCCTGGAAGACCGCTTCCACGAAAACGAATTCGAAGGCATCGTCGGCCACAGTGCAGCTCTTCGAGAGGTGCTGCAGCTCGTTGAAACAGTCGCAAAAGGGAATTCAACGGTCCTCTTACTAGGAGAGACCGGCACCGGAAAGGAACTTGTCGCGCGCGCAATTCACAATCGCAGCAGACGAAGGGAACGCGGATTCGTGAAACTCAATTGTGCCGCGATTCCCGGCGGTCTGCTCGAGAGCGAGCTTTTTGGACACGAGCGAGGCGCCTTCACGGGTGCGATTGCTCAGAAGATTGGCCGGCTCGAGCTGGCCGATAACGGCTCGTTGTTTCTTGACGAAATCGGAGATATCCCTCTCGACCTGCAGCCAAAACTACTGCGCGTTTTGCAAGAGCGGGAATTCGAGCGATTGGGAAGCACGCGAACAATGAAGGTCGACGTCCGAGTGGTCGCCGCAACCCATCGCGACCTGGAAGGAATGATCGCGAACGGCCAGTTTCGCAGCGACCTGTACTACCGCCTCAACGTATTTCCTATCGTAATTCCTCCCCTACGCGAACGTCCCGAAGATATTCCTCTGCTCGTGCAGCATTTTGTGGAAGCGGCGGCGCAAAAGATGGACAAGACGATCGAGACGATCCCGACGAGAACGATGGACGCGCTGGTGGAATACCGATGGCCCGGCAACATACGCGAACTGGAGAACGTGATCGAACGCGCCGTAATTCTGTCCACGGGTTCTGTGTTGCATGTGCCCTACCGCGATCTTCAATCCCGCGTCACGCCCGGACACGACGGCGAGAAGCCGCAAACTCTTGCAGACGTCGAGCGCGAGCACATCCGCACGACCCTGAAAGAGACCAGGTGGGTTCTTTCCGGGCCGAGAGGCGCAGCATCGCGCCTTGGGATGAACCGCTCAACGCTTTATTTCCGGATGAAGAAACTTGGAATCGTCCGTCCCTGGTCGTAGGCCACTTAGAATCCCGATCCGTGTTCCTTAGCGGCTGACCAATTCCTACCGCTCGGCGATCCCCATCCACGCTCTTGGCGTATGGTGACAGTGAGCTTCGTTCGCTGTAGAAGAAGGCTCGGCTAGACTCGAGCTCTCTTGTTGGTCTAGAGTTAGCCCCTACGGTTTGACCTACACTGTTACTTTTGACACTTCCCGCCTGATATGGGCAGGAGTAGCATGGGCACGCCAATCTGTATTTACGGGACGACGACCTGAAGAAATCGAAGGTCACGAATTGGTCTGAAGGTGTTGCAAGATTCGACGCCCGGTTCTGGCCAGAGAGTGGCAGTACCATTGTGCATGTCCCACGCGACGGCCATTCGCCTCATGGAGGCGTTATGAAAGAATTTCGAGTTTATCTAGCTTGGCTCTCTTCGTTCTGCTTGATAATTTCGCCTCTGGGACTCGACGGTTGCTCCAGAGGTAAGACGGCGTCCGGAGGTCAACAGGCTGCAACGGGTGACCAAAATACATCTCCGCCCGCCACCTCAGGATCTGCCCAGCAAAATGGTTCCCAAGAGCAGGCGGCGAGCCAGCAACAGCCGATCCAATTGCCGGATGTCGACCTGAGTGCTGCGGGCCTCGATGAGCTACTTGCGCCCATCGCGCTTTATCCTGATCCGGTACTCGCCGTGATTCTGCAAGCGTCTGTCGATCCGCAGCAAGTGATGGATGGTGGTAATTGGCTCGTACTGGATCAGAATCAAAATTTGAAGGAAGCCGCGCTGGATCAAGCCTCGCAAAAGGCTGGGTTTACTCCAGTGATGCAAGCCCTTCTTCACTACCCTTCGGTTGTCGACATGATGTGTAGCCAATTTGACTGGACGAAACAATTGGGCGCGGCTTACTCCGCCGATCCCAAGTCGGTTCTTGGTTCTGTCCAACGGCTGCGCGCGATTGCTGTGGACAATGGTGCGCTCAAAACATCGGCCCAAATGAAGGTAAGCGTCAAGCAGGACCAGGGGCAGGATATCGTTGAAGTGGAGCCGGCCAACCCGAAAGTGATCTACGTACCGTCATACGATCCGCAGCGAGTGTTCAGCACCACCACGACAACCACCAACCCAGATGGGTCGACGATTACCACGACCACTACGAACGGGCCCGCGCCATCCACGAGTACGAATACTGTGGTAGTGCAGCAGCAAAAGAGTGGAGTGAGCACAGAATCGGCGGTGCTGATTGGATTGCTTTCCTTCGGAGCGGGAATCGCAGTGGGCGCGGCGATCAATAACAATAATTACTATTACCCGCGTTGGGGTTACGGCGGCGTATACTACGGAAGATATCCATATTATCCGCCCCCGTACCGTCCCTACTACGGACCGGGTTGGGGGCCTTCCTACGGCTATGGTTACAAGCGCCCGGTACACTACGGCAACAACAACATCTATATCAACAACACCAATAACTACTACAACCGGTTCAACAACAACTCCAACATGAAGCCCGGTTACAAGCCCATGCCTGTACATTACAACAACAACCCGAACGGAGTTTACGCCAAGAGTATGGGGAATCAGCCCGGGTCAAATTCGGGAGCGAAATACAATCGCCCGAATAATGGCAATGGCAACAACGGGAACGCTCAGACTCGTCCGGCGACGCAACCCGCTCGGCCAGGAAATACACCGGGAAATACACCGGGGAATACCAGGCCAGCCAACAACCCGGCTACCAAGCCCGGTAATACTGGCGGAACAGGGAACAACAATTGGAAGGGACAAACCACATATCAAGGGAACCGGGGCGGCAACAATGCGCAAACCCGTCCGGCTGGCGGAGCAAACACAGGAGGAAACAATCTTCGTCCAGGCGGCACCGCACCTGGCACGGCACAGGGCGGAAATAAGTATGGTGGCGGCAATGTGGATCGAGGATACGGACAACAAGGCGGGGGGCGGCCAAACACGGCAACGCCTTCCACGCGTCCCTCCACTGGAAATACAGCGACCCGGCCTTCGACGGGCAACGCGCCTGCAAACCGGCCCGCGACAAACAATCAGAACAGTCGTCCGGCAACACAGCCTGCGAACCGCCAACAGCCACAACAGCAAGGCGGCGGTGCATTTGGCGGTGCAAGTAATCCGAGCGCGGATCGCGCGGCGAGCAATCGCGGTAAAGCAAGTATGGGAGCACCCCAGCAATCACAAGGCGGCGGTAATCGAGGCGGAGCTTCGAAGAGTAAGAGGTAACTCGAAATGAAAACAAAAATCGTTCTTGTTTGCGTGATGTTTGTTTCGGTTTCCGCGGCACTGTGTTTTGCGGCCGACCAGAAAACGTTTGCGACGCCTGGCGAGGCGGTAAAGGCGCTTATGGCCGCGGTGGAATCGAACAACCAGGACGAACTGCTAGCGGTTTTTGGGCCGGACGCGAAAGACCTCGTTTCGTCGGGGGACGATGTCCAGGACCGGAATTCACGCGCCGCCTTCGTGAAATCGTACAAAATCAAGCATGTGATCGTGGAGGAGGATGCAAACACGCGGGCTCTTGAAGTGGGCGCGAAAGATTGGGAGCTACCCATCCCGATCGTGTTAGTCGACGGCCGATGGCATTTCGACACGGCGGCGGGAAAACAAGAAATAATTTATCGTCGAATTGGCGACAACGAGTTGGGCGCGATTGCGTCCTGTCGGGGCGCCATGGCCGCTCAGCGAGATTATGCCGCCGAAGGGCATGATGGCCTCCCGGCAGGAATCTACGCGGCAAAGTTGCGCAGCGATCCCGGCAAGCAGAACGGATTGTATTGGGAGGCAGCCGATGGGGAGCCGGCAAGCCCGGCCGGTCCGTTTTTGGCGCAGGCCGATGAAGAGGGATATCAAAAAGGCGATCCCTATCATGGCTACTACTATCGCAGCCTGAAGGCGCAAGGCGCGGCAGCTCCGGGCGGTGCGAAGAGTTATCTAGTGAACGGAGTTCTGAAAGGTGGCGTCGCTCTAATTGCGTATCCCGCGCAATACAAAGTGAGCGGCGTGATGACCTTGATCATCAATCAGGACGGCGTCGTCTATCAAAAAGACTTGGGAGAGAGCACCACCGCAGCGGCGAAAGCGATTACCGAATACAATCCTGACAGCAGTTGGACAAAGGTCAGAGATTAGCCCCGACAATGCCAGTGCGCGACAATGATCGGGAAATTGTCTTCCGCCGATTCAGGCGCTTTCAAATGGATAATGCCTTGGCTTGTGCAGGACCGACACCCACTTCAGGGTTGTAAATTCTTCGAGCGCCCATCGCCCGTTGAGGCGACCTACACCTGAAGCTTTTTCTCCACCGAAGGCCACAAGCGGCTCATCATCGATCGTTCCGCCGTTTACGTGAACCATCCCCGCGTCAATCTGCTTCGCCAACTCAGCGCCGTACTCCACATCCTTCGTGTGGATCGCTCCGCTCAACCCAAACGCACTGTCGTTCGCAATGCGGATCGCTTCTTCCGTGGTTTCGAAAGGCATCACGCAGACGGCCGGCCCGAACATTTCGTCCTGGGCAATGGACATTGTCGGTTTCACGTCCGCGAAAATTGTCGGGGAAGCGAGATTGCCGTTGATCGTGCCCTGCAATGCCACTCGAGCACCCTCCGCAACGCCTTTCTGAATCTGCCTGCTCAGCGTGTCTACCTGCGTCTTGTTCATCAGTGGCCCAAGGTCGGTCTGCTGATCGTTCGGATCGCCCACCTTCAGGGCGGCGACACGCTTTACATATTTCTCGAGAAATTCAGGATAGAGACTGCGATGGACCAGCACGCGGTTCGCGCACATGCAAATCTGTCCCTGGTGCGTGAACCGGCTGAACACCGCAGCGTTCAACGCGTTGGCCATATCCGCATCAGCCAGAACGATGATTGCGCTGTTCCCGCCCAACTCGAGAATGGATTTCTTCAGCGCGCGGCCAGCCACCATTCCGATGTGCCGGCCGACTTTTTCCGAACCAGTGAAGGAAATCACGCGCGGAATCGGATGTTCCACAAACGCGTCGCCAATATCCTTGATATCCGCGATCACCACATTCAACAGGCCCTTCGGAACTCCGGCTTCTTCGAAAATCCGGGCGAGAAGAGTGCCTCCTGTTATCGCCGTATCGTCGTGAGGTTTCAGCACTACTCCGTTTCCGGCGCCGATCGCAGTGGCCACCGACCGCATGCTTAGAAAAAACGGGAAATTGAACGGACTGATTACGCCCACCACTCCCACTGGCACGCGATAGAGCCGGTTCTCCTTCCCATCCATCAACGAAGGGAGAATTTCCCCGGTCATGCGCAATGGATAGGTGGACGACTCCTTGATAATGTTTTTCACCAGCCCGATTTCGAAAAACGCTTTCAGCCGCGTCCCACCAAGCTCTTGAATAATCATGTCCGTGATTTCCGCTTCGATCTTTTCGACATATGCAACAGCCTTCTCCATGATCGTGCGGCGCTCGTAAGGGTTAATTTCCACCCAGGCTTTCTGCGCCGCGGCGGCAGCTTTGTAGGCTTCGTCCAGATCGGCGAGGTTAGCCAGCTTGATTTCCGCGATGATATTGCCGTTGAACGGATTTCGATCGGTGAGCACTTTACCGCTCGCTCCATCGCACCACTTGCCGCCAATGTATTGCTGATTCAATTTCGCCAACGGATTCATGGGCTCGGTCTCCTGTCCTTGGGAAAAGTAGATGCTCAAGCGGCTTGCAGCATCATCGCTCCACTGATCAGCGCAGCCCTACCCGTCACGATGGCTGCTCTGCCGTTGATTCCATCCATGAGGTACTCCCTGTGGAGAACGTCACGGTACCACACAGCCTAAAGGTGAAAAAGATCGAAGTTATGACGCAACGAAATGCGCCCGCCCATGAAGCATGGTGGATATTCGACGTACCTAGCCGATCGGCGGATGTAGGCGCTTACTCGTCTGTGCGATTTTCTCCTCGGAGGATCCAAACATGTCGCAAGCACTTATCGAGCTTTCCAACGAGTTGGCGCAATCCACCGATCGAGCGGCCGCGACCGTGGTGGCCGTTCATACGGAGAGCCGTGGCTCTTCGAGCGGAATCGTGTGGCGTTCCGGAGTGATTGTCACGTCCGAACATGCATTGCGCCGCGATGAAGAAATTCAGGTGACGTTGCCGAATGGCCGAGTGGTTCCCGCAACTCTTGCAGGCCGCGATTCCTCAACAGACATCGCGGTTTTGAAATGTGCCGAGGCCGATAGCCCGGCGAAAGAGGCCGGCGATATCACTCAGTTGAAGCCGGGCAGCCTCACTCTTGTCGTAGGCCGGACGCGCGCCAGCGGCCCTGTCGCTGCGCTCGGAGTCGTCAGCCTGGTCGTGCCGGACCGCCGCACCTGGACCGGCGGTTCGCTCGCACCCTATATCCGGCTCGATGTTAGTTTGCAACCAACCGCCGCAGGTGGTGCCGTGATCAGCGCGCAGGGCGAAACAATCGGCTTGGCGACGCCGCGCTTTGCGCGTTTCGGCGCGATCGCAATTCCAGCTCCTGCCATAAACAAAATTGCGGACACGCTCCTCAAAAAGGGGCGCATTCCGCGCGGGTATCTTGGCGTCGGGTTGCAGCCGGTGAGCTTACCCGATAATCTTCGTGAATCGCTGCAGCGCAAAGAAAAGACCGCGGCGATCGTTCTGGAAATTCATCCTGGCGGCCCTGCGGACAAGGCTGGCATCGTCATCGGTGACATTCTAGTCTCGCTAGCGGGGCACCCCATCACTCGACCGGGTGACATTCAGTCTCTTCTGGTTGGTGACGCGATCGGCAAACCGCTTCCGCTCAAGTTCGTTCGTGGCGGATCCGTTCAGGAAGGGAACATCGTGGTTGCTGAACGCCCGCACGGAGGTGAATGAGATGGCTGTCACGGGATTCGGCGAAGTGACAGAAAGTTTGCGCCGCTCGACGGTTGTGGTCCGCGCCGGGAAGAGGGGTGGCGGATCGGGTGTGATTTGGGCGAGCGACGGCAACATTATTACAAATGCGCATGTCGCGAGAGGCAGATAAGGTGAGCCTTCGACTTTGGGACGGGCGCGAGTTTGATGCTGCGGTTACATCTCGTGACCCTCGCCGGGACCTCGCTGCACTTCGCATCCAAGCGACGAATCTTCCATCGGTTTCCGTTGCCGATTCATCGCAGGTTCGCCCCGGCGAACTTGCCATTGCTATCGGCAATCCCCTGGGTTTTGTGGGCGCTCTCACCACAGGTGTGGTTCACGCGGTCGGCCCGATTTCGGGACTGGGGCCGCGGTCATGGGTGCAAGCCGATGTCCGCCTCGCGCCAGGCAATTCCGGCGGCCCACTTGCCGATGCGCGTGGCCGGCTGATCGGAATCAACACGATGGTCGCGGGCCGGTTGGCGCTCGCCATTCCGAGTAACGCCGTTCGGGATTTTCTTGCCGGCAGTGCCGTCCGACGGCTGGCTTGGTGTCACCGTTTGTCCCGTACGACTCCCTCGAACTGCCGCGCCGGGCGGCTTTGGCCTGGTAATCCTCGACGTGGAGCCGCATAGCGCGGCTTCTCATGCGTCGCTCTTGACGGGCGACGTCTTGTTGGGGACCGAAGAAAGGGCTTTCACGATCACTGGGTGATCTCGCGAACGCGCTGGAAGGCAGCGGTCCGCGCCAGCTGCGGCTTCAATTTCTGCGCGGAGATTACTCACGATTGCGGCGTGTCACTGTTCAACTGGGCGAGCGGAGAGCTGCCGCAGCGTGATTCGGGTCTTTATTGTCGCCGCTTCGCCCCCGTCTCGTGCGAGCTTGAGAAGGCTCCTCGACACTCGGAAAGTGGCAGTGGTTGGCAGCGCACCAAATCTTGAATCGCTCTGGGATCAGCGGCTGGACGCGGAAGTTGACAGTGGTTTTAGTCGAGGCAACCGGCGAACAATTCGAAGAAGTGATGGATTCGATCGCGCGATCACAAATGGGCTCTGAAGTGGCTATCGTGGTTCTTTCAGAACGGTCTGAGCCTAGATGGTTCTCCGAAGCGTTGCGAGGAGGCGTGCGGGCCATATTGCCCAGCGATATATCACCGGATCAACTGGTTGCTGGCCTCGAAGCCGCGGCTGCGGGTCTCATCGTGTTGCATCCGTCTGAGGTTGATTCCATGTTTCCAGCGGGACAGCCGGCATCCAGTTCTCTCGCAGAACTTGTTGAACCACTCACGCCTCGCGAGAGTGAGGTGCTTCAAATGCTGGCGAGCGGCTTGCCGAACAAAGAAATCGCGGCGCAGCTGGCGATCTCCGAGCACACGGTGAAATTTCACGTGGCTTCGATTCTCGGCAAGCTTGGAGCCGTTAGCCGAACCGAAGCTGTCACTCTCGGAATTCGCCGCGGTCTCGTTCTTCTATAGCGTCGTTTGAGACACAGATAACTTGGCTTCGATCCAATCGGTGCCGAAGAGCGTTACATCGAGCGAATTTTCATGTAGCGGATAAAATCGGGGAAAAGGGAAACGCCAGCAGCGATTGCGAAAGCGGCGATTGCACCGAGAATCACATATTCAGCGCGCATTGGACCTCCTCGGATTTTTCTCATGGGTTGTGGCCGGTCCTCTCTTGACGCACCACCAGTGTAGGTAGAGGCGGCTGGCCCGAACATACAGAAACGCCTGTATTTTTCATCTTTTGGTTCACAACGCCGTGCCATTCAAGCCGCAGTGGGAGTCCGAAGGAAGAAAGCCGCGACACAACGACTGGCCTTCGGTACAATCCGCCGAAGCGCCTAAACCAAATATTCGACGCTGATCGGCTGCCGCAAAGCACTCGCGCATCCTCAAATGACCACAAGAGCCGAAATCGACGTGTTATGGATTACCGCTGGTCTCGGCTGCGACGGCGATACGATCGCCATGACCGCGGCAACACAGCCCAGCCTGGAAGATCTGATATTCGGAGCGCTGCCTTTCGTTCCCAAGATCAAACTGCACAATCCCTTTCTCTCTTATGAAAACGGCGAAGAGTTCATGGAGATATTCCATCGCGCGGCGGATGGCGGATTGGCGCCCTTCATTCTGGTAATCGAAGGTTCCATCCCAAACGAAAAAAACAAGCCGGAAGGCTACTGGGCCACGTTTGGCACAGATCAACAAACCGGTCAGCCTATTCTCACGTGCGACTGGATCGATAGGCTCGCTCCGAAAGCTTGGGCGGTGGTGGCTGCGGGAACATGCGCGACCTATGGCGGAATCCACGCGATGGAAGGGAACCCGACGGGTTGTATGGGATTGCCGGATTACCTCGGGTGGACATGGAAATCGAAAGCCGATATTCCGATCGTTTGTGTGCCGGGATGTCCCGTACAGCCAGACAACATGACCGAGACTCTTCTGTATCTACTTAATATGGTGGCTGGACGCGCGCCGATGATTCCGCTCGATGACGCGCTGCGGCCCACCTGGCTATTCGGTCAGACGGTGCATGAGGGCTGCGATCGAGGCGGCTATTATGAACAGGCAGAATTCGCCGCGGAATACGGCTCGATTCAATGCATCGTGAAGCTGGGTTGCTGGGGGCCGGTGGTTCAGTGCAATGTGGGAAAGCGCGGATGGATGGGCGGAATCGGTGGGTGTCCGAACGTCGGCGGCATTTGCATTGGCTGCACGATGCCGGGATTTCCGGATAAGTTCATGCCCTTTATGAACCAGCCTCCGGGTTCGCTTCTTTCTTCGAACGCGGTCACAACGTATGGCCGGGCGATTCATGCGCTGCGGCGATTTACACAGGCTTCCTTGAACAAGGAGCCAAGCTGGCGACGGCGCTCACGCGAGGCCGGATGAACAACGCACCGAGTGGCGCAACGAGATGAGTGGAAATCCCATCGAAGAGAAAAACGTAGCTTCGGAGCTTGCTGAAGACTTGTTTTCACGCGATGGCAATTCCATTCTCGCGGATGCACAGGCAACCCTGCTGAACTTAGCGAGCGTGTTTTCGGAAACGCGTGTCCAGAGAACAGAATCTACAGAACAACAACTTCCTGAGAAAGAGGCCGCCGCGCTGCGATCGATCCAGCCACCGCCCAGTCTCGAGGCCAGGTATCGCGCCCTCGTCGAACAAATTCCGGCGGTAATCTTCATGGCTTACCTCGACAGGGGAGTCGGCGAAGCATACGTCAGCCCCCAGATTGAGGCCGCCCTCGGTTTTACGCAGGACGAATGGCTGGAAGATCCCGTTCGCTGGTACGACCGCATTTATCCCGACGATAAACAGCGATGGAGTGCGGAAGCCGCGGAAATGTTTCTTTCGGGCAAACCCCTCAAGTCCGCCTATCGGGTGGTGGCGCGCGACGGCCGAGTGCTGTGGTTCCACTGCGAAGCCGAGATGATTCGCCGCGACGACGGCCCCTGGTTCATTCATGGAGTGGGCGTCGATATCACGGAGCTAAAGCGAGCCGAGGAATCGCTGCAGGACGAGCGCAACGTGCTATCCGCGATTCTCGATATCGTGGGAGCCTTGATTGTGGTCCTCGATCCGAAGGGTCGAATCGTGCGTTTCAATCGCACCTGTGAACAAACCACGGGCTATACATTCGCCGAAGTGGAAGGCAAGCCCCTGTGGGATCTCTTTCTGTTGCCGGAGGAAGAGGAAACTTTCAAGGCGATTCTTGACGACAGAAAGCCGGCGCACATGCCGGGGGCTTATGAAACTTCGCTTCTGACGCGCGACGGAATTCCCCGCCTGGTTACCTGGTCGAGCACCGTACTTGCGAGTGAGGATGGGACGACCTCGCACGTGATCGTCACTGGAATTGATATCACGGAACGGCAGACGACTCGAAAAGGCGCTTCTGGAGGTGAGCGCACGCGAGCAACGCCGAATCGGCGAAGACTTGCACGATGGTCTCGGCCAGCATCTGACGGGCATCGCGTTCATGAGCAAGGTGCTGGAGAGCAAGCTTGGCGAAAAGTCGTTACCGGAGACCGGTGAAGCGGCCAAGATCGTGAAATTAATAAACGAAGCGATTAACAAAACGCGAGAGCTGTCGCGCGGCCTTCTGCCGGTGGTGTCCGATGCTCACGGGTTGATGTCGGCGCTCACTCGCTACGCGGACGAAATACAGGACCTGTTCCGGATTCAATGCCGGTTCGAATGCGGCGAGCCGGTTCTGATATATGACGTGAACCTCGCGACTCACCTCTACCACATCGCGCGCGAGGCTGTGAACAATGCAATCAAGCACGGAAGACCGAAGCATGTGGTGATCGCATTGTCGGCAGCGAACGGGGAGGGGAGCCTCACAGTAACGGACGACGGAGAAGGGATTTCCGCGATTCCCGCCAACAATGCCGGAATGGGTTTGAACATCATGAGATATCGCGCAAATATGATCGGCGGATCGTTGAACCTGGGGAGAAGCGCGGCCGGCGGGACTACTCTAGTTTGTGTCTTCCCGCTGGATGCCCGTTCGTGATACACCCGATTGATCGTGAGCAAAATACAATGAACAAGACTCGATTGAATCCTTTGGCGCCCAAATGCAAGGTTCTGCTCGTTGACGATCATCCGATCGTCCGGCAGGGCTTGGCTCTGTTTATTGACCGGGAACCGGATCTCACAGTCTGCGGGCAGGCGGATGACGCTACTTCGGCGTTGCAGGCGATTCGAAATTCAACGCCTGACTTTGTTGTACTCGACATTTCGTTGGATGGTCCCGATGGTCTGGAGCTGCTCAAGGCTATCCGCGTGGAGTATCCGAAGTTGCCGGTGCTCGTTCTTTCGATGCACGACGAATTGCTTTACGCTGAGCGGGCGCTTCGCGCCGGCGCGAACGGCTACATCATGAAGCAAGAAGCGACAGAAAAGGTGCTGACCGCGATCAGGCACATTCTTGGCGGAGACGTGTACCTGAGCGATCGCTTGACCAAACGGATGCTACAGCAATTGGTCAACGGCTCCGTCTTGCCGCGCGACCCGCTTTCGAAGCTGAGCGACAGGGAACTCGAGGTTTACCGATTGATTGGCACCGGCCACGGGACTCGCCAAATCGCCGACGAGTTGCACGTCAGCGCCAAGACGATTGAATCTTACCAGGCTCACATCAAGGAAAAGTTGTCGTTGCGAAACGCGCGGGAACTTGTTCAGCGTGCTGTGGAATGGTCTGTGAACGTGAAAGGTGTCTGACTCATAATTCCGATTCGTCACATCGAAATTTTCTTTTAGCCCGCGCGAATCGAAGCCGTTAAATCAAGCCGCCGGTCCGGCTATCCATCAAGTCGCCTGTTCTCAGCGTTTTAGAGGGTAAGGGAATTCCTTAGTAAGCCTGTAGGAATGTTCCTATAAAGAATATAGCATGCACCCGCTTGAGGCCGTCACTTCCACGTTGTATTCCTCTCCTGTAATCACTGGGATCAAGTTGACCAAATTCTGATACTCGCGTTTCTACGCCACGAAGCCCAGCACCAGAAATTTTGTTGATGTAGTTGTCGAAATGCAGGGACCGCCCAGCAGTGGGATACGCGGAGCTAACTCCTGAACGGATTTGAAAGGAGACATCAACCATGGCAGACGCAGTTCCTTACGGTCGTAAAACTCAAAGACCTTCGCCCGTCTCCGATGTTCACATTGTTTGGATGACTGCTGGGCTCGGCTGCGACGGTGATTCCGTTTCGATCACCGCCGCCACGCAGCCCAGCATCGAGGATGTAATCCTCGGAGCGATACCGGGCCTCCCCAAGGTTCACCTTCACAATCCAGTTTTGGCTTACGAAAACGGCGACGAGTTCATGAAGTTTTGGTACATGGCCGCAGAAGGCAAGCTCAATCCGTTCGTTCTGGTTGTCGAGGGTTCGATTCCGAATGAGGAGATCAAGAAGGAAGGCTATTGGGCGGCGATGGGAACTGACTCGAAGACGGGTCAGCCAATCACTACGAATGAATGGATTGACCGGTTGGCTCCGAAGGCGCTCGCCGTAATCGCGTGCGGCACTTGCGCGACGTATGGCGGAATTCACGCGATGTCCGGCAACCCTACGGGGGCGATGGGGTTGGCTGACTATCTCGGCTGGGGTTGGAAATCGGTCGCAGGCCTGCCGGTTGTCAACGTGCCGGGGTGCCCGGTCCAACCGGACAATTTCATGGAGGTCGTCCTTTACCTTCTCTACCAAGTCTCCGGGCTCGCCCCGATGATTCCGCTCGACGATCAACTTCGCCCGACTTGGCTATTCGGACAGACGGTGCACGATGGATGCGATCGCGCCGGCTACTACGAGCAAGGTGATTTCGCAGAAGAATACGGTTCGACGAAATGCATCGTAAAGCTGGGTTGTTGGGGACCGGTGGTGAACTGCAACGTGCCGAAGCGCGGATGGATGGCGGGAATCGGCGGCTGCCCGAACGTGGGTGGCATCTGCATCGGTTGCACGATGCCGGGTTTCCCGGACAAGTTCATGCCGTTCATGGATGAACCGCCCGGCGCTCGCGTTTCCTCGGCGTCGATTGGTGTGTACGGGCGCGCAATCAGGGCTTTGCGTTCGATGACAAACGCGACTGTCAATAAGGAACCGAAATGGCGGCATCCCGGTACTGAACTCACCACGGGCTATCACCCGCGAGCGATACTGAGGACTGAAAGGAGCCTAGAAAATGAGCACAATCACCGGGGTGACGAAAGAGACCCCTACGAAATCTCGAAATCTCGTGGAAATGAACTGGGATCCGATTACCAGGATCGTCGGCAGCCTGGGGATCTTCACGAAGATCGATTTTGAGAATCGGCAGGTGGCCGAGTGCCACAGCACGTCGTCGATCTTCCGCGGCTACAGTATCTTCATGAAGGGAAAAGACCCGCGCGACGCACACTTCATCACCAGTCGCATTTGTGGGATTTGCGGTGACAACCACGCCACCTGTGCCACTTACGCGCAAAACATGGCCTTCGGAATCCGCCCGCCCGCGATGGCTGAGTGGATCGTCAACCTTGGCGAAGCTGCCGAGTACATGTTCGACCACAATATTTTCCAGGACAACCTGGTCGGCGTGGACTTTTGCGAGCAGATGGTAAAGGAAACGAATCCAAGCGTGCTGGCCAAGGCCGAGAAAACCGCTTCGCCGCACGCGAACCTTCACGGCTATCGAACCATTGCGGACATCATGCGCGCGCTGAATCCGTTCATGGGCGAGTTCTACCGCGAAGCTTTGCACGTAAGCCGCATGACCCGCGAAATGTTCTGCTTGATGGAAGGGCGGCACGTTCATCCGTCCACTCTCTATCCCGGCGGCGTGGGAACCGTCCCGACGATTCAGCTTTTCACGGACTATCTCGTGCGCCTGATGAAGTATGTCGAGTTCATGAAGAAAGTGGTTCCGCTGCATGATGACCTTTTCGACTTCTTCTACGAGGCTCTGCCGGGTTATGAAAAAGTCGGACAGCGGCGCGTGCTTCTCGCATGCTGGGGTTCATTCAATAACCCCGATGTTTGCGATTACACCTACAAGAACATGACGAAGTGGGGGCGCGGGATGTTCGTTACCCCGGGCGTGGTCGTTGACGGCAAGCTGGTCACAAATGATTTGGTCGACATCAATCTGAACATCCGAATTCTCCTGGGCAGTTCCTATTACGACGAGTGGAAGAATTCCGAGACGTTCGTCAAGACCGATCCTCTGGGGAATCCGGTGGATCAGAATCATCCATGGAACCAGACCACGATCCCCCGGCCGCAGAAGCGCGACTTCGCCGGCAAGTACACATGGGTAATGTCACCTCGCTGGCTCGATAAGCGCACCGGAGATCATCTCGCTCTCGATACGGGCGGCGGTCCAATCGCCCGTTTCTGGGCGACCGCTCTTGCGGGCATCGTGGACATCGGCTACATCAAAGCCACCGGACACAGCGTAAAGATCTATTTGCCGAAGACAACCTCGCTGCCCGAGGTCGAGTTCGAGTGGAAGATTCCGAAGTGGAGCAATGCGATCGAGCGCGATCGCGCCCGGACTTATTTCCAGGCGTACTCGGCGGCGGCCGCCCTGTACTTCGTCGAGAAGGCGCTGGAAGAACTGCACGCGGGCCGGACGAAAACGTGGACAGATTTCAAAGTTCCCGAAAGTGCGATCGGTTGCGGCTTCCACGAGGCCGTGCGTGGCGTTCTTTCACATCATGTGGTGATTAAAGATCACAAGATCGCCAACTATCATCCGTACCCGCCAACCCCATGGAACGCGAATCCGAGGGATATCTACGGAACGCCGGGTCCGTACGAGGATGCGGTGCAGAACACGCCGATCTTCGAGGAGAACGGGCCGGACAAATTCAAGGGCATCGACATCATGCGCGCCGTTCGCAGTTTCGACCCCTGCCTGCCCTGCGGCGTGCATATGTACCTCGGCAATGGAAAAGTGCTGGAGACGCACCATTCGCCGATGTTTGGCCTGGAGCCGTAGAACTACTGCAGGGCGCGTCGGGCAAATTCTGGATAGCGAGCGGCCTGTCGAACGAGTATCTTGTCTCTCCTGATTGAGGGGAGACACAGGGAAAGGTATCCATGCCCGCTCCGAGTAACGCACAGAACCAACTGCAATCGATTGAGGCACTGCTGCAGAGAATTGAAAAAGCAAATGACCCGGCGATGTCGGCGATGGCGAAGGATCTCGTCCAACGCCTGATGGAGTTTCACGGTGAGGGCATCGAGCGGATGCTCGAAATCATCCATCAGGATGCGCCCGGGAAAAGCACTATCATCGACACTCTCGGGCAAGACCCGCTTGTTTGCAGCCTTCTATTGCTCTACGGGCTTCACCCCGAGGGCCTCGAAGCCCGCGTGCAGCAGGCCCTCGAAAAGACGCGCCCGTACCTGAAATCTCATGGCGGCAACGTTAGTCTCATCGGCGTCGATGACGCTGGCGCAGTGACTCTTCGCCTTGAGGGAAGCTGCCACGGATGCGCTTCTTCTTCCGCTACGCTCAAACTTGCAGTCGAAGAAGCAATCTACGAAGCGGCGCCGGACGTTACGGCGATCCATGTCGAAGGGGCAGTGGAAGAGCCATCACGCAGCGTTGCCTTTGTGCCGCTCTCCCAATTGGGCGGCAACAGCAGCGGCAGCGGCAACGGTCACGAATCGGCAACGGAGCGCGAAGCGATCGGATGGAGAGATGTATTCGGTCTCGACGCAATCCCGACCGGAACTTTGCGCACGGAAGAGGTGGGCGGGCGCGAAATGCTTTTTTGCCGGCTCGAAGAAACGCTCTACGCATATAACAACAACTGCCCCGGATGCAGCCAACCACTCAGCGCAGCGCGGCTGGAAGGCACGGTCCTCGCGTGTCCGATCTGCAGCCAGCATTACGAGTCGTTCGCGCTGGGCGCGGCATGGATTTGGAAAGCCTTCATCTCGAGCCTGTTCCGTTACTCAGAGAGAACGGCCGAGTCCGCGTGGCGCTCCCGCTTTCAAAGTCCGAGCGGAGCGCGGTGTGAGCCCGCCGTTTTCACCGGCCGCCGGTAATGACAGCGCCTTCGCCGTGCTGCGTCAATTCGCCCGGAAGCGTCGCGCTGTGGAAGTCTGCGAGCTGTGCAGCTCCGAGCTCGCACCCGAACATCAACACCTGATCGAACCTGCGGCCCGAAAATTGGTCTGTGCCTGTGAGGCCTGCGCAATCCTGTTCAGTAGTCAGACCTCGTCGAAATTCAGGCGTGTTCCGCGGCGCATTCGATTTCTGGCAGGGTTTCAGATATCCGAAGCTCAATGGGAAGGATTGATGATCCCCATCGAGCTGGCATTCTTTTTCAAGAGCGAGTCCACCGGAAAAGTCTCTGCGTTTTATCCGGGTCCCGCCGGAGCCATCGAATCGCTGCTTGTCTCTAGAGACTTGGAGTGACATCGAAAAGGAAAATCCGGTTCTTCGCGAACTGGAGCCGGAAGTAGAGGCGCTGATCGCGAATCGTGTCGGCGCCAATCGCGGTGTGGACGCGCAGTACTACATTGCTCCCATCGATGAGTGCTACAAGCTGGTTGGCCTGATCCGGCTCAACTGGCACGGACTTTCCGGCGGCACCGAGGTTTGGCGTGAAGTCGGAAAGTTTTTTGCGAGTCTGAAGGAACGCACCGAGACGGTAGCCGAAGAATCGAATGCCTGAGTTGAATTTCCAAGTCGAAGGCGCGAAAGCCGTGCCCTACGGTGCGTCGCCGTTGCTCGCGTTTCAATTGCGGGTAACAAATTCGGGCCCCGAGCCGGCGATTCATACCGTTGTTCTCCGCGCGCAAATCCAAATTGAGGTCACCCGCCGGCGTTACACTCCCGAAGAACAGTCCAAGCTTCGCGACCTGTTTGGCGAGCCAAGCCGCTGGGGCCAGACGCTGAAGAACATGCTGTGGACGAACGCGATTGTGATTGTCCCCTCGTTCGACAAAGAGACGATCGTTGAACTTCAGGTGCCGTGCACCTTCGATTTCAATGTGGCGGCGACAAAATACTTCCACGGCCTCTCGGAAGGCGAATTGCCGCTGAATTTCTTGTTCAGCGGCACTGTGTTCTATGCGGATACCAACGAGCATCTCCAGGTGGCGCCCATCTCCTGGGAGAAAGAAGCGAAATTCAAGCTGCCGCTGAAAACCTGGAAAGATCTGATCGATCACTACTATCCCAATAGCGCCTGGCTGTATTTGCGGCGGGACGTTTTCGACCGCCTCTACCAGTACAAAGTGCGCCATGGAATTCCGTCCTGGGAGCAAGTGATTGAGCGCGTGCTCGCAGGAACCGAAGAAACGGTGCAGCTGTGAACACGAAACTCGTGGAAGACATCGCGAACGCTGTGCTCTACGAAGGGTACATGCTGTACCCTTACCGGCCGTCTTCTGTGAAAAATCGCCAGCGCTGGAATTTCGGCGTGGTCTACCCCAAGGCATATAGCGAAATGCAGACCGGTGCCGATAGCTGGTTCATGCAGACGGAATGCCTTGCAACGGGCAGGCCAGGTGCCGAGCTAAGCGTCAAAGTACGCTTTCTGCAAGCAGTTGCGCGCACGATTGGCCAGCCCAAGATCCCGCTCGATGAATGGCCTACCAGTGGCGAAAGTAGCCGGGAGCCGGATTTTCAGATCGTCGAAACGCTGCAAGTGGGCGACCAGATTCTCCAGACTTGGGAAGAGGCAATCGAGCGCGAAATCATCCTCCCGCCGCTGGCGTTGAACGATAGCGTTATCGAAACTCGCTCCTCGCAGGCTCTTTTTCCGGGCGGCAGAGAGCTTGAGCCCGTGCGCAATCTCGATGGGAAAATCGCGGCCTTCCTTGTACGGACGAAAAAGAGCGTCACAGCACAAGTCGATGTCAGCGCGGTTCGCGGTTAGCGAAGATCTGTTTAAAATCACGGTGCGCATCTCAAATGTTGCCGCCACCGATCCTGCTTCCGTGAGCCGTGGCGAGGCGTTGATGCAATCTCTGCTTTCAGCGCACACCATTCTCGCAGTCGAAGGCGGCGAATTCGTTTCGCTTCTCGATCCGCCTGCCGCGTTGAAGGAATTTGTTTCCGCGTGCAGCAATATCGGCACTTGGCCCGTGCTTGCCGGCGAAGAGGGGCGGCGCGAAACCATGCTGTCGTCACCTATCATTTTGTACGACTATCCGCAGATTGCTCCCGAGAGCCCGGGGAATCTTTTCGATGGAACCGAAATTGACGAGATTCTTGCGTTGCGCATCCTCACTCTGACGGAAGACGAGAAACATGAAATGCGGGGTGCGGACGCGCATGCCCGCCAGATCCTGGAGCGAACCGAGTCGATGCCGATGGAGCATTTCATGAAGCTCCACGGTGTGCTGCGTGGTTTGCGCCCGGCAGACAGCGAGGAAAAGCCATGAACGAGTGGGAATGGCGTCTGCTCGAGGACAAAGCTCCGGCGGGAAGCTTGAGCATCGCCGGCGTCGAAGTGAAGCCGGGAAACCGGGTGCGTCTACACCCCGGCAAGCGCGGCGATGTGATGGACATCGCGCTTGCCGGCAAGACCGCAATGATCGAGTCCATCGAGCAGGATTACGAGGGCAAATTTCACGTCTGCGTGGTGGCTGACGACGACCCTGGTCGTGACATCGGCATCATGCGTCAACCCGGCCATCGCTTCTTTTTCGATCCCGAAGAGATCGAACCGCTTCCACCAGACCAACTCGAATCAAGTAGACGGCGACCAAATGCCCCTCCGTTCTGATTGCTGGAATCGGGAATATTTTCCTCGGCGACGACGCTTTCGGAGTGGAAGTCGCGCAGCGTTTAGCAAATCGCAAACTACCGGACCGAGTGAAAGTCGTCGATTTTGGAATCCGCGGCTTCGATTTGGCCTACGCGCTTGCTCGACCGCTTCGACGTGACAATTTTGGTGGATGCTTGCCCGCGCGGTGGAGCACCCGGAACGCTCTACGTTATCGAGCCTGACCTGGAACGTGAGCGCCGAGGACGCCGCCGAAGCCGGCACAGACAACCGTAGACGCGCACAGCATGAATCCGATGAACGTGATTCGCATGGCGAAATCAATGGGCGGCGAGTTGAAACGCATTCTGTTGGTGGGATGCGAGCCACTAACGCTGGGGCCTGAGGAAGGCGCGATGGGCCTTAGCGAACCTGTGGCCGCGATGGTTGAAGAAGCGGCGAATCGGATTGAATCTCTGGTCGAAACGATTCAACGTGGTGAATCACCCGAACGAAGCTCTGAATCGCAGTCAAAAGAGAGGAGAAAATCGTATGCCAGTGGAAGTGATCCAACGCGGTGACAGGAAGACGGCGCCAATAAGGACACGTTGCTCATGCTCGGTGGCGTTGCACTCGTAGTGGTCGGTGCCGGGCTTATTTTGACGAGTCCGCTAGCGAAGAAGTACATGGGCCAGCTTGGAATTGGAAGTCTGGCAACCGATCTGATCCCCGACATCGAGCGATATTTCAAATTGCGCTCAATGTGATCGCGGAATCGGATTCCGCTGTTTTTAAGAAATGAAGCTGCATCGGCTCTAGCAAAGAACTTGGGCCCCGGAATCTAGCTTTGAGGGGGCACCGATGAGTGATTACGTCCGTTACTCGATGGACGCAGCGCAAAGCCAGTTCACCGTTCATGCTTTCGCGAGTGGATTGGCAGCGGTCGTGGCGCACAACCCGAAGTTCGCGATTCGTGATTTCAGCGGGGAAGCGCGGTTTGTTCTCGGACACTCTGCGCGATGCCTCGATCCAGGTAAGGATCAAAGCCGCCTCGCTGGAGCTGATGGATGAAGTAAGTGAATACGATCGCGGCGAAATCGATCGCGTGATGTTTAACGAGGTTCTGGAAGTCTCGAGGTTTCCGGAAATTGTTTATACAAGCTCACAGATTACGGCCACCCGCCTCAGCGAGAATTTATACGCCACAACGATCGCGGGCAAGCTTACGCTCCACGGCGTCACCAATGAGTTGGATTTCTCCGCGCAAGTGGTCATCGGCGAAGACACCCTGCGAGGGTATGGAAGTTTCTCAGTGAAGCAAAGCCAGTATGACATCGCCATCGCTTCGATAGCTGGCGGGACATTGAAAATCAGAGACGAATTGAAAATTGCATTTTTTATTATCGCGAAGAAGCAAGGGTGATGAAATGACCGAATCAACGGGAGCAAAGATGGTGGCGACGGACACCGCAGTTGCGTTATCGAATTGACGCTGGAATGAGTCGTTTTACGGTGCGGGCGTTTGCCACCGGTTTGTTTTCTTCTCTCGGCCATAACCCTACGCTGGCGATTCGCGACTACACCGGCGAAGCGACTTTCGTTTCATCGGATCCCGAGCAATCTTCGATTCGAATCTCAGTGAAATCCGCGTCTCTCACCGTCACCGACGACGTGAGCCAGAAAGATCGCGCCGAAATTGAAAACAAGATGAATCAGGATGTGCTGGAAACATCCGGCTATCCGGAGATCGTTTTCGAGAGCAGCCAGGTGGCGCTGAACAAGTCAGGCGACGACCGTTACGCCGCGAATGTGACTGGAAATTTGACCCTGCACGGGATCACTCGCAGCGAGACAATTTCGGCGCAGGTTTCAGTGACGGGCGACGTGCTCAGGGCTTACGGGGAATTTACGCTGCGCCAGAGCGACTACGGTATCAAGCTCGTCTCTGTTGCAGGCGGAACGCTGAAAGTGAAGGATGAAGTGAAGGTCGCGTTCGACTTTACCGCTCGAAAGCAATAAGGAACAGGACGATGAGCGCTGACAGACGAGATCGAGAATCCGCCGGGAGGATGCCACATGTGCCTTGCCATACCAGGAAAAATGATCGAGATTGCCTCTGACAATCCGCGTTCAGCGCTCGTGGATGTCGTCGGCATGCGGCGCAGGGTTGATCTCGGACTTCTCGAAGACGACCGCCCGTTCCCGGCGATTGGGTTTTGATTCATGTGGGATTCGCGATGAGCAAAATCAGCGAAGCAGACGCCCTCGATCAGATGCGCACGTTGGAAATGCTGGGCGAAAGCGAAGCGGCAGTGCAAGAAGTGCGCGGATACGGACTCGAAGAGGTCCAGGACAAGCACTCGCCGTAGCGCGGCTGAACGGGGATCACACAATGAAATATGTGGACGAGTTTCGCGACCCGGAGCTGATCACCAAAGCGGCGGAAGAAATTCGGCGCCTCGCCGACCCCAAGCCGTCATTACAGGCTGATGGAAGTTTGCGGCGGTCACACGCACGCGATCTATCGTTTCGGCCTGAAAGACGTTCTCCCGGAGAATATTGAACTGATTCATGGCCCCGGTTGCCCGGTTTGCGTTCTTCCTATGGGCCGGATTGACGATGCGCTGTCAGTCGCGAAGGATCCGGACGTCATTTTCGCCGCCTTTGGCGACATGATGCGGGTTCCCGGAACGCACGGCAGTCCACTCGAACACAAAGCGCGCGGCATGGACGTGCGAATTGTTTACTCGCCTTCCGATGCGATCAAACTCGCGAAGATGAATCCGCAAAAGCACGTAATGTTCTTCGCGATTGGCTTTGAGACCACCGCTCCCTCAACCGCATTGACCTTGCAGCGCGCGAAGGCGGAAGGCATCCACAATTTTTCGGTCTTCTGCAATCACGTCACGATCATTCCGGCCATTCGCGCGATTCTGGATTCTCCGGACATGCGCCTCGATGGATTTATCGGGCCCGGACACGTTTCCACGGTGATTGGATGCCGGCCTTACGAATGGATCGCAAAGAACGAACACAAACCGATCGTCGTCTGCGGCTTCGAACCGCTCGACCTTCTGCAATCGATCGTGATGATTCTTGCGCAGCTTCAAAACGGTGAAGCGAAAGTCGAAAACCAGTACAAGCGCGTCGTTCCGTGGGAAGGCAATCGCGCCGCGCTGAGAGCCATGGCCGATACTTTTCAGCTTCGGCCGTATTTCGAATGGCGCGGCCTGGGATTCATTTCGCAGTCAGCGCTTCGCATTCGCGACGAATACGCCGAATGGGATTCCGAGCAGCGATTCCATGTTCCGGGAATTCGCGTCACCGATCCCAAAGCCGCGCAGTGCGGCGAAGTGTTGAAAGGCGTTTTGAAGCCCGCGCAATGCAAGCTGTTTGGCAAGGAATGCACACCGGAAAATCCGGTGGGTGCTTTGATGGTTTCTTCGGAAGGATCATGCGCCGCGTACTACAATTACGAACATCGGAAAGCCAACCTGGTGACGACTCTCAGCTCGCCGGCGTGAAAGGCGAGATGAAGCTTGGGAGCGCCGCCTCCCAAGATTCGCTTCCGCGAGCCGCAAATTGAGATGGCCCACGGCGCTGGCGGAAAAGCCAGCCGCCGTCTCGTGGAAGGACTTTTTGCTCCTCTCCTTTTTGGTGCCAGCACGGAGCCGCTCGCCGATGCCGCCCACCTGAAAATCAACGGTGCAAGAATGGCTGTCACCACCGACAGCTTTGTCGTGAAGCCGCTCGTGTTTCCCGGAGGCTCGATCGGGGAACTTGCCATAAATGGAACCGTGAATGACCTGGCGGTTTCAGGCGCGAAGCCTGAAGCTATCGTTGTCACTTTATCCTCGAATCCGGTTTGCCCACGGAAATACTGCAGCGCGAAATTCAAGCCATGGCCGACGCTGCTCAATACGCCGGCGTTCGAATCGCCGGTGGCGATACGAAAGTCGTCGAGCACGGCAAAGCCGATAGCATGTACATCACCACGACCGGTCTCGGCGCTCCGCTACCGGGAGTCGAGATCAATCCGCAATCGGTCCGCCCCGGCGACAAGGTTTTGCTGTCGGGCCCCATCGGCGATCACGGAATCACGATTTTGCTCGCGCGCGGCGATCTCGATATGGAAGGCGACCTCGAGTCCGATACGCGGTCCGTGTTTCCGCTTGTCGAAGCTGTTGTCGCAGCGGCTGGCGCAGGCATTCGCTGGATGCGCGATCCCACGCGCGGCGGCGTTGCTACTTCGCTCAACGAGCTTGCAAGGGATTGCGGGCTGGGCGTCGTTCTATTTGAAGACAGCCTTCCGGTTCACGATGCCGTGCGCGGGGCCTGCGAGCTACTGGGGCTTGATCCGTTGCACATCGCGAATGAAGGGCAGTTTCTCGCAATCGTCGCTCCGGAACTTGCGGATGCCGCCCTAAGCGCGCTTCATTCGATGCCCGGCGGCGCGGAAGCTCGCATCATCGGCGAAATTCGCGAACAGCCTGCCGGCTCGGTGCTGGTGACGACGCGCTATGGTGGCAGCCGAATTGTCGACATGCTCGTGGGCGATCCTCTGCCGCGTATTTGCTAGACCGATCACGGAAATATGACAACAAAGTGCCAACTCGCCGCACAAATTGAACAGCGCCTCCTGGCGAGAAACCAGGTCTTGGACTCGTTTTTTGCGCGAGAGGCGCATCGCCTGGCGGACGCGTGCCGCGAGATGTCCGACCGCTTTCTACGCGGCGGCCGCTTGCTTGCTTTTGGCCAGGGACCATATGCCACGGACGCTCAGCATGTCTCCGTCGAATTCGTTCATCCAGTCATCGTGGGAAAGCGTGCGCTCCCCGCCCTCGACCTCTCGATCCTTTTCCGGCCGTGGCTTGAGGCGATCGTCCGTCCCGACGACATCGTCATGGGCTTCGGCCCTCCCGAAGGCGATCCGTCAGTCTGGGCTTGCGCTAGATGCTGCCGAAGCGCGCGGTGCGATGACCTTCGCTCTCCCCGGCCTCGAAGGGTCGTACACGATTCCTCCGTCGAACGCCGATCCGTTCATCCAGCAGGAATTGGTCGAAGTCCTCTATCACACGCTATGGGAGACAGTGCACGTCTTCTTCGAGCATCGCGAATTGGGGCATGACGTGGGCGAGGCTGAATTTCTTTATCCCTTCCTGGGTCGCGAGAAGCAGTTGACTTCCGACACTACTGCGCAGGTGGCCGATTCGATTCGCATGAAAGTTGCGGATGACGCGAGGCTGCGCGCGCAAGTGGCGCAGGAGGAAGCGGAGCAAATTGGCAATGCCACTTCCGCGATTGCCGAACGCGTTCGTCGCGGCGGCAAGCTGATCATTTTCGGAAATGGCGGATCGGCTACGGATGCGAATGATTGGGCCATCGATTGCGTTTCGCCGCCATCAAACTGGAAACCTATTCCCGCTGTTTCGCTCGCGCTCGAACCGGCAAACATCACCGCGATCGCCAACGATGTGGGCACAGAGGTGATTTTTCTGCGGCAGATGATTGCGCAGGCTCAGCCCGACGATGTGGCCATCGCAATTTCCACAAGCGGCGGTTCGCGGAACATCATTATGGCGCTCGAAGAGGCTCGCAAACGCAAGCTACTGACAGTGGCGCTGCTTGGTTACGACGGCGGCGAAATCCACCGCCGCGGCCTTGCTGATTTTCCGCTGATCGTTCGCTCCGATTACATTCCGCGCATTCAGGAAATTCAAGCCTCGGTGTATCACGTGATCCGCGAGGCGTTAGAGGTGCTGGGCCGTGGCGACGCTTGAGCTTTACGGAACGAAAACATGCCAGTACACGCAGGAAATGCGGGAATGGCTCGAATGGAAGGGAACTGATTTCGTGGAATATGATGTGGAAACCGACGCGGTCGCGCGAGATCGAATGCGCGCTCTCGCAAACGGCCAGCGCACCGTTCCCGTTCTCGTCGACGGCGACAAAGTGATTCAGATCGGCTGGCAAGGACGCGGTTGCATCGTGAACCTGGAGTAATACGGCATGGCGAGTGCTTGTTCGATTAAAGTTCGCGGCGTGGTGCAGGGCGTGGGTTTCCGCCCGTTTGTATATCGCCTCGCTCGCGCCAACACGCTGGCCGGCTGGGTGCTGAATGGAGAGGAAGGAGTCGAGATTTTTGTCGAGGGCGCGGACCACGGTTTGAAAGCATTTGTGCAGGAGCTGACAGCCGCTCCGCCGTCAGCTGCGCAAATCACGAACATCGAAGTCGAATCTTCCACTCCAGTCGGCTGCAACATTTTCACGATTCGCGAGAGTCGGCGAGACGACGATGACCACATCACGACCCGAATCTCGCCGGACCTGCCTGTTTGCGAAGATTGCGTGCACGAGCTATTTGATCCCGCTGATAGGCGGCATCACTATCCTTACATCAATTGCACCAATTGCGGCCCGCGCTATTCGGTCGTCCTCGCTCTGCCTTACGATCGCCCGAATACGACCATGCGGCGTTGGCCGCTCGACGAATACTGCGCGAGCGAATATCACGATCCCGACAATCGCCGGTTCCACGCG
This sequence comes from uncultured Acidobacteriota bacterium, assembly GCA_963767205.1. Lineage (GTDB taxonomy): Bacteria > Acidobacteriota > Terriglobia > Acidiferrales > UBA7541 > Palsa-295. Next base: position 62,260 of record CAVYDF010000001.1, read on the forward strand.
CAGCCCGTGGCCTGCGCCGATTGCGGGCCGGCATATTACCTCACGCTCGGGTGACACAACCACTCGCGGACAGCGAAACAAGCATTCGCAGCGCCGCGACGATGCTGGCGTCTGGCTATATCGTCGCCGTAAAAGGACTTGGCGGCTATCACCTCGCGTGCGACGCAAGAAACGCTTCGGCGGTGCGTGAACTTCGCAATCGAAAATATCGCAAAGAGAAGCCCTTCGCATTGATGGCGAAAAACCTGGAGATCGCCAGATCCCTTGTCAGCGTTTCCGACGAGACAGAGACATTGCTGACTTCCACAGCGCGGCCGATAGTGCTCGCCGCAGCGAAGGTCGGATCTGCCGGAAGTCGCGCCGGATAATAACGAACTCGGCGTCATGCTGCCCTACACGCCTCTTCATCATTTGTTGTTTGCCGCAGGCGCGCCGGAAATTCTGGTAATGACAAGTGCGAACCGTTCGAGCGAACCGATCGCCTTCGATGACGCGGACGCTCTCGATCGCCTTTCCGGCATTGCGGATGCTTTCTTGATAGGCGAGCGCCCTATCGCGCGGCGAGTTGACGATTCAATTGCTCGTGCAGGAGCTTTTGGTCCTGTCGTTCTCCGCCGGTCTCGCGGATACGCGCCCAGCGCGGTCGCGGTGCTTTCCATCCAAGCGCCCATTCTGGCGCTCGGCGCCGATTTGAAAAACACGGTCACCTTGGTCGTTGACGGGCAGGCATTTGTGAGCCAGCACATTGGCGACCTCGAACATTTCGAGTCTCTCCAAGCGTTTCAGCAAACGATCGAAGATTTGGTTTCGATGTACGAGATTCGCTGGGATCAACTCCTCGTCGTGCACGATTGCCATCCGCAATACGCATCCACCACGCATGCGTCGGCGCTTGCCTCATCCGAAACGCGAAGCGTCCAGCACCACCGCGCGCACATTGCTTCCGTCCTCGCAGAGCGTGGCGAATGGAATAAACGCGTTGTGGGCGTTTGTTTCGATGGGACGGGCTATGGCGACGACGGCACGATCTGGGGCGGTGAAGTTTTTGCCGGAAGCATCAGCGCAGGCTTCGAACGAGTCGCTCACCTTCGTCGCGCGATACTCGCCGGCGGCGATGCTGCAGCGCATTATCCGGTACAAGCAGCGGCCGGATTCCTGGCGCAACTGGAAGAATTGCCGGACCTTACCGCCGCGCCGTTCCATTTTCCCGATCGCTTCCAGAGCGCGATGGAATTAATCCGCAAAGGAGTGAGAACGTTCACGACTACTTCGATAGGCCGCCTCTTTGACGCGGCCGCCGCATTGCTCGGATTCACCCGCGAAACAACTTTTGAAGGCCAAGCTGCGATGTGGCTCGAGCAAATGGCTCGCCGCTCTCCGTCGGCCGACGCGTATCCGTTTCCCTCTGAAAACGACCAGCTCGACTTTCGTCCCCTCCTGGCGAATTTGGCAAAGGACCGGCTTATTGGGCGCGATGCCACCGAATGCGCGCGTGCCTTTCAAAAAGGCGTCGCCCTCGGAGTCTTTAATGCTGCGACCACTCTCTGCTCACAATACGATACCGATACGATCGTACTTTCGGGCGGGGTTTTTCAGAATGAACTCTTGCTTGAGGATCTGAAATCAATGTTTGCTTCGACGCCCTTTCAAATTTGGACGAATCATGCGGTTCCGCCCAACGATGGCGGCATCAGCCTCGGACAAGCGGCTCTCGCATCGTTCGCGCAATTTGACGGCGCCGGGTCACTGAGTCTGAAGGAATCACTTTCTCGATAAGGCCACCACCGATGCACGAACTTTCGATAGCCATGAACATCGTCGATATGGCCCAGGAAGAATCCAGCCGAAGAGGCGGTGTTCCGATCAGAGCCGTGCATCTTAAATTGGGCCTGCTTTCCGGAGTCGTGAAGGATGCTCTGTTCGCGTCCTATGAAATGGCTTGCGAGCGCACACCGCTCGAAGGATCGCGCCTGATCGTGGAAGAGGTTCCGGTGCTGGTTTTTTGCCCTCAGTGCAATGCGAAGCGGCCGGTTCACTCGCTGCAGATCATTCTGCTGCGCCGAATGCGGCACTCTTACAGGGGATGTCGTGCAGGGTAAGGAACTCCTGGTGGTGGGCTTGGAGGTAGATGAGTGAATTCCCCGACACGCATGATCGAGGTGCGCCAGAACGTTCTGAAGCAAAACGACGTGATAGCTCGTGCGCTTCGCCAGCGATTTCACGATGCAGGTGTTTTCGTCGTAAGTCTGGTATCGAGCCCTGGGGCGGGAAAGACGGCTCTTCTCGAGAAGACTCTGACTCTACTTCGGCAAAGGTTTCAGCGTAGCCGCCCTGGTAGGTGATCTCGCCACGGAAAATGACGCGGTGCAGGCTCGCGCGCAGCCAGGCCCCGGTAAAGCAGATAGTCACCGGGACCGTTTGTCATCTCGAAGCTGCCATGGTGCAGAACGCCCTCGAAGGCTGGAAGCTCGACGAACTCGACTTCCTGTTCATCGAGAACGTGGGCAATCTCGTCTGTCCATCTTCCTACGATCTCGGCGAGGATCTGCGACTCGTCCTCATGTCCGTGACGGAGGGCGAAGACAAGCCGCTCAAATACCCCACGATTTTCAACAGCGCTGACGTAACCGTGATCACGAAGATCGATTTGGCCGAGGCGGTTGAATTCGATGCCGCCGACTGCGAACCGCAGCATTCAGAGCCGTGCGGCCCGGCATGACGATTCTAGATGTCTCAGTGAAGTCTGGCGCAGGGATGGAAGAATTTATTGAATTTCTACAGACGCGTCGTGAAAACACGCGAACCGTTCAACCCCCTCAAGAGATCGGCGCAATCCGCGACACCTGAGATTGAATCGTGGTTAAAGCGGCTGAGGACCAACTCGCCATGCCGTGCGCGTCCGGCAATCCCTCAGCATCTTTGTCCCCCAAGCCTCGATGGCTCAAGCCCCAACAGCTCTGACGATCCCCGTTCAAATTGACCAGTATCCAATAAAGGCATCAAACAGCATTTTTCAGAATGGCGGCTTTTGTGCCGAGCTATCCTGTTATATGTTCCCCTTCCAGCAACCTTCATAGACATAGATTCAACGCACCGAAGTGTCACGTTTCGTGACAGGAGCACAATTGTGAACACGCGTTCGGTTTTCTCCAACATCGAACATGCAACGAAAATGCAGGTCCTCTCGTTCCAGAGTTACACGCTGCTCACTCTTCAATCGGTGAAGGACATCTTCACTACCACGCGTTACGCCGGCGATGTGATTGTGCAGATGGACCAAATCGGAGTGGGTTCGCTGTTGATCGTTATTGTCGCCCTCGTTTGCGTCGGTGGGGTAGTTGTTCTGAATTCCTCGTCACAATTCAGCCGTTTCGGCGCAACAGCTCTAACAGGTGACGCGGTTTCGCTCGCTCTCCTCCGCGAACTTGGTCCCGTGTTCACATCGCTTTTGGTGGCGGGCCGGAACGCTACCGGAATGGCTTCCGAGCTTGGGTCCATGGTCGTCACGGAGCAGGTGGATGCGATGCGAGGACTCGGCATTGACCCGATCCGCAAACTGATGACCCCCCGAGTGCTTGCGATGGTGCTAGTGCTTCCTTTACTCGTTGCAGTGGGGGATTGCGCGGGGCTGTTTGGCGGATTTGCGGTGGCGACCATCACCCTCCATCTCAGCGCAGAACAGTTCTGGACACGCGCTGTTCACGCGCTGGTTTTTGGAGATCTTGTCATGGGGTTCGCGAAGCCAGTTATTTTCGGATTCATCATTGCAACAGTTGGGTGTCATGAGGGATTTCGAGTGAAAGGCGGGACCGCCGGCGTAGGCCGCGCTACGATTTCGGCGTTCGTGGTTTCCTCCGTCGTTGTTCTAGTTGTTGATCTGTTCGTCACGCGGTTTCTGCTGTACGCATTCAATTTGTAACAGCTACTGTGTTGTGAAAATTGCGACAGCTGGTGAGCCTTCCCGTGTTGACGCATTATTGACACCCGCCTGCGGCATTCCTATACTTGCTTTCCCACGCCCACTTCTTTTCAGGGGGACTCCAATGTTCAAGTTTTTTCTGGCCGCTTCTCTAATCACAGCTTCAGCTGCCGTCAGCTTCGCGCAAGATCCTGGGAAAATTCATCAACCAAAACTTACCCCTCAACAGAGCGGCACCACCCAACTCCTCATTTCGGTGAGTCCGGTGAACTCCCGCGTGGTGTGGGCAGCCGGAACTGGCGGTACCTATGTCGTGACAACGGATGGCGGACAGACATGGAAAGCCGCTGTCGTACCGGGAGCCGAAGCCCTTCAGTTCCGCGATGTGTTCGGCGTGAGCGATAAAATCGCGTATTTGATGTCAATTGGAACTAACACCACCGATTTTCGCATCTATAAGACCGTCGACGGTGGAGCGACATGGAAAATCGAGTTCACCAATCAGAACGCGAATGCGTTCTACGACTGTTTCGCGTTCTGGACTCCGAACCGCGGCGTTACCCACAGCGATTCAGTGAACGGTGTGTTCCCTGACATTCGCACAAACGACGGCATGACTTGGCAATCGATCGCCAACAATATGCCGCCAGCGCTAACGGGCGAAGCCTCATTCGCGGCCAGCGGAACCTGCATCACGACTCAAGATCAGACCAATGCATGGATCGCCACCGGCGGCTCTTCCACTGCAAGGATCCTGGCTACTCGCGATGGAGGACATAGTTGGAACGCGTATGACACGCCGCTCGTAAGTTCGGCCAGCGCCGGTGCAGTCTCGGTCGCTTTCCGCGATTCACGCAACGGAATCGTGGGCGGGGGCGATCTGGCTTCAAACACCGCAGCCGACACGGCAACGTCGAACGACGGCGGCAAGACGTGGACCCTGACGAACAAGCCGCCTGTGCAAGGCGCGATTTTCTGCCTGGCCTATGTCCGCGGCGCTCGCAGCAACGAAGATGACGGCAATGGGCGCGGAGAGGACAACGAGGCCGGTCATCAAAACGATCGCGCCGTTGTAATCACCACCGAGACAGAGCCTGATTTCACGTCCGGGGAAGCGGCTTGGACTCCGGATGAAGGGCGCACTTGGAATGTGCTGCCCGATGTGAGCGGCTTCTGGGCCCTCGCTTTTGCCGATAAGCACGATGGTTGGTTTGTCGGCAACAACGGCCAGATACTGAAGATCAGCTTCTAGCACACAAGCTGTTAACAAATCGGCTGGTTATTTCAACTCGATCGCAATCGCCTCGTACGCAAAGTCGCTTAGGTTCTCCGGCTGCCTCTCGGATGCTGGAGACAAGCGAACCTGCCCGGCCTTGGCGTGAACGTTTTCCGTTCTCCCGTCTGGATAGGTGACGAGGAGATGAGCGATCGTGAGGTTTATTTCGATTGCAGAAGTGTGTCCGTGCATGACGGATTTCTCATGCGGTCCAAACTTGACACGGAGTACGCGCACCTTCTCGTTTTCGAATTCGACTTTGTAATGTTCGGGGTCAATTTTGACCGGATCTTGGGTCTCCGGCCGCATTTTCGACGCTATGGACATATTCACCTTCGACAGTATTTATTGAAGCTCATCGACGCGGCTGTGGAATGCTTTGCAACGCAGCCGGATCCAAGCTTCTCCGCTGGCTATTCTGTCCAGAGATAGTGTTTCAGGCAGCCGGAGCGTTTCACGCAATTTTCACATTTCCCACGGTTGCGGGATCACACTTCAATCCTGAGTGCTCGTGGCCGTCTTGGATTTGGTGTGCCGATGTTTGGACTTAGAGGATTTTTTCGCCGGATGTTTCGTTTTCAAACGTTCGTTTTCCGCTTTTAGCTCGGTGTTTTCCTTTGTCAGAACATCGATGCGATTTCCCAAATCACCGGCGTCTTTCTGCAATTGCAATACCTGCGCCTTTAATTGTTCGTTCTCCTGGCGCGCTTTTGTATCCTGACAGGCCGCTAACGATAGGCTCAGCACTACAGCAAGCCCCAAACCGGTTAAAATGCTTTTGCTCATTTACCCTCCTCAATCATGCTGCGAGCGGAGTTTCGTGTGCATCCTGACGTTTCAGAAGAGCCGCATTCTTGAAAGAATACTTGTACCTTATTGAGGTTAGCCTGTCGAAAAGGATTCGGCTACGATGAAGTGCGCGAAATGCGGTGCAGAACTCGTAGCCAGGCCTGTGCCCGGCGCGAAGCAATTTCCGCGCAGGCTCGAATGTCCTGAGCACGGTTGGCAGCAGGAGAAATTGCGGCCAATTCGCATGAGGTTCCACAAAGATCGCCCCAACTGGTAGGGAACTTATTCGTAGCCGGGCGCATGGCTGCGCCCATTTACTTTCACAGATTTCTTCGCTAACGTGGTATCCCCGGCCATTCATCAGAGGAAAGTCGGCTTTGATGGGGTCCTATGACTGCTGCCCACCTGCTGTACTTTCCTGCTTGATAACCGAGGGCAAAAATGAACAGAACCGCTGTGGGCCTGGCGGTCGTGGCGATTCTCCTCTGCACTGTCCTGCCAGCATCTCGCGCACTGCCGGCGAATTTCTGGCAACAGGTTGTCATCCAGGGGCAGCCCAAATCGCAGAGATTTGGCGGCCGAGTGGTATCCCAGAACCAAGTGCGCCTGGTGCTAAAAGATTACGAGGACGATGTCTGGTACCACATAGATGACCAGCAGAGAGCCGCCAGTTTTCTGGGCAAAGATGTATTGATCACCGGTGTTTTCGACGGTCTCACGGGTACGATTCGTCTTCAGAACATTGTGGAGGCCACGCCTGAGCAGATATCAGCCGCGAACACCGAGAGAATCAAAGAAAACACGCCACCTCCGCCGAAGGTTGTGCCGCCTCCTCCGGCCGTAGCAGCTAACCCCCCTGCCAGCGTTCCCCCGCGGACAAATCCGCCCCAACAACCGCCCGCGCCGCGTATAGAGGCTCGAAACACTCCCCCCGCAACCGAGGCTCGGGCCGCCGCGAGGCGGACTGAAGCCCCGGTCAGCGCGCCGCGGCCAGTAGCGACTCCAAGCCCCGCGATAAGCTTGCCGGAAGAAGCCGTGAGCGCCTCCGCCACAGTCGCGATCAGTTCTCGGCGTTCCATCCCAGTGCCTCATAATCTGAGTTCGCAAAAACAGCCAGCAAAAGATTTGGTTGTTGGCCGGCCACTGAGACGAGTTTCACCTTTTTATCCGGTCGAAGCCAAAGAGCAGGGAATTGAAGGCACGGTGCGATTGCACGCCGTGATTAGCGCGGACGGGAACATTCAGAGCGTCCAACCGGTAAGTGGTCCGGAAGCGCTCGTGGCAGCGGCCGTAACTGCTGTTCGCGAGTGGCGCTACGGCCCGACCCTTTTTGAAGGTCGGCGCATTCCGGTCCAGGACGACATCAGGCTCGTATTTCGTCTCCCTGACTAGCTGCTGAAGCTATTTTCTCGGTCGCTCTCCAGACTTATTGTCTTTACAGAAGCCATCGCCAGACGTATAAGAGTGCGCCCGGCGTGGATGTTGTAATCCGGTTTTCGCTTCAAATTTTCAAGGAGATCGAAAATGTCCCGGAAGAGTTTGCTTTCCCTTCTGTTCGTCGCGTCATTTGCCTCCGCCTGCGCCCTATACGCCCAGGAAGGCGGTCTTCAACAACAAGTCGCGCAGCTCAAAGAATCGATGGCGAAAGAATAAACAGGCCCTGGCGCAATACACATGGGTCGAGACCGTCACGATCAGCTTGAAAGGGCAGGAGAAAAAGCAACAGCACTTCCAGGTTCAAAACGGCCCGGATGGAAAGCCGCAGAAGACTTCTTTGGATTCCGCGCCGGCGGCGCAACCTCAGGATTCTGGAGGCCGCGGTGGCCGGCTAAAGCAAAGGGTGATAGAGAAGAAAAAGGAAGAGTATGAGGACTATGCCGAGCAAATGAAGGCTCTTGCCCAGCAGTATGTCCCTCCGGACAAAGATCTAATTCAAGCCGCCTATGCCAAAGGAAACATTTCCATGTCGCCGGGACCAGGCGGCTTAAAGCTCGTCATTCACAACTACGTGAAGCCAGGCGATTCCATGACCTTGACGATCGATAAGGAACAGAAGCAGCTCGAAAGCATCCAGATCGCTTCCTACATGGATGGGCCGAGCGACGGCATGAATCTCACCGTCAGATTTGATCGCCTGCCGGACGGGACGAACCACGTATCCAGCACAACGGTCGAAGGCGTCAGCAAACAACTCACAGTCGCGACGCAAAACGCGAATTATCAGAAGCGCTGAAAGAAACCGCAAAAATAAGTTGCGGTGCCGGGAATGTTTCCGTTCGTTATTCCATTTCGAACGTCAGGTACGTGAACTTCCCGGCCCTTTCCACGAGCATCGCAGCGGGCTCTCCCGGCTTCAGACTCGTGAAAGCCGCGCGAAGATCGTCCACGGTAGTAATTCGCACGCGATTCAAAGTGTGAATCACGTCGCCCTCTGCCAGCCCGGAATCAACAGCCAGCTGGTCAGACACCAGCGATGCCACCGCCACTCCTGAAGGCATCCGCAAGCCTCCCAAAAACTCAGCCACTTCCGGCGTAACAGTGATGCCCACGATCCCCAAGCTCGCAATCAGTCCCTTCGCCGGCTCAGCCATCTCGGACAGCCGCTGCGGGTCGCTGCGCGGCTCGACAACCGCCACATCGGCCTCAATTTTTTTCGTGCCGCGCAGAATTCCGAGCTTCGCGGAGCCGCCCGAATTCAGCACATACAGCCCCAACGTAAAAAGCGGCACATTGTTAACCGGAAAGCCATCGAGACTCACAATCACGTCGCCCGTTTTCAATCCAGCGCGGTCCGCCGGGCCGCCGGGTTCCACATCGGAAACAATCGCGCCCACGTCCGTCGATAGTCCCAGGCCGCCGGCCAGTTCTGGCGTTAGCGACTGAAGATCCGCGCCGATCGCGCGCCGCCGCACTCTTCCATACTTGCGAATTTCTTCATACGCAAACCGCACGATGCCGCCCGGAATCGCGAACCCCAATCCTTCATTTCCCCCGGACTTCGAATAAATAAAAGTGTCGATGCCCACCACGTTGCCTTCCACATCCACCAGCGGGCCGCCGCTGTTTCCGGGATTGATCGCAGCATCCGTCTGTATGTACACCATCTGGTCGTCCGGGTTTTGTTGCCGCAGCACCGAGCTCACCAGCCCGAACGCTACGGAATTCTGCAAGCCTTCCGGGCTGCCAAACGCCAGCACGATTTCACCCTTCTGCACCCGGTTATAACGGCCAATCGGAAGCGTGGGAAGCCGGTTGCTTCCACTTTCAACACCGCGAGATCGATCAGCTTGCTCACTCCTACGATTCGTGCCGGCAGGATCCTCCCACGCGCCTTCAGCAAACCTTCCGCTTGCGATTCGCCGGTTATCGGCGGCGTCAACACCACGCGCACACGGTCCGCGCCTTTCACCACGTGAGCGTTTGTCACGATGTATCCATCTGGATCGACAATCACACCCGATCCCACCGCCCGCTCTCGCCCCAACGCAGCTCGAAGCCTTTTCGTCCTCATCGCTCGGCGAGCCATAGCCCGTCACAAGCACTTCCACAACCGCCGGCGACACTCGCTTGGCAAGATCTTGAAATGAACGGCTCATCTGAAGCATCACGTCCGCAGTCTTTTTGCAGCAGGCGGCGTCGAGGGTTCGCTCTGTGCAAAGGCGGCAGGGAATCAAACATCCGGCCACAAGTAAGATGGCCAGAGGGCAAAGCAGCTCGAACTACCAGCGGAATAATTTTTGCACCGCGATTCATGACGGCAGTTCTCCTTTCGGATGGAGACTGATTGTATCGGCCGAATGCGCCTCCACTTTGCCCCAGGTCACAATCTTCAAATCCAGCACGAAAATCGAATAAAGCACGGGCACCAGCAGCAGCGTGATGAACGTCGCCACCCCCAGCCCTCCGATCTGCGCGTAGCAAAGCGGCTGCCACAGCGGCCCGCCATGAATCGCAAGCGGAAAGAGCGCCAAGATCGTCGCGCCCACTGTGATCATCACCGGTCGCAGCCGCACAATACCTGCGTCGAGCAATGCCTGTTCGAGCGGCTCGCCCTTCTCATGCATCTCCTCGATGAAATCGAAAAGCACGATCACATGGCTCACGATCACGCCAATCAAGCTCGCGATTCCGAGAAAGGCCATGAATCCAAACGCCGAGCCCATGATGTAAAGCGCAATCAGCGCTCCGCTCACTCCGTATGGCGCGGCGGCCAGGACCAGAATCGGCTTGATTGAATGCTTGAATTGAAAGGCAAGCGCAAGAAATATCATCCCAATCGAAATCGCCATCACCACGGTCAAATTCCTGAATCCATCCACCTGCTTGGCCTGCTCGCCGCTCACGATGATCTTGTAGCCGGGCGGCAGCGAATCCTCCATTTCCTTTAATTTCGGCGCGGCGGGAGTGAATACCTCCGAAGCCAGAAATCCGGGTTGAGTGAAGCTCTGCACGGAAATCGTCCGGAAATGCTCGAGACGCCGGATGCGCATATTTCGCAGCGTGTTTTCGACGGACGAGACTTCGAGCAGCGGCACTTTGTTGTTCGATTGTGATGAATACACATAGAGATTTTGAACGTCGGAGAGATTCATGCGCTCTTCCATCCGCAGTCGCGCAACCACGGGAATCTGTTGATCGCCTCGCCGCAAAGTTGTTAACGATGCGCCGCTCAACGCCGTGCTCGATGAATTCGCCACATCCTGGTTCGTCACGCCCGCCAGGTTTGCCCGGTCCGGGTCCACTTTGAGTTCATACTTGAAAGCCTTTCGGCCCCCAATCATCGCGCACGCGAGCTGACGCGGGAACGGCGCTAAGAATAGCTGTTACCTTGTCGGCGATGGACCGCAACGTCGCGATATCCTTTGCTTCGTCCAGCGCGCTGACATCCGCGAGTCCGGTAACTCGCAATTCCACCGGATAATCCACCGGATTCGTCTGCAGTTGGCGCACGTCCACGCGCGCTCCGAGCGCATTTCTCGAAATCGCATCCTGAAACGCGCCTATCAGTTTCGGTGTGTCGTCCTTGTTGTACAGCTCGACAATTACCTGCGCGTAGTTCAGTTGCTGCAATTGCGGCGTCACCGAAAACCAGAACCTCGGCCCGCCTCCTCCTTCGAATGTCGTCAGCGATTTCAACACCGGCTGCGGTTTCCCGTCTTTACCGGGATGCTCTTTCGCGTAAGCTTCGGCCGTCGCCCGCAGCAGATTTTCCACCTGGATGGCGGACCGGTTGGTCACCGTCAATGGCACATCATTCGGTAGCCAGACGTCCAGGAACGACAGGTACTGCACATCGTCCGGGAAAAACTGCGTCTTCAATCGATGCCCGAAAAATCCACCGAGAACCAGAAAGAGCAGTGATGCTCCAAAAACAGGCCAGCGATGATCAATCGCAAATTTTCCCACGCGATAGTAAAAGCCCGTGAATCCCCTCGTTTCGCGTTCCTCCATCGTGCTTTCTTTTTTCTTCGACGGGCGCAGCAGGTAATAGGCGAGAAACGGAATAAATGTCATGGAAACAAGCCGCGAGGCCACCAGCGCGCAGGTCATCACCACCGGGAGGCTGTACAGAAATTCGCCCGTGGTGCCGTTCAACATCAGAAATGGAAGGTACGCGACGATATTCGTGACTCGTTGCGAACAAAATCGCATGCGCCAGCTTGGTTGGTCCGAGCCAGGCCGCAATCACCGGTGGATGGCCATCGTCCAGCGAGCGCTTGATCGAGTCGCCGGCCACCACGGGATCGTCCACCAGAAGCCCGAGCGCGATAATCAATGTCGCGACTGAAACCTGCTGAATATCGATGCCCAGCAGATGAGCGAATCCAAACGTCATTGCCAGTGTGATCGGAATCGAAATCGCCATCAGCACTGCCGATCGCCATTCCCAGAATCCGATGAGCGATACGATCACCACCAGCGCGATCGCCTCGTACAGCGCATCCATGAATAGGTCGACGTTCTCTTTCACCTGCCGGGGCTGATCGGATGTAGCCGCAATGATTAAATCCGACGGCAGCAACTTCTTCGTCTCGCGATTTTGTCCTGCACGTGCTCCGCAAACTTCGCGATCTGCTCCCCCTGCGCATCTGCACGGCAAGGGTCACGGCCCGCGTGCGCTGCCACTTTCCCTGGCCGTCGCGCCAGGTGTAATAGTTCAAATAACGCGCAGGACTCTGGTATCCGCTGCGGATATCCACCAGATCTCGCAGGTATAAAGCCGACCCAGCTGTCGACGTTCCTACGATGACGTTACCGATGTCGGCCGTACTCGTGAATTCACCGGACGGATCAACCAGAATATTCTTCGAGCCCGTTTCGAGTGCTCCGCCGGGCAGCGTGATATTGCGCGCGTTCAAAATCCCTTTCAGATTCGATGGCTGTAATCCGTATGAGGCCAACCGCTCCTGCGAATAGTCGAGATAAATTTGTTCCTGCAGCACGCCATTTCGATCCACTCGCGAAACTTCTGGCGCTCCCAAAATCGTGCGGGAGAGAAGATCCGTATATTGGTCTAATTGGCGATACGTGTATTTGTTTCCCGGCGCGGCAGCGAGTTGAGAGCCCACATTGCTCGGATCGTGAACTACCACCGGAGGCCACGTATCCGGATGGATCTCGGATTCGTGCACGTTCGTCTCGACGTAATACTTTATGTAGGCATAGATTTCCGCGTCGGTCTGCTTCGTGAATCCATCGACTGCGGCGAATCCGGGGCCACTCACGAATTGCGCTTGGCTTAAAATTCCGCGCGCTTCGGCGGACTGAATGAATACCCGCACATTTCTTTGGACAGCTTCTTGCGGAACTGTGAGCGGGTAGCAATAAATAAGTGAGACTGGAACGCCACTGGCCTTTCCGCGCCGCTCTTTGCGCACTCGCCCAAGCACCGCCTCAATCGCGTAGCCGCGCACCGCAATCGCCGTCGGATCCTCCAGCGGACTCGCAACCGTCAGCATTAGCGCCGCAGTGTCTCCGAAATCGCTGTTGAACTTGATTGGCCCCGCGCCCTGCGGAAGGCTCAGAGAATTCAGCTTCAAGTTCATGTCGCTGAATTCCTTCTTTGAATCCTTTACGCTGTCGGAAAGCTGCACCTGGATGATCGAAAGGCCCGGTATCGAGAGCGACTTGATGCCAAAATCGCCGCCCTTCGGCGCGCGTATGTTTGGGTTTTGCGCGATGCTCGATTCAATCGGCCCCGTGACCAACTGTTCCACTTGCTCCGCCGTAGCTCCAGGCCACTGCGTCTGCACCGACGCCACACGCACCGGAATATCCGGGTCTTTCCGCTTGGGCATCTGCGTGTAACCGTAGATGCCAAGCGCAAACGTGGCCAGCAGCAGAATCCCGGAAACTTGGCGGTTTTCGACGAAGAATCGAGCGGTATCTCGCTCGTTCTGGATGTAATCCGCGTCGCTTCGGTGTGCCATCCGTTGGTCTCTTCGGTTGCCTGAAGATTTAAGGAATCACCCGCACCACTTGCCCGTCGTTTACCAGAGTCGCGCCGTTCGAAATCACCCGATCGCCTGCGCTGAGGCCTTTTGTAATCGACACCATGTCTCCATACGTCATGCCCGGCTGAACGGTTCGTCTCTTCGCCACATCCTTGTCCCCATCCCGCACGACAACAAATACGTTGAATAATTTGCTCGCTCCATCCGAAGCGGAAACAATCGCTCCAAGTGGCACCACCGGCACCGGTGACGTCAGTTTCGGCTGGCCTAGATCGAGAGTCGCCACCATGCCTGATTTCAGAAGGTCGTTTGAATTCGGAATGGTAACTTCCACCTGAAACGTCCGGCTCTTCTGATCCGCTTGAGGCGCGATCGCGGTCACTTGGCCATAAAATTCCTGCGAGTAAGTCTCCGTTTGAATTCCTTGTCTCTTACCCAGCGTTACGGAAGCGAGCACCGTATCCGGAATTCCAAAAACCGCTTTCACGCGCTTGGTGTCGCCCATCGTGAACCCGGTCGTTCCTGTCCCTACCAGCGCTCCAAGCTCGATATTGCGGCTCAGAATCTGGCCATCCGTTGGCGCTCGCAGTTCGCAATCGCTCAAGGACTGCTGAGCCTGGTCGACGACCGCCTGCGCCGTCGTCACAGAGGCCTGGCTCGAGTCATTCTGCGCTTTCGCAGCATCGTAATCGGACTGGGTCATGGCGTTCGCCTTGTAAAGAGCCTGCGCGCGCCCAAAATCCTGTTTGGACTTCACCGCTCCAGCCTGCGCCTGCTCCAGTTGTCCCTGATACTGCTCGACCGCATGCTGGTAATCCGACTCGCGCACCCGCGCCATCACCTCGCCCTTTTTCACCCAATCGCCCTGCTGCAAATTGCGCTCTCGTCCGTCCACACCTTTGCGCTGCAAAATCGTCGTCACGTATCCGCCCGATTTGAACGCAACATTCACCTGGTCGTACGGCACGATGCTCGCCGAGTACGTCACGCCTTCGGGACCGGAATATTCCTGCCACCTCGGTGACCGTCACGGGAATCAGCGGCTTCTCGGGCGCCTTATGCGCGGATTCGCACCCGCCGAGAATGCAGGCGATCAGTAAACAACAAACTGACGGCAGTCCGCGGCGGTAGCTTCGCATTCTTCGCATCTAATCCTCGCCCAGCGATTTCTCGAATTCCGAACGCGCGCTCCAAAATGTAGATAGCGCTTGCTGATACTGCGCCTCTGCCTGCGCCATGTTCGCTTGTTCCGTTTGCAGCGTGCTGAGCAGCGCCGCCTTCTGCTTATACTGCTCCATCACCACCTGCAGTTTTTGCTTCTCCGCCTCCTGCTCCAAGCTGCGCCACTTTCAGGCCCGCTCGCGCTTCTCGCAGTTTTCGAAAACGGTTGTCCAGATCAATCACCACTTGGCTCTGCGTCTCGGTCAGATTCAACTGGCTCTGTTCGATATTTCTCTGCTTCTCATCCATCAAGTGCCGCTTATTGCCCCAGTCGTAGACATCCCATTTGAGCGAAATTCCCAGCGAATTCACTGCGGACGGAAATCCCTGGATCGTGAAGGGTGAAAAAAAAAGGTACTGAATCCCCACCTCGGGAATGTACTGCGCTTTCTGCAGCCGCCGCGAATACACCGCCTGGTCAATCTTGAATTGTGCCTGTCGAATCTCCGTGCGGTTCGCCAAGAGCCGTCTTGCGCGCCAGTTCCAGATTCTGTTCTTCAGGAAGGCGCCTCCGGCACGCCGCCCAACCGAAACTCCGTCCGGATATCTCGTCCCATCAAATCATTCAAATTTTCTTTTTGCGTTTCGAGCGTGTCTTGCAGCGTGATCACCTGCAAATCCGCCTGCGCCAACTGCGCTTTCACGCCCGTCGATTGATACAGCAGCGCCGTTTTTTCTTGCACGTATTGCTCGGTCGTCCGGTCCACTTCCTGCAGCGCCTTGAAATTTTCCTGCGCAGCCTCCAGCGCGCTCTGCGACTGCAAAAGTCCGTAATAAGCCTCTTTCACGGAGTTCGTGATCTGCTGCCGCTGCTGCCGCAATTGTTCCTCGCTCAATTGCTTTCCCACCTTCATCAGCTGAATATTCAAATGCGCGCTGTAGAGCTGCGAGAGCGGCTGATAAGCCTGAATGAAAGCCAGCGCCGAGAATTTTGGTTCCGTGGTAATTACGGTGTTCTGTCGGCGGCACGGGCGACCCGTTCACGGGCCCGAACGCATTTTCCGGAACGCTGACATTGATCGCTTGCAGCAGCCCAGACCCGATCAGCTGTACATTGAACTGAGGATAGCGCTGCGTCTTCGCGGCCAGAATCGCATCGTTCGCGTACAGCACGCCCTGATATCGAAATCTTGATCGACCGGTTATTTTGCTGCGCTTCGGCGATCGCCGCTGTCAGGGTAAGAACCGCTGGTGAATCCTTGCGATGCCTCCTGTGCCAGGGCGCGGGCAGCCGTCAGGAGAAGTAAAACGGCTGTAAAGAAAAGGCGGGGCATTCAGACCGCACTCCCTCGTTCGCTGGGACGCAAAATTCGCCGACGCGTGCGGCGCAGCGATTCCCTCAGATTCTTATTTCAGTCGGATTAGCTCGCGGAATGTATACCGCCGCGCGCGACCCTGTCAATCGAAACGACCATTTCCAACAATCGCTAAAAATTGATTGCGGCACGCATGACATCAGCGAGATACTTCAGCCCCGGCGCTCGACGGCATTCAGCAGATTTCTCGATCGAATCGTTTCGCGTTTAGCTCAAAAAACTGATTCCAAACAGAAACGAAGCGCCACTCGGCGCCCGAAAGAAAAACCCCGGAGGAATAATGAAAAGCAGAATAAGCCCTGGAAAAATCCTGGCGCTATTTATTCTTCTCGCCGCCGTCGCAAGCGCCGCCGCAGCTCAGGACAAGCCCGCGAACGTCGCCGGCAGCTGGACCATTAATGTCAGCGGCGACACCGGCAACGCCAAGCAATCCATGACCCTGGCGCAAGACGGCGGCAAAATCACCGGCACCTTCAAAGGCCCTCGCCAATCCGGCACGATCGCCGGCACCGTCGACGGCAACAACATCAAGTTCCACGTCACCGCAGGCATCCCGCTCGATTACACCGGCACAGTTGACGGCGACTCCATGTCCGGCACGATGAGCGGCCGCGGCAAAACCGGCGATTGGAAAGCGACTCGCGCAAAATAATTCTGCGCCGCGCTCACAGCACAGCTCGGGCAAGAAGATTGCTATCGAATCTGCGCGATACGCCCAGTCGTAGGGAAGCGCTTGAATTGCTCCGGGTCGTGTCCGGGCACCACGCGATCCGCGGAGCCCGCGAGCGCGATCATGCGAGCCTGCTGCGCAATATTCCCCGCCGCGTCCGACGGATCAAACGTAGCCCCCGCACTGTGGGTCCGCAGGTTCTCGTAAAGATAACAATTGTCGGACGCGAGCACATACGCCGGCTCTCCACCCACGCGAATATATTGTGATGCGAACGTATGCCGCGATCCGATGTAAGCGCGAATCCCCGGAATGATTTCAACGTCATCGCCATCCACGAATCGCAGTTGCCCGCGCTCATTCCGGCGCACCAGCTCCAGCACATCTTCCGGCTCGATTCCGCCATGTTTTCCGCCCGGCTGCCATGCCGCGCCCGAATAATATTCGTACTCACCTTTCTGAATCCAAATCGTCGCCTTCGGAAATAAATCGATTCCGTCCATGTGATCCCAGTGCGCGTGGCTGATAATAATGTCCGTCACGCTGTCCTGCTCGATCCCCGCCTGCTTCAACGCTTGATCGGGCGACAGAAAATCGCTTAAGCCGTATTCCTCAATCCATTTCTGCCGATGGCAACCGCTGTCAAAAAGAATCGTCCGGCCCCCTCCCTGGATCACCCAAAAAATCATCGCGATGTCGATCGTCTGATCTTTCGGTACGCCGGTTACGAGTTCAGCGAGGGGGAACTTCGCGAGGTTCGCATAACGGATGGCTCGTATCGTGTAGTTTGGTTCTGCGGCTGATTCTGAAGCAGCAGGAAATCCGCCGCCTGAAATTCCGAGCCATCCGGCCAGAAACACGCCAAACAAACCGGCAAGCAACCCGGCCGATATTCCACCCGCGGCTCGGCTCTTCATCTCACCAACACTTTTCACCAACACTTGCCATCGCGGGCCCGTTCGAATGTTTTCGCGTTATGTTCCAAATCTTTCGGCCGCTCGCGCTTTGGCTTTCGCGGCTTCTTCCTCTCGATTTTTCGGGGTTGCAGTCGTTTCGAGCGATCGCAGAAGACGCGCAGAAATTTTCGCGATTTCATCCACCGCCCCGTCAAACGCGGCCTCGTTCGCCTTCGACGGCTTGTTGAATCCCGTTATCTTCCGCACAAATTGCAGTGACGCAGCTCGAACCTCCTCCTGCGTCACCGGCGGTTCAAAGTTGAAAAGTGTTTTGATATTCCTGCACACGGAAAACTCCCAATATCAATTTAAAAAACACCCGCGCATATCAGCACGCCGCTTAGCACATCGCTTCACCACATCGCAGCCAACTCGATGCTTTCGCAGCGCCGCCCTCGCCACCTACATCCTCATTCCGTACTTCCCGCAAGCCTCGAACACCGAAAGCAAATGCGACATCCCCAGCAGATCGCGAACCGCCTTGCTCATGTTGCAAACCTCTAGCTTGCCACCGGCGTTCCGCGCCGAAATATACAAGCCCACCAGCGTTCCCACCCCGGAACTGTCCATGAACGCAACTTCGCCGAGATCGAGAATGATCCGCTTGTGGTGCGGAATCAGCGGTTTCACTTCAGTTTTCAGACGCGGCGCGTGCTCCATCGTGAGCCGCCCCGCGCATTCCACCACCATCGCGTCTTCAAGCGCGTAGCATTTGATCGTCAGTTGATGGAGCGGCGAGGCTGGGAGTTTCCGCTGTCATCTTTCGCTACCTTGCCGTCGCAGCTTTCGCTTCGTCGGCGCGTACCACCGGCACATCCACCAGGTGCTCGGAAATGAACCACACCTGCAGCTCATTCGTGCGGATCACATCGCTCACGATCAAATCATTCGTCCCGTCGTCGCCCGCGTCGCTCGCCTGCTTCGCCATCGTCCGCGCTTCCTTCAGAATAATCTCGTGCGCTTCGAGCAGCCGCGAAAGTTGCACCGGCACTTCCTCGCGCCCGCGCGGTGGCCGCGGAATAATAGTCGTCTCCGCCACGTCCGCCGCCATCGCCAGGCTGATTGCGCCCAGCAGCTGAATCCGCTCCGCGATTTCGTCCACCAGCTCGTCCTGCTCGCCGTTATGCTTGTCGAAAAGCAGATGCAGTTGATAGAACGTGTGCCCCGCCACTTGCCAATGATGCTTCTTGTACATGTCGCGGAGCGTCATCGTGTCCGCGAGCAGTTGATTCAAATTTTCGGCGCTCTTCGCGCACACTTTTTCATCCAGCGCGATCGGCAGCTTCGCGATCTTGCCGTACGGCTGAATCTCGCGCGCATTCTGATGCAGAATCGGCTCAGACCGCCGCGTCCCTTCGGATAAGTTGGCTGTAGCTCGGACCGCGCTTGTCGCCCTTATCGTTCTTCGATGCCATGTGAAACCCTCCTTATCATTTTGAAATCTACTCAATCTCGGAATCTTCCGAATGCCCCACGAACGCCGCGCCATCAGCGACGAACCGAAACCGCTCGAACACGATTTCACCGCCACGATTTCACTGCCTATGATACGCCCGGCAGAGATATCCAAGAAGCTGTCTAAGGCCCCAGCCGCGCCCGCTTATTTCGGCGCGTCCGCCAGCTTTCGCAGCGATAAGATTAAAACCTTTGGCCTTCGCTTCCTGCGCGAGCGCATTCAAAGTCGCCCGCGCCTTGGCTGTCTGCCCAGCTTTGCGCTCCACTTCGCCTAGCGCCAGCCGCGCTTCAAACTCGATCGCCACAAGTCCCGCCGCGTGCGCTTCCTTCTCCACGGACGCGAGTCCCTTCATCGCATCCTCATTTTTCCCCGACGCCGCATCAATTCGCGCCTTCGCAATCGCCGTCATCAATTTCAAGTTCCGGTCATTCGCCTGCTGCGCCAAGGTCGTCGCCTGCTCGATCTGCGTCCCCGCTCCAGCTATGTCGCCCAAATCGAGCAACGCCAGCGCCAGCGTCCCTCGTCCCTGCGCCTCTCCGCCCACGTCTTTCTCGCTGGCCAGTTCCGTCACCGCCTCCTGTGCAAGCTTCTTCGCATCCTCCGGCTTCTTCTCCTCAAGCGCCAAAGCCGCCAGCGAAATCTGTGAGTACGCCGCGTCGCTCTTTTGTCCCAGCGACTGCTGCGTTTTCAGCGCCTCTTGATAACTTTGCCGCGCGCCCGAGAGATTTCCTTGAGCGACCTGCACATCTCCTAGATTGTCGCGCGACCTCGCCTCACGCCCGGCGTCACCCATCTCCGACCGCATGCGGAGCGAATCTTGCGCAACTCTTAAGCGCTCGCTCCAGCTCACCGCCTTGCAGAGAGACCATGCAGAGGTTGTTCAGAGCAAGAGACTCAATTCGCTTGTCTCCGATCTCATGGGCAAGTTTTGATCGATTGCTCGAACATCGCGTCGCCCTGCCGCGAATCACCCAAGCTCGAAAAGGACGATAGCGAGATTCTGCTGCGCGAGCGCCTGTCCACTTCTGTCGCCGCGGTCGCGAGCCACCGCAATGCTGTCCTCGTAAGCTTTCTTGGCTCCTGCCAAGTCGCCCTGGACATTCCTGATATTGGCGATGTTGGTTAGCGCTCCCGCCTCATCTAATTTATCTCCGATGGTTTGCGCGATTGCCGCCGCCTGTTCGTAGAGAGGTCGAGCCTCGTTCAGATCCCCTTGGCTGTAGTATGCATTTGCAATCTCGATTTGTGGCACGAGCGATCCCGAGCTGATCTCCGGATTGCGTGTTCAGTTTGCCCGCCTCTTCGCACAGGGGCTTGGCGTCGGCAGGGCTTCCCAAGTACATAGTTGCCCAACACTGAAAAACACGGGCGCGCGCAAGCAGGAGATTCGATCCCAACGATTTGGCTTTTTCCGCAGCGGAGTTTGCAGCCGAAAGCTGCTCACGGTAATTTGCGAGAAATTGTTGCGCTTCGGCTCTCAGCAAATCCATCTGCGCCTGGATGCCGAGCGGCAGAGTTCGGCTGCTAAGTTGCGACAGCGTCGTAAGCGCCGCCGACGCTTTGCCGGCTCCGATTTGGGCTCTGGCCAGCAGCAGCCCGTATTCGGGATCGTCGTTGAAAAGTGTCCACAATGACGAATATTGCTCGATCGCTTTATTCCAATCGCGGCTCATCTCGAAATATCGCCCGCTGATAAGCCCGCGCGATTCGGTCGACATTTTCCCGCCAGATCAAATGCTCTTCTTTGCTTCCTCTTCCGCTTTTGAGTCATATCCGAGATCGGACCATGCCTCTGCAAGCAGGCTGTGCGCCTGTGCGAAATCGGGATCGGCGCTAACGCTTTTCTCGCAGCAGTTTTGTTGCAGCCAGCACCTCAAAGTTCCTCAGCTTTTCTCGCGCTTCCGAAAAATATTTCAACGCGTCACTGTTCGTCGAAAAAGCTGAGCATCCACTCGCGATTCTTCCGAAGCGCTCAATTCGACGCCCAGTCTCGCACGAATAAGCTTTCCCGCGCGAACCGCCATGTTATTCAAATCCGATTCAGTGCCAGTCCTCTGAATTGATCCGATACTTTCGTCATCCGCTGTCCGAATCAGATGGATGTTCCAGTCAATCGTTCGCTGATTGGATGATCCGCTCACTCGGTAAGAGCCTGTCACCAGCACGTCGCTTCCCAGGTATTTCGCAATCTTTCCCACTTGCTCCTTATTTAGCGATTCGGAAATGTCGCGAATCCCCAGGCTCTGCCTCATTTCATCCACGCGGCTCGGTTGAATGAATCGGATCTGATCGGTATCCAGCTGCGACCACAGGCTGTCGGCCAGCATTTCACCCAACACGTTCGAGCTTTCTTGTCCGGAGAGGTTTTGAAAACCCAGAATTGCAACTGACGTCCGCGCTTTCTCCGCCGCGGGAGTTAACTTGTTGGTCTGCTGTGCGCGCCAGAAATCGTGTTTGTACCCAACGTAGCCTAGCGCACAAAGAATAAGAAGCACGGCCGCCGCAGCGGCTAGATAAATCATCTTCTTATCGTTGGACGAGGCCTTGCGCGCACGGCCGCTTCGGCAACAACACTTCGTCGCCTTTCAGCACTTTTATCAGTTCGTCGGTTCTCGCAAACCGCTCGCTTGGCTCGCGCTCCAGGCACCGCAGGATTCCGCTTTCCCAGCCAGGGTCAACACTCGGAACGTGCACCCGCGGCGATGGCGCAGGCTCGCTGAGTCGCTTCAGCGCCGTCGAGAGCGGATTATCGGCGTTGAACGGAACCGCGCCCGTCAACATTTCAAACATCACTACGCCCAAAGCATAAATATCAGTCGCAGGCGTGATCGCCCCGCCGTTCAATTGCTCCGGCGCCATATAAGCCGGCGTGCCGACCATCTCTTGTGACCCAGTGAGCGAGAGTCCGGAAGGAACAAGCCCGTGGGCCAATCCGAAGTCTGTGATGACCGCCCGCACGCCGCCCGGACTCTGCTCGGACGCAACTAAAATCACGTTGCTGCTCTTGAAGTCCCTGTGGACGACGCCCACGCGATGCGCGGCGTCAAGACCGGCTGCCATCTGCTCCACCAGCGGAAGCGCTTCTGCTCTCCGTCATTTTTCCAGCCACGCCGGATTCGGTCCCGCAACGTTTCGCCAACAAGTAATTCCATGCTGACGAACATCGTTTCGGTCGTTCGCCCATCCGCGTGTGTGTCAATGTGCCGGAACACATCAAATGTCCGGCAAACGTTGAGGTGTGTTACCTTTCGCGCCAGTTGAATCTCGCGCTTGAATCGTTCTGCGCTCCGATCTTCCTCCGCGAATTCGAACCGAATCGTTTTCAGCGCCACTCGCTCGCTTAATTCCGTATCTTCGGCTTCGTAAACCTCTCCCATTCCGCCTCGCGCCACAAATCGCACGATCCGGAAGCGCCCAGCCAAGAAGTTCACCTTTAACGAACGAAGAAATTCGTGGAGAGAGTCGGTCCTGCGTGGCTCGCCCATCAAAGCTGAAACCGGACGCGGTTCGGTCTTCACCAGGAGGCGAAGTCGCTCCTAGCGTTTCCTGATCGGGATTGTCCGGTTTGAGGTCGTCCATCGAGGGGGTCTCGGAAAGTTTCGCAATTATGCCACAGGCACCTCTAAAACCTCTCGGCCCTTCGATTCGGGGCGATGAAGGCTTCCGTTAGCGTCTCACATGCCTGATCGGCGCCATCGCGGAACTCAAACGATCTCTAATGTGCAACGATTTGCACCAAAAGCGAAATCCTGTCGCCTCACCGCTTCCTTCCGATCGATGAGTCGTTCAAACTAAACGAAATAGGTCGTTCCATCTTGGGAAAGAAAATTGCTACAGCTTTCTATGGAGTAAAGCGCCCAGCCGCTCGCTCTGAATACTTAAAATTCTCCAAATCTACTTTGGGAAGACACTATGAACCTTCGAATACGTCTGCTCTCTGGCTTAGCTCTGCTGTTACTTTCGGTTGCGCCGGCATGGGCGAACCGAGCGGAAGTCGGTGCCTCGGGTTATGGCGACACCGATCCGAATTGCGTAAATCTTATGACGAATTGCCAATCCGCCACTCAGCTGAGCAACACAGTGGCCGGCAAGTCCGGTTTTTTCATTCTCGTTCGTCAGTCAAGGCGGCAACCCTGCGACAACTCTTT
Source organism: uncultured Acidobacteriota bacterium (assembly GCA_963767205.1). Taxonomy (GTDB): domain Bacteria; phylum Acidobacteriota; class Terriglobia; order Acidiferrales; family UBA7541; genus Palsa-295. Next base: position 85,465 of record CAVYDF010000001.1, read on the forward strand.
TCGCGTTTCAAATTCCCGACACGATCACACCCGGTTCGGTTCTCACTCTCACGTTTCCGAGTCTAGCTGGCTTGACCTATGGCGGTCTGTACTGCAACAACTCGACAGACCCGACGCACGCGCTTGATGCTGGTGGGAGCGTGATGAAAGATCCGAACACGGGCAATCCTCTGCCTTGCACTGCGGCATTGGTTCCCGCGGATCCAAATCACTTCTTCACCGAAAGTCGACACCGGCAATTCCGCGGCCTTCACATTCAATAATGTCTCTGACCTGCCGTCATTGTTCACTTTCTATACCGACAGCTTGACAGACCTTCCCACCGACGTGAAATTCGTGCCCGGCACGGTAAACGCGCCTGAGCCGTCGTCAATGCTCTTGCTCGGTTCCGGCTTGCTCGCGCTCTGCGGTGGTCTTCGCCGTCGCTCGAAAAACGCATCGGCTGCATAGCCACCTCAACTTCCAGCTATGGAGTTGATTTCATAGCTTCCACAAACGCGATTCGCTTCCGGCGAATCGCGTTTTCTTTTTCTCCGCACGCATAATTTGCGCCGCGTCTGACATTTGCAGCGCGATTCCCGTTGCACTATTTCAGTGCAATCGCATCCGCAAAACCTTCGTACCACCAGATTGAGCGCCGCGGCCCATAGCCCCACTTCCATCGCGAACGCTATCCTCACCTCGTCGCAAATCTCTGCCAATAGAGCCCGTCACTAACGACCCTGAGGGGGGGTCGCTATGAGTCAGCAGTCTGCAGCTTTCCGCGCCGCCGTTCGCACCGAAATTCACACAGCAATCCGCACCGCTAGCCAAATCTCAATTCGTTCCAGCGCCGCACGCGCCCTGGCCATCATCGTTTTCATGCTCTGCGCCTCCGGACCGCTCATGGCCCAGCGTTCGCTTGCCTTTCGCCTCCCGCTCGAAAGCGAAAGTCCCGAGCCCATCACCTTCATGCGCGCGCCGTATTCGATTCATCCGCTGCCCAGCGTCACGCTGACCACTCCCAACGGCTACTCGCCGGCGCAAATCCGCCACGCCTACGGCTTCGACCAGATCACCAATCAAGGCGCCGGCCAGATCATCGGCATCATTGATGCCTACGACGACCCCAACGCCGAATCCGATCTCGCCGTCTTCGACCAGCAATTCGGCCTGCCGCCATGCACCACCGCCAACGGCTGCTTCCACAAAATCTTCGGCGGCTCGAAGCGTCCAAAAGCCAACGCAGGCTGGGCGCTCGAAATTTCGCTCGACATCGAATGGGCCCACGCCATCGCGCCGAAAGCCACGATCCTTCTCGTCGAAGCCACCACCAACAGCCTCGGCGACCTGCTCAACGCCGTCGACACCGCCGTCCGCAACGGCTCTTCCGTCGTCTCGATGAGCTGGACCGTCTCGGAATTCTCGAGCGAATCGCGCCAGGACAATCACTTCGTCTCGACCGGCGTCACTTTTCTCGCCGCGTCCGGCGACAACGGCACCGGCGTTGCGTATCCCGCGTCGTCGCCCGATGTCGTCGGCGTTGGCGGCACATCGCTCACGATCGATGCGAATGGAAACTATCTCAGCGAAGCAGCATGGTCGGGCAGCGGCGGAGGCTTAAGCTCGCGCGAAGTGCGAGCCGCTCTTCCAATCCTCGTTCGGAATACCAAATGACGCGCGCGGCTATCGCGGCACGCCCGACGTTTCCTACAACGCGAGCCCCGCAACCGGTTTCGCCGTGTACGATTCGGTCGCGCTCAGCGGCGCGTCAGGTTGGTTCTGCGTCGGCGGCACAAGCGCAGGCTCGCCGCAATGGGCCGCGCTTCTCGCCATCTCGAACTCGATGCGCGTCGCGAATCGCAAAGCGCGTCTCTCCGGCGCGAACACCTTGCTCTACTCGCTCTCGAAGCAAAGCGCCGCCGCGAATTTCCATCCGATCACAGCCGGCACAAACGGCGCGTGCGGCGCGATCTGCACCGCGAGCACAGGTTACGATTACGTCACCGGAATCGGAACGCCTGTCGCAGCGTCGCTCATCAATATTCTGTCCGCGCAGTAGCGCGGCTCGAGCCTGATGTGCGAGGCCAAATCAGCTTCGTTAGGGGTCGATTTACCGCCGATTAGAAATTTGCAACTTGCTGATTTTGCGCGGCTTGCGCGGAGTTTTAATCGCGCTACCGTAGATTAACTCGACCTAGCGGTGGGGAACCGCAATCGACGTTTGGCGGTTTGGCGGAGGGCATGAATCGCCCCCGTTCCCTGCGACTTGCGCCGGCCGTCGTCATGGAACTTAGATGCTTGGCGGTTGTGGGTTGGTTAGCTGCCGCGAATTGATAGCGGCGAGCTGCCGACCACGGAAGCGGACGCGGTTTTGGATGTTTCGCGTTGCGCTGCGGGCTTTTGAGCTTTTGCGGCTTTGGGCGGCGCGGCCTTTTTGGTTTCCCACGCTTTGCTCAGCGCGTCGCGGCGCGCGAGGACGTAGCGCTTTGGCTTCGTCAAAGTTGCGATACACGCGCGTACCCTTGATCAAATTGCACGAGCGGCAGCAGGCCACCAGGTTGCGGTCGTCCTTCTTGCCTTTGCGAGCCCGCGGCACCACGAAATCCACCGACATGGCCAGCGCGTTCTCGAAGCTGGCCATCCCATCCAATCCGCAGTACTGGCAACGGTACTGATCGCGTTCCAAAATACGCAGTCCTTCTTCCTTGGTTACCGGTCTTTCCACCAACGTCAGTGTCGTAAGGTCTAGCGGCATCGGGCACCTCCGAATCGGAAGTCCCGCGCGCGTGGCGGGGACTTCGATCTCGACTCTGTCTTGTGCGAAACGATAGGACTCGCCACGGCCGGTGTCAAGCTGGTCTCACGGTCAGTTCGGTCCGCGGCGGCAGCGACGCAACGGCGTGTTGCGCGGGTGAATCGGCGCAAAAGGTAGCGAGCTGAACTGCAGCTCGCGTTGATGGGGTTGAACGGCGCGCTTGCGCGCGCAAAGCATGTTGCGCGGATGAGGCTGCGCAAGCGGTGGGGAATAATGCCGATCCTTTTACGGAGGGGATGAATCCCCTCCCTGACGTAGTTGCAGAGTCAAATGCAACGGCGCCGGCCGGAGGCCAGCGGTACGAAGTGCAATTGCGCGCGCGGGAGCGTCACGCACTGGCGATCTTGCGCAAATGAATCAGCGCAAACGGTAACGAGCTGGACTGCAGCTCGCGTTGATGGGGTTGAACGGCACGCTTGCGCGCGCAAAGCATGTTGCGCGAGTGAGGCTGCGCAAGCGGTGGGGGATTGCGGTCGTTTTATGGAGGGTATGAATTCGCTCCCTGCTGTGGTTGCAGAGTCAGATGCAAAGGCGCCGGCCGGAGGCCAGCGGTACGAAGTGCAATTGCGCGTCGCGGAAGCGTCACGCACTGGCGTGTTGCGCGGATGAGGCTGCGCGAGCGGAAGCGAGCTGGACTGCAGCTCACGTTGGTCGTGTTGAACGGCGCGCTTGCGCGCGCAAGGCATGTTGCGCGGGTGAAACTGCGCAAGCGGTGGGTTTAGAATCGGTCTGGGAGGCGATGTGAGAAGTGCGGTTTGTGCGCCGCGAAGCGCCACGCAATGGCGTCTTGCGCGGGTGAAGCTGCGCAAGTGGTAGGGAATTGCGGTCCGATCGTTTTATGGAGGGGATGAATCCCTCCCTGACGTAGTTGCCGAGTCAAATGCACGGGCGCCGGCCGGAGGCCAGCGGTACGAAGTGCAATTGCGCGCCGCGAGCGTCACGCAATGGCGTTATTGCGCAGGTGAATCAGCGCAAACGGTCACGAGCTGAACTGCAGCTCGCGTTGATGGGGTTGAACGGCACGCTTGCGCGCGCAAAGCATGTTGCGCGAGTGAGGCTGCGCAAGCGGTAGGGAATTGCGTCGATCGTTTTACGGAGGGGATGAATCCCCTCCCTGACGTAGTTGCAGGGTCAACTGCAACGGCGCCGGCCGGAGGCCAGCGGTACGAAATTCGACGGCGACGACGAAGGCCTCACCTCTAAAGAGGTGAGCTACATTTTGGACGGAACCAATTGGCGTTGCCGGAAGCTGCGGGCGCCATTATCATCGCTGTAGCGATTCTCGAAGCCACTCCATTACCCGCGAGGCGCCCCATGAAACGTTTTGCAGCCATCCTCATCATCTTCAGCGCAATTTTGCTCGTCGCGCAGTGTGCTGCGGCGCAGGCCTGGTCGCAGCCTTGGGCGGTCGAACGGCTTGAAAAATCGCCGCGCCATCACGAATGGGTCACGGTGAAGCATGGCGGGCGCAGCGTCGAGCTGTTCATCGCCTACCCGGAATCGAAAGAGAAGCGCCCCGTGGTGCTCATCATCCATGAAATTTTCGGCTTGAGCGACTGGGCGCAGGAACTCGCCGACGAAGTGGCCGCGGCGGGCTACGTGGCCGTCGCGCCGGACCTGCTCACCGGCATGGCGCCCGGCGGCGGCCGCACGAAAGATTTTCCCGGCGACTCGGTGACCGAAGCCATCGGCAAGCTCGATCCCGACCAGATCACCGCGGACCTGAACGCCGCCGCCGACTTCGTCCTGAAGCTGCCCGCGTCGAACGGCAAATTGTATGCCGGCGGATTCTGCTGGGGCGGCGGCCAGACGTTCCGCTACGCGACGAATCGTTCTGATTTGGTCGCGGCGTTTGTTTTTTACGGCCCACCGCCGCCGAAAGAATCCATGTCGAAAATCACCGCGCCCGTCTACGGATTCTATGCCGGCAACGACGCGCGCATCGGCGCCACTATTCCAGAGACGACAGCCGCCATGAAAGCCGCAGGGAAAAACCTACGAGCCGGTCACCTACGATGGCGCGGCCCACGGCTTCATGCGCTCAGGCGAAGCCCCCGACGCCACCGAAGCCAACAAAAAGGCCCGCGAAGAAGCGTGGAAACGCTGGAAATCTTTGCTCGCTAAGTAATCTGCGCGGATTATAAACATCTCTATTGACTTAGCTGGTAAGGAAGATCGATCATTCGTCTTCCTATGATGAGCCACATCGAAGCCATTCTAGGCGTGGCAGTCTCTCTTTTTCTTTTCTACATATCCTATCGCCAGACGATTGGCGCCTCAAAAGAGAGGGCCAGAGCCGCGAATACTGAAATTGATAGCATTGTGTTCAAAAGAACCGTTCTTGAGGGTCTATCGCTGACCGTTCCGATGATTAAGCAGTTGGTAGAAGGGCAAGCTCTCGCGCACAACGTGCAGGCCAACGATCTCCACTCAGTTGAGGAAATTCTTTCAATTTTGTCCGCTACAACTCTGGAGAGCGATTTTGTACCAGCGGAAAGGCGTTCGTCTATGTTGGACGCGATCGTTGTCCTATCAGCAACTCCAGAGCGAGGTGCGGCAAAGGAAGCGGAGACAACGGAGGCAGAAACGACAGAGGCTGCTCGAAGAAGGACAGAGATGGCCTTAGTTGTGATGGCAATCGCTGCTTCGCTCCTCGGTGGATTGATTTCCATCTTGCCTCGTCTCGGTCACCTTCCGGGTCAGTTTTTCAGTTTTGCCGGAAAGCAAGACTTGTACGCGGGACTAGTTGTGACAGTCGCAAGCCTCGGGCTTCTTTCACTCAGTTTGTGGTTTCTTCGTCTGAGAGAATCGCGAGACGATTCCTTCCGTGCAAGCTAAGTAAGGTCGCGGGGATCGATCGAGCGGGATGTGTTGAAACTTCTTCAGGAATTTCATATTCCCGCCAGCATAGCGGGGCCCGAGTCTGCTTATGACTTCGATGCCGAAATAGGTGGTAAGAAAACGCTGATAGAGGTCAAACCTTGGTCACATCGTATACCGTTGAGTCTGATACGCGTGACAATTGGTTGAGGCAGGAAAAGGTGAACAGTCCTTGTTGATTACGAAAGAGCCGGTGGCATTCCCTGAGTTTGCTACCATCGACCCCAAAGTCAGATTAATGACACTCAGGCAGCTAAGGAACCTCCTGGCACACGGGTCACGTTCGGTCTAAAAGAGGCCGCCCACAACGTTGGCGGCCGTTTAGGGCGAGACACTCTTCGGCTGCGGCATCAGGCTTCGCATCATACGACTCTGGTCGACTTGGGAATCGACACGAAAATGTTTGATGGCGCTTGGGATGAGCGCGACTTCGACATCGATATTGTGGGGGAGGCAGATGATCGGGCGCGCGACCCGGTAGTCGACGACGCCAAAGAGTTCATATTGGAGTTCTTCGCAAGAGAAGCTAAAGCGGTCTTCTACCAACGGCAGCTCCAAGTCATCTTCGAGGATAGGTTCTTCCATTGGATTACCGCGCATGCGTTGTCGGAACTAGCTGAAGACCGACGGATCGCGTCCGATACTCTTCCGTTACCTCCTACGGGAAGCATTATTTTATACAGAGCAAGAACTCACCGATACTGGCGACGACAGGGAGACGCAATAATTGCTTTGGTATCCAGGTTCTCGGAGCACGGCTTCACACAGGCTCTAGGTTCTCAGGGAGAGTTAATGTTCGACGCTGGATTGGCGAGTGTCGGATTTATTCCGGCGGCAAGGAAGGTACGCTCGCACGGCGGTCGCGAATGGCTAGAGAGTGGGCACGACCTTGATCGCGTCTATCAGCGTGATTCGATCGGATATGGAACAGAGATTAAGAATACTTTGAGCTACATCGATAGAGCAGAGATGCGGGTGAAGGTTCAAATGTGCTCGTACCTCGGGTTGCGACCGTTATTCATAGTTCGGATGGCACCCAAAAGCTAGATCCACGAAGTTCGAGAGGCCGGTGGGTTTACTCTAGTGTTTAAATATCAGTTGTATCCTTTCGGTCAGAAGGGCTTTGCGGACCAAGTGAAACGAGAACTTCAGCTTCCGACGGACAGTCCATCGAGGATCGCAGATGGGACGCTGCGAAGGTTCCTCGGCTGGCATTTGAAGAGTTTGCCGGAAGCAAGCACGGGATTGGACATGTGAATTGCGGTGCGAATTCACGGAGACGTTTAGGCAAGGCTCATAGAATCTGTGAGTTGCGATTACCCCCATGAATACAATATTGGTTGGCTTCGATATCTGGGCGCAGCAGAGGATTGCGGAGGGCGAGGAGTTCGGCGGCGAGGAGGAGGGTGGCTCAGGTAGCGGCTCTGTTGTTGATTGCTTTGTTCTCCGCAGCGATAGGAGTGAGAGTGGAGGCTGTGGAGACATTTGATGGTTTGAGAAGGCAGAGCTTCGAGGAAGGCATCAAAGCACAGAATGCGACTGAAGCCAGAAGCGCGAAGGAAGCACAGGCGCACTATCAAGCGGGGCTTGCTGCGCTCGAGAAGAACGATTTGGCTGCTGCGGAGGAGGAGATGCAGACGGCGGCCCAGCTTGCGCCGAAGGATGCGCTGATTTTTTACAAGCTGGCGGTGATTCAGTCGAAGCGCGATGAGTGGCAGCCCGCGTTGAAGAGTATAGATGCCGCGCGGAAGCTTGGTCTTCCGAAGAAGCTGGAGGATGAGGCACTTCAACTGGCGGCGGACGTGATCATGAAACAGTTGCACGCCAATACAGCCGAAAACAACAAGAAGCTCGCATGGTTCCACCAGGTGGAATGGCTCCAGGGCAAGTATGTCTACACGAAAATGCTGAACCACGACTCCGACTGCGTTAAGGATTATCACTGGATCGACAACATCCTGGAGTATGGAGCCTGAATATGACAAGAGCGAATTTTCAGGCACGCTGAGGTTGCGGGAGGGGCATACCGTGAGTGAGACTGGCGCCAGCGGCTGCGCGGACGCGTCGGCGGCTTCTGGATCGCCGCCCGCGGAATCGAAGGGCGAATCGGCAGCGGCGGGATCGAAAGCGGAAACGAAAGCGGCGCCGAACAAGGAATCGAATGGGGAATCGAACAGGGAGCCGAGCAAGGATTCGTACCGCGAAGCTGTGTTGCGCGTGATGGTGAAGCGCGACGACGGAATCAATGACGGCAAGATTCGGATGTTTGCGACGCTCGAATCGTGCAAGGGGAACGCCTGCGACACGCTCGAGCGCGAAACGACGGTGTATATCGTCGAGAGGGGCGAGGGCGGGAGCGCGGTGATTTCCATCAGCGCGTTGAGCGATGGCGACAAGGATGGGCGCATCGAGGAGCAATTCAAGAGAGTGAGAGTAAACCGTTCTTAGGGCGGGGGCGGATGGAGATTTGGTCGGCGAGAAAGCCGCCGAGCGGTCGAGGATCAGGATAAAAGCGGGCGACAGCAAAGAAACTGCAGATCCCCCGCTGCGCTCGGGATGACATAAGTGCGGGGCCCGGAGGCAGGGAAGTAAGGGCGGTCGGCGAGAAGGCCGCCGAGCGGTAAGGGTGGCTGTCGGAGTTTTTATGTCACGGCTGAAGCCGTGACCTACAAGGCAACTTCAAAGACACTGCAGATCCCTCGCTGTGCTCGGGATGACAGAGGGTGGCCGGCGCTGACAAGGCAGTAAGTTACGCCAGGAGGCTTTGAACGCAGGCGGCTAGCTTCTGCATGCCGTCGCCTTTGCTGATCACTGCGTCGGCGGCGAGGCCACCGCGGGGGAAGGCTCGGGCGATCGCGTCGGAATACATCGTGAATAGGACGATGCGAACCTCTGGCATCATCTCTTTCAGGACTGATGCGGCGACGATGCCGTTGGTGCGGGGCATGGCGACGTCGAGCAGGACCAGGTCGGGCTTCAACTCCCAGGCTTTCTCGATGGCCTCTTCGCCATTCACGGCTTCGCCGCAGACATCGAGATTCTTTTGCGCGGCGAGGTACTTGGTGAGGACAGCTGCGCGAGGTGTCGCTGTCGTCAGCGATCAGAATGCGCTTGGACCCCATCACCATCATCATCATGTGCGCGCTCCCGAGGATCCCGTCGCGTCTCCAGAGTGGCGAGAAATGAGAGGGGGGCCGGCTGATTGTCGCCGACAATCAGCTGCATGAGCGAGACGGGCTTGGGGATGGGGAGCGCGAAATCCGGCCCACCACTGTCGGATACGCTACAGAGACGGGCGTAGCTAATTAATCGGGTAAACACTGTATAGGATGTGCCGAGAAACCATTAGAACCTTCGGTCAGCGTGCGATCAGCGTGTCGAGCGAATAGAAGTTTCGGCCGCGATGCGTCAGCAGGACGAAGTAAATCGCGCAGTAGATCAGCTGGATGCCGGCTACTTCCCAGTTCTGCGCGAGGGTGATGCCCGCCATCAGGACGATCATCTCGAGTGAGCCTGCCACGAGCGCGAATCGCGTGAACAGACCGAGAAGCAGCAGCAGGCCGATGGTGGCTTCGGTCCAAGGTAGCGCGGCGGCGAATGGCGGCAAGAGATCGATTTCGGTATCGGCGCTTTCGCCATTTGTTGCGAGAGGTAGGCGAGGAAAGCGGCGTGGTCGCCGAGCAGGCGGCTGAGGCCGTGGAAGAAAATATCTACGCCGAAGACGATTCGCAGCAGAGCGTAGGCGATGCGCCGGTCGGTCGTTGATGTGCGCCCGGCACCGTCTTTCTCTGAGTCTTCTGCCGGACTCATCGCGCGCTCCTCTGCTTATTGTCTCCTAAAGAGAGGCCGCGTCGCGGATTTTCACGTCACTTTACTTCACGAACGTCAGGCCGTGCGGCACCAGATGCGGGAAGACGTAGGCGTAGAGCATCACGATGATGCCGACGATCGAGCCGAGCGCGATCGAGTGCCAGGAAACGTAGCGGAAGATGATGCCTTCGTTGCCGACTTGCTCGGTGGCGGAGGTGGCGATGGTGATGGATTGCGCGTCGACCATTTTGCCCATCACGCCGCCGGCGCTGTTGGCGGCGCACATCAGGATGGGATCGATGCCGAGTTGCTGCGAAGTGATGCGCTGCAGGCTGCCGAAGAGCGTGTTGGAGGAAGTGTCGCTGCCGGTGAGCGCGACGCCGAGCCAGCCGAGGAAGGTGCCGAAGAATGGATAGAGCCAGCCGGTGCGCGTGAAGGCCAGGCCGAGAACGGCGTCGAGGCCGGAGTAGCGCGTGACGAAGCCGAGGCCGAGCATGAACGAGATGGCGATCATGGCGAGTCGCATGCGGACGAGCGTGCGCCAGAAAGTTTTCATCAGCGCGATGGGACTCATGCCGAGCAGCAGGCCGGAAACGATGCGCCGCGAGGAAGCAGCCGGTGCCGGTGGCGGAGAGCCAGTTGAAATCGTAGCGCGCGGCTTCGGGCGTGGGTTTCGCGACGACGGGGACGTTGCGCGAGATCAAGCCGTGAAGGTAGGGCCAGTCCCAGCCCGGCGCGCCTTTGCGGACGGTGCCGTCGGCGAGCACCACTTTGAAGGCGGGCGTGGTGGCCTGGTTCATGGCGAGCTTGATTTTTGGCAAGCCCCAGAGCAGAACGAAAACCGAGAGGATCGCGAACGGCATCCAGGCTTTCAGCACGACGCCGGCGGGGTATTTTGTCGGCGCGACGTAGCCGTCGTATTCTTTCGCGGGCCACTTGCCGCCCATATCGTCGGCGACGTTCGCTGTGGGAGCGGCGGGAACCGCGGCGCCTTCGGGCTTGTCGTAATCGAAGCGCCAGATTTTTTTCGGCTTCCAGATGAGGAGAAAACCGATCGTCGCGAGGATGGAGACGACGGCGCTGGCGATGTCGACGAGATTGCTGTCGACGTGATTCGACCAGAGGAATTGCGTGATGGAAAATGAGACGCCGACGACGAGAATGGCCGGGAGAACTTCGAAAGTCTCCGCCCAGCCGACCATGGTGCGCACGAGCCAGAAGGGAACGAGGACCGCGGTGAATGGAAGGATGCGGCCGACCATCGCGCTGATGTCGGATTCAGGAAGCCCGGAGACGGCGGCGAGCGCGTGGACAGGCGTGCCGATTGCGCCCCAGGCGACGGGCGCGGTGTTGGCGATCAGGTTGAGCGCGGCGGCGTGGAACGGGCGGAAGCCGAGGCCGATCATGAAAGCGCCGGCGATTGCGACGGGCGCGCCGAATCCGGCGCAGCCTTCGATGAACGCGCCGAAGCAGAATGCGACGAGCAAGAACTTGCAGGCGGCGATCCGGCGTGATTCCGGCGATGGACTCCTTCATGATTTCGAACTGGCCGGTTTCGACGGAAATGTCATAGAGGTACACCGCGGCGAGCACGATCCAGGCAATTTTCAAAACGCCAAATGCGACGCCATAGGCAAAGCCGAAGTGGCAAGCGCGGCCGGCATGTGAAAAACGAGAATGCCGACGACGACGGCGGTGAAGGCGCCTGCGATGGCACACCAGTGCGGCTTCACTTTCAGTCCGGCGAGCAAGCGCGAAGAGCACGATGATGGGGAGCGCGGCAACGAGCGTCGAGAGCCACCAATGGCCGAGCGGATCGTAGACCTGGGTCCAGTTCATGAGGTGCTCCTCCGGGGCGCTTGGAGCGCACACGGGCACGCAGTCTGCGCGGTCATATATCCTTGGCAAGCGCGAAAGTCAAGATGAACCATGAGATATGCGGGCTCGGCGCAGATCGAGCGATAAACGGTCACGCCAACCATGAGGGTCCGCTTATGGGAGAAATAGAATTGACAATGCTGGCGGCGCGTGCAGATAATACGCTCGTTGACGCGTTTGGTTTGCTCTGGAGCCAACCATTCCCGCGGTTCTCAATTCCGGCACCCGCTCCGAGAGCCTCGCTGAATTCGAAATTTCCGCGCGGCGCTTCCTGCAATTTATTCCTACCAAGAATCCTGTAGTTTTCGGACCGATTTTACCGATATACATTTGCTCAGGCCGAGGTGGAATCTAGGGATATTTGAATACTGTCACTGTTCATTGACCGATTGAGCGGAGGATCGAGATATGGAGACGAGCCGTCGAAACTTTCCTGAAGGTGGCGGGGCTGGGCGGAGCTGCGGCGACGATGTTCGGCTTCGACTTGAAGCCGGTGTACGCAGCGGTTCGCGAACTGAAGATTTCGCGCGCCACCGAGACGCGCTCCACTTGCCCCTACTGCGCGGTCAGCTGCGGCGTCCTGATCTACACACTGGGCGACAAAGCCAAGAACGTGACGCCGCAGGTGATTCACGTGGAAGGCGATCCTGACCATCCGATCAATCGCGGTACCCTTTGCCCGAAGGGCGCTTCGCTCGAACAGGACATCCTGAATGAGCGGCGCTTGCTGAAACCGCAAGTACGGCGGCCGGGCGGAACGGATTGGGAAGATATTCCCTGGGACCAAGCGCTCGACGAAATTGCGGTGTGGGCCAAGAAGACCCGCGACGATACGTTCCTTGAAAAAGACGTGAACGGCAAGACCGTGAATCGCTGCGAGGGTATGGCATTTATCGGCGGGTGCACGGACACGAATGAGTTCAACTACCTCGCCGTCAAAAGCATGCGCAGCATGGGGATTGTGTATTTAGAAAACCAGGCCAGGGTTTGACACGGCCCCACGGTCTCAAGTTTGGGACCAACGTTCGGACGCGGGGCGATGACGAATGGCTGGATAGATATAAAGAACACCGACATGATGTTGATCATGGGCGGCAATCCGGCGGAATGCCATCCCTGCGGGTTCAAGTGGGCCATCGAAGCGAAACGCAATCGCAACGCCAAGATGATCGTGGTGGATCCGCGTTTCACACGCACCGCATCCACGTCCGATCTCTTCTGCCAGATTCGAGCCGGCTCGGATATAGCGTTTCTCGGCGGACTGATTCGCTACGCGCTCGAGAACAAACGGATCGCGAAAGACTACGTCCTCAACTACACGAATGCTTCTTTCATCATTAAGGACGGCTTCAAGCTTCCTGAGGACGGGCTCTACTCCGGATTCGACCCGCAGAAACAAACCTACGACAAAAGCACGTGGAACTATGAAGAAGGCGGCGCAGCGAAACCGGCGGTTGCGACGGCTCATGCGGGAACTCACCCAGCCGGTCATCCTTGGTCATGATCATGGCGAATCGCATACGGCAGCGGGAATTCTGCCCGTTGCCTTCCATCCTGAACACCACACCGGCTCGGACAACGGGCACTCGGGCAACGGGCATGGAAATGGTTCAGGCGCGGCACACGCACAAGCGCAGAATCCCGAAGGGCACGGCCATCAAGCGGGCGGCCCAGCGGGCGCGAAACCGGCAGGTGCTCCGGCCCCCGTCCTGCTCCCCGCGAATGTGTCCTACGATTTGACGCTCCAGCATCCGCGGTGCGTTTTTCAGTTGCTGAAACAGCAGTACTCGCGATACACGCCGGAAACGGTGGAAAAAATCACCGGCATTTCAAAGGACCAACTGCTGAAGGCCTACGACCTCTTCACGTCGGTTCGAAAAGATGGCGACATGAAGAAGGTGGCGACGATCATCTACGCGGTAGGTTGGACGCAGCACTCCTTTGGCACACAGATCATCCGCACTGCGGCGATGATTCAGCTCCTGCTGGGAAACGTGGGACGAGCAGGCGGCGGCGTAAATGCGCTGCGCGGGCACTCGAACATTCAGGGCGCAACGGATCTGGCCGGCATTTTCGACATTCTGCCCGGCTACCTGAAGATGCCGAATCCTAACGATACGGACTTCGCGACATATCGCCAAACGCACCACGCCGACGTCGTCCAAGCCCCACGAGTGGGATTCGTTCAACTACTGGTCGAACACTCCGAAATTTTCGGTTTCGCTCCAGAAAGCGATGTTCGGAGACGCGGCCACAAAGCAGAACGACTGGGCATTCCACTATCTCCCGAAGATCGACCGGAACTACTCGTGGACGCAGATCTGGGACCAGATGTACCGCGGCAACGTGAAAGGAATGTTCGCGTTTGGAATGAATGGGGTGATGATCGGCCCCGACACGCAGAAAAATATCGATGCGCTAAAGAAGGCGGACTGGCTGGTGGTGGGCGAGATTTACCCGGATGAAACGAGCGAATTCTGGAGGGCTCCGGGGACGACCGCCGATGATATGAAGAAGATCAATACGACGGTCTATCGACTGCCGTGTGCGGGATTTGCCGAAAAGGACGGAACGATGGTGAATTCCGCCCGCTGGCTGCAGTGGAAGAATGCGGCAGTGCCGCCTCCGGGAGATGCGCGACTGGACCAGGACATCCTGGCGCAAATCTTCCTGCGAATCCGGGCGCTCTATAAAAAAGATGGAGGAAAATTTCCGGACGCGTTGTTGGCCTGCACTTGGGGCTATACCGATCCCCAGCATCCCTCTCTCGCCGAAGTAGCCAAAGAAATCAACGGCAAAGCGATCGCAGATTTGAAGGACGACAAGACCGGACAAGAGATCAAGGCTGGACAACAGTTGCCCGGCTTCTCCTGGTTGAAGGACGACGGAACCACATCCTCTGGGAACTGGCTCTATTGCGGTTCCTGGACGGAAGCCGGCGCCATTGTTGGCGCGGCGCGGCACGGAGGATCCCTCTGGACTCGGGATTTATCCGAACTGGGCATGGTCGTGGCCGATGAACCGGCGCGTGATGTACAACCGAGCTTCCTGCGACCTGGACGGGAAGCCGTGGGATGCTTCGCGCAAACAAGTTTGGTGGAATGAAGGCGCTCAGAAGTGGGTGGGAAACGATGTGCCCGATTTCAAACCTGATTCGCATCCCAAGGATCACATGGGGCCGTTCATCATGAACCCGGAGGGAGTGGGCCGTTTGTTTGTTCCGATTGGAGCGGTGACGGATGGGCCGTTCCCGGAGCACTACGAGCCGATTGAGAGCCCAATCAAGAATCCGCTGCACCCTGAACAATCGCAATAATCCGGTGGTAAAAAAGCTGACGACCCCTGCTGACAAGTACGCGACGCCGGAAGAGGGCTACACAGTGGTCTGCACGACGTACCGCCTCACCGAGCAGTATCACTACTGGACAAAGAACAACCCGATGAACGTCCAGCTGATTCCCGAGCCGTTCATCGAGATCCCGGTGGAGCTGGCGGACGACCTGGGAATTCGCGGAGCGGAGAAGATCAAGGTGAGAGCATCCGAGGGGAGTACATCGCAAAAGCGTTCGTCACGCGGCGGATCAAGCCGATGACAATCGACGGCAAGAAGGTGTATCAAATCGGGCTGCCGATTCATCAAGGCTTCCGAGGGATTAAGGAGGACGAACACAAGGACGCGCGGACGCCAGCGAACCTGCTGACGCCGACGGTGGTGGATCCGAATGCCTATACCCCTGAATCGAAGGGATTCCTTGTAAAGGTAGAAAAGGCATGACGCAAGTAAACCTTGAAGTCCGCGCAATCTCGGCCACGCCGGCCCGGCACCGGGCACGGGGCTGAAAAGAGAATTTGAAGTCTGCAAGCTGATTGACACGACCACCTGCATCGGATGCAAAGCGTGCGAGGTGGCGTGCTTGGAATGGAACGGATACTCGTTCAGCGAAACGGTGTTCGACAACTCCTATCAGACCATGCCGAATACGGCGTGGAATTACTGGAACCTTATCCGGTTCAACGAGTACGAGCATCCCGAGCACGGAATGATGCTGCTGATGCGGAAAGATCAGTGCATGCATTGCGAGGATCCGGGCTGCCTGGCGGCGTGCCCGGCGGATGGCGCGATCGTTCAGTACGTCAACGGAATCGTGGATTTCCAGCAGGAGCATTGCATCGGCTGCGGATACTGCATGACGGG
>CAVYDF010000002.1:0-202022 GCA_963767205.1 uncultured Acidobacteriota bacterium
TATCACTACCTATCTCAGAATGCGACGAAATGCGCAGGCATTTGTGGCCTTGACGGCCCGTTGGCGCGGAGCACAGCCGATTGGCGCCCTCAAGGCCCAACGCAGCCCGAGGATATGCGTGGAATACCTTCACTAGGGTTTCTGCCCAGGGTATAACCCCAGAGGCGGGGCCAGGACGTTAACTCGTCCGGATGACTTTGCCGGCCGTTCCCGTCCTCTATGCGTCCGGAAGCGCTCGCCGTTCACGACGCCCGGCAGACTCTTTCTGGCCTCTTCGCGCTTGACGATATCCTCCGCTGTTTTGCGGATTCGTTTCTCTTCGGCGCCATCGGTTATCTGGGCAAAGCGACCGTTTGTGATTTCATCTGCGACCTCGGCAACTCGACAGCCGTGTCGCCATTCTTGCCGTGGGTAACTCCGTACCGAACACTCTTGCGCTTTCCTCAATCACACAAGCCGCTCCGTAGGCAACTCGGTTTATGCGACCGTCTTCGTCCTCCGCCATAGCCAGTTCGAGAGGCGTAATTGTCGATTTGTCGATACTGGGAGGTTGCGTGGCGATTGAATATCTTTCTCCCGCTGACGGAACGATTCCGATATCGCAAAGTAGCCGATAGGCTAGGCGGGGATCGTTTTGTTGTTGCAAAGAGTGCTCGACAGCGTTCATTGCGTCGAATGCAAGGCCGTAGAATCTCTCTCGCATCCTCTGAACAAAAACCTGCATCTCGTCGGACCGAACAATTTTGGTTATCGTTGCGCGATCTCGCCGCTCCTTACGGGCGATTTGTCGGATGCTTTCACCACCTGCGTACCGCTGCATTATCCGGGCAGATTGCGGAGGAGGCACGATGGTTCGAGGCTTCGTGGTTGACCTTGGTTGATTTTGGTGGACGATCCTCAACTCTTGCCTGGCTGCCTGCCGGATTTGTCGTAGTGGGACCGATTTGATATTCGCTTCAATCATCTTAGGTGTATTCCACGACCGAGAACGCTTTTCCTTCGGACTGGCTCATAATCATCGGCGATGTTCTTCCTATAATAGTGGCCTGGATGAGTGTCGGCAACGAAGTCCCTAGAACGGCTGTGGATCCGCTCCTTAAAAGAAGATCGAGACAGCGGGGCAGTGGTCGCGAACTCCTCGACTTAAAGATGGAGTTATTCTACGCTGACATATGCTGAGACAACTAATAGAGGAGCGGAATTAGCCTAAGTACGCTTAATATCGCGGACGAAATGAGCGCACCGTTTATTTATCATCTGGCCATTGAGCGATTCCGCTGTATCGAGAACCTATCCTGGCCTCCAGCCAAAGGTGTCAATCTCATCTTAGGCGGAGGGGATGTTGGAAAGACAACTATTCTGGACGCCATCGGGCTTCTGCTCAGCCCTACGAATCCACCAACGCTTGCCGATACCGACTACCACGACCGAGCTATCCAAGCGGGCTTCGTCATCGAGGCGATCGTGTCGCTTCCATCTGAGAGTGGTATCAATAAGCAGACCAAAGTTTCCTGGCCGTGGGTCTGGAACGGGACCGACGCTACGGTGCCCAGTATCGAAGGCGGTGATGGAGTCAAAGGCGAACCGGTTTATCGCCTTCGGGTGCGCGGAACGGAAGATCTGGAACTGGCTTACGAAATCGTGCAGCCCGACCTCGGTACCGACAACTTATCAGTCAGCCTGCGGCGCAGCATCGGTCTTGTGCGCCTCAGCGGCGACGACCGCAACGATCGCGACCTGCGTTTGGTACAGGGCTCGGCCCTCGACCGCTTGCTTTCCGACAAGACATTACGGTCCCGGCTGGCAAGTGAATTAGCAAAAAGCGACGTGGCGGACCAACTCACAGATGATGCGAAGCAAGCGCTGAAGGCCCTCGATCAAATTTTCAAAGCAAGAAATTTGCCCGACAGACTAGATCTGGCAATCACGGGTGGGCAAGGTCTGTCCATCACGGCACTGATCGGACTTACCGCGAAGCGCCAAGGCGTGGAACTGCCGCTCGCGACTTGGGGAGCAGGGACAAGGCGCTTCGCGGCTCTTGCCATTGCCGAACAAAACCAGGGCGAAGCTCCCATCACACTCGTTGACGAAGTCGAACGCGGCCTTGAGCCCTATCGGCAACGAATTTTGATAGGAAATTTGCTGGACGGTAAATCGCAGGCTTTCGTCACAACGCATAGCCCTTCGGCCATTTCCGCCGCCGTCGGCGCAAGCTTTTGGTATATCGACCATGCGGGCAAGATTGGCCAGCTTGCCTCGGCGGAGATCGCCAGACATCATAAAAGCGACCCTGAAGCATTCCTTGCGCGCCTTACGGTAGTCGCCGAGGGCTCGACTGAATTCGGTTTCGTCACGGCTCTTCTCGAAAAGGCGTTCGGTTCCTCCCTGCGGAAGCACGGAGTGCATGTAACCGATGGAGGCGGACACGCTACCACGCTTGGTCTTCTTGAAGCGCTTGCCAGTGGAGGTCTACGCTTCGGCGGATTCGCTGACGATGAAGGACAGTACCCCACACGCTGGCAGAGTCTCTCGCAGAAGCTCGACAAATTGCTCTTTCGCTGGAAACTTGGATGTACGGAGGAGAACGTCATCGGCGCTTTGCCGGAGGACAAACTAGAAGCGCTCTTGATCGATCCGGTTGACGAGAAGACAGGTATGCGTCTGAGGACGCTGGCAGACCGTCTCGCAATCCAGGAGAAGGACTTTGGGACAATCAAAGCAAAAGCCGGATCCGGTCTCAAAACCCTCATCATTGAGGCCGCATTGGGAAAGATCCCACAGGGTAAGGCACAGGAGAAGAAACAATATCAATCCCACGGCCAAACTTGGTTCAAAACAAGTACGGGCGGCCGGGAGCTTGCCGGCAAAGTCTTCACGCTGGGCATCTGGCCCTCGCTGAAGCCAGACCTATTGCCATTTTGCAACGCTGTCCGCAAGGCTGTTGATCTTGACGAAATCCTGGACCTGAATTCGTGAGTGACGATAGTGTCTATGCCGCGCTTCGCTCTGATGCTCCGCTCGTTGTCGTGGAAGCGCCTGCTGGTTGCCGAAAGACGACCAAAGGTGCGGACTACGCGCGGGAAATTGCCGTCGCGGAAGCTTTCAACCGGCTCCTCATTCTGACCCATACCCATGCCGCTTGTTCCGTGTTTGCCGACCGTACCAAGGGTGTCGGATCCCGCGTCGAAATCCGTACCATCGACAGTGTGATCGCGCACATTGCGTCTGCCTATCATACTGGGTTGGGGCTTCCGGCCGATATTGCCGCATGGGTTCGTAGGCACCGGGACGGGTATGCGAGCCTCGCTTGTAGCGTCGCCGCACTTCTGCACCGCTATCCCATGATCGTGGCGTCGCTGGTCGAACGCTACCGCGTCGTTATCTGCGATGAGCATCAGGATTCAAGTGGCGAACAGCATTCCATCGTTATGGCGCTTCAGGCCAAGGGTGCAAGGCTCCGAATATTCGGGGATCCGATGCAGAAAATATTCAGGGAAAGAGCACGCGGCGGCTCGTATGTCCCCTGCGATTGGGACCAGCTTACGCGTAAGGCCCAAGCATTTGAGCAGCTTGATTTCCCGCATCGATGGACGCGCGGATGTCCCCAGCTGGGGCAATGGACGTTGGCCGCTCGCACTGCGCTGAAAACCGGTGGTGCCATCGATCTCCGTAATGGGCTGCCACCCAGCGTCACTGTCACCTTCGCTGAAAACCAGTCACAGAGAATGTTTGAATATCAACTTTCGCCGCGGGACCGACGGGATATAGATGTTTTTGAAAAAGGGCAAGCATCCCTTCTGATATTGACGCGTTACAACGAGACCGCAAGGTCCTTCCGGGGATTCTTTAGCCGCCGCATTCCGCTCTGGGAAGGCCATAGCCGCGACGGACTCGAAAAGCTCGTGGATGCGCTTGCCGCAGGGAAGGGGGATTGCGCGGCCCTAGCGGCTGCCATCGTCGCGTTCATGGGCGATGTAGGCAAGGGGTTCAGCCCCTCGGCATTCGGCAACAGATTCGAGAAAGAGGTGCGCGAAGGCTGTACCTCAAGCTGCCGGGGTAAACCAGCAACCATTCGGGAGCTTGCGCGATTTCTTGTCGCTGAGCCCAACCACTGTGGCATTGCCAAGATGCTCCGCCGCCTTTCACAACTCGCCACCACGGACAGCAATTTTAGGGATGTCAAAATTGACTGCGGAAAGGAATTTTGGGAAGCGACCCACCTTGGCGATTTCGAAACCGCAGACGATGGGCTTGCGGAGATTGCGCATCGCCGGATTTATTCCCATCCAAAGCCTGCACAGAAAGCCATCAGCACGATCCACAAGGCCAAGGGGCTGGAATGCGACAGCGTCATCGTGATGCCGTGCGATGCCAAGAATTTCCCGGACCGGCACGACGCAAGGTGTTTGCTCTACGTTGCACTTAGCCGAGCCAAGAACCATTTGATGCTAGTCGTCTCGCGTAATAGTCCAAGTCCGCTTCTTAAGATATGACAAGGTTGCACCGAGACCGTGATTTCGCTGCGATTTGAAACATCGCTGAATGGCCTATTGTAGTATTCGTAGTGATTGTCTGGTTAGGAGCGGTTGCAACGCCGCTGTTTGTGGGGCTTTTGTAGTGTAGTAGAATCTTCGATCCCCACAGCCCCTACCAACAACTTCTTGATTCTTCTGTAGTTGGAAAAACTCGGGAGTCCTCAGTCGCGCTCCTCGCACTTACGCCGGGGTCACCAAGTGAACCGCTTTACTGTTCGCTTCTGTCATCTGCTTCGAAATTTGTGACTGAGCGGCGTTCGTTGACTTGAATTGTGGCGAGACCTAAGATGAGCGCGACCATGCCGGATTCTTCGTCTCTTCTCGGCTGGACAGTCTCCCATTACCGCATCGTCGAAAAACTCGGCGGTGGCGGGATGGGTGTGGTCTATAAAGCCGAGGACATGAAACTTGGCCGGTTTGTCGCTCTGAAGTTCCTGTCGGACGAGGTGGCCAAGGATGAGAAAGCATATCGGCGCTTCCGTCAAGAAGCCAAAGCTGCGTCAGCCCTGAACCATCCGAACATCTGCACGATTCATGACGTCGGAGACGAAAACGGACAGGTTTTTATCGTGATGGAGTTTATGGACGGCGTGACGCTGAAGCACCTGATCGGCGGCCGGCCTATGGAAACTGAAGCTGTCGTCGCTCTGGCGATCCAAATCGCAGAAGGTCTCGACGCCGCGCACGGAGAAGGCATCGTTCACCGGGACATTAAGCCCCCCAACATTTTTGTGACCAAACGCAATCACGCAAAGATTTTGGACTTCGGCTTAGCGAAGTTGGCGCGGGAACAGAAGAGAGAGACGGGAATCAGGCGACGCTGGGCACGGATGAAGCCACAGGCATCAGCGGAGAACACCTGACCAGCCCGGGTGTTGCGATCGGCACGGTCTCCTATATGTCTCCGAGCAGCTTCGCGCACGGGAATTGGACAGGCGTCGGACCTGTTCTCATTAGGCGTGGTTCTCTACGAAATGGCCACCGGCTCATTGCCCTTTCGGGGCGAGAGCTCCGCCGTGATCATGGAGGCCATTCTGAACCGCGCGCCTTTGCCACCAGCAAGGTTGAATCCAGAAGTTCCGGCGAAACTTGAAGAAGTTATCAGCAAGGCGCTGGAGAAGGATAACAACCTGCGGATCAACGCGCCTCCGAAATTCGTCGCGACTTGCAACGAATCAAGCGGGATTCGGATTCGGGGCACCCGGCCTTCGAAAGTGGTAAGGCCGAATTAACGGGTTCCCTCGATCAGGGTCCCTCGATCTCGCCCGTTGCCGCTCAGCACCGCCCGGCGACATGGGCTGCCATCGCGGGTGCTGCCTTATCCATCATCGTTTTGGCTCTCGGTGGCTGGCTCTATTTTGCACGACGGGCACACGTTCTCACCGACAGGGACACTGTGGTCCTCGCCGATTTCGACAACAAAACCGGCGATGCGGTGTTCGATGACACTCTAAGGCAGGGACTTTCGGTGCAACTACAGCAATCGCCATTTCTCGCCATGATTTCCGACAGCAAGGTGAATCAGACCTTGAAGCAAATGGGGCATCCCGCCGGTGATCATTTGACGCAGGGATCACCCGTGAGGTCTGCCAGCGCGCAGGCGGCAAGGCCATGCTGACAGGCTCGATCGCTGCGTTAGGCACCCACTATGTGGTTGGGCTGGAGGCGGTGAACTGCAATACCGGTGAAGTGTTGGCGGGAGCGCTGGAGCAGGCTGGAGAAAGGAAACGGTGATCAAAGCTCTGGACGCTGCGGCGATCAGTTTGCGAAGCAAGCTCGGCGAGTCGTTGAGCACGGTTCAGAGATATTCCACGCCGTTGGAGGAAGCCACAACGCCGTCGCTCGAAGCACTGAAGACATACAGCCTCGGAATCAAGACGGTCTATGCGAAAGGGGACACGGCCGCATTACCTTTCTACAAGCGAGCGGTAGAACTCGACCCGAATTTCGCCCTGGCCTACGCAAGCATGTCGGTGAGCTACAGAAATCTTAACGAAGGGGCACGCGCGAAAGAGTCTGCACTGAGGGCTTATGAGCTTAGGGAAAAGGTAAGCGAGCGGGAGCGTCTCCTCATCGAGGCGTATTACTATCAAAACGTGACCGGAGAACTGGAGAAGAGAGCAGACCTACGATGTGTGGCAGCAGACCTATCCCAGAAACTCCTCGCCCTACACAAATCTAGTATTCATTTCCAGCGCTTTGGGAAACTACGAAAAGGCATTGAAAGAATCCCGCGAGGCGCTGCGCCTAGAGCCGAATCGTGAGACCAACTATCTCAATCTCGGCGGCCTGTACATGGCACTGAACCGTCCGGATGAGGCAGAGGCCGTGTACAACGAGGCCCAAGAGCGCAAGCTGGAAGGCGAAATATTGCTTGGCAACCGCTACGCTTTGGCGTTTTTAAAAGGCGACGCGGTGCAGATGGCGCAGCTGGTCTCGTCCGCTAGGGAAAGCCGGGTACTGAGGATTGTCGTTGTCCGCGCAAGCGGACACGGAAGCCTGGTACGGCAGGTTTAAGAACGCACAGGAACTGACGCGGCGAGCGATGGATTCTGCCAAACACAACGACGCCAAGGAAACGGCCGCTCTCTATCAAGTAGAAGGGGCGTTGCGTGAGGTGGAATCGGGTTACGGGGAACGGGCACGCGCTGACGCGAATGCCGCCATGCAATTGGCTCCGAATCGCGACGTGCAAGCCATGGCCGGGTTGGTTCTCGCGCAGGCAGGTGATGCTGCAGGGGCCGAGGACCTGGCAGGCGAACGAAACAATACCTTCCCCGCTTGGCACGCTGGTGCAGAGGTATTGGCTGCCCACGATTCGGGCCGCCATCGCTGTGGAGAACAAAGATCCGAAGCAGGCGGTTATGAGTTGCTGAAGGAAGCGGACGCGCTGGAACTCGGCACTCCAACAATCCGTCATTCTGGTCCCGGTCTATGTGCGTGGAAAAGCTTATCTGGCGCTAGGGGAACGGAAACCTGGCCGCGAGAAGAATTTCAGAAGTTCATTGACCACGGGGCAATGGTGGGAAACTTTCCCTGGGGCGCACTTGCTCGTCTAGGTTTGGCTCGTGCGTATGCCCTCCAGGCGCAATCTTCCAACGCCGACCCGGCGGACGCGGCCCGCATTAAAGCCCGCGCAGCCTATAGGGATTTCCTGACGCTCTGGAAGGGGGCCGACCCCGACATCCCGATCCTGAAGGAAGCCGAAGCGGGACATGCCAAGCTGAATAACGTCTGCTTTTCGTGCGCCGCAGAATTCCCCCATTTAAGATAACCGCTGTGCGAAGCTCAGGCGTGAGCGGTAAGAACAGGG
This sequence comes from uncultured Acidobacteriota bacterium, assembly GCA_963767205.1. Taxonomy (GTDB): domain Bacteria; phylum Acidobacteriota; class Terriglobia; order Acidiferrales; family UBA7541; genus Palsa-295. Next base: position 7,849 of record CAVYDF010000002.1, read on the forward strand.
CATGGGCCTAGCTGCATTACGCGATAGGTTGTCGAGCCAAATACCGCGACATCCAAGGCGCCACGGCCGCGGACTCCCATCGTCGCGAGGTCAATTTGCGCTTCCTGGGCGAATTGAATGATTTGCTGGTATGGTTTGCCGACCCGCACCGCGGTTTTGATCTTAGGGGCATTGCGTCTTTCGGGCGGAATCAGTTTATCGAGTTGCGCCGTAATCTCAGCTATCGCCTCGTCCGTTTTGGCCGCACTCGGAACCTTTTCCAGCACGTGCAGCAGAGTCAGCTGGGCGTCGTACTCCGCTGTCGCTGAAAACGCATAGTTCAATGCCTGTTCCGAATCATCTGAGAAATCGACGCAAGCAAGAATTCGATCCAGGCGGTGAGGAGAGTGTCGCTCTTGATCCGCGGCGGCAGCGTCGCGAGGCGGTTCACGGACGGCGAGCACTGGGCAGGCGGCCTTCCGCATCACTCGGTCAGTGACCGACCCCAGCATCAGGCGATCAAACCCTCGCAGGCCGTGTGTTCCCATCACGATCAGATCCGCTTTCTGCTCCTGTGCGCACCCAAGAATCGAGTCAGCAGCAATTCCTTCGTCCACCAGAAGCTCCGGTTGGGCTTGGTTATGTGTGTTGTTCTTGACGAATTCTTGCAGCTGTTCCTCGCCCCTCCCGTGCAGCGACTGAGAGTACTCGTCGTAGAGGTCTGCAGTAACAGCGAAGCTGGCGGAAGGGTGCCGCAACACCTCCACGGTGTGCAGCGCGATCAGCTTGGATCGATAATGTTCGGCGAGCGATAGAGCGTGGCGATATGCCCTCATCGAGAACTCTGAGAAATCAAGGGGACACAGGATGCGGTTTACTTCGAGCATGCTTCCTCTTTCGGCCATCCGTCCAGGCGCTGCCGAGACGATTTTAATTCTCTCGATCGAACTTGCAGTGGTTCCGTAAAGCGTATGCATGCGAGTGACCAACTGCCTGGCCCTCACTTCACGGCATCGCGCGTGCCTATAAAGGCCAAGAGGCGAGCAACGCCCCTGCAGGAGTTGAAGTTGCAAGAATGCTACCCAGCCTATACCCGTGGAAAGGTTGCGGAAACAAGTCGCTCGGGGCGTCAAGGACTGTCAATCGGCTAACACTCTGACCATTCGTTGACGGCTGTGCGGTTCGCATGGCATTTTGTAATGTTGTAGGTGCTCTCGACACAAGCCTTAGCGTCCGGCACGGCAATCACGATGTGGTCATGCTTTTGCCACCTCAACCGTGAATTAGCCGAATTCAGTTTATTCAAGAGTTCGCTCCACTGGCAGCACTAGAAGGCGGATAATTCATGACGGCAGCTGCGCCCTTGGACGGGCAGCGCGGCCGGAAGGGAAAGGCTCACGCAGATTCCTCGAATCCCGATTCTTATTCCGTCGGCAGTTGGCGCAATCCCCATTCTATGTACAGTATTCATCCATGCGCTGGCGGTGATGGCGACGGTCAACTTTGTGCGCCACGAGAGAAGAGCCGGTCGCGCGGGCGTGAGCTTCTGGAACGACGTTCAAATCGTCACGCTGGCGATATCATTCGTTCTCGCGGCTCACTTGGTTGAGATTGCCTTGTGGGCGGCTGTGTTCCTAATGTGCGGAGAATTTACGGCGTTCGGAACGGCGTACTACCATTCAGCGGTCAATTACACCACTTTGGGCTATGGCGACGTGGTTATGACGCCGGCTTGGAGGCTACTGGGCCCACTCGAAGCAGCCGATGGAATGCTCATGTTCGGGGTTTCGACCGCGATAATTTTTGCTCTCATTCAACGATTGATTCGCGATCGGTTTGTGGACCTCAGGGAGTAGGATTGCGCCCGAACGGAACCTAGCTACGCTGCCCGCTCACGTCTGTCTCAGCCAGGCACCAGTCCCAGCCATTCATGTGAATTGGCGTCTTCCACATTGCGTGCGAAGCGGATTTCTCAACATCAATCGCCACCCGCCATTGCACGCAATTATGCTAGGAGCACCTTCAGCCCAAACGGGTCCCGTTATTTATTGCGCCTTGAGCCAGGTGTCCGAACCTGCCAGCTTGACGGACACGTCCGAGAAGAAGATGTGCACCGGCTTGCCGTCAGCCGTTCCGCGATGCTCCGTTGAGACAAGTAGCGGACCGGCCTTCTTGTAGCCCGCCCAAGTCGTTGTGACGAGACTCGGCTTCTTCGGCCCGCCGCGGCGGTAGATGAATTCTTCCACGCGGCTGTCGGAACCGAGAAAAAGTTCCCAGGTATCGCCGGGCGTATAGCCGCCGTCCCCAGAATATTTCACCACGATCTGGTCGCCGGTGCCTTTTCCCAGCGGCAACTTCTGCTTGCCCTTATCCTGCACGTCGGCGCTCGTGTCCCAAATCACATGGAAAGGGAACACCAGCCAATATTGATCGTTCATGAAAGCCGGATCGATTTCATCCTTCACGTTCGCAGGCTGGCTGTTCAGCTGAGAGCGCAGATACGTGACCTTCACCGGTTTGCCGTCCTTATCCTTCCCTTCAAACGTCACCTTTCCGGTCTTCGGCTCCCATTCCCACCCATGAGCTAGCTTCAGGTTGAACGCAGGCAAATCTATGTTGAAGGTATAGCGGATCCCTTCAATCTGCCCCCACGAATCGATGCCAAAGGTCTTCGCCATCTGTTCGACACTTGGCGGACGCGCCTGCGCCCAGGAAAATGATGAAAAGCCCAGCATCCCTAAAACCAGAAGACCGATGATCGCTACGCGGTGCACATTCTTCATGGAAGTCGCTCCTCAGTGAGATCACACCCTGCTTGGCCGACGCCGCATTATATAGCACACCTCGGTGATTGTGCTCTCGCGAGCTCAGGTGGCCGCGTTCGTTGATCGCTTGAGACGCCAAAGCTCGAGAATAGCGGCAGCCGCTGCCACGGATCCGTATTCCATCAGCAGAATCCAGCCAGGAACTACCCACTGGCCGCCAAGTGTGCGCAAATGCCATACGTAGAAAGTTGGCAGAATGCTGATCGTCCAGATGATGAGCGGCACCGTGGATAGCGATCGCACGAATGGAAGCAACCAGAGAAGATACCAGGGGTAAACCACGGGCGCGCACAATAGCGACGCAGCCATCGGCCATGCAAATGTTTGCGGCGAGTATCCAGCTTGCAGCCTTCGTAACACCGCCGCAGTTACCAACCCAACCACGACGGCCAGACCTGCCACAACCTGCGGCCTCACGATTCGCTCGATTTCGGCGAACACTGGATCGTTGAAGCGAAACCGCTGCACGAATATGCTGACGGATCCCATCGGTACGGAACCACTTCGCAGAAACGGTACATACAGCAGCCCAATAACGAGCACCGCCAACAACGCGTCGCGCACCCGCACACGACGCCAGTATAGCGGGGCCAAAACAATCGGGAGAAACTTCACGGCAACAGCCAGCCCGAAAGCGATCGCAGCGAAAGTTCGCCAACGGCGCCCGAGCGCTGTGACCGAGAGCAGCAGCAGTAGCACTCCGAGGATGTCAACGTGACCGCTGGAAGTCACGCACGTGACGAGAAGCGGATTCCAGGCATACGCGAGTACCCAATGTTCCGGCTGCCCGAGGCGACGCAACTCGGCGAGCAGCAGCGGAACGATCGCCAATTCGCACAAAACAAAAGCGACTTTGAACGCAAAGGCCGACTCGTGAATCGCGGTTACAGTCGCGAAAGAAAAGCTGAGCGCCTGCTGGATAGGGGCTCGCCACCTCCGGATTGTTCAGGTTGCGGGTTTCGTCCGTGTGCAAAGCGCGGAACGCAGGATCATTCGGAACCACAACATAAGGGTTGAAGCCCAGCCGCTGCAATCGGCCATCCCAGACATAGCGATGAACGTCATCATCGCCACCCGCAGGCATCAGCAGGAACGGAAGATGCCACACAGCAGCCAGCGCAAGACCAATCACGATGACACGCCGAGGGAATCTCGGCGTGGAAAGAAATTCGCGAATCGAGAAAAGATACGCCACGCCGGCAATGGCCAGCGTAATCAGGTACGGAGGAGATCCAACGCCACCCGGAATTCGAGCGCAGGCCAGAAGCGCAGCAAACATGATGGTGCCAAGCCCGTAAAGCCTGTGCGATGCTATAATCGTCATCGCTCTCCGCCGCTTTGCTCGGGCGGAATCGCCTTCCTCCATTCCATCAGCCACTGCGCCGTTCTCGGCGCTCTCTCGGGCGCGCGCTTCAAGTCACCGGCAAGGCGGCTCAGATCGTCTGCCACGTCAATGTCGTAGAACGGATCGGTGAGGCTTACTGAAAGCCCCAGCGCCCGCACCCGCCCAAGTAGCGTGTCATATGCATTCGTCGTTCCGAGCCCATCCCCCGCGAAGAGTCCCGGATGAGACGCCGTCGCGCCGACAAGGTAATAACCTCCGTCGTGCGTCGGTCCAACAACGACGTCACTCTCGCCGAGTGCTCGGAACGCGCTGACCAACACGGACGCTGGCAGGTGCGGGCTGTCGCTATTGAACGCGACCACGCGTTGTCGTCCAGCCGCGGCGAAATGTGCAAACACCGACGTAAGCCCCGCCGCAAGTCCATCGCCCGACTGCGCCACGACCGGAATCGAGCCACCCACTGCACGCGATAAATCTTTCACATCGGACGCCGGGCACATGATGGCGACATCCACACCATCAAGTGACTTGGCCAACGCGATCGTATCGTCTAAAAGGCACCGATATAACTCGACAACGGCCTCGAGAGGCAGGCTCTGCGCGAGTCGAGTCTTCACCACGCCTGGCTTCGGCGCCTTCGCCATAATCACGAGCGTGCAGTCGCCGCTGCGTGAATCGGCAGTGCTCTGGCTAGGCAGTTTCATCAGGGGCAAAAAGGGTTCATTAGGAAATTGTTGTCGCGGGCTTCACGCCGACTGCGGCATTCGAACGCGTCGCTGGCGGAAATAGTAGCCCAGGATGCGAGTGAAAATGAACCAAGCCGCGCCGAGCGTGCCGCCGACCGTCCCGCTGATCTTCGATTTTCCGATCCGCGGGTAGTAGCTCACCGGCACCTCTACAATCCGGTATCCAGCGAGCGCGCCTTTCAAAATAATTTCCACCGCCCAGCCATAGGTCGTTTCTTCGAGCGCGAGCGCACGAAGAACATCTGCGCGCGCCGCGCGGAACGGGCCGAGGTCCGTAATCCGCTGTTGAAACAGAAGCGAGATCAATCCCGCAGCGAGCCGGTTGCCGAACGCGGAGTGCCAGGGAAGCGCGCCCGGAATGCGCGGCCCTGCCAAACGTGAGCCCAAGGTAATGTCCGCGCGTCCTTCGGAGATCGGAGCGAGCAGGAGCGCAAGTTCGGCCGGCCGGTCGCTATAGTCACCGTCGAGAAACACGACGACGTCCGGTGAGTTAGCGTTCGCGAGACCCGTCAAACAGGCCTGCCCGTATCCGCGACGCTGCTCGACGACGACGCGAGCCCCCGCACGCTCGGCAATCGCCGGCGTACCGTCGGTCGAGTTGCTGTCAACGACGATGACTTCAGTCACGACATCAGTAGGAATATCCGCGAGTACCCTGCCGATAGCGCCCGCCTCATTGTGTGTGGGAATAATGATCGAGACTCGCAACCAATCTCCACTGGCTCCGTCCGCTCCGTCTGCCCTTCACCACCAAAGCGAGTCTGGGCGCCGCCGTGCCAGAAACGCATCAACTCCCCACGTCCGCCCCGCCCCTCCCACCGCGATCCCCAGCGCTGCCAGCGTAGGAACCAGCAGTTCCCATATCCACGACGTGCCCCACTCCGACACCCAGAGGCTCGCGAGCAATCCACAGGCGACAAGTCCAGCGGGGCGCGTGAGAAGACCGAGGATCAGAAGCACGCCAAGCGAAATCTCCGTCACGCCCTGAAGCGGCGCTGCCATCGACGCGTGACTCGCCGCCGTCGCCATAATGGCTTTCCAAATCGCCGGAGCGTGGTCGTGTTGGATGTAATAGTTGATCAGCCCTGCGTAGCCGCTTGCCGTGTAGAGACCTTTCCCTAAATTTTCGAAAAAGACCCCGACGAACATCGCCCCAATCGTCAGCCGAACGATCGCCAGTCCATAACGCGCATAAGGTTGTTCCGGCATTCAGGAAATCCTCTCTTGAAGTTGGCTCGATTTCACTTGTCTCGCCATTGTAACAACCACCGCCCGTATTCTAATCGCGCGCAATCACGATTGTCGTGCACGCGCTTTCTCCCTTGGGAAGTTCACGCGCGGCGGCCATGCGAACTTCCAATTTCTCCACCTGTCCGCGCACAATCGGGCAGTAAAAGTCCGGTTCACTCAGCGCGTTTTGCAGGCGTCGCCGCCCGGCACATCCGCCATAACAGCTTTCGAGATAAGCGCACTGCCGGCAGGCGTCGGGCACAGCGCGTGCCTCGACAAAGGGCGAAGTTTCCACAACTGCCGAGCCCATCGATGCTAAGAGCGAAAGCGGCTCTCCAGTTCCGGGCCAGTATACGCAAGGCTGCGTGGTGGCTCGTGGCGTGATCCGTACGGTACTCACCCCGCATCCGCCGGTCCTCGGGGGCAAACCCGCCATCGCCCGAACCAGCGGCTCGCCGATGGCGATCGCGTCTGTCTCCGCAAACAACGCTCGAAAGCCTCGCCAATATTCCTCGTAACTCAACGCATACAAATCTGAACGCACCGACTGATAAACATTCACGCGCAGCGGCGCTTCGTAACGCTTCACCACCCGCGCCACCTCAGCCAGGCGCAAATAGTTCGACTTCATCATCACCGCAATAAAAGTGACGGGCACTCCGAGCCGGACGCAGCGCGCCGCCTGCTCATGAATCAAAGCCCAATTGCCGCTGCCGCGCTGCGCGTCCTGTTCACGTTCAGTCGGATAATCCAGCGAGAACTCGATATCGTGGAAAGCGCGAAGCTCGTCATCCGTGAGCACCGCGGCACTGTGGCCATTCGACGTAATGGTCAGCTTCACAGGTAGAGAACGGAGGTAAGCCAGAATCGGGCGGAATTCCGGGTGCATTCCGTTCTCGCCCGTTCCCAGATTAACCGAGCGAACCGGCAGACTTTCCATCACAGCTCGTACTTGCTCCAGACTCAGCCGGTCCGTTCGCGCCGGATCGCGATAGCAGAATGAGCAAGCCAGGTTGCATTCGTTGGTAAGTCCGAGCCCCAGTGCAAACTTTCCGCCTCCACTTGGGCGGACCATATGAGTTTGCAAGGCAGAATGAGCGCTCGACTCTGTCATCGTTCGATTACTTTGCCGAAATATGTCGCGAACCGGCATCGACGAGTCTACGCCATCCGTCGGTTTCCGAGTAAGAACAGAATTCCCTCGGCTCTACGGCAGTCGTTTCACAGTGTATTGGTTCAGTAGGGGCACGGCATGCCGTGCCCGGCGCAGGAACTTGGCGCGATCACGCCATTGGACGTCGTAGCGATTTCGGTAGCGTAGGCTTCAGCCTGCGCCGCAATTCGATGGCGGCTTCGCGTGTACAAAACAAGGAGGCGAAAGAATGCGTTGGGTTACGTCAAGTCGATGGCGGCTTCGCATGTGCGAAACGAGGAAACGAATGCGGGCCCAGGAAATCACCCCGGGGCAATCGCCTAACCCGCTCCATTCACGCCGCTGAGAAATCCGCCGAGATGCCCCGTCAGCACGATGACCAGCACCGCGAACGCCTCGATCACCAGCCGATACTTTGGCAGCGACTCCTGATTCCGCCGGCGCGCCCGCCAGTGAATCAGCAACACGAGCCAGATAAGAACACTCGACACGCATCCCAGAACTAAATGCATCAACAGGATACCCTTCAGCTTTTGCCCCTCGAGCGCCCACTGCCATGCCGCGAGTCCCGTTGCAACCACAGGCACCGTCGAAATCGCCGCCAGCAACAAATTGAAATACGCCGCCGCAGCCAGCGTCCGATTCTTCGTCCGCTGCGCCACATAGTCAAAAGCCACGGCCACAATGAACAACGCAATCGGGAAATGAATCAGCACCACGTGCTGCGCGTGCCGCGCGAGAAGACCGTCTTGATGTCGAAAGGATTTACTCTCATCGCTCTCTCACTGCACCACGATCGTGCCGGTCATCTTGGGATGAATCGAGCAGAAATAGGGAAAGGTTCCCGGCGTGGTGAACGTGTAGGAGAACTTCTCATCGGTATCCATCACCTTGGACTTGAACACCCCGTCCGTGCTGACCGCGGTGTGCGGAATGTCATCGTGGTTCGTCCACGTGACCCTTGTTCCCGCAGCCACGGTGACCGTTCCCGGCGCAAAACTGAAGTTGTCGATCTTTATCTCCACGGTCTTCGCTGCCGCCTGCTGTGCACTCGCCTTCACCCCTGTCAAGCCTGCTGACAGCAGCGCCACAACAATCAACATCGGCGCCGCGATGCCTGCTATCCACGCTCTCATGCTCCTCATGCCGTCTCCCTTTTCTTGAGTTTATTCTCAACGTCCTTGCACTTACTAAAACCACCGCCCGGCCCGATTTATTCCACCTTCCCCTGAAATGGATTTGGAGAAGCACCTGGAATAACGCGAACAGCGAGGCGGTCTACGAAGAGCGAAAGGTCACATCAGAAAAAAAAGGAGACGTGATGAAGAAAGCCGTTGTTTTCAGGAGTGCTCTCAGTCTGGCGTTGCTGCTTGCCTTCTTGAGCATACTGCCCAACGCGCGGGCCGACGAATGGAACCAGGCTACCTTGTTTACCTTCAACCAGCCGGTTCAGATTCCCGGGCAGGTATTACCCGCCGGCGCTTACCTATTCGAGATCGTCAACAATTTCAATCACGAAATTGTGCGGATCTCCAACACGGATCGCACCAACGTGATCGCCTTGATTCAGTCGCGCCCTGCTACACAGAAGAGTTTTACCGGTAAAGCCGCAATCGTCCTGGCTGAGCGAGGATCGTCACAGCCGGCAGCGGTTGATCGCTTGGTCCTATGCAGGCCGCTCGGAGGCTCATCAACTCGTGTATCCGAAGCAGTTGCAGCAAGAAGTTGCGAAGGATAAGCACGAAACATTCGTATTCGGAGACTAGTCTTCATTAAACAAGAAAATCGCCCGGTCGGCGGAGACATTCGGATTTCCGCCGGCCAGGTGGCACTGCGGCTTCGAGCTACGGAATGTTTTCTTCCGTACGTCGCCCGATGTACAGGCCTGGCTCGATTTCTCAAGAATCCTACAGAAAGGTGGTTACCGCACCGTGCGGCTCTTCGAAATTCACGAGCAGAAGTGGTTTCCGCAATTTCTCCGCGACGAATTCGTCGACGGGCTGCAAATGATCCTGGATGTCACAAATACCTATCGGCCCATCGCAAACCTTCTGCGAAAACGACTAGAGCAATGCGGGGCCGAGCGTGTGCTGGACTTGTGATCGGGAGCAGGCGGTCCCTGGCCATCCCTCGTGCGTGAGTTTGAAAGCTGCGGGGCAAAACCTCCTGAGGTGTTACTCACGGACAAATATCCATGCACAGCAATGCTGGATAATCGTGCGTCTGCATCGGCGAATAGGATTCATTTTCTCGCGCACTCGGTAGACGCAACGAAGATTCCGCAGCATCTCGACGGATTCAGGACGCTCTTCTCTTCCTTCCATCATCTCAAGCCCGACGAAGCCCGCGGTCTGCTCCAGGATAGTGTTAGCAGGGGACGCGGCATCGCCATCTTCGAGGCGCCGGCAAGGCGCGCGTTCACATTGCTATCTCTCTTGTTCATCCCCGTTGCGGCGTGGCTGTTCGTGCCTTTCCGGCGTCCTTTCCGTTGGTCGCGCCTCCTTTGGACGTACTTGATTCCAGTAATTCCTTTCGTTCTCTTCTTCGACGGGCTGATTTCCTGCTTGCGTTCGTACTCCCGCCAAGAACTTCAAGAGATGACAAAGGGGCTTGCGACCAACGACTACCGGTGGGAGATCGGCGAAGAGTCCGGAGGGCTGTTACCACTGCGGGTCACTTACTTGGTCGGCTGTCCCGGGAGTGTATTTACCGAATCAGGCGACTGACTCAGTATTGCGAGCGAATTCGCGCTCTCTCGTAACTGACGATTTTCCCACTAAGAAGTTGGCCGCGCGACTCGCGGGAATAACAAGAACGATTCGGCAGTCTGTAGAGATGAATGGAAATAAAAGGGAGGAAACGCACATGAAAGGAATCGACAAATCAATTATGCAAAACCGAATGAAGTCGTCGCTCGCGGCTCTCACACTTCTTGCGGCGATGGCGCCCGCAGCTGACGCAAGACATCGATCCCCCACGCCCGCCAAACAGCCGGCGACAATCGTCGCGCATGTACCTCTGGCGGGTTCTCCGACAAACCAAATGAATTTGCGGGAAAACGATGGCAAGCAATACCTGTACATCGGTGCGAACTCGAATCAGGGCGTCACGATTGTTGACGTTACAAATCCGGGCCAGCCCAACGTCAGCAGACGCGTGGCCTGGCCGAATCAAGCTTCAAGCGGCAGATTGCAATTGGTCAGCGCCGGACTTGCTCTTGCCGAAGGACCGGACAGCGGCTCGATGGCAGCCGATCCCATGCCTTCGACGAGAACCGTAAACATACTCGACTTGAGTGATCCGACAAATCCTCGGGCCATTCTGAGTTTTTCCGGGGTCACCAACACTCTCAACGACGAAGCGCACAACCTCGTCTACATCACGAACAGCGAAGGGCTTTGGATCGTGCGCAATAACCAGGCGCTCGAGGCGTTCGCGAGACCCCACGCATGCACTTCAGACGACGCATACAACGAGGTCGCGAGCTGTCAGTAGTTCAGCAACGTAGTCCCGTAAGCAGAATCTCGGGCGGCTCGCCACGAGCGAGCCGCCCAGAAATCGGAAGTAGAAATCAAATCTAGAGGAGGAAATACAATGAAAGGAAATGCAAGCAACAATCTGTCGAAAGGTTTTTACCGGTCGGCGATCGCAGTAGCTGCAATCGGGATCGCCCTGGCGGGACCAGTTGTTCACGCCAAACCAAACCCAAACAAGGGAGAAGACAAGCCCGCCAACGTCGTTGCCCACGTTCAACTTTCCGGCGGTCCCGTCACGCGCATGCTGCTGGTGAAGAAAGAAGGAAAAGAGTATTTGCTGGTCGGGCTTGACTCCCCTGCGAGCGTAGCCGTCTTCGACGTCAGCAATCCAGACCGGCCGCGTACCATCGATACGACTTCGGGAGCCGCTGGCGCACCGTCCGCCGAAGTGAAGGTGATTGCAGACACTCTCACTCTCTTTGGATCCTCGGATGCCGGAACCGCTTCTTCGGCCAACTCGAAAGACATGCGCAGTTTCTCGGGCGTCACCGCTTCGATGAAAGACAAGGCCCGCGGCCTCATCTACGTCACCAACGGTGATGGTCTGTGGATCGTCAAGTCAAAGCAAAAAGTCGAGGAAGAAGCGATCGTCGACAATTACGGCGGCTAGACATCGTCTCTCGCCTTGGTAAACAAGTGCCTACAAGGGTCTCGGCCTCAACGAACGAAGCCGGGGCCCTTCTTATTTTCGCTCTCGAAGTGTTCGACGAACGAGCCCGCCGATGGGAGGGATTTTCATGAAAGGATTTCTCGGGACTTGGGCCGGCTTCGGTGCCGACCTGAATCTTGTGATCCAAATCGCGATGGGACTCGCACTGCTCGTTGGCGCCTTATTGGCTCGGGCGAAGCGCTACACCGCGCATGGAATTTGCCAGGCCGCGGTACTGATCCTCAACCTGCCTATGATTGCCCTGGTGATGTGGCCGTCGCTACATACACGAGTGCTGCCCAGAGTTGCCAGTCATCTTTGGAAGCGAACAAATCTCGTTGCCACAGCACACGGCGTCCTAGGTGCGACAGCCGAGATTTTCGGGATCTACATCCTGCTGGTTGCCGGGACTGAGATACTTCCAAAATCGGGGCGCATCCAGCGCTGGAAGCTCTGGATGCGCATTGAACTAATTCTGTGGTGGATTGTCCTGCTTACAGGGTTTGGCACCTACTACGTTTGGTACGCAGCGCCGCCAATTTCTCAGTAGAAAAATTCACGCCGAGTTTTCGAATCAGATTTCTGCCGATTCCGCTTATTCACCGTGCGATGCGTGCGTGGCGATTCTTCTTCTGTGCCTCAGTCGCACGAACCCGCATACCTGCGTTCGATTGTTCGATGCAAAAAACCGAAATCTATCTGTGACGATTCTCTTGAATTTTTTGCAAGAGGGAATTCGTCAGTGGATTGATCTTCGCGCTCGCGTTCGGCCGTTTGACCACATTCGGTACTACCTGCGAAAGCGTACCCATCCCGTTGTCAGCAAGACCGCAGCTCGTGCCGCCGATTTCGTAGCTAGTGGCAAGGCTCGCATACGATGGGTCGGATGCCTGCGCGGCGAAATCGATCGTTTGATCGGCAGTCTCCAAATCGAGAATGCTACCGATGGCTGTGCCCGTGAGGTTGAGCATCGTGCAGCCGCCGTTGGTAAGTGAAATATTTGCCTGCAGGTTGTTGCTGGCGTCTTCCTGGATCGCAGCGAGCGCGGTAATCACTCGACTCGTCACGTTGGACGTGAGTTGTCCCGAGTACGTGCCCGACGAATCGCCAAATTTCGTTGCCGCCCATGTCCCCGAATCCGCTGACGCGCAATCTCCGGACGGCATCTTGTAGCTGCCGGCCATGCTGAGCCCGTCGTTGCTCACCGAGCCTGAGAACGACGTCGTCGGATGCCCGGTGCCGAAGGCAAGCGTGAAATTGATGTTGCTTCCTTTGACGGTGCCTTGAATAAAATCGGTGCCGAAGTCGCACGGTGAGCTTGTGAGAATCAGGGACTGCATAGCCGAAATGGCGCCGGTGGATTGCGAGAAGTTCGCTTCGACATCCGCGTTGTTGCTTGCGCCGTGGTTCGACGTGAGGAGGATCGACCACTTGCCCGATACGCTGGCGGGCGAGCCGCTGCCACCGCCGCCTCCGAAGATGTCACCAGGGCTCGGAAAGCACGCCGAGAGGGACGCAATGGCCGCAATCACGGCGACGGCCAGCACTACTCGAAAATTTCGCATGAGACTCATTTCTTTTGAACGCAGCGTGATTTTTCTGGCACGCGACCAGCATTTCGGAACGGGATTGATGGCTGGAGCTTAATCCAATTGAAGTTACTCGGGGATTTTATTTTCGAATTTTATCTTCGGTGTTCCTAAACGACATATGTAATAGGTGCCGACTGATTTTCGCGGCGCGGCTAGGAGGCTTTTTCCTGGGCGTAGACGAGGTATTCGGAGTAGGGGCCTTTGAAGTCTTCGACGCGGCCGCCTTCGAAGTGCCAGATGCGGGTGGCGACTTCGTCGATCACGTCGTGGTCGTGGGTGACGAAAAGCACCGTGCCGAGATATTTTTGCAGAGAGATATTGAGCGCGTTGATGGATTCCAGGTCGAGGTGGTTGGTGGGCTCGTCAAGGACGAGCACGTTGGGTTTTTGCAGCATTAACTTACAGAAGATCAGGCGCGCGGCTTCGCCGCCGGAAAGAGCGCCGGTGGGCTTGAGGGCTTCTTCGCCGCTGAAAAGCATTTGACCCAGGACGCCGCGAAGCTGTTCCTGCGTGGCCATCGGATCGAATTCGTGGAGCCACTCGATCGCGGTGGTGCCTTTTCGAATGGTTTCGCTGTGGTCTTGCGCGAAGTAGCCGACGGCCACGTTGTGGCCCCAGCCAACCGTTCCGCCATTGATGGGGAACTGCTTTTCTTCATCGCTGATGAAACCTGGCGCATTCCGAACCAGCGATTTCAGTAGCGTCGTTTTTCCGGTACCGTTGCGGCCCATCAGCGCGATTTTTTCGCCGCGGTCGACATTGGCGCTGAAAGGTTTGAAGACTTTTACGCCGTCGTATTCCTTCACCACGCTTTTGATTTCGAGCGGATGCTTGCCGGAGTGCTGGTCCATTTGGAAGCGAATGAAGGGGCGCGCGATGTTGGACCTGGCAAGTTCGGTGGTTTGCAGGCGTTCGACTTCCTTCTTGCGCGACGTGGCTTGCGCGGAACGCGTGCCGGCTGAGAAACGCGCGATGAATTCGTTGAGCTGCGCGATCTTTTTCTCGCGCTGCGCGTTTTCCGATTCGATGCGCGAACGAATCGAAGTCTTGGCGATGACCATGTCGTCGTAGCCGCCGTTGTACATGATGATGGTTTGATAGTCGATGTCGGCCACGTGCGTGCAGACGCTATTGAGAAAATGGCGGTCGTGAGAAATGACGATCAGCACGCCTTCGTACTCGCACAGATAATCCTGAAGCCAGTGAACGGAATCGAGGTCGAGGTGGTTGGTGGGCTCGTCGAGCAGCAGCACTTGCGGATGGCCGAACAGCGCCTGAGCCAGCAGGACGCGGACTTTTTGTCCGCCTTGCAGTTCGCGCATCTTGCGCTCGTGCAGCGGCTCTTCGAGGCCCAAGCCGTCGAGCAGGATTGCCGCGTCGGCTTCGGCGGTGTAGCCGTCTTCGTCGCCGACGATTCCTTCGAGTTCGCCCATGCGCATGCCGTCTTTATCGGTGAGCTGGTCGTGCGGTTTCGCGTGGAGGGCTTCGCGTTCCTGCAGGGCTTTCCAGAGGCGGCCATTGCCCATGATGACGGTATCGATCACGCGATGTTCGTCGAAGGCGAACTGGTCCTGGCGCAGGATACCGAGTTTTTTCGGCCGCGTGACGTCGCCCTTGGTGGGCTCGAGCTCGCCGGTGAGGATCTTCATGAACGTGGATTTGCCGGCGCCGTTGGGACCGGTGATGGCGTAGCGGCGGCCGGTGAAAAAGGTAGTGGTGACATCCTCGAACAGTATTCGAGGGCCGAACCGCATCGTGATGTTGTTTACTGTGAGCAAAGGAGTCCAATTATACCGTGAAATGAAAAATGATGCAGGCTGGCGGTGGTGCGTGGCGCGAGCGGCAGGTGCAGGGAAAACCGCCGATTAGAAATTTGCAAGTGAGCTGATTCGTGGTGGCTTATGCGAAGTTTTAATCGCGGAACCGTAGATTAAAACCTTGCAGCGAACGTTGGGCGGGAAGCGACGCAGGACTCCACACGAAGCCCTGGAGCGTTGGGTGCAGTTGAGCTTGACGGCGGTTGCATAGAAGGTGCCGTGACTCAAGCTGGCTCGAGTTTTCTCCCGTATCATCATGCGGCTTCCTTACTGACCTCCAAAACGTTCCTGATTCATGGTAACACGTTCGCTTAATCTTCGATATCGATAAAAGCACCCAAATACCGTTTCGGGATCAAACGCGCGGAGCGAGAAATTGCTAGACTAGCGGTGACGGGCACGAAGAGAGTGGCGCATGCGGACATCAGTGGTCATTCAGCGGGTGATTTTGGCGGTGATTGCGGCGGCGGCGTTGGTGTATGCGGGTGATTATCTTTGGGCTAAGCATTTGATGGCTGGCGGGAATTCTGCTGCGCTTGGGAGTGTGATGGTGCATCACGAGTGGGATATTCCGCGGAAGGATGGGCGGGTGGAGTTTGATATAGATCCGGCTGAGGCGGAGAGTTGTATACATGCGATGTTTCCGCATTTTGGGTATACGCCTTGTTGGTATGCGGTGAGGCATACGACGGTGCAGAATTAGTGTGGGCGGTGAAATGGCGGCGGGCGAGCGGCGGTGGCGTGGGAAAAAAGTCAAAAGAGCCGGCGGGGCGCCCTTCGCAGCGCAGGGCAAGCCCTTCGATGCTCAGGATAAACCGGCGTTACGGAAGTACGGTCGCGGCACAGAATGAGATGCGGGGTCTGGGGCGGTTCAGAGAACGAAGCTGGACACTGTACTTGGCTAGCGCGATATGGGCGCGTAGCGGCTTGGGGCGCAGGCTGAAGCCTACGCTACTGGAAGGCGGGCTCGGTTGAGCGTAGGAACCACGTGTCGAGGACGATGTGGCGGGAGAACCATTTGGTGGCTAGTAGGGCGCGGCCTAGGGAACTCATTAGGGGAGGGGGGAGGCGGCGGCCGATTTGGACTGACCAGTCGTCTTGTGACGGGCCGAAGCGATTGGTGAGTAATGCGCGGTAGCGATTGAGATTTTCGCGGAGGTATGCGCCATGGGCTTCTGTGATTGCTTTGGCGGCTAGGAGGCCGGATTCGATGGCGGGCCTGATTCCTTCGCCGCTTTGGGAGTAGGCCATACCGGCAGCGTCACCGATTAGGAGGATTCCGTCGTCGACGATTTTGCGATTGCTTCTGCCGTAGAGCAGGTAGGCGTGGCCGAAAAGCTTGGAGTGCAGATCGAAGGTGATTTTTTTGGTGCGGCGCAGGAATTCGATGAATGCGGTGATATGTGCGCCGAGCGAATGTTTGTCCAGCCTGCCCAGCCCGATATTGATGAAATTTCCTTTTCGGAAGCACCAGCCGTAGCCCCGCATGTCCGCGCAGAAATAGAGTTCGGGAATTTCGGGGCGAATCGAGCATTTGTTTTGTTGATCGGGGCTCATTTCGAATTCGGTTTCCTGGGCGGCGACTGCGTTTTCGCCTGTGGATTTTGAACCCATGAAACGAGCGACGGGGCAGAAGTGTCCTCCGGCGCCGACGATCAATTGGGTTTTGATTTGTCCGTTGACGAGCCAGTCATTTCCTGCTCGTGCGATGCTGGATAAGGCTGTGCCTTCGATGAGGCGGGCGCTCGAGCGCTTCAGCAAATAGTCGTCGAATTCGCTGCGGCGGATTCCGTAACTGATTGGCTTGCGGTAGTCGGTTTCGGTTTCGCGGTCGCCCATCATGCAGGTGCGAAATCCAGTGATGGGCTGAAGAACGTTGGTGCGGGCGTAATCGGCGGCGTCGATTTCGAGTTCGTCGAAAACCGGAAGAGTGATCCAGCCACCGCAGACTTTGTTGCGAGGGAAGGTGGATTTGTCGAGGATGGCGACGTCAATTCCGGCGCGTCGCAATTGCCAGGCGCAGGAAGAGCCAGCCGGGCCGCCGCCGACGATCAAGACGCTGCATGCATCCATTTCGCTTCCTGCTTGGCGGTTTGCTGGATTTTTTCGTAGAGGTGCGCGCGGGTCCATGGGATCTGGCGGCATTCTGATCCGGCAAAGAGGAGCTGGAACAGTTGCAGCGAGCCTGCGACAAAACCCGCCTCCGAGCCCGCGAGGTACAGCCTCCACAAGCGGACGAATTGTTCGCCGAACATTTGCGCAACGCGATCGCTGGAGCGATCGAAGCGATTGCGCCAGTGGCGCAGGGTCTGCGCGTAATGAAGGCGCAGGTTCTCGACATCGAGGACAGAATAATTCCACGGCTCGAAGAGCGGCGGCATCATCTGGCTCAGCGTGGGAGGATTTGCGCCAGGGAAGACTCGTTTTCTGATCCATGCACTCAAAGGACGCGGCCGATTCATGCCGATGAAATGCAGAAGGCCGCGGCCGGAATTGCCGATGGTGCCGTGGATGACTTCACCGAGCGCGCGATAATTTTCCGTGCCGACGTGCTCGAGCATCCCGACGGAGACGAACACGTCAAACTTGCCGCGAATATTTCTGTAATCGTCTTCAATGAATTCCACGCGATCGGCGAGGCCGCGGCGCTTTGCGGCGGCTCGCGCGTAGGCTAGCTGCTCTCGAGAAATATTGAAGGCTTTCACGCGGACGCCATATTGTTCGGCCATGTAAAGCGCGAATGAGCCCCAGCCGCAGCCTGCTTCGACGACTCGTTCTCCGCGCTGAAGCTGGAGTTTGCGGCAGATGAGATCCATTTTGTCGAGCTGGGCGGCTTCGAGCGGGACGGACGGCGATTCGAAGTAGGCGCAGGTGTAGAGCATTTCGGAATCGAGCCAGAGCTTGTAGAAGTCGGTGCTCAAGTCGTAGTGGCGGTGGATGTGTTCGCGCGAGCCGTGCAGGGTATTGGCCTGCGTCCACTCGAGCAATTTCGAGCGCAGGCGCGCGAACCAGGAACCTGGATTTCGGCCGGAGAGGGCGCGGAAAACTGCGGCGAGTACTTCTACCAGGTCGCCTTCGATTTCTACGCGGCCTTCGGTGTAGGCGTCGCCGAATTCGATTTCGGGGCTGAGGATGATTCTAAGGAGCGTCCGGCGATCGCGGATGATCACGGTGCCTAACGGGGCGGAGTGATCGGGCGAAATTTCGGCGCCGCTCGGGAGAATGAGACGAACAGGGGCGTCGTTGATAACGCGGCTGAGTTTTTGGAGCAGGAAATTCTCGAGGGATAATGAGTTGAGCGAGAGGAGCGTCATGGAGCCTGCCTCGAAGATGAGATGGGCCCTGAGTACCAAAATGGGAATACGGGTTAGGTTGCCACCGGACGCCCTAAGATGATCGTATCCCCCTTCCATTCAATAGTATATCAAGTATTTACTGCATGCGAGACGGCGAGCAAAAGTCCAAACCGCCCCAGCAAGCCGGGGGCTTATGAAAGCGGGGGCAAGGCTTCCTTCGGCTCCGCTCCGGACAAACCGCACTCCAAAGCGGGCTTCGATTGTGATCATAAATTTGTGGCGCTGAGACTAAACAAAAGTAATGCGAGCACAATCAGGGTGATGATGACGTACATCCAGTCGCGTTCCTCGGCAAAGGCGAAGACTGAGAATGCGACGCGTGCGACGGGTGTGGCGATGAGAATCAGGATGCCCAACTGAATGATGGCTGCCGGATCGAGAGCCATGCTTGATTTCACGATGCCGGAAATGTGGCGGAGGTGGTCGGGTTCGCCGTGAAAGGTGTGGTAATCGGGTTTGGCGGCGCCGTGCTGGATGAGGTAGGGAATTGCGGCGGCGAAGACGACAATCGCAGCGATTGTGACGCCTGTGCGCAGGAGGATGCCGATGATTTCTTCGGCGCGCTTGTCTGACATTGCTGGCGCAGGCGCGTTCATTGTGTTCATTGGACGAATTTCCCGACGAAGCCGTTGTACATCATCTCGAGTCCGAGAAGTGCGACGACGGTAGCGAATACGATTCTGAGAACTTTCACTTTGGCGCCAGCCAAGAAGCGCGCGCCTGTTAGCGATCCAACCAGGACGCCGAGCACCACTGGCATGGCGAGGCCGGGATCGATGTAGCCGCGATTCAGATAGACGCCGGCGCTGGCGGCGGCGGTGACGCCGATCATGAAGTTGCTGGTGGTGGTGGAAACTTTGAAGGGGAGCTTCATGGCGCGGTCCATGGCGAGAACTTTCACTGCGCCCGAGCCGATGCCCAAGACGCCGGAGAGGACTCCGGCTGTGAACATCAGGCTGAAGCCGGCGGGGACGTTGGTGACGTGATAGGAGCGGATGCCTTGCGAAGCGGGGAAGGAGCCGTCCATGCGAAGAAGGGAGGCGATTCGATCTGGTTCGCTGGGGCCGCGCAAATCGGTGCGCGAGCGGACTGATTCGTAAGCGGAGTAGAGGAGCACGAGGCCGAAGACGATCGCAATCCACGAGAGCTTCAAGTAGGCGGCGACGACGGCGCCTGTGATCGCGCCGACTGTGGTGGCGATTTCGAGGAACATTCCGACGCGGATATTGGAGAAGCCTTCGCGGACGTAGGCGGCAGCTGCGCCGGAGGAAGTGGCGATGACGGAGACGAGCGAAGCGCCGATGGCGTAGCGGATGTCTACGCCGAATGCGAGGGTGAGGAGAGGGACGACGACTACGCCGCCGCCGAGGCCTGTGAGGGAGCCGAGAAAACCGGCGAGCAGTGAGCCGAGGAAGAGGAGGCTGGTTAGTTCGAAGGTGTTCAACGGAATTTCTGCTCCGATTTCGAAATGCGATGCGAAAGACGGACGGTGCCAACGAGCGCATTCTACATTGGGGCGGTTATTAGCGCATGGCGATTGTGTGGATTTGATGGATGCCTGGCTGCGCGCGTGCGGCTTGTCGGAATGAGGCAAAAGATTCATCATAGAGATTCGGCTTGGCGGGTTTATTGATGCTGTGGTGCGATTATCGGAGATGACTGTGAGCGACGTTTTTATTTGCGATGCGGTGCGGACGCCGTTCGGGCGATTTGGCGGGGCGCTCTCGACGGTGCGGGCGGATGATCTGGCGGCGATTCCGATTCGGTGCGTTGATGGAGCGCAACGCGGGCGTGGATTGGCTGGCGGTCGACGATGTGATCTACGGATGCGCGAATCAGGCTGGAGAAGATAATCGCAATGTGGCGCGCATGGCGCTGCTGCTTGCGGGAATGCCGAAAGAGGTGCCTGGGGCGACGGTGAATCGGTTGTGCGGATCGAGCATGGAGGCGGTGTCGATTGCGGCGCGGGCGATCAAGAGCGGCGAGGCGGAGATGATGATTGCGGGCGGCGTGGAGAGCATGACGCGGGCGCCGTTCGTGATGGGGAAGTCGGAGAAGGCTTTTGGCCGCGAGGCGCAGATTTACGATACGACGATCGGGTGGCGGTTTGTGAATCCGCTGATGAAGAGCAAGTACGGCGTGGACTCGATGCCGGAGACGGCGGAAAACGTGGCGGAGGAATATCACGTTGGGCGGCAGGATCAGGATGCGTTTGCGATGCGGACGCAGCAGCGTTGGGCGCGGGCGCATGCGGCTGGATTTTTCAAGTGCGAGGTGGTGGCGGTGCCGGTGGCGCAGGCTAAGGGCGGCGAGGCGAAAATATTTGATACGGACGAGCAGCCGCGGCCGGACACGACGATGGAGGGTTTGCAGAAGCTGAAGCCGATTGTTAAGCCGGGAGGGACTGTTACGGCGGGGAATGCTTCGGGGATTAATGATGGTGCGTGCGCGTTGCTGTTGGCATCGAAATCGGCTGCTGAGAAATACAGACTGACGCCGCGGGCGCGCGTGCTTGCTACGGCTACGGCGGGAGTGGCGCCGCGGGTGATGGGATTTGCGCCGTCGCCGGCTTCGCGCAAAGTGCTGGCGAAGACAGGATTGCAAATTTCGCAGATGGATGTGATTGAGTTGAACGAGGCATTTGCCGCGCAGGCGTTGGCGGTGACGCGCGATTTGGGATTGCCTGACGATGCGGCGAACGTGAATCCGAATGGTGGGGCTATTGCGATTGGTCATCCGCTGGGCGCGAGCGGGGCGAGGCTTGTGACTACCGCGATGTATCAACTGCAAAGTACCGGCGGGCGGTATGCGCTTTGTACGATGTGCATCGGAGTAGGGCAGGGAATAGCGACGATCATCGAACGCTGCTGAACTCCTTCTCTCGGCTGTCGTTTCTTTGTTATTTCCGCTACGAACCTATTTCACAACACACCTCTCGACCGCCTCTAAACTTGTCCGGTTTTCGACCGATAACTCCTAATGGAGCTATATGGTGCCGGAACTCGAAAAACCGGAAATCTATCGAAGGATACTGGAGAGTCTGCAGACCGGAATTTATCTGGTGGATCAAAACCAGAAGATTACGTTCTGGAACGACGGCGCGGAGCGCATCACCGGGCATCTTCGCCAGGATGTGCTGGGACGATTCTGCGTGAACGATTTATTGGGAAATCGCGACGGGCACGACAGTTTCGCAACGGATGCGGCGGACGCGATTGCGGCGGTGCTGCGCGATGGTCAGCCAGTAGCGGTCAATGTATCGCTCTGTCACAAGGAAGGACATCGTGTTCTGGTGCGACTCCGTGCGGTGGCGATTCGAAACAGTCATGGAACGGTGATTGGAGCGGCGGAGAGTTTCGAGGAAAGCCTGAGCGTTTCAAGTTGGGATCGACAGACAAGGGAAACTCGCGGTTTTCGGTTGCATCGACCAGGAGTCGGGAGTATTTAACCGGGAGTATATTCTGTTTCAGCTGCGCGAGTACCTCGACACTTTCAACCAATATCGAATTCCTTTCAGCGTCCTGTGCATACAGGTGGACCAGATCGATCACTTTCAGTCGGGTCACGGAATTCGTGCGGTGGCGGCGATACAGCGCGCAGTGGCACAAACGCTGGGAAACAGCCTGCGACCGACCGACCTTTTGGGCCGGCTCTCCGAGCGTACATTTTTGGCTGTGCTTGCTGAGTGCAAAGTAAATGAAATCGAAAGTGTGGCAAAGCGCCTGACGAAGATGGTGAGCTATACGGAAATTAAATGGTGGGGAGATAAGGTTTCGGTGACAGCTTCGTTTGGGGGCACTTCCTCGGCGGCGGGCGACACGGTTGACTCGATCGTTAGCCGGGCCGAAGCGGCACTTCGAGCTGGTGCGTCGGCGAGTGGAAAGGGCATTAAGGTACTTGTGTGAGAGCAGAGCAGCTTTAGGAGAAATGGATCGCGATGTTCACGATTATTGGAATCGTCGTGGTCTTTGGGGCGGTGGTTGCCGGGTATTTGATGGAGCACGGCAATTTGAAAGTGCTCATGCAGCCCGCCGAGCTGATTATTATCGGCGGCGCCGCGATCGGAACGGTTCTGGTTGCGAATCCGATGCACATCCTGAAAAAACTTGCCGGCGGCGTCGGGGGAGTATTTGGAAGCTCCAAATTTACGAAACAGCGGTATTTGGAGTCGCTCAAGATGATGTATGAACTTTTTGGCCGCGCGCGGAAAGATGGATTGATGGCGCTCGAAACAGATAGTGACGCGCCGGATCAAAGTCCAATTCTCTCGAAGTACCCATCATTCCTGAAAGATCATCACGCGCTGGCTTTTGTATGCGATTCGATTCGACTGGCATCGAGCGGCGGCATCGACCCGTTTGATGCCGACCAGATGATCGAGCGAGACATGGACGTGCATCATCAAGGCGCGACCCAGCCGATCGTCGCACTCTCCACAATGGCGGATTCGCTTCCTGGCCTGGGTATCGTCGCGGCAGTTCTGGGAGTGGTGATCACGATGGGGGCACTCGGAGGTCCGCCGGAGGAAATTGGGCACAAGGTTGCTGCGGCTCTGGTTGGTACATTTCTCGGTATTTTGCTGTGTTACGGACTAGTGGGACCAGTGGCGTCCAATATGGGCAAGGCAGCTGAAGATGAGCACGCCTATTACAACGTGCTGCGTGTGCTGATTATTTCTTTCATGAAGGGAAACGCGCCGAGCACCGCCGTGGAGATCGGCCGGCGCGCGATTCCGGGCCACGTGCGCCCTGATTTTCAGGAGACCGAAAAGTTTATCAAGGATAAAGGGGAAGCACCCGCTGCTGCTGCAGCTGCGTAAGGGCGCTCCCGCACACGATGACCGCGAAACCTCCCATCATCATTATCAAGAAAGGCGGTGGCCACGGCGGCCATCACGGCGGCGCGTGGAAAGTGGCATATGCGGATTTTGTGACGGCGATGATGGCGCTTTTCATCGTGTTATGGCTGCTGAATTCGAGCAAGCAGATTCAGGAAGCTGTCGGCGGATATTTTAAAGATCCCACCGGCACGTCGAAAAAAGTCGGCAGCGATATGCAGGGCTCTGGCCAGAACTTCATAGTTTCGAAAGACAACATGGCTGACCTAAAGGAGCAGCTACAGAAGGCAATCCGAGAGGTTCCGAATATCGAGAAGCTAAAAAATCACATCGATATGACGGTGACCAACGAGGGGCTACGAATCGAATTGATGGAATCAGCGAACGGCACCTTTTTTCGAAAGCGGCAACGCCAAGCCCAACAGCGACGGGGATGACATACTCATCGCGCTGGCTCATGAGTTGGGCAAGCTTCCCAATAAGATCTACGTGGAAGGCCACACCGACGCGAAGCCGTACTCCCAGAATAGCAACTACACAAACTGGGAGTTATCGGCGGATCGCGCGAATGCCACCCGGCGATTGATTCAGGAGAATGGGGTGAAGCCCGATCAGATTACGCAAGTGCGAGGCTTTGCCGACCAAAGTCTTCGGAAGCCTGACGCGCCATTAGACCCGGCGAATCGGCGCGTGTCAATGATCGTGCAATACCTGGCCCGAAAGCCGGAAGAAGATTCCGAACCGGGTGCGAAGGAAGGCGGCTCGGAAGCGAAGCCTTCGGAAAGCAGCCGGCAAAGTCCGAACACTAGAGCTTTCGAATGTGCATTCGAGCGCATGGCTAGCATTTCGGTTGCGTTATCTAATCTCCAACCTCTCAAACTACTCCCGCTTCAAATGCTTGCCTTGTCAGCGCTGAGTTCGTGGGATAGAGTAGCCGCCTTTCCTGCGGGGGCGCGCATTATGGCGGGTACTGGCCAGCCTAAACTGAAAGTGCTGATTCGGCGCGCTGCGATTCAAAAGCGCGTTCGCGAAGTGGCGCAACGAATCACGAAGGATTTCAAGGGCGAACGCGTTCACGTTATCGGCGTACTTAAAGGCGCGTGCATTTTTCTTTCCGATCTCGTGCGCGAGATCAATCTCGATACTTCGATCGATTTCATCGCCGTTTCCAGCTATGGCAAAGGGAAGCAGAGCTCCGGCCAGGTGCGCGTTCTGAAAGGATCTCGATAGCAGCATCGAGGGACTGAATGTCGTGCTGGTCGAAGACATTCTCGATACCGGCCTGACGCTGAGCTATTTGATTCGCGTCCTGCAGCAGCGCAAGCCGAAGACGCTGCACATCGCCGCGCTGCTGGACAAGCCTTCGCGCCGAATCAAAGAAGTGAAAGCGAATTACGTGGGATTCACGATTCCCAACGAATTTGTGGTCGGTTATGGGCTCGACTATGCCGAACGATATCGCAATTTGAAAGACGTCTGCGTCCTCAGCCTTCCCCCGGAATAATTCGTGGCTCGAAAAGTCCTAACGGTGCGGGAACTGGAATCTGTCGGCCAAGGCGGCGAACTGGTGGTCGCTTTTGGCACGATTGTCACGCCACTTGCTCGCGACGAGGCGGAGGCGCGCGGCATCACGATTCGATTCGAGGAGCCGAAACCGGCTGATGCCGAAGCCCCAGCGTCTGCTGCTTCGCGCGCGATTGCGATAGGCGCGGATCACGGAGGCTTCGACCTCAAAGAGGAATTGAAAGGCTATCTCGCTCGCGTGGGGATACACGGTGCTCGATCAGGGCACCACGAATCGCGATGCGGTGGATTATCCCGATTTTGCGGAGGCGGTGGCCAACGCGGTGGTGCGAGGCGACGCGTCGCGCGGCATTGTGATCGACAGCGCAGGAATCGGATCCTCAATCGCAGCGAACAAGGTGCCGGGAGCCCGCGCGGCGCTATGTTATGATAGGGCCACCGCGCGAAATAGCCGTGAGCACAATGACGCGAATATTCTTTCGCTCGGCGCTCGCCTGATTCCGTCGGAAGTGGCGCGTGAAATTGTGGCGGCGTGGCTCGAAACGCCGTTTGCAGGCGGGCGCCACCAAAAGCGCGTGGATAAGATTCGAGCGATCGAGAAGCGGCATCTGAAATCCTGAGCCGCGCGCTGGATTGGCTTAGGCGGCGCGACGGATTGCACCACGGGAGTGCCGGGTGGATCAGCAGCAACTCGACAAAGTCATCCAGGCCATCACCGAAGAAATCCTCGGATACCTCGGCAGCGAAAAATGCACTGACCTCTGCGGGCTCGAAATTGACGAGCTCGTTTGCCCGGGCTGCGACGAACGCTGTGCGGAGAAGTGCGCGCGCAAGACGCGAAAAGTGGTGGAGGCTGGCGCGTCGCGAATTTCTGCTGGTGCTGCGGTTGGTCCAATCGAGGCCGACATCGCGCGGCTGATCGATCATACCCTGCTGAAGCCGGACGCAACGCGCGACGAGATCGCCAAAATCTGCGCCGAGGCTTTGAAATTCGGATTCGCGTCGGTATGCGTGAATCCCTGGAATGTGCCGCAAGCGGCGGAGTTGCTTCGCGGCAGCGAAGTGCGCGTGTGCACCGTGGTGGGATTTCCGCTAGGTGCTACGCTCCCGCAAGTGAAGCGATTCGAAGCCGAGGAATCCATCAAGCTGGGCGCGCAGGAAATCGACATGGTGATCAACGTTGGCGCGCTGAAATCGGGACTCGTTGAAGCCGTGGAAGCGGACATTCGCGGCGTGGCCGATGCCAGCCATCGCGGCGGCGCAATCTGCAAAGTGATTCTCGAGACGTCACTGCTTACTACCGAAGAGAAAGTACGAGGTTCGCTCGCGGCGAAAAATGCCGGCGCGGATTTTGTGAAGACGTCGACGGGATTCAGCACCGGCGGCGCCACCGCCGAAGATGTGCGCTTGATGCGCGCTGTGGTCGGCGATGGCCTGGGAGTGAAAGCTTCGGGCGGAGTGCGCAGCCTGGAGGACGTTCAAAAAATGGTGCAGGCGGGCGCTACTCGCATTGGAGCGAGCGCCAGCGTAAAGATTCTCGAGCAGGCGCGGGCCTCGTCGCCCGCGGAAGCGACTGCCAATATGGCTCCGAGCGGAAATTATTAGATTTGCGCCACGCTCCAAGGCTCGAAAAAGCGCCCGTTTTCCCCTGCTATAATATTTGTTCCAACAAACGAATGCGAAAAGTGCCGCGCGCGAGTCCGCGCGGAGCCGGGTACAGTGCTTGTGCGAATGAATTAAATGGACTCGACTGAACTCAACTCGAAGGTGGAGCTTCCTGCTGAGACGCTGGCGATTCTGGCCGACATCAGCCAGGACATCAATGCGTCGCTGAATCTCGACGAAGTGCTTGCGACAGCCGCCGCGCAAATCAAGCGCCTGATCGACTACGAAGTGTTCGCCGTCCTGCTTCCCGAGAAAAATTCAGATCAGCTCTATTTTCGCTTTGCTATCGGGCATCGCCCGGAAGTGGTCGAACATTGGCGCATTCCGATGGACGAGGGGATTATCGGTTCTGCCGCCGCCACCGGCCAGCCGATACGCGTCGGCGACGTCACGAAAGACAAGCGCTACCTCAATGCTCTAGACGGCGTTCGCTCCGAACTCGCTGTGCCGCTGATTCACGGCGGACGCGTGATCGGCGTGCTCGATATCGAGAGCAGCCAGCCGGATTACTTCACGCCCGACCAGCAAAACATTTTAGTGCTGGTGGCGAGCCGCATCAGCACGGCGGTTGAAAACGCGCGACTCTACGAGCACGAGCGCAATCAGGCCGAGACGTTGCTGCTGCTCAACGAAGTGGGCCGCGAAGCGAATTCGACTCTGCGCGTGGAGGAAGTGCTGCGGCGAGCCGCCGAACTCACGAAACGCCTGATCGATTACCAGATTTTCAGCATTTTGCTGTACGAGGAAAGTGAGCACGTTTTCCGTCATCGCGTAACGGTGAAATTCGGGCAGCGCATTCAGGAAAAGAACGCGGTGCCGGCGCATGAAGGAATCGTCGGAGCGGCGGCCACGTTGCGGCGGCCGTCGTGGTGCCGGACGTGACGCTCGATCCGCGCTATTTGATGGTGAATCCCGAGACGCGCTCGGAGCTTGCCGTGCCGATGCTGTATCAGGATCGCGTTATCGGCGTGATGGATCTCGAAAGCCCCCAGCTGAATTATTTCACGCCGGATCATGTGCAGGTGCTTTCGATTCTTGCGGCGCAATTCGCGGTGTCGATCGAAAATGCGCGCCTCTACGAGCAAGTGGCGCGCGACGAAGCGCGGATGGAGCGCGACCTCACGGCTGCTCGCCGGATTCAGGGAGCGCTGCTGCCGCGTCTTCCCGGGCCCGAATACGGGCTCGATATCGCGGCGCGCGTGGTTTCGTCGCGCGAACTGAGCGGCGACCTTTACGATTTTCTGCGCTATGGGCCGCAGGAGCTGGCGATCGCGTTAGGAGACGTGAGCGGGAAGGGAAGCGCGGCTGCGCTTTATGGCGCAGTGGGGATCGGAACGCTTCGCAGCCTCGCGCCGCAAAAACATCGGCCGGCGGAAATGCTTCGTGCCATCAATGGGTTTCTGGGCGAGCGCATGATTGAGGGCCGCTTCATGACGCTCTGTTTTGCGACGTGGCATCGCGGGCGGCGCAAATTGCGAGTGGCGAATGCCGGGCAGGAGCAGCCATTTCTGTTTCATGGCGGACGATGCGAAAAGATTCGTTTGGCAGGGTTTCCGCTCGGAATTTTTGAGGAAGCAACTTACGACCAGCGCAGCTTCATTCTCGATGCGGGAGATGTCGTCGTGTTTCACTCGGACGGAATCGGCGACACGCAAAATCCCGCCGGCGAATTTTTCGGTCACGATCGCGTTTGCAAGTTAATCGCGGAGCACCACGATTTCACGCCGGATGGATTGGCGGACCGAATCCTTGAGGAACTCGATCGGTTTTCTGGCGGGGCTCACCCGGCGGACGATCGCACGCTGGTGGTTCTCAAAGTTAAATCGCAGTAGCGGCAGCGCGAGGAATTACGATTTAGGACCGAAGTATCGGTAGTGTCCTGTGATTTTCCAACGAAACAGCATGTCCTCCATTTTTGGCCCTTCTCCGATATTGTGAACGATCATGGTGCGACCGCTTGCAGACGCACGCGTGTCCACAACCATTCCAATATGCGGAACTCCGCCGCCGAGGTCCCAAGTAACAAGATCCCCGGCTTGGTAATCCTCGGCGCGAAGGCCAGTGGGGAGGGATTCACCGTTGCGGCTGAAAAACACCATCAGATTCGGCACTCGCCGGTGATCGATATTGGAATCCGGCCGAGCTGTATCGGCGTGCCAATAGTGAGGGTACGCCGCGAAATTCTGAACCATGTCCTCGTGGACTTCCTTCTGAAGATCGATACCAACCGCGCGATAGATCCGAATAATTTCATCCGTGCAGACGCCTGTATTGGCCGCCACGTCACCGCCAGGGTAGGGAATTCGGACATACGAGGACACGTAGCGGACCGAATGGTGTGTGCGTTCGATTGCAGCGAGGACAAGCTTTTGAAGTACAGCCTGGTGGGCGACCGTCTCGTCGGCGGAAATCTGCTGCGCTTCGCAAACAAGTGCTGCGATTAGAATGGTCAGGACTGCCAAGGCAGTCGGAAGACGCATACCTTCGCTTCCTACCGGCCGATACAGGCCGTCCAGTTTCATCGTTCTCCCCAGCGTAGCTTGCTGCGCAATACCTCGAAGTAAGTTTTTCGCGGCGGTCGGACAAACGTAACCTTGTGCTCCGATTTTGTGATTAGCACACGGTCCGTGGGGCCCAGCTCAAATCCAATTTGGCCATCGAGGGTCATGTATACGGGCTCTTCCGATGCCGCGAAATCAATTTCAGTGCGCGACGTGTCGGGAACAACGAGCGGGCGGTTGGTCAGCATGTGCGGGCAGATCGGCGTAATAACAAATGCGTCGATGCCGGGTTGGATGATGGGGCCGCCCGCGGCCAGTGAGTAAGCAGTTGAGCCGGTTGGCGTCGCGATAATTAATCCGTCGGCGCGATATCGTGCAACGTGGTCGCTGTCGACGTACAAATCGAAATCGAGCATTCGGGACAGCGCGCCCTTGTTGACTACGGCGTCGTTAAGGGCCGTTTGGTGCTCGGCAACTTTGCCGCGCCGAAGGATCTGCGCCTCGAGCATCATCCGTTCGCTGGTGCGGTGATTTCCGGCGAGCACCTGCTCGAGCATTGGATAGAGCTGATCGAGCGTGATTGTGGTGAGAAAGCCAAGGCTGCCGAGATTTACGGCGAGCATCGGAACGTTATGAGCTTTTAGCGCGCGGGCGGCTGCCAGTAACGTGCCATCGCCACCAAGAACGATCAACAGATCGATTTTGTCGCCCATCGCTTCGCGGGCGATGCATGGGACGTTGAGCTCGACGCAGCCCTGCGTTTCGACGTCGACGTGCACTTCAATTTTGCGCTCGTGCAGCCAGGCGATCAGCGGCGGCACTACCGTCGCGACCATTTCCTTGATTGGTTTGCAAACGATTCCGACGGCTCGGATCATGAATGAGGGCGAATTCTAACCTATCCGCTGCGGCGGGCGTGGAGAAAAAACTCCTGATTTCCCTCCGTGCCGGTGATGCGGCTGGGGCGCACTCCCACGATTTCCAGGCCCAGCGCAGCGGCTGCAGCCGTCACGTTCGCGACCGCTTTTTCTTGTAAGCGCGGCGTCGCGCACGATTCCGCCTTTGCCGACCTGCTGCTTTTCGAGCTCGAATTGCGGCTTGATGAGAATCAGGAAATCGGCGCCGGGTTTTGTTATCGGCACGATTGCGGGAAGCACTTTCGTCACAGAAATAAATGATACGTCCATCGTCACCAGGTCAACCAGCTCGCCCACATCTTCAGGCTTCAGGTAGCGCGCATTTCGCTCGATCGTCACGACTCTGGAATCCTTCTGCAGTTTCCAATCGAGTTGATTGATTGTCACATCCACGGCATAGACTCGGCGCGCTCCATGTTGCAGCAGGCAGTCCGTGAATCCGCCGGTGGAACTTCCCACGTCGAGGCAAGTTTTATCTTGTGGCGTTACGCCGAAATCTTCGAGCGCGCCTTCGAGTTTCAATCCGCCTCGGCTCGAATATCGCTGGGTTTCGCCAGCTATCTCAATCTGAGCGTCGGTCGCGAGGCGGGTGCCCGGTTTATCCATGCGCTTGCCGTTCACGCGCACATTTCCCGCGAGGAGCATCGCCTGCGCTCGTTCGCGCGATGGCGCCAGGCCGCGTTCTACAAGCAAAACGTCGAGGCGCGTCTTTTCAATTTTCGGGGACATTTTGCGGGCAAGAGACGAGCCGCGTAAACTAAGATCGCCGCGCTACAAGAAATTGGGCCAGTTCGCGGAGACGCGACGCGCGTTCGCCATAGCAATCAAGTTCGCTGAGAGCTTTCGCGGCCAGGTCCGCAGCAATATCGCGCGACTGCAAAATTCCGAAGAGCGCCGGATAGGTCGCTTTCTGCTGCGCCTGATCTTTTCCAGCGGTCTTGCCCAGCACGGCGGATGATTCCTCAACGTCCAGGATGTCGTCCACCACCTGAAACGCCCAGCCGATATTTTCGCCGAAGCGTCGCAGACGCTCCACATCCTCATTCGTTGCGCCGCCGGCGATTCCACCCGCAACGATTGAGGCGCGAATCAGCGCAGCCGTCTTCGACCGGTGAATGTACTCGAGGGTGCCGACGTCGGGCGCCTTTTTTTCTGCTTCGAGGTCGGCCACCTGTCCGCCGATCATTCCGCGGTCCGTGCCCGCGGCTTGAGCAATCGTCGCCAGGATATTCAGGCGGCGCTGCGGTTCCACCGGCACGAAAGCCAGCGTCTGAAATGCCAGCGTCAATAGGGCGTCACCGGCAAGAATCGCGATGGCCTCGCCGAAAACTTTGTGGCATGTGGGCTTGCCGCGCCGAAAATCGTCATTGTCCAGCGCGGGAAGGTCATCGTGAATCAGCGAATAGGTGTGGATGAATTCGAGCGCGCAGCCGGCGGAAACGGCCGCGACCGGATTCTCGCTGAACATCGCCGCGGCTTCCAGGCACAAAATCGGACGAATCCGCTTGCCGCCGGCAAATACGCTGTACCGCATCGCCTTGTGGATGGACGCCGGCTGAGCCTCTTCCTTCGGCAGCAGGCGATCGAGCGCTTCCTCGATTCCCGCGCGGTCGGACTCAAAAAATTGTGGGATGCTCATGTGGTGGGCGCGATGGACACAAAATCGAAAGTCGCGCGCGCTTGCGGTGATGCAGCGACTAGGAGGATTCATCTTCCGGCTCGAACGTCTCCGCCACAAGTTTGCCATCGGCCTTTTTCAGCAGAATTTCCACGCGGCCTTCCGCCTCTTCCAGTTGCTTCTGGCAATCGCGCGAGAGTTTCACGCCCTCTTCAAAAAGCTTCATCGCTTCGTCGAGCGAGAGCTCCACACTTTCGAGCCGCTTCACCACTTCTTCCAGGCGCGTGAGCGACTTTTCGAATTCTCCCTTGCGCGGGGGCTCTGCCGCTTTATTGCTCGCTGAACTCATCTTGTCCTGGCGCTCCATCTATCGTTGGCAGCTTGCCCCCAAAAAAGACGGGCAGCCGTTGTGTTCGATGCGCCGCACCGGCTGACGACATCGCGACACTTCTTTCTTTCGGTCATATACTCGCAATATACTTCCAAGTCCCACAAACCACTATTGCGAATCGTGAACAAATTGGTTGCGTGATTGCTGGAAGCATTCTATCCCACGATAGAGAACGTCAACAATGGCCTTGTGCAGCGCAACAGACTGCTCACTCCGGCGAGGTCGATGCACTTCCGCCCGCCGGCACGAGCGTCAAGCGATGAGCCCGCATTTTTTCTTCCGCTGCTTCGCTGAATGGTGCTGGGATGCCGCGCCCCTCAAACCATTCCCGAAATTGGTCGCGATAATAGGGGCTCGCCGCCTGTCCGGACTCGCCGGTCGCAATCTCCATCAGCGAATTATCGAAATTTGCCAAATCGGAAACCATGCGCATTGCCGGCCCATGCCCCACACCCATCGCTTTCACAGTGTCGAGCGTCCCACCGTCCGCGTAAGGCCCGATGCTCAGCAGAGCGTGCAGCGTGCCGCTTCGGCCGAGCGGATGAACCATATTCAGCGGATGAAAACGTCCCCATCGCCATTGCGACACGTCGCTTGTTCCAGTTTCTTTTGCCAGCGCATCCACCGCGTCATTCGCGCTGGAGATCAAAAGCACATCGTAATTGACCACGCCTTTCGGAAGCCACTCCGGCGGCCTCTGCGTCAAAATGTTTTCAAGAAACACCTTGTCGCGCCACCACACCTCGTTATAGAGGCTTCGCGGTTCCCAAAGCTCGTATTTTGAAGTTTCGTCGCCTAGATACGGCGCAAGCAGATTGTGAAACAGCGCATGCCGCGTCAACTCGACAAACGACGTTTCGATCGAATCGGCCGTAGCCTTCGCGTCCCAACCAATCAATCCCGCAATCAGCTTTTGCGTGCGCGGATCTTTCGGAGGCGTCGCGTGCGCGGCGGTTAAGAGCTGGGCGGCCAGGAACTGATTCGGCAGGCTCACAATATCATTCTGAATTGCGTTCATATCTTCAGGCTTTAAATCGGTTCGACCAGAGAGCAGTTGGTAGATTCGCTCGGTGCGAAATGGCCCGGCCTGCCGTCCGCTCAAAAAATACTTATATCCCGGCCCAACGGTGCGCGCGTTAGCAGTCGCAATGATTCCATCCGGCGGATTCAGAATGCGCGGCAACTCCTCAAACGGGATGTAACCTTTCCAATCGAACTCATCCGTGTCGCCGGACACGGGTAGCGCGCCGTTCCCACTGGCTCGAATCGGAATTCGCGCGGGAATCGTGAAGCCGATGTTGCCGTCCACATCAGCGTAGATCGTGTTCTGGCCCGGGCCGGAGATATGCCGCGTGGCCTCGACGAATTCGTTCCAATTGCTCGCGCGGCCCAATAGCGGAAATCCGAAATCGAGTCCACCGGGTTCGAGAGCCGACCAGCGCAGCGCATACGCCTGACCACCTTCGCTCTCTGGTTCTCGATACACGATCGGCCCGTGTCGCGTAACCGTCACGTCGAGTTCGACATCCGCCTTCCCGCGAACAGGAATCTTTTCCTTCCGCACCTCGGCTGAAATCCACTTCCCATTCGCGCGATAGTTGAGCGGGTTCTTCGAATCGAACGTCTCGGTATACAAGTCTTGGACATCCGCATTGCTGTTCGTGAATCCCCACGCGATGCGCTCGTTATGCCCGATGATCACCAGCGGCGCGCCCGGCAGCGCGAATCCTTCCACATTCCATCCCGGCGCCGTCAGATGAACCAGATACCAGATGCACGGAACGCTCAGCGCAAGATGCGTATCATTCGCCAGCAGAGGTTTGTGCGATGCCGTGTGCGCCCCGCTCACAACGAAATTATTGCTGCCGATAATCTCCGACGACTCCTCTTCGAATTGCGCCAGAAAATCGATTGCTGCGGCGCCCGCCTGTGACGCAAACGGAGCAGACCCGCCTTGATTCAGCTTCGCAGCGCTCGTGTGCGTGCGTTGCCGCGACGGCGGATCGGACTTTACCGGCGCGCTCGGCTCAGCTTGACCCACAATGTAGTGATCGAGCGGCGAGTCCTCGACGAACATCTCCGCCGCCCGCTCCGCTCCCACCTTCGCCACCACCAATTGCCGGTTGAGTTTCGACTTCCACGTGGAAGTAAGCGTCTTCCACATGTACAGATCGATCAGATAGGTATCCGCCGGCGTCCATGGCTTCGGCGCGTAACCCAACAGCGAAAATTCAATCGGCAGCCGGCCGCGCTGCTGCACGATAAATTGGTTTACGCCGCGCGCGTACGATTCCAGCAGCCCGCGAATTTCAGGGCTCGACTCCTTCGCCGCGCGCTCCGCCGCCTGCCGCATCCCGAGGATCCGATTCTCCTCGTCGATTTTCAGCGCCAGCAGGGCCCACAATCTCCGACAAATCGCCCGCTGCCGCCCGCCGAAGCAAATCCATTTGCCAAAGACGATCCTGCGCCATCACGTATCCCTGCGCCATCACCAGGTCTTCCGTCGATTTCGCGCGAATCCACGGCCGCCCCCACTGGTCGCGATCCACAATCACTCCCTCTTTCAATCCCGCCATCGTGATCTGCCCGTCCAACGTAGGCAGCGGCCGATGCACGAACCACCAGCCAGAGAGCAACGCGATCCCCGCCAGCACCAGGAGCGTCGCGATTATGTTCCGTGCAATACGCGAACCACGTGTCATTCAGCCGTCCCCAATCTCCGCAGAATTTCCGCAAGCGCTCAAAAGAGTGCCGGAGTGTAGCCCAGCAGTTCCAACCTAGCAACCGCCCTCAGCCCGAAACATTGCCTCGTTCGTCGTCCCGCCAGCAGATTTCCCCTCCTCCGCCGCACAACTTGCTAAAATTGCCTTCGATGGCCGCACTGTTGCTCCTCTCATTCCGTCCGGCAGCAGCGTAAAATAAAGCTGCGCGTGCGACTGGGCAGCGCGCAATGATTGTCCTCCAGCTCTTCGCCGTCCTCTTCCTCGTCGGAACAAACGCATTCTTCGCCGCAGCTGAATTTTCTCTCGTCGCCGTCCGCAGCTCGCGTGTCCGCCAACTCGTTGACGCCGGCGACCCCCGCGCGAAAATCGTGGAGTCTCTCCTCGGAGACGTTGGCCGGGTCGTTTCCGCTGTTCAGGTGGGCATCACGATCGCGAGCCTTCTGCTCGGTTATCTCGGCGAGAGCACTCTCTCCGCGATTCTCTCACCGCTCGTCGCTGCAATCCCGCGTCCATGGGCGGCGGTGATCGCGCACGGCGCTGCGCTGGTTCTCGCCTTCGGGCTGCTCACCATGCTTCAGGTTGTGCTGGGCGAACTCGTCCCCAAGAGCCTCAGCCTCGCACGCGCCGAGCGCGTCGCTCTTCTGATCGCGCGCCCATTTAATTGGTTCCTGCAAACATTCCGCTGGGCCATCGATCTTCTCGACGGCATCGCCGAAAAAATCGTCGCGGCACTGGGCGTGGTTTCGCCGCACAGTCACACACTCGTTCGCTCCACCGAAGAGCTGCAAGTGATGGTGCAGCAGGCCCACGACCGCGGCCTGATTCCCGCCGCCGAAGTGAAATTCATTCAAAGCGCGATGGAACTGGGCCAGATCGAAGTCCGCGAAGTGATGGTGCCGCGGCCCGACGTGCACGCGCTGCCAGTGGAAGCCTCGCTCGAAGACACCATGCGCATGTTCGCCACCACGCAGCGCTCGCGCATTCCAGTTTACGAAGGCTCGCTCGACCACATCCTCGGCTTCGTCCATATCAAGGACATGATCTGGATTCTTCTCGATCGAGCGCGCGCCGCAGAGGAGCGGCAGCCGCCCCCTGAATTCAATTTGCGCACGATGCTGCGCGACGTGCTCATCGTTCCCGAAACGAAGCGCGCCAGCGAACTTCTCCTCGAATTTCGCTCGCGCCGCACCGGCCTCGCCATGGTCGTCGATGAATTCGGCAGCATTCTCGGCCTCGCCACGCTCGAAGACATCCTCGAGCAGATGGTCGGCGAAATTCACGACGAGTTCGACGTGGTCGAACGCCCGCTCACGCTTCCCGATGGCTCGATGATTTTTGACGGCGCCACGAACGTCCGCGAACTCGAAAGCCAATACAACATCGAGTTGCCCGAGGATAGTTCCTACGAGACAGTCGGCGGCTTTATTTTGAATCAGCTCGGCTTTATTCCCCGCGGCGGCGAAAGTTTTGAGGCCTACGGTTATCGTTTCACGGTTATGGACATGGATCACCGCCGCGTGTCGCGCGTAAAAATCAAATCCGTGAAGCCCGCCGAAACTTCCGGAAGCAAAAAGAAGGCGGAGGCGTCAACGCCAGCCTCGCCCGCCGATTCCGGTTCGGCGCAGGATTCCGAGCCGCCGCCACGAAAGGAAATCGCGAAAGCCAGGCGCGCCGCCAGCGCGTCGCACGTTCGCCGCGACAAATGAATCTCACTCACCGACCACGTTTTACCGTTTGTCATTCCGAGCGGAGCCGCGCGCGCCTTAGCTTTTCCCATCGCGCAGCGATGGGCGCGCGGCGCAGAGAGGAATCTGCTTTTCGGTTCTTGCATATCCGGAAGGCCACTACCCTCAATGCTTAGATTCATCTCGCTCCGTCTCCTTTTCGCGCTGCCCGCGCTCTGGCTGATTTTCACGATGGTCTTTCTGCTCGCCCACATCGTGCCCGGCGACCCAGTTCAGCAGATGCTGGGCGAAGGCGCTCGCGCCGATGACTTGCAGCAGCTTCGCCACGCGCTCGGCCTCGACCTTCCAATTTCAGTCCAATACGGCCGCTACCTCTCCGGCATCGCGCACGGAAACCTCGGCGAATCCTTCCGCTTCCAGCAGCCCGTCACGCGCGTGATCCTGTCGCACTATCCCGCAACGCTCGAACTCGCCATCTTCGCTCTCTTCGTGTGCGCCGCCATCGGCATTCCCGCCGGAACGCTCGCCGCAGAGCGGCGCGGCCAAACCACCGATCACGCCGTCGGCGTGCTCACGCTTTTCGGACTCTCGGTGCCAAATTTCGCGCTGGGCCCCGTGCTCATTCTTATTTTCTCCGTGATTCTCGGATGGCTCCCAGTCTCAGGACGCGGCGGCCCGCTGCATCTGATTCTCCCGGCCATCACTCTCGGCGCCGCGCTCGCCGCAATTCTCACGCGCATGGTCCGCACATCAGTAATCGAAGAGCTCTCGAGCGACTACGTCCGCACCGCTCGCGCAAAAGGCCTCTCGAATAGCGCCGTCCTTTTTCGCCACGCATTTCGCAACGCGCTCATCCCCATCATCACAATCCTCGGCCTCCAATTCGGCACGCTCCTCGCCGGCACAATCGTCACCGAATCAATCTTCTCCTGGCCCGGCGTCGGCCGCCTCGCCGTACAGGCCATCGAAGCGCGCGACTACCCTCTGCTACAAGGCTGCATCCTGCTAATCGCAGTCTCCTACGTCCTAGTAAATCTTCTAACCGATCTCGTCTACGCAGCAGTAGACCCCAGGGTGCGCCTCGAATGACCCTCTTTTCGACTAACGTGTTGGAGCCGAGCGGTCGTTCGATCCGAAGGCCTTCGCTTTTAGTGGCACAGGCACTCCTTTACCTACGGCCTGTGCTCTTACGCCCTCAACTTTCCCTGCATCATCACCTGCAATCGGCCCACCGTTTCATCCGGCCTTCAGTGGCACAGGCACTCCTGCCTGTGCTCTTACGCCCCCTGCTGATCCCTGCATCACCACCTGCAATCGGCGCGCACCGTCCGACTCGGAGAGCCCCCCACCCAATGAACCCCATCCGCAACTTCCTCCGCCACAGCCCCCCCGGCCGCATCGGCCTCGCACTCACATCAATCCTCGTCGTCGCAGCCCTCGCCGCCCCATGGCTCGCTCCCTACAATCCCATCGCACAAAATCTCCCCGTCCGCCTCGCAGCCCCCAGCTCCGCCCACTGGATGGGCACCGATCAACTCGGCCGCGACATCCTCTCCCGCCTCCTCTTCGGCGCGCGCGTCTCAATGCTCGTCAGCATCAGCGTCGTGCTCGGCGCAGGATTAATCGGCCTCTCGATCGGTTCGATAGCAGGCTACTTCGGCGGCTGGTTCGACCGCCTCGTCAACGTCGTCCTCATCAACGCCTTCCTCTCGTTCCCAGGAATCCTGCTCGCAATTGCGTTCGCCGCATTCCTCGGCCCAGGACTCGGCAAAGTAATTCTCGCCCTCGTCATCACCGGCTGGGCCGGCTACGCCCGCCTCGCCCGCGCGCAAATTCTGCAAGCGAAAGAAATGGAATACGTCCTCGCCGCCCGCTCGCTCGGCGCCTCCAACGCGCGCATATTGTTGCGTCATCTTCTCCCCAACATTCTGCAACCCGTGCTCGTCCAAGCCACCATCGCCATGGCCGGCGCCATCCTCGCCGAATCCACTCTCAGCTTCCTCGGCGTAGGCGTCCTCGCCCCAATGCCCAGCTGGGGCGCCATGCTCAACGACGCCCGCAGCCACCTCTTCGACGCCCCCCACCTCGTAATTTTCCCCGCCCTCGCCGTAATGACCGCCGTCCTAG
Source organism: uncultured Acidobacteriota bacterium (assembly GCA_963767205.1). Classification (GTDB taxonomy): domain Bacteria; phylum Acidobacteriota; class Terriglobia; order Acidiferrales; family UBA7541; genus Palsa-295. The sequence goes on from CAVYDF010000002.1 coordinate 46,065, forward strand.
CCTTCAATCTCCTAGGCGACGCCCTCCGCGACTGGCTAGACCCCCGCATGCGCGCCCACCTAATCGTCACCACCCTCGCCCGTTAAGTTTTTAAGCCGAATTCGCCCCCAGCGCAGTGAGACCTCGACGTTCATTTCGTCGCCAGCTGCTCTTCCGTACGGCCGGCGTCCCGCCGGCTCTTTTGACTCTCGGCCGATCTTCGATGCAATCATCTTCCCATTCTTGCTCGATAAGGGATTGCTTCGATTCGCGCGGCCACATACTTGGAGTTACGATCCGGTCTGCTTCGATTTCAGAAACGCCAATCGGAAATCGGAACCAGGTGTTGTTCGCATTGACCACGAAGAGATTCTCTGCAATGACCGCCTACGCGTAATTGAATCAATTTCGTCAGCTGATGGAAGACATGCCCCGCTCGCTCAGAACAAACCCGACCTCAAACTCCTCGAAAAATCAAAGGAGGACTCAAATTGCGCCCACAAAACATCGGACTCGCTCATCTTGTTTCGTTCTATTCGCACCACCCATTCGCCTCCACGCCCAAACCACCTGCGACATGGACGCCCTAAAAGCACAACAACGCGACGTCGCCACAATCCAGCGCCTAGAAAACGCCTGGACGGTGGCCTACCTCAAAGCCGACACGAACTTCGAGCTATGCCTCCTCTCGAAAGACTTCACGGAAATCGTGCGAAGCGGCGAAGTCAAATTTCTATCGGACGAGCTGGCATTCGCGCGGAAAAACGAAGGAAAGAACCTGCCAATCCCCAAGCTCCCAGAACCAACCGTACTCCTGCACGACAACGTAGCCGTCGCCTACGGCACTTCTCAATCGAAAGGCCCCGACGGCAAAATCAAAGAGACCCGCTACGCAGATTACTACGTCTGGGAAAACGGAAAGTGGCACGCATTCTTCGCACAGCAAACTTCCGTTGAGAAATAGCTCGGCGAAGATCAAGTTGCGCTTCGCGTTTTGCAGGTCGCCACGACGAGCGCACTTCTCCTCGTGGGTTTTGATTTCTTAGACCTTCGTCTCGTGGTTCGGTACCGATAACAGTTGCGTTAGCTTATCCTTGCAGAATATGGGCAAGACGGTCTGATATCTGCGATCGCCGATGTCGACGCATTCGTCGCGGCGGAGACTTCTCACCACGGGAGAGATTTTCGTAAAAGAAGTCCCACCCTAATGTGATATTTCGATCACCGACGACTGAAGTCGAGCTGGCAAATTGTCCCGAATGGTAGCGGAGGCGCCGATGGCGTCCTGAGTTCGAAGCCTCGCTTCTTTTCGATTGCCCCGAGCTTTCGCTACTCTGACGCGCGATATCGAATTTCCCGCATCGTCGGCGAGCAGCGTCCCGTCTACGCTGGACATTAAACTGTTAAGAGTTAGCAACCCCTATCCATCAGGCGAAAAGTGCTGAGGCTCGCGCATCATTCGCGGACAAATTCATGTCTCACTTCCTGCTGGCCAGGGCGTCGCTCCCAATCGATCCAAACCTGAGGATTGGAGCTACGATCCAGTCTGTTTTGACTTTGCGGAAACATCAATCGAAAGTCGAGCCTGCGAGTTCGTGAGAGGTGAATCGCACGAACGAAATTCTTTGCGAACGAGTGGCTTCGCGATCATTGAAACGATATCGCCAGCTTTTCACGAACTAATGAGAAGATATGACTCGCGCGTTGCAGAAGAAGCCTGAAATCACCTCGTAATTGTGAGTCTTAGGGGAGAGGTGTACATCCTGAGCGCAGCGAAGGATCTAAGCGCGGCTTGCTTGGTCAAGATCGCGCTAACCCAACTCCACCGTAACTTCCGCGCCGCGCCCCACACCCAGCGTCCGCGCAGCGCTACCCTTGTTCACCGAAATTTCCAAATACCCGCTCGACCCAATCACGCCAAACGCTTCGCCTGCGGCGCCGTTCGCGAACGTCGGCAGCACCTTCTTCACTTCACCATTACCCACGCGAATCGCAAACTTCCCATCATTCGCCACCAGCGACGGCGCATCCTCCGCCTTCAGATTCGTAATCAGGTTGCCGAAGTTATCCACCTTCAGCACCACGGCCTTGATCGTGTTTCCATTTATTTTCGGCTTCGGCAGCGCAAAGCGCACAAAATCCTCCACCGGATCGCCAAACGCTGACGACTGCCACGATTTCGTAAGCCACGCCGCCACCGGCGCAAACACGTCGCGCCCATGAAACGTATTGCTCACCGGCTGCCGGAAATAATGCTCAGACGTGATGTGCCACGCATACAGCGCTTCAGTCTGATCGTAAACCGACGAAAGCACGCCATTATCCGGCGCCACAAAATAATGCTGGTCGCTCGCCACCAGCAGCGGACGCCGCTGCGTCCCCACGCCCGGATCAACGACAACAACATGAACCGTCCGCGGCGGGAAGTAGTTGTACGCCTGCCCGATCGTCAGCGCTCCGTCCAAAATGTCGTGCGCCAGCACGCTATGCGTAATATCCACCACGCTCACTTCCGGATTAATACTGAGGATCACGCCCTTCATCACTCCAACAAGGTGGTCACTCGTCCCGTAGTCAGTGGTCAGCGTGATAATCGGCCTATGCATTGGCAAATTGGGCTCCGCGCTCTATCGAAATAAAGCCGTGCAATTAATTTTACTCGCTCTTCGACGCTAACGGACGCTCACAAAGCTGTCAAGGTGGCTCGCGCCAAGAAGTAACGCTCAATTGTTTTTTTCTCTCGGACGGCCACTGTACGATCTCCAGCCGAACGGCCACTTGCAATCCCCGAGCATCCTGCTAGCCTTGATGTGCATATGAGCTCTCTAAGACACACTCGGAGGCAGTCGGAGGGAAGCCGGAAGGCGGCGTCCAGCAGCAGCCGGCATTCGTCGGCTGGTGGGTATCGCCCGGCCCGGATGCGGGGTCAATTTCTAATCGCAAATCTGGAATTAGAATTCAATCTAAACATCCCCGAATCAATTACATGCAATTTTCTAATCGCAAATAAAATGCGATTTTGCGATTCAAAAATCTTCGCTCTCCCGCGTGCCTTTTCCAGCTTCGAGCCTCGAGCCTCCAGCCTCTAGAACATGCGCGCTTATCTCGATTACAACGCCACGACCCCCGTGGACCCCGCAGTCCTCGAAGCGATGCTGCCGTTCCTCGCCGACAACTTCGGCAACGCCAGCTCGATTCATTCTCCCGGCCAACGCGCCCGCGCCGCAGTCGATCGCGCGCGCGATTCCGTAGCCGCGCTCCTCGGCGCGAAGCCCTCGGAAATCGTTTTCACGAGTGGCGGCACAGAATCCGACAATCTCGCAATTTTTGGCCTGGTCTCTGAGTGTCGCTCCAAAATCAGCCGCGAGCCGCAAGCACATCATCACGACGGCGATCGAGCATCACGCGATCCTCCATTCCTGCCACGCGCTCGAAAAGCAGGGAATCGAAGTCACCTATGTGCCAGTCGGAAGCAGCGGGCGTAGTCGATCCCGACGAAATTCGCCGCGCGCTGCGCCCCGAAACAATTCTCATCAGCGTGATGCACACAAATAACGAACTCGGCACGATTCAGCCCATCGAAGAAATCGGCCGCATCGCCGCCGAAGCCGATGTTTATTTTCACTGCGACGCTGTGCAATCAGCAGGCAAGCTCCCGCTCGACGTAAATCAACTCGGCGTAGATCTGCTCAGCGTCTCAGCGCACAAAATCTATGGCCCAAAGGGTGTGGGTGCTCTCTACGTCCGCACCGGCACACCGCTCGCTCCACAATTTCACGGCGGCCATCACGAACGCGACCGCCGCCCCGGCACCGAAAACGTTCCAGGTATAGTGGGCCTCGGCAAAGCCGCCGAACTCGCTCGCGCGAATCTGGCAACGGAGCCACAGCGCATCGCCACACTTCGCGACCGTCTCGAACGCGCCATCCTCGATTCCATCTCCTCGGTGCGCGTGAATGGCGATGCGACTCATCGCGTGCCGAACACCACGAATCTCTCTTTCGCAGCCGCAGGCGGCGAAGCAATGCTAATCGCGCTCGACCTGCTCGGCGTTGCATGTTCCACCGGCGCCGCCTGCTCGTCAGGCGCCGTCGAACCGTCACATGTCCTCACGGCAATCGGCCTCTCAGCCGACGAAGCCCGCTCAAGCCTCCGCTTCAGCCTGGGCCGTCAAACCACCACCGAAGAAATTGACTACGCAATCGCTGCCATCCCCGAAGTAGTAGATCGCCTCCGCGCGTTCTCGCCGCGCTCTGCCACAATGGTGACCGCCCGATGACCACAACTGTTTCTAAATCCACTAAACTCAACACTCAGCGAATTCCTCCAGCAAACGCAGAGGTGTCGCCTTCAAGTGGCACAGGCACTCCTGCCTGTGCGCCTTTGCTCCACGAGACCGCGCTGCCGTCCACTCTCCGAACGCGATATCGCACCGCAGTCAGCTGCAAGGCTCGCCACGACCGTAGCCGTAGCCATGAGCGGCGGCGTCGACAGCTCCACCGTCGCCGCAATCCTCCACGACCGCGGCCAATCCATGGTCGGCCTAACCATGCAGCTCTGGAACCAGCGCCGCCTCCCCCAAGAAGAAACCACCGCGCCAGCCCAGCATCGCTGCTGCTCAATCGACGACGTCTACGACGCCCGCCGCGTAGCCGAGCACCTCGGCGTCCCGTTCTACGTCGTGAATTTCGAGCGCGAATTTGAGAACACAGTCATCCGCCCATTCGTCAACGACTACCTCGAAGGCCGCACTCCAATCCCGTGCACTCTCTGCAATAATCACGTGAAGTTCGATCAGCTCCTCACCACCGCCCGCCAAATCGGCGCCGACCGTATCGCCACAGGCCACTACGCCCGCGTCCGCCACAATCCGGAATCGGGCCGCTACGAACTGCTGCGCGCCGTCGACGAAACAAAAGACCAATCATATTTTCTCTTCGGCCTCACGCAGGAACAGCTCGCGCGCACAGATTTTCCTCTCGGCGAACTCTCGAAGCAGGAAGTTCGCGATATCGCGCGCCGCCTGCACGTCCCCGTCGCCGAAAAGCCGGAGAGCCAGGAAATCTGTTTTGTGCCAACGGGAAATTACGTGCGCTTCATCGAAGGCTACTTGCAGGAGCAGGGACGCCGCTTGCCTGATGATTCCGGCGAAATCGTCACCACGACCGGCGAAGTTCTAGGCCGCCACGCGGGCCTACATCAATACACAGTCGGCCAGCGAAAGGGAATCGGAGTCTCCGCGGGTCGTCCGCTCTACGTCGTCTCGCTCGACCGCGCGGAGAATCGCCTCATCGTCGGCGAAGACCAGGATTTGCGCAGCACCACATGTGAAGTCCGCAACGTAAACTGGATTTCAATCGCGCCGCCCATCGCTCCCGTCGAAGCATTGGTGCGAGTTCGCAATCGCCACGAACCCGCAGCCGCAGAAATCACACCGCTCGACGCCACCACCGCCCGCGTCACATTCCGCGAGCCGCAACGCGCCATCACCCCAGGCCAAGCCGCCGTCTTCTACTCCGGCGAATTGGTTCTAGGCGGCGGCTGGATCCGCTAAGAAAAATTACAAGAGAACTCGGTGAGTAGGGCACAGCACGATCGAACGAAGATCGAAGCTAAACTTTAGACGGCGCAATCCCCAACGACCGCATCTTCCGATACAAATGGCTGCGCTCGAGCCCCAAAGCCTCCGCCGCCTTCGTCATGTTCCAGCGGTTTTCCTCGAGCTTGCGCAGCACAAACTCCCGCTCATACGCCGACCGCGCTTCCTGCAAGCTTTCGTACGGTTTCTGCGGACTCTTCGACGCGCCGCGAAATAATTCCGGCGGCAAATGATGCGGTTCAATCTTCTGCGCCGGGCTCATAATCACCAACCGCTCCACAAGATTCTTCAGCTCGCGCACATTTCCCGGCCACGTATAACTCAACAGCACTTCCATCGCCGGCGCCGTAAACTCCTTCGGCCTTTTCCCGTACGCCTCGCAGAACTCCTTCAGAAAATGCGCGGCCAGAATCGGCATATCCGCAATCCGCTCGCGAAGCGCCGGCACATAAAAGGGAATCACGTTCAGCCGGTAAAATAAATCCTCGCGGAACGCATTGCGGCCGATTTCGTCCTCAAGTTTCTTGTTGGTCGCGGCGATCACGCGCACGTCCACCGTAATCGGCTCATTCGATCCCAGCCGCTCCACGCGCTGCTCCTCCAGCACGCGCAGCACCTTTGACTGCGTTTTCAAGCTCATATCGCCCACTTCATCAAGAAACAACGTCCCGCCATCCGCCTTCTGAAATTTGCCCACCTTGTCTTCGCTCGCGCCGGTAAAGCTGCCCTTGCGATGGCCAAACAGCTCCGATTCAATCAGCTCTTCCGGAATCGCGGCGCAGTTCAATTCCACGAATTGCATCGTGTTCCGCAAACTGCTCGCGTGCAGCGCCCGCGCCACAAGCTCCTTACCCGTTCCGCTCTCGCCATAAATCAACACGCGCCCATTCGTCGGCGCAGTCAGCGCGATCTGCTGCCGCAGCGCTTTCATCGGCACGCTGTTCCCAAGTATTTCGTGGCGCTCTTCGAGTTCCGCGCGAAGCCGGCGATTCTCCGATTCCAGGCGCACGTACTCGAGCGCATTTCGCACTACCAGCACAATCTTGTCGAGCGAGAGAGGCTTTTCGACGAAATCAAACGCGCCGAGCTTCGTCGCGCGCACAGCCGTCTCGATATTTCCGTGGCCCGAAATCATAATGACAACCGGCGCGGCCTCGCGCGCCTGAATCGCTTCGAGCGTGGCCAGCCCATCCATTTTCGGCAGCCACACGTCGAGCAGCACCAGATCGAAGCCTCGCCGCTCGATCTTCTCCATGCAGTCTTCGCCCGTCGAAGTCACCTCGACCTCGTAGCCGTCGTCGCGCAAGAGCGCTCCGAGCGATTCGCGAATCCCGCTCTCGTCGTCTACGATTAGAATTGATGCCGGCATCTGTTTAATGTGAACCTGACCGGAATTTCTCAGCTTCTAGATCCGATGTGCTCTCTGTGGCGGGTTATTCTCTGCGTCCCTGTGCCAAGCTTCGAGATCTCGATCCTACGCCGCCGACGCTCCGCTTTGTGCCGCAGGCGCGGGCACTTCGATCGCCGGGAACCGAATCACGAATCGCGATCCAGTGGGAACATTGTCTTCCACGCGAATCGTGCCGTTGTGTTCAGCGACAATCCGGCTCGCGATCGCGAGCCCCAGTCCGGTGCCGCGCTCTTTCGTCGAAAAATGCGGCAGAAACAGCCGCTCTTTGTCCTCCGGCGAAATTCCGTGCCCGCTATCGGAAATTTCAATCGCCACCGCGTCGCCATCACCTTCCGCACGCGTGGACACGCGCAATTGCCGCAAGGAAGCGCCCTCCATCGCCTCCGCAGCATTGTCAATCAAGTTCGCCACCACGCGCCTCAGCAGTTCCGAATCCGCTTTGATCAATGGCAGGGAAGCGGCAAGTTCCGTGCGCAACGTGATGCCCTCGAGTCGTCCGCGGAAAAGATCCACGGCGCCGGCAACAATCGGGTTCACGTCCGCAGGAGCAAGACGAGCGGCAGGGAAGCGCGCAAATTGCGAAAATTCATCCACGAGCGACTCGAGCGTGAAAACCTCCCGCTCGATCAGCCCCGCGCATTCGGCGACAAGCTTTTCAAATTCGCTGCGCGAACTCTCCGGTCTGGTTCCTTCCGAGCGCTCGATATGGCGCAGCAATCTCTGCGCGGAAAGCTGAATCGGCGTCAGCGGATTCTTGATCTCATGCGCGATTCGCTGCGCCACTTCCTGCCAGGCCGACGCTTTTTGCGCCCGCAGCAAATCCGTCAGGTCATCGATCACGATGACGAATCCGGGATTCGATCTCCGCGGCCCGAGCGAGCTCACTGTGACCGCAGCGCGCACCAGCTTTCCGCTCGTCGCGATTTCGATCTCCCGCGATGCCGCGCCCATCCGCAGCGACCGGCGCATCAAATGCAGCATCGCGCGCGCCCCCTCCTCGCCGAGCAACTCTTGTAGCGAATGTGCCTCGCGCGCGTGAGCGCCCAGGATTGCCACCACGGCCGAATTTACTCTCGTCACTTCGCCGGATGAATTCAACGACACCACGCCCGTCGGAATATTCTCGAGAATCGCCTCCATCAATTTCCGCCGCCGCTCGCGCTCTTCGATGGCCAGCTCGAGGCTTTGCGTGAATTCGTTGATCTGTTTGCGGCCTTCTCCCAGCTGTTCCGTCATCCGATTGAACGAGCGCACCAGCGTTCCGAGTTCGTCCTGCGCCTGCACGTCAATCTGATGATCGAAGTTTCCTCGCGAAATTTCGCGCGTGGCTTCCGCGAGCGCCTGAATCGGCACGGTCACTTGCTTGGACAGAAAAAGTGCTACCCAGGTGGTGGCGAACAGCAAAAGCAGTGTAATGAGCGATAGCACCCCGAGAATTTCTCGCTTGTAAGCGCGCAGGTGTTGCTTTTGCTCGTCGTAGGTTTGCGTCTGAGCCTGAATCTCAGCGGAGCGGTCGAGATAGTCGCTCGGTACTTTGCGCGCCACGTACAATTTGCCGTCTTTCAGCGGAGCGCTCGCAACCAAATACAAATCGTTTCCATTTCGCCAGAACTCCGCTCCATTGCGCAGCACCTGCGCGGGCTGAGGAGAGATCGGTTGGCTCGCCGGAATTTGCGCCGAGGGTGCACCACTCGTGCGATTTGTATAAGCGACGCCATGGATCACAGCTCCCCGAGAATCCAGCACCCACGACGCATCCACCGACCAGCTCGTCTGCAGAAAAGCTTCATCAGGGCTGCCTGACTTCACCGCTCTCGCTGCAATGTCGCTGAGATGGCCTGAGCCCGTTTTGCGCATGTCCTGCAGCAGCAGCTGGCTCTGCTCGTTGGCCACTTCCAGTGGGCGCGGAAACCACGCATTCAGCGTTCGATTCACCAGCGCGTAGCTGAAAAAAAACATGAACACGACCGGCAGCAGCGAAACTCCCATCGCGCCCAGCACCATTTTCGTTTTGAAACGCGAGCCCATCTGTCCGGCTCGGCGCTCAGTCGCCATCCGCACCAGGCTGCGCAACAAAATCAGGCCGAACACGAGAAGGGCCGCGCCAAGAAATGTGGAGAGCGCGAAGAAAACCAGGAATTCATTGCCTTGCTCGGGATGGAACGGAGTGCTCAGCGATCCCAGCGTGAACACCGCCGCGGTCAGCAATACAACCGCTATACCACCGGTAATCAGCCACACGCGCTGTTTGCGAGTGGAAGCCGTCACCGGCCCTCCTCGAGGTATCTGCCGAGCGGGCACTCGTCGCATTTCGGGTCGGTCTTGCGGCACCAGTTTTTGCCGGCGGCGACGATCAGCGCGTGAAATTCGTTGAACTTCGAAACATTCCCGGGAAATCGCCGCTCGAACTGCCAGCGAATCTCGTCATATTTCGCATCGGATTTAGCCCAACCGTGGCGCACGAGCATTCGCTTCGTATAAGCGTCGACGACGAACACGCCGTGCTGCCCGGCATACAGCAGAATCGAATCGGCCGTTTCCGGCCCGATGCCGAACACTCCGATCAGCTTTTCGCGCAGCACCAGCGTCGGAGTCTCGAACATCCGCTTCAGCGAGCCTCGATAATCCCGGCGCAGAAATCGCACGAACGATTTCAGCGCCCGCGCCTTTTGTCGCCAGTAGCCCGACGACTGAATCAGATTCTCCAGCCGGCGAACGGAAATGTGCTCGATGGCGGCAGGCGTCAGGAGTTCCGCGCCGCGAAGATTGGCAAGCGCCCGCTCGACATTCCTCCAGGCGGTGCTTTGCGTCAAAATCGCGCCCACAATCACTTCAAAGGGACTCTTCGCCGGCCACCAGTGCTGAGGGCCGAGCGTGGTGAATAGGCTGTTAAAGTATTCATCCAGCGGGGCTTGCGACTTATCGGTGACCGGGCCTGGCATTCTAAGAAGGGCGTGTGGCGCCAAAATGGGAAACTTCTGAAGTGCTGCTTTCATGGAGAATTCACAATAGCGGAGCGGGGATTCGCAAGTCAAGCCGCGGTGTTGCGCATTGGCCACACTAGTGTGGCGGACATGCAAACATCCTCAGGCGCGTACACTCTCGAAATGCTTCATGAAGCCGACCAGCACCTCGACGGATTCGATTGTCACCGCGTTGTAAAGAGAGACGCGCATCCCGCCCACCGACCGATGGCCGACGATTCCCACGATGCCTTCCGTCGCCGCTTCCTTTGCGAATCGCGATTCCAACTCTTCATCGCCATCGGCCAGCCGAAATACCACGTTCATTCTCGAGCGCGATTCCTGGTCAACTGGACACTTATACAGGCTGCTCGAATCGATCGCTTCGTACAGCAGCTTGGCTTTTGCTTCGTTGCGCCGTTCGAGCGCGCCCGCGCCGCCTTCGCCCTCGAGCCATTCGAGCATCAGGCCCAGCACGTAAACTGCGAACGTGGGCAGGCGTGTGGAAGAGCGAATGTTCTTTGATCTCCGTGCGATATTGCAGCAGGGAAGGCAGCTTGGGATCGGCGCGCTCGGCAAGGTCTTTGCGAATAATTACAACTGTCGCGCCCGATTGTCCTAAATTCTTCTGCGCGCCCGCGAAAATCGCGCCGAATTGCCGCACATTCATCTGGCGCGAAAGAATGTCCGACGACATGTCCGCCACCAGCGGCACGTCGCCGGTTCTCGGCATCGTCCTCCACTGCGTGCCCTCGATCGTGTTGTTCGAACACATGTAGACGTAAGAAGCGTCGGATGCGAGATCAATTTCGTTCACGCGCGGGATGCGGGTGAATTTCTCAGGTTCGCTCGTTGCCGCAATTCGATAAGGAGCGCTTTTCTTCAGCTCCGCGATCGCTTTGGCCGTCCACATTCCCGTGTGCAGCACATCCACCGGCTTGCCGTCCACGTGCAAGTTCAGCGGCATCATCGTGAACTGCATGCTGCCGCCGCCCTGCAGGAAAATCACGGCGTATTCTTCCGGAATCGCCATCAGCCGCCGCAAAAGCTGTTCGGCGCGCGAATTGATCTCTTCAAATTCCGGCGACCGGTGGCTCATCTCCATTACGGACATGCCCGTTCCGCGATAATCCAGCAGCTCATCGCGTACTTTTTCGAGCACCGCGAGCGGCAGAGTCGCCGGTCCGCCGCTGAAGTTATAGGCTCGTTTCAGCCCAGCTTTTAAAGGTGATGAAGAGGAAATCGAAGCCACTTCGCGTACTTCCTTTCAGAGGGAAACTTATCAGCCGTGCGATTTGAAGTAAACAGAGTAGCAGAACTGGTATGTATCTGTCGCATTGACTCGTCAAAAAGGAAACCGGGGGCAGTTGAGCCTCCCGGTTTCAATTCGTCACGCCTTCAAAGTTCCGGATCGAACTGATTGCCCGTCAGTCTACCGGTCGTAAATCCCCTTCAGGAACTGGCGAATCTGTACCATCTAAGAATTCAACTGTATAAAGAATGCTCCCACGAGGATATTTGAATACTCTTTCCTGCTCATCATCATCAATTGGTGTGATGCCAACAATAAAACACCTTTTCTCGACGACATCGCCTCCGGCGCCCTTAACCCCAAGGATCACCTCGTCGCCATAATCGAATTTCATATCTTCCGCTGCCCTTCACTATTTTACTGGAAGCCATGGAATTCCGAAGGGGTTCTAGCGGCGGGTGACCACTTTTTCGCCTGAGCTTCGACGGTTGAACGGATTGGTAGGAACTTACGAATCTGATCGAACTTGCTAGGTCTTGCGTCCACAAAAAGAAACCGGGAGGCACGCTGAGCCTCCCGGTTTCAATTCGTCACGCCTTCAGAGTTCAGGATCGAACTAAAGAGGGCGTTCGCTGTTAGCCGTTGTGTTTGTCGTGGTGAATCTCTTTGCTCGTCTTGTTCTGCTCCTTGTTCACCTGTTTCTTTTCCGCGGGAGTCAGCTTGCCTCCGTTGGCCTTGCGATCGGCGGCTACCTGATGATTGATGTGCTGCTCGTTCTTCTCGGTTTTCGCCGCTTCGCTTGCGTTCATCTTGCCGCTGTCAATGCCATTCGCGATCCGCTGCTGCTGGTTGCGCTGGCGCTGGCCCACTTCGCTGTTCGCACCCGGTTGCGTGGCGCCGTTGTGCTTGTCGTTGTAGATCGACTTGCTCACGTTGTTCTGCTGCTGGTTCACGTGCTCGCGCTCTTCCGGAGTCAACTTTCCGCCGTTAGCCGCGCGATCATTCTTCACTTCATGATTGATGTTGGCTTCGCGCGATTCCAGATGACTGGTTTCGCCGGCGGTCAACTGACCGGAGCGAGCGCCGTTTGCGATCCGATCCTGCTGATTTTCCGCGCGAGCTCCCACGTGGCTCATCGCCGGATTGGCAGGCCGCCCATGATTTTCCGATGCGAAGTTCGACCGATCGGAAGCCGCCGTGTGTTCGTGGGTCCTCTGTTCGGATGTTGCCTCCACGTGCGTCTCTCTTTCGTACGAGCGTTCCCGCTCCGTCGCTACTGCTCTCGTTCCGCCGGGGCCGCCATTGAAGCTCGCGTGGCTCACCTCGCCCTCATGGACGACCGTCCTGTCCACGTAGGTATTGTGGATCACCGTCGAGTTCACGTTTACCACCGCCGTGTTATACGCGAAGTGCTCGCCGCGCCACGCTCCGCCAACGAATCCCACTCCGCCGTAACCGAATCCATAGTTCACGCCGCCATAGAAACCAACGTGCGGTCCCCAGTAGCCGCCATGAAACGCATACACTCCCTCTCTCCAGCCCCAGTATCCCGGCGTCCACAGCAGACCGACTCGCGGAGGCGCGACCCAGACTCCCGGCACCCAGTAATAACCGGCATCGCCATAAGACCAGTAGCCCGGCGTCCAGATGTAACCTTCCGTCGGGCAAGGGGGCTGCACATAAACCGGCAGCGCCGGCGGCCCCACATGCACCGAAATCCCGACTGCGATTTGGGCTGAAGCAGGAGACGCCATCACAGAAGAAATCCCTAACGCGAGACATAAAGCCAGAAAGAATGGCCAAGTAAGAGTCAGCTTACGCATTTCAAATCCTCCCCTGATGGATTCCTAATGAACTAGATGATCGATTCCATGGAGCGCCCGGGCCGCGATTTGCAAGAAGGCGCACCGGAATCGGAACGCACCCGATCCCTACGATATCTAACACCGGAATCCGGCAGAATGTTTCTCAGCGTCCGCGACGATTCAGATACAAAGCGATGCTGATAAGCAATCGTACCGGCGGAGGAAATGTGGTTGGAAGGTCGAAGTGAAAAGGTACTCCCAGCTCTGATTAACAGGATTTAAGCTGCTTATAAAAGGTGACTTGCGAGGCCTGAGCGAACTCGCGGCGAAGCTGTCCAGTGGTCGAACGTACAGGAGCGACGCTCGAGAGCCGCTTGGATTTTCGAAACTCGCAGCCACGCAAAAATCGGGTCTCGCGCGCCGCCTTGACACTCTTCACGCCCAGCAATTAGACTGAAAGGCTTGAAGTTGCAGTCGGGAGCCAAAGGGAATGCTTCTCTCGCGGGATTTCGTCGGCTACATGGCCAAGGAAGTGGTGAAGCGGCTGGCAGCGGCGAAAATGATTGAGACAAAGAACTTGGAGAACGTGACGCAAGCCGTCCGCCAGGTGATGGCCGACGAAGTGACGGTGGAAGACCGCCTGAACGAAGAGGTACGCGAGATTTTGGCCAAGCATTCGGACGAAATGAAGCGCGTGGGCGCTTCGTATCAGGAAATGTTCAAGAAAGCCAAAGGCCAGCTGGCCCGCGAAAGGAAGTTGATTCTCCGCTAATGCGCCTGACGCGCGAAAAGACGGTTCGCATCTCTCACCGCATCATCGATCTTCTTGTCACACTTCCCGACGTGGATTTCGTGGAGGATCGCGACACGATCCGCCAGGAAATCGTGACGATTCTCACCTCGCTGCTGAAAGTGGAAGAGCAGGTGGACACGGAAGTGCGCGCGAAGATTGCGTCGCAGAAGAAAGAGATCCTGGAAGGCAGCGAAGAGTGGGACATTCTTTATCGCAAATATTATCAGGAAGGATTGAAGCGACTCGGCGTCGCTGAGGTTCACGCGCACGGCTAGCTTCCGCAGAATAAAATCCGCAGCGAAAAATCTCGCGACTGAAAAAGAAAAGGCGCCCGGAAAATCGGGCGCCCTTTTTATTTCTCGATGTAAATTTTCTAGGGTTGGTCTCGGGACGGCGCTTCAAGGTAGGACGATCGCTGTCGTCATCCGTGCCTCCTCCGGTTGTGTCAGGAGGCGCTTGTCCGGTCTTCTGGGTCTGATCTGTTTTCTTCCGCAGCGATGGCTTGTTGCCGCCCTTGTCGTTGACCTTCTGCCCGGCTTCAATTGAGCCGAGGCGGCGCTTCACCACGTCGAATTCGGAAGTGGATACGATGTACTCTTCGCGCGCCGGCAGGATCGTGGCAATTTCCTTCTGCGCTGCTTCGATCCGATCGGGCGTGGGCGGATGAGTAGCGAAAATCTTGGGTACGGAGCCGGGCTGCTTCTTTTCGAGCGCCGTCACCTTCTCGAAGAATGACACGAAGGAGTTGGGGTCGTAGCCGGCCTTGTACATGTATTGCAGGCCGAGGTAATCCGCTTCGCGCTCCGCGTCGCGCGAGAATTTCAGGAACGAAATCGGAACGATTAACTGCACGCCCTGGTAAATCGCGTAACCGGCCCAACCGCCCGGTCCGAGCATGACCAGCGGGATGGTGGCCAGCTGCATAATTTGTCCCTTGGTGGCGTTCTTAGTGCCGTGGCGAGCGCAGACATGCGCGATTTCGTGTGCCATCACGCCGGCAAGCTCTGACTCTTCATCGGCGTGCATGATCAAGCCGCTGTTCACGTAAAAGAATCCGCCGGGAAGAGCGAACGCATTGATCTGGTCGGAGTCGATCACTTTGATCGTGAAGGGAACCTGCGCGTCCGAGTTGCGCACAAGATTCTGGCCCACGCGATTCACGTATTCGGTGACGACCGGGTCGGTGATGAATTTCGCGGAGCGGTCAACTTCCTGCGCCAGCTGCTTGCCCAGCGCGATTTCGTGTTCGAGCGAATAGAAATTCAATCCGTGGCCGACGTTGCGATTGCCCACCGCATCGACGTCCGCCTCGCTGCCTTTCTTCACATTTGGATCGTTCGACTGCGCGACGGGCGCCGGTCCCTGTGCCCCGGCCGGCTGACTTGACGAGTCGCTCTGCTGATTCGTCGGTGCCGGTTGTTGCGCGGGCGGCTGCGGAGTTTGCTGCTGGGTGTTGTCGGGTGTCTGCTTTGCGTCTGCTGCTGCGTTGTTTGCTGGCCACTTTGCTGACCCGTTTGCTGACTTTGTGGAGGCGCCGCGACGGCTGCCGAACCCGCCAGCAAGCCCGCGAAAACAATCGCGGCCAATCGCATCGTCCAGGTCGTTTTCATGTGAACCTCCACCCGATTGGGAGGGATTATACACCTCGCCTGACCAACACCACGAACACAAAGCATAGGATGGCAGAAGATGCCAAATAGTTACTTTTCGCGATGCGGAAGACTTGCCGACGCGATTCCCGTCACAGATTCGGCTGGCGATGCAAGCCGAATTCAATCGTTCATTCCCCCGTTTACCGCCTATTAGAAATTGTTACTCACCTATGTTTGCTATGACTTACAGCGACATTTAATCGCGCTACCGTAGATTAACTTCGCTCTCGACAGCACGCCCCCGCTGGCCGCCCAAACCGCCCACTTCGACCGCCTCCCCCGGGAGCTGGCTCGCCATACGCCCTTCAGATTTGATGCCGACTTTCCGCGGCGGGTGGGTTCGGGTGTGGGTTGGCTTCGCTCTTGGCTTGTTTCTAACGCCCGGCGAGGTTGTGCAAACGCAGGGGAGTGAAGCGGGCGATACGGGAGAAATCCTTGTCGAGGGTGAAGATCGTGGCGGCGTGTTCGAGCGCGATGGCTGCGATTAGGGCGTCTATCGTGGTGATGCTGACTCCCTTGGACCGCGCGTGGCGAAAAATTGATGCAGCTTCCGTGTAGGTGGACAAACCAGAGGGCTCGAGCATGTCCCATAGGGATAGGTAGTGCGCGATCTGAGCAGCGTCACGTTTGAGACCTTGCAGGACTTCGGTAACCACGATGCCGGTGAGCGCGAAAGGCTCGTCATCGACAATCATACGACGCAGCTCCGCACCCGCGGCACCAGGTCGGGAACTAAAGAAATCAATCCAAACGGAGCTATCGACCAGTATCAGACGCGATTCCTACGGGCAGCCTTGCGATTGCCTGACCAGATTCCGCTGCCGTAATAGCGGAGGATGGCTTTGCGCGTTTCAGAGCGGACAAGCAGGTGGAGGGCCCGGTCGACAATGGCGCGTTTGGTCTTGAGGCGTGTGAGTTTGCGGGCCTTGCGGATGAGGGCGGCGTCCAAGTTGATGTTGGTTCGAGCCAACGAACAATCATACACCATTTTCTGTAATTAGGTGTATGGCATTAGCAACCAATTCCGAGTGAGTGCAAGGCCAGTGAATCGTGGATTTGCGACCGAGCCAAATTTAATCT
Organism: uncultured Acidobacteriota bacterium; assembly: GCA_963767205.1. GTDB lineage: Bacteria > Acidobacteriota > Terriglobia > Acidiferrales > UBA7541 > Palsa-295. Next base: position 62,599 of record CAVYDF010000002.1, read on the forward strand.
CGAGCAACGCGCAGAAGGGTCTCGTTGGGAGTACAATGCGTCGGCTTTCGGGGTGGGGGACCAGCGGTTAAATTCAGATCGAAGGAGCGCGACGATGCAGGGTTCAGAATTGAGCCATGGAAGAGATCGTTTGGACCGACGGGCCTTTTGCAAGACGGCGGGGATTGCGGCTGCAGTCGGATTGGCAGGGGCGAGCGTGGGAAGCGTGCCGGCTTACGCGGACCTGACTAAAGAGCAGCGCGACAAGATGACGCCGGACGAAGTGATTCAACAGATGAAAGCCGGCAACGATCGGTTCCGGTCGGGCAAACCGCAACATCGCGATCTGGTGCGTGAAGCGAAGGCGACGGCGAAGGGTCAGTATCCTGCGGCGATTGTTTTCGGCTGCGTAGATTCGCGAGTGCCTGCCGAAGTAATTCTCGACTATGGTATCGGCGATATTTTCAGCGGCCGCGTGGCAGGCAACATTGCGGATGAGGACATCATGGGCAGCATGGAATTCGCATGCAAGGTGACGGGTTCGAAAGTAGTGCTGGTGATGGGACACACCGCCTGCGGCGCCATTAAAGGCGCGATTGACGATGTGAAGCTGGGCAATCTGACGGCATTGCTGGCGAAGATCCGTCCGGCTGTGGAAGCGACTCAATATAGCGGAGAGCGAACTTCTAAAAACTATGCGTTCGTAGACGCCGTGGCGCGAAAGAACGTGGAACTGACTATCGTGAAGATTCGGGAACAGAGCCCGGTGTTGCGGGAACTCGAATCCAGCGGCAGCATCAAGATTGCAGGGTCGATGTATAACCTCGAAACGGGAGTCGTGGATTTCCTGGGATAGAGGTGTGTCGCGATATTCAGATTTGAAGCAATGGCGAAACATTTGTAGCGGCGCGGTGTGTGGATGGCGGACGGGTGCGTGTGGGGCGTTCGGGCACGGCATGCCGTGCCCCTACTGAAGAAACAGCTAAGACGAAAACTGAGCACCCAGGTGACGCGCGGCCGGGAGAATCGGCCGCGCGTTCCAAGTGCGCGGATGAAACGGATCGACTAGCGGAAGCCGCCGGAGATGACGAGGGTTTCGCCGGTGATCCATGATGAATCCGGCGAGGCAAAGAACGCGACGGCCGGGGCGATGTCTTCCGGTTTACCGATGCGGCCTAGTGGCGTCTGTGCTTCGACGGCCTTGCGCCATTCACCCTCAGCCGAGTCCCGCGGCACGATATCCTTCCGTGTCAACCATTCCCGGGCTCACCGCGTTGACGCGAATTTTGCGCGGGCCCAGCTCTTTCGCGAGGACTTTCGTGGCGGCCTCGACGGCGGCTTTCGTTCCGCTGTAGACCGCCGAATTAGGCGGCGTGATGATGGTGGCAAGAGAACTGAGGTTGACGATGCTTCCGCCCTCGGGACCGAAGTGCTTGGATGCCTCTTGCGAAGCGAAGATAAGGCCTAGGACATTGAGATCGAATTGCTTGTGAAAGTTGTCGGGGGTAATCCCCTCAAGCGGGGCGAACTCGTAGATTCCGGCATTATTGACGAGAATATCGAGCCGGCCGAAGGCTTTCTTGGATTCGGCGAAGAGACGTTCAACGTCGGCTTTCTTGGCAACGTCAGCTTGAACCGCGATGGCTTTGCCGCCGTCCTTCTTGATTTCTGCTACGACACGGTCAGCGCCTTCCTTGCTGGAAGAATAATTCACGATGACAGATGCGCCATCGGATGCGAGCAGCCTTGCGATTGCGGCGCCGATTCCTTTGGACGCGCCGGTTACCACGGCGACCTTGTCTGCTAGTTTCTTCGACATGACATAGCTCCTCGTGAGAACTCGTGCGAACGACTCTTATTCTGCTCATTCATACGTATATAGATGTGCGGGCGAGCGAGAAGGTCGCAGAGAGGAGGCTAGACCTTCGGGTGGCGGCGGAGGTGGTGGCGGAACCCAACGCGAAGCGGGCGGATTCGCTATCGTTGTGGGAGGAGCTTTCTTTTTTGGCTTTTTCTTTTCGCGGCGGTGTGCGTCTTTGTTTCCCATGCGGGGTAGCTTGCCATAGATTCGCGAGGAGAGCCATGCGTTTTCAGGCGCCTGTGGCGCTGGAATCCTGAAGTTTGGCCTGGGAATCGGTGGCGCGTTGCAATGTTGACGGCTCTCGCGGAATGGCTTTACATTCATAAGATGCCCGCCCGAAAAATTCAAGTTGGCCAGGTTTGGAAGAAGGACGATACGGCCGAGTCGTATCTGATTACGAAGGTTTACAACGAAGCGCTGACCACTTACGTGGTGCTGCGGAGAACGGGCGCGGAATCGGAGCGGCCGGTGAAGGTGAAAGTGGACAATCGCGGACCGATTCAAACTCTGCCCGGATATAGCTACGCGCTGGAATCCGACGATTTCTGAGTTTCTGATCGCGCCTGCCAACGCCAGGTGTTCTCTGCTTCTGGCTCTCCGCTTAAATAATATTTTGCTTCTGTAATTCCTGCACGATGAGCTTCGACAGCGCGTCGATCGCTTTGTTTGGCGATTTCGGGTTTACCGTGTCGCTGGTTCCTGTCCAAACCAGCACTCCATCCGGCGCTACCGCTGAATAGAAATTCGTCTCTACCTGCGCTGTCTTGTCGACGCGGAGATAATCGGGCGAATAGACCACTGGATAAATCGCGCCGTAATAGCCGTAAAAGGTGCCATAAACGGGAAACATCGGATACGCCTGGCCGGGAATGTAGGTGACGGTCTTATCGACCTTCACGAGACGCGAGGCGACGATCGCGTCAATATTCTGGCCGCTCACAACATTTCTGAGATCGTTCATGTCGAGTGGCGTGCCGGTGGGCCGCGGGATCAGCGAATAGCTCGGGGAACACTGGATTCCCGGCCTGGCGATACCGGCGCAGAGTTGATCTTCGAATTCCGCCCGAATGGAAGCGCGGCCGTTGATGCCGAGAACCATGATGTTTTTGAAATGGTTGCCTTGCTGGTTGGGGTTGAGCCACGTGAATACCAGTTTCGTGGATTTCGCGCCCGTGAGGGCCAGGCCGGCAGCGATGGCCAGAATCACTAACGCTCGTCGTTTCACTTTGGCCTCCCGGCAAATGGCAGAAGATTGAGGACTGAAACTGTGGATGGCGAAATGTACCACGGGTGGCGAGCGGCGGGGATGGAATGTTTTTGGAATGGCTGTGGGCTGGAGCGTGCATACTGCAACTTAAAAGAACGATTTCGCGGGCGAGGCAAGGATTCTGGCGGAGCTTGTGGTTACTTATGGCGCAGGCTGAAGCCTACGCTAGTGAAGCGCGAACAGATTACGTTCTGCGTAGCAAGCGGTGCCCGGCGGCGAACTTGGCGCAATGGGCACGGTCGCGTCGTGAAAATTCAACGCAAGACATTTTAGGGCTGGAGGATGGCGCGGGTATGCTTGTAGGCATCGGGCACGGCTGCCGTGCCCACGTCGGAAGCAGGTAAGAGCGGCAGGAATGCCTGTGTTACTGGGCTGGGGTGCGGCGAACTTCGAGAGCGACCTGGGGAGTTCCGCCGCAGGGGACGTTGGTTAAGAAGCGGAGGGTGCCTGTGTTGTCCTCGAAGGCGAGGCCGGATTGGGCGTCGCCACCTTTGAATTGGCCCCACGCCTTTGGGATCGTGGCGACGCAGCCGGGTGTCCAAAACTGTGTGGGCTTCGGAGCTGCTTTGGTTGTGTAGAGTCTGAAGCGCGATGAGGGCAAGAAGCATAATGACGGCAAGCGTTGGTATTTTCGATGAAATTTTCATGATGTCGTTCTCCTCTTTGAATCGTGATTTAGCGTATTTTTCGCGCCTAGATTGAGCGGACCGGAATTTTTATTACATCGTCGATGCGCATCACTTCTTTCATGACGAAGCCTTCGGCATATTTCACACCGATCATGCGTCCGTAGTGGCGGGCCTGATCGCTCATGCGGCCTTCGAGCTCGTCGAGAGGGAGATAGACTTTCGAATTGGTCGACTTGGACGATTTCAGCGATTGCTTCGGGGGCGTGAATTGCGATTTGTAAGCGAGGATGGCGCGGCGGCGGCTTTCGTACTGCTTGGTGATGTCGACGGCGAATGTGGGTCGCGCGGTGGCGTCGGAAGTGGCGTAGAGAATTTTGAACGGGCGAAACGGCTGGCCTTTCATCGGATAGGCTTTGAGCCCGGCGATGAACGCGGCTTCGAAACCCGAGATTCGAAGCGTTGTAGTGATCGGGGTGGCGGCCTTCCCAGTAGGGCAGGATGATCGTGTGGGGTTGGAGTTCGCGGATCGCTTCGGCGAGGGCGATTTTAAATTCGTCGGTGAGCGCGAGGCGAGCGTCGGGAAGGCCGAGATTGCGGCGCACTTTCACGCCGAGAATTTTTCCGGCGTGCGCGGCTTCTTTGAGGCGCGTTTCAGGAGTGCCGCGCGAGCCGGTCTCACCCCGCGTGAGATCGAGGATGCCGGTGCGATAGCCGGCCTGCGACATTTTGAGAACGGTGCCGCCGCAGGTGAGCTCGACGTCATCGGGATGAGCGGCGATGGCGAGCAAGTCGAGTGGTGTGTTGAGTGACAAAGCGCGTGACATTGAACCTCCGGATGGAAATTGGCGTCGAAGCGGCGCCGAACGGAATTTTAGCAGGGGATTGCGCTTGAGGGCGCGAGAAGCGCTTAGGATTTGTACGCGGCGAGGACCGTGTAGACAGCGGCTGCGTAAACGACGAGGCCTCCGACGTCCGGTTGGCCGTGGAGAATATGGATCAGGGCAGCGAGGGTGAAGATTACGAGCAGGGCGTAGCCGCCGATCGTTCGCGCGGGCGGAATCAGGAAGAGAAGCACAGCGATGATTTCGGCGCCGCCGAGAATCGGGCGGATCAGGTGAGGCATGCCTGATTCGGCGAAAGCGTGGCCGCGCGACGCGGAAAAAACAAAAAGGCATGATTCGATGAGAATCACCAACCCCACGGACCAATGGAGAATCGAAATGGCGTTCCGGAGGTGGCGGGTTGGATTCGGAGCGACTTGGGATTCGGATGGCGGGGTCATTTTCGGCGCTTCCTTTTGGGCGATTTGTTCTTTGCTTGTGCGACGAGCGTCGAGCGGACTTCGATCAGCTGTGGCTGGCGGAGGAGTTGAGGTCGAGGTGGTAAAACTTCTTGAGATCGCGGATGCGCTGGAGCGAAGGGCGTCCAAAGGGGCGCTTGCCATCGAAGACGTGGAGGACGATGCCTTCGAGGAGGTCGCCGAGGGTGAGGTCGTGATACTCAGCGAGGGCTTTGAGAACCTTCAGGATGCGTTTTTCCATGCGGACGCCGGTCTGGATTCGCTCGACCTGGAGCTTATGTTTTGCGATGGGCGCTCGTTTCACATGTACCTATGTACCAGAGTATGTTGGTACCGTCAATGGGAAGAGCTTATTAGATGGCCTGCGCCAAACAGTGCTTCGGCGTGGCTGCAAGAACTCGCGGAGCGGGTGCGCTTTTACCTGTGGGCGATTGGTGATACTTTGCGGCAGGGGCGGGTTTTGAGCGTGATGGCGGATTCGTGATGGAGCGATTCGTGTTTTCGGATTTGCGCGAGCTTTTCGCGAAGGCGAACGAGGAGAAGTCTGGCGATCAGCTGGCCGGCATCGCGGCGCGGTCGGAGCGCGAGCGGGTGGCGGCAAAGCGCGAGCTGGCGGATTTGCCACTCGCGGAAATCGTGGCGCGCCCGGTGATCGATCCGGATGAGGATGATGTGAGTAGGCTGCTTCTCGACACTTATGACCGCGAGGCGTTTGGCGAAATTGCCAGCTTCACGGTGGGGGAATTTCGCGAGTTGTTGCTTGACGATGCTACGAGCGAGATGGATCTGAAGCGCGTGGGACGCGGGATCGTTCCGGAAATTGCCGCGGCGGTGGCGAAAATCATGAGCAATAAGGATTTGATCCTGGCTGCCGCGAAGATTCGAAACGTGACGCGCTGCCGGAATACGATGGGCGAGAGCGGTGTTCTGGGGATTCGGTCGCAGCCGAACCATCCTGCGGATGACGTGGGCGGGATTTTGCTTTCGGCGTTTGAGGGGCTGCTTTACGGCTGCGGCGACGCGGTGATCGGCGTCAATCCGGCATCAGATTCCGTCGATGCGGTGGTCGCGATACTGAATGGCTTGGGGCGATTGGTCGACGCGTACAAAGTTCCCACGCAGACCTGTTGTCTGGCGCATGTCACCACACAACTTGCCGCAATGGAGCGCGGAGCGCCGGTGGATTTGCTGTTTCAGTCGATTGGCGGAACGCAGGCGACGAATCGGAGCTTCGGAATTACGCTGGAGATGTTGCGCGAGGGCCGCGAACGAGTGATCGAACATCATCGGCAGCGCGACGTCGAGTGGAAGGGCGAGAATCTGATGTATTTCGAGACGGGGCAGGGAAGCGCGCTTTCGGCCGAAGCGCATCAAGGCGTCGATCAACTCACTTTGGAAGCGCGCGCGTACGGCGTCGCACGCGTATTCGATCCGTTTCTGGTGAACAGCGTGGTGGGATTTATCGGGCCGGAATATTTGTATGACGAGCGGCAAATTATTCGCGCGGGGCTCGAAGATCATTTCATGGGCAAGCTGCTGGGGCTGCCGATGGGTTGCGATGTGTGTTACACGAATCATGCGGAGGCGGACCAGAATTCGGCGGACAATCTGCTCGTGCTGCTTGCGGCGGCGGGCTGCAACTATTTTATGGGCGTGCCGTGCTCGGACGACGTGATGCTGAATTACCAGTCGACGAGTTATCACGACGCGCTGGCGGTGAGAAGATTGTTCAAGCTGCGGCCTGCGCCTGAATTTCTGCATTGGCTCGAAGGCGAAGGAATTTACCGCGACGGCGAGCCGGCGTTACTTGATGTACCGGCGCGCCGGCAGTTGATGCAACGGCTTGAAACGTCGCTTGAAGGGATCATCTGAATGGCTGGCGTGCTGAAGCGGCGCGACGAATCTTTGGCGGGCGGGGAGTGGCCCGACCTCATTCAGAAGATTCGGGCACGTACGCCGGCGCGAGTGCTGGTAGGGCGCGCAGGAGCGGCGTATCGAACAGGAACGCAGCTGGATTTGCGCGAAGCGCACGCGGCTGCTCGGGACGCAGTGCGTGACGAATTGGATCTCAATGGCGCTCTCGGCGTGGAGTTTGTGCGGCGTTGGGAGCTGTGCGAATTCCGGACGCGAGCGCGCAATAAGGACGAATACCTGTTGCGGCCCAACCTTGGACGACAATTTGACGACGAATCCCGCGCGCGGCTATCGGGTAGAGACACACGCAATTGTGATATCCAGATCGCGATCGGGGACGGGCTGTCGGTGGCGGCCGTCGCCGAACAGGTTCCCCAACTGTTACCGCTGCTCTTCGATGGTGCGAAATCGCGAGGATGGGCCACCGGGCAGCCATTCGTAATTCGCCATTGTCGAGTGGGAATCCTGAATGAAATTGGTGAGCTCTTGAAGCCTCAGATAGCCGTGCTGTTGATCGGAGAGCGCCCGGGCCTTGCGACTGCGACCAGCCTTTCTGCATATTTGGCGTTTCGTCCAACGAAAGGGCAAACACGACGCCGATCGCAACTTGATTTCGAATGTCCACGCGCGCGGCGTCGCGGCGGAGGAAGCCGCCGAAAGGATTTTGCAATTGGCCGCGCGGATGATGAAAGTCCGTGCCAGCGGATGCGCCCTAACCAATGATTCGCGGAGGACCGATTGACGAACGAGAAACCGCTCGCCAGGCAGGTGGCGCTTGTAACAGGAGCAGCGAAACGCATCGGCCGCAGCATCGCCTTGCGACTGGCGAAAGAAGGCGCGGACGTAATCATAAACTACGCCACTTCGAAAACTGAAGCCGAGGAGCTTGCGAGCGAAATTCAGTCTCTCGGGCGTCGAGCTATCCCGTTGCAGGCCGACGTGTCGCAACGCGCTGACGTGCAACGCATGTTCGCGGCGATCGACAAGGAATTCGGCCGCCTCGATATTCTTGTAAACAATGCGGGAATGTTCTTCGCCGCGAAATTCGAAGAGCTCACCGACGAGCAGTGGGACCGAATCATGAACGCGAACTTGAAGTCGCAGTTTCTCTGCGCGCAAGCCGCAGCGCCGCTGATGAAGCGGCATGGCCGCGGCAGAATCATCAACTTCTCGTCGCTCGGAGGCATTCTTCCCTGGCCGGCCTATACGCATTATTGCGTTTCGAAAGCCGGAGCGATCATGCTGACGAAATGTCTAGCCCGCGCGCTCGCGCCGGAAATTCTGGTAAACAGTGTGGCACCAGGAACGATTCAATTTCCAGACGAGCCGCCCGACCAGGACTACATCAAGCGCGTTCCGCTCCATCGTACCGGAACGGGTGATGATATCGCGGACGCGGTGATGTATTTCGCGACCGCAGACTTTGTCACTGGCCAGGTGATTGCGGTCGACGGGGGACGCACGCTAGTTTGACGGCTCGCGTCAAAAAATCGCATTGACGTAACGCCGCAGCTTCGGCAGGATGCGTCGGTCATCTACACGCGGCGAACCGCTCGGAATTTTGGATGGCGGTCGGGCCGCTACCTGGGAGAAAGAAACGATGCGTGGAATGCCTTGGATTATAGCTCTGCTCGCAGCCGCAATCTTTTTGCTCGCGCCCGCGAAGACAAATGCGCAGCAGTACACTGGCGCATCAACTAGCATACGATGCAGATCGACGGACGGCCGGTTTCGTCACTGCCCGGTGAATGGCTGGGTTCGCGGCGCGCAGCTTACGCGGCAAATGGGCGGAGCCAGCTGCGCACAAGGACGTTCGTGGGGCTACGATAACATGGGCGTCTGGGTTGATCGTGGCTGCCAGGGCGAATTCCAAGTTTGGACCGGGGGAGGCCCAGCGGAAGATCGACGGTGGTGCGCTGCTCGTCGCAGGACGGCGGAAGGAAGACGTGTCCGGCTGGTGGACGCATAGGAAACGCGCTGATTGATCAGCAGTTCAGCGGATCGCCTTGCATACAGGGGACCACATGGGGGTTCGACTCGAGAAACATATGGGTCACTCGCGGCTGCCGCGCGGATTTTCGCGTCTGGCTCTCGCACTAATATTGAAACGGTCAGTACGCTGCTAGTTTCTCGATGCCTGCGACGATTTTTTCCGTGTTCACTTGCCAGGCTTTATCGAGATTGGGGCTGAAGGGAATCGCCGGGACATCGGGACCCGTCACGCGCATGATGGGGCCGTCGAGGTCATCGAAGGCTTCCTCGCTCAGAATCGCGGCGAGTTCCGCGCCGTAGCCCATCGTTTTCTTGTCTTCGTGAACGATGAGCGCTTTGTTCGTTTTGCGCACTGAGTCGAGGATCGTGGTTTTGTCGATCGGCGCGAGCGTGCGAATCTCCACCACTTCTGCTTCGACGCCCTTCTGTGCCATCTGCTCTGCCGCATCGAGCGATTTCTGCGTCATGAATCCGTAGGTGAGGATGGTGAGATCGCGTCCTTCGCGACGCACCGCCGCTGGCCCGATTGGCACTGTGTAATCGCCTTCGGGTACTTCGGACTTCGCCTGCCTGTACAAGGATTTGTGTTCGAAGAAAATCACCGGATCGGGATCGCGAATTGCCGCGAGAAGCATGCCCTTCGCGTCGTAAGCCGTGGAAGGCATCACGACTTTCAGCCCAGGCTCGTGCACGAACCACGTGGCGTTTTCTTGCGAGTGGTACAAGCCGCTGCCGCCACCTGCGCCGCAGCAAACGCGAATCGTTATCGGACACGAATAGCCGCCCGCGCTGCGATAACGCAATTTCGAAGCCTGCTGCACGATCTGCTCCACGGCAGGCGTGATGAAATCTGCAAACTGAATTTCCGGCACCGGCCGCAGCCCCATCATTGACGAGCCAATCGCGGCGGCGATGATGATGCCCTCGGCGAGCGGCGTATCGAGTACGCGCTCTTCGCCGAATTTGTCGAGCAAGCCGTCGGTCACTTTGAAAACGCCGCCAGAGAGACCGATATCCTCGCCGAGGATGAAGACGCGCTCGTCGCGCTCCATCTCCTGCGAGAGAGCTTCGTTAATCGCTTCCAGCATGTTGATCGTTCGGGCCATTTTTAGTTCGATTCCTTTGGTCGCGTTTATTGCGCCCAGATGTGGTCCGCAAGCTCGGACGCATCGGGATAGGGGCTTTGCTCGGCGAACTCCACCGCTTCGTTGATTTCCTGCGTGATTTCGTCGGCGATCTGCTTTTTCTTCGCGTCGTTCAGAAGCTTCTTTTCCACCAGTTGCTTCTCAAATGCGGCCACGGGATCTTTTTTCTTCCACGCGTCCACTTCTTCTTTCACGCGGTATTTCGCAGGATCGATTTCCGAGTGCCCGTACCAGCGATACGTCTTGCACTCGAGCATCGTGGGCCCTTGTCCACCTCGGGCGCGCCCGATTGCTTTTTGAGCGGCGTCATACACTTCGAGAACATTGTTGCCGTCGAGCGAAATGCCGGGGAAGCCGTAAGCCTTGGCGCGGTCGGAAAGATTCGTGAGAGCAGTTTGCAAGCGCAGCGGCACCGATTCGGCCCAAAGATTGTTCTGGCACACGTAAATGATCGGAAGCTTATGGACGCCCGCAAAATTCAGCGCCTCATGGAAGCCGCCGAAGCTGGTAGCGCCGTCGCCGAAGTAGGACACCACCACATCGTTGCGGCGCAGCTTTTTGATTCCCAGCGCCACGCCGGTACCAACATTCAGCTGCCCGGCAATGCTGCTGGCGGGCGTGATTACGTGCAGTTCGGGATATCCCATATGCGCCGGTGAAGACCGGCCACGATCTGGGCTTGTGGTTTTTGCGAAGAGTTGCGCGAAGCAGAATTTAAGCGGCACGCCTTTGATGACGTTCGACGTCCAATCGCGATGCGAGGGGGCAATCCAGTCATCCTTCTTCAGGCTGAACGCCGTGCCGACGCTGGTGGCCTCCTGGCCGACGCCGGAGTAGAAATTTCCTTTGTATTTGCCCTGGCGGAAGAGGATGCGCGCCTTTTCGTCGCACATCCGGCACTTCACGAGCATCTTGTACAGATTCAGGTGAAGTTCATTCGACGGGGTGCCATTTTTCTCAACCTCGGGCTCCATTACCGCCCGATTGGTTTTCGACGCCATGCGGACTCCTATGAGCTGGTGCTCTTTGGCTTTTCACAAAAACTATAACACGAAATTCAGGGGAGGGAGCACACGGGGCACACACAGTTCCGAACACATTAAAATTTATTCATATTCGTCGCGTAGGGACGGCACTCAGGAATGAGGGCAAGCTGTAGGACGCCGCTATTTGTGGTCTCCAAATAAGAGCGTTCCGGAAGCCAACTTTTCGATCAACTCCTTGTCGGCTGGCAAGAAATTGAGCTCCGGCAGGGATGAGGGGTCGCGCCACAAAATCTCTTCGAAAACTAGATTCCGCACGCTTCTCGGCTCAAGCTCAGCCTGAAAGAAGATCAGCTCAATCGGTTCACTCATTTCTGCATAGCGGTGCTGTGCCCTGTAGACCTCGGAACCAATCGTCGCCTTCGTACCAAGCTCCTCTGCGAGCTCGCGCACAAGGGCTTGCTCCAGTGTCTCGCCAGGCTTCACTTTTCCGCCGGGAAATTCCCACATCATCCCAAAAGAAGTACCGCGCTTGCGTTGGCACACGAGCAGCTTCCCGTCGTTGCGAATCAAGGCGGCGACAACGGTAATCATCGCGACCTCCGTCGTGCGCCAGCAGTTCCGCCGTGTAAGCTGGCCTCCGGATGTATCGCTCGAAAAAGCTCGCGAGCGCCCTCGACAAGGGGCGGCCCGGGCGTATTGAGAAGCTCGTCGCGAATCACGACCACGCGCCCTGTTTTTACGGCCGGCACATCTCGCCACCCAGCGTTGCTAAGCGCGCTAGATGGCTTCGAACGCGTCCCGGCGGCGGTCCACGCCAAAACGATCACATCAGGACGAGCGCGCGCGACGTCCTCATCGGTAACACGCGTGCCGGCCGGCACCACAGCCTCGCCACCCGCCATCTCGACCAATTCAGAAACCCAAGGAGGCGAACTGATCCGCGGATGCGGCCAAGCCTCGCAGTAAACACGCGGCCGCGGACGGTTGCGAAATTGTTTGGCCTGCTGCTCAATCGATTCAAAATCCGAACGCATCTCGCGAATCAGTTTCTCGCCTGCGGTTGCGCGATTCACTAGGCGCGCAAGCGTGCGAATGTCGTTCTCAATGTCAGTCAGCGAGCGCGGATTGATGGCAAGGAACGCAACCGGTTCCTTCAAAATGCTAGCCACCGTTTCTGGCGCGAACGGCACCGAGCCGATCAGGAGGGTCGGCTTAAGCCGCATCACATCGCGAACATCCATCTTCCAGCAGTCGCCCACCTGCGGGCGTCGCCCCACCGGCGCCACTTCCTTGCACCATTTGCTCACGCCAACCAGCTCTCGGCCAGCGCCGAGCGCCAACAAAATCGAAGTCACATTCGGCGCCAGCGAAACAATGCGCAACATCGCTCCGGATTTCTTCCCTGCCATGCGTTTCGATTTCACTTTGACCGGCATTTCAATGGCGGAAACTCATCTGACAACTCGGTCAGCTTGGCCGGTAGATCTCGGTTTGCGCACATAAGGAACGTACACGGGATTCCAAATATTGGCTTCGAGCTCGCGGGGCAAATCCGCTTCGGCGATCTGTGCCTGCCCTTCCTTGATGGCCTGTCTCCCCACCGCCTTCGCCAATCTCCCGCGCCAATTCGCGCGTCTTGAAAATCGGCGGAAGCAGGCTCGCGTTCTTGTCGGTTCGAGTGGGCAGATGGCGCACTAGTTCTTCAGCCGCAGCCTTCACCATCGCATCGGTCACCCTTCTCGCTTTCGACGCCACGATTCCCAGCGCCAGCCCGGGGAAAATATACGAGTTATTGGTCTGCGCGATGTGAACTTCCTTTCCGTCCACGCGTACCGGTTCGAACGGGCTTCCAGTTCCGATCAGCGCGCGCCCTTCCGTCCAGTTCATCAAATCCTGTGGCGTTGCTTCGCGAGCGCGAGGTCGGATTAGAGAGCGGAAAGATGATTGGCCGATCCACGTATTTTGGCCATTTCGCGCACGGCTTGCTCGGTGAACGCGCCGCCCTGCCCGGAGACGCCAATCAACACCGAAGGCTTCGCGTTGCGCACCACATCCAGCAGCGTGATCTCCGCGTTCGGCTGCTGCCTCCAGCCCTTCACTTCCTCCTCGTTGCGCGCATAGAGCATCTGCTCAGGCCGCATGCCTTGAGTTTTATCCGTAATCAGGCCGTCGCGATCGATTGCGTAAAACCGCTTGCGCGCGTCGCCCGGCGGCGCACCTTTATCCTGAATAAATTGCGCCAGTAAATTCGTGATGCCGAGTCCTGCGCTTCCGAAGCCGAGCACAACGAATTTTTGCTGTTCGAGCGGCACACCGGTCACATTGATCGCAGAAATGACGGTTGACGTTGCCACCGCCGCGGTGCCTTGAATGTCGTCGTTGAATGTGCACAACTCATTCGCGATAGCGCGCCAGCAGGCGCGCCGCGTTGGAACCGGCAAAATCCTCCCACTGCAAAAGAACGTGCGGCCAGCGCTTCTTCACGTGCTGCACGAAAATGTCCACGAATTCGTCGTACTCAGCGCCGCACACTCGCTGATGCGCCCATCCGACATAGAGCGGACTCTTCAGGCGTTCCTCGTTGTTCGTTCCCACGTCCAGCAAAATCGGAAGGCAATTCTCCGGATGAATTCCGCCAAGCGCGGTGTAAAGCGCCATTTTTCCGATGGGGATCCCCATTCCGCCGGCGCCCTGATCGCCGAGCCCTAGAATTCGCTCGCCGTCGCTTACCACGATGCATTTCACACTGTCGTACCGGCGGTGGCTCAGGATTTGGTGGATGCGCTCCTTGTTTGGATAACTCAGAAACAGGCCTCGCGGCTTTCGCCAGATTTCGCTGAACCGCTGGCAGCCCTCGCCCACCGTCGGCGTGTAGACCAGCGGCAGCATCTGCTCGATGTTGCGGACCAGCAGCGCGTAGAAAAGTGTCTCGTTGATGTCCTGGAGGTCGCGAAGGAAGCTGTATTTGGTGAACGGGGTGGGTTCGTCGTTAAGCGCGCGCAATCGGCGTTCTACCTGTTCATCGAGGGTGCCGACGTGCGGCGGCAGCAAGCCGTGCAGACCAAAAAGGTCGCGCTCGTGGTCGGGGAAAGCCGTTCCTTTATTCAGCCGCGGAGAATTGATCAGGCCGATGCCAGCGAGCGAAACCTCCATCGCGTCGTGGCTCTCTGCGGTTTGCGATCGGTCTTTCATTGTGTGTCTCTGCCAACTGTTCCTTGGAACTCAGGTCGGCTCGGAACATGGATGATACCACTCGGCCAATTGGTCCGAAGGCAAGGCCGTACCTCTGGCCCTCGAATTGATATAGGATGCCGCGCGGAGGATTTGGAATGAATCCACGAAAATGGGTTTTGGTCCTGGCGGCGTGCGGCGTGTTGATCGGCGCAGCGGCAACTCAGAAATCGAAGCAGAAGAAATCTCCCGAAGGCACCCGAGCTTCTGCCGTGGTCGCAGCAAATCGCCGTGCGCGAACAGTGGCTCGTCAAGCGCCACGCCATGCTGCTCGACATGATGCGCCGCAACCACGTGGACATGTGGATCGTGGTCAACGAAGAATTTCACAACGATCCGCTCACGGAATACGTTGCGCCGCCGCGCGTCTACACGGGCGGCCGCGATATTTTCGTATTCGTGGATGCGGGTGACAAAGGCCTCAAGAAAATCGCCGTTACCGGATACTCGGAAGAGAACGTCCAGCGATTCTTCGAGAGCACCGACGATCCTTCGCAGCATCCTGTAGACAAGCAACTCAAGGCCCTTTGGGACACGTACCACCCCGCTCACATCGGTCTTGGCATTGACGGCCGTCGCGGCGTCACGCGCAGCCTCACGAAATCCACCTACGATTATCTCGCCGAGAAAATGGGCCCGGACGCGGCGAAGAATTTCGTGCCGGCGCAGGAATTAATTGGCGAATACCTCGCCACGCGCATCCCCGAAGAATTCGACACCTACAACCAGGAAGTGATCCTCACCGACCTCATCACGAAACGCGCTCTCTCGAATGAAATGATCACGCCGGGGAAAACGACCGTCGGCGATGTGCGCCGCTGGCTCTATGACGAGATGTGGCGCAATCGAGTCGGCACATGGTTCCAGCCCGATCTGCGCGTGCAGCGCAAGGGCATGCCGTCCGAGACGTCGCGCGGTTTCCTCGCCGTCGCGAAAGAAGAAACCGTGATCGAGCCGGGAGATTTGGTGCACCTCGATTTCGGAATCTCCTACATGGGCATGAGCACGGACTGGCAGAAGATGGCTTACGTGCTGCTTCCCGGCGAGAAAACCGTTCCAGCCGGCCTGCAGAAAGCGATGGACAACACCAACGCGCTGCAGGACGCGCTCATGCTGCGCGCCGCTCGGCCGGGCCGCACCGGCGGCGAAGTGTATGACCTCACCATGGCAGAGATGAAGGAGAAGGGAATCGAAGCCATGATTTACAGCCACCCCATCGGCAATCAGGGGCACGGGCTCGGCGCAAGCATCGATTTTCGCGCGTCGCAAACGGTGAACCCCACGCACGAAGCCGTGGGCCCTTCGTCGCAGGAGCGCCTGCGCGACGGCTCGTATCAATCGATCGAACTCAACACAAAAACCGCCATCCCCGAATGGGGCGGCCAGAAAATCTACGTCATGGCGGAAGACGACGCTTATCTCACGCCCGACGGCTACAAATTTTTCCAGCCGCGCCAGACGGAGTTTTATCTGATTCAGCCCAAGTAAAGATCAACCGAAGTTTGTAAGCACGCCGAGCTGCGCCGACCACGAAGCGGCTCGGTCCGGCTTTCAATTTTGGAACCGTTCAAAATCGCCGATGCCTGGCTGGAAAATTTGAGTTAGGATGCGCCGCGGAGGAATCACATGCAATTTCGGAGATGGCTCGTAGTTCTCGGGTTTTGCGCGATCTTGGCATCACCGGCTGCTGCAGCGCAGTCGCAGGCAGCGGCAGCGGCGGCACAATCGCTCAAGGACCAAATGCCGCACCTGCTGCCATGGTCGCAGCAGATTGCCGTGCGCGAGGGTTGGCTCGTAAAGAGGCAAGCCCTATTGCTCGACATGATGCGCCGCCATAACGTGGACATGTGGATCGTGGTCAACGAAGAATTCCACGACGACCCGCTCACCGAGTTCGTCGCTCCTCCGCGCCCTTACACCGGCAATCGCGATTTTTTCGTCTTCGTTGATACCGGCGACAAAGGGCTAAAGAAAATTGCCGTCACCGGCTATTCGCAGGAAAGCGTCGCAAAATTCTTCGAAAAATCGAATGTCCCGCAGCCGGATATCCCGTCGGAATTGCATGCGCTCTGGGACACCTACCATCCGGCGCACATCGCTCTCGGAATCGACGGCAAGCGCGGCGTCACGCGCAGCCTCACAAAATCCAGCTATGAGTACCTCGCCAAAAGCATGGGACCCGAAGCCACCCAGCATTTCGTCCCGGCTGAACCATTAATCACCGAATATCTCGAAACGCGCCTGCCCGAAGAATTCGAAACCTACAAGCAAATGGTCATCCTCACAGACCTGATCACTAAGCGCGGCCTCTCGAATGAAGCCATCACCCCCGGAAAAACCACCGTGGGAGAAGCCGTCGCTTGGTTCTACGACCAGATGTGGGAGAACCACGTCACCACCTGGTTCGCGCCGCACCTCCGCATTCAGCATCAGGGCTTGACGCTGCAACGCGAGCGCGGTCACCTCCGTGACGCGGAATGGACCGACGTCTTTCAGCCGGGCGACGTGATCCATCTCGACTTCGGCGTCACCTACATGGGCCTCAATACCGACTGGCAGAAGATGGCCTACGTCCTGAAGCCCGGCGAAACGGAGCCGCCCGCAGGGCTCAAGCAGGCGATGAAAAACATGAACGCCGTTCAAGACGCACTCACGCTTCGCGCCGCGCGCCCCGGACGGACCGGCGCAGAAGCCTACAAGCTAGCCATGGACGAAATGTCGCAGAAGGGCATCGACGCCATGATTTACAGCCATCCCATCGGCAACGAAGGCCACGGTCTCGGCGCCTGGATGGACGCGCACGCAGCTCAAGCCGAGAAAGAGGTTCTCGCGAACGCTCCCGGTGATTCCAACCTGTCAACGGTCCAAAAGCTCCGCAAAGGCGCTTATCTTTCCGTCGAATTAAACGCCCGGACCGCAGTTCCCGAATGGGGCGGCCAGAAGGTTTACATAATGGGCGAGGACGACGCCTACCTCACCGACGACGGCTACAAATTCTTCATCGCGCGCCAGACGGAGTTCTACTTGATCAGCTCAAAGTAAGCGACCCACCCTTCGCCAAAACAGCGAAGAGCGGGCCACCAGCCGATGGCTTTAAGTTTACTCAGTGCCGCGAGCGCTCTCCATTTCTTGCATTCTTACTACCATAGGGTCTTGATCAGTAGGAGTCCATTTTTGAAAAGTGGTGCGCAGTTCCTTCAGTGTCTCCGATGCTTTTGCAGTAAAACAAACCTGCCGATTGTCTTTGAAGTGAACAAAAAAACCACCGGTGTATGGAATATAGTCAGCCACCCACCCAAAACCAATCGTCTGGATGAGAAACGCATGCAATTCCACGAACTCGTCTTCACGAAAGAATTGTGCGGGAGCCACTTCCAGAGAGCGAACTTCACCCCGCGCACGACGGACATCTTCTAGGACACGCCACCCAGTTCTAACGGCTTGGGGACTGCCAATATTCCACCGTCGCAGCCACAGAAGTCCGCCGCTAAAACCCGCCTCGCCCCGAAACGCCAGGATGTTGTAAGCCATCGACGCAATTAAGCGGTATTCTTCGGGAGCTTTGACGAAAACCTATGTTCTTCGGGCCCTTCAAACCTCAGGATGTAATCTTGTGTTGTCAGGCCGACATCTCCACACCATCGCTGGGCTTCAGCTTCATCTGCTGTCTTCATCTGCTTCCTTTCGCTTCATCTCAAATCTTATCATGGCGCCGGCACGAGGTTTCTTGGAGGGTACAATCTTGATCCCTCGCTAAACGATGATATGAATGATAATCAGGCGGGTGGCCACCCTCTACGGTCCCTTAGCCCTTGCGGGTGCCCCATCCTTCGCCGGCTTTGCGAAGGGTGGGACGGGGTTGACTTGCTTCCATGTCGCGGAAATTGCCTCCCTGCTCCAAAGGTCGCGTCCTCCACGGCGCGCTGCTCCAATTTCTAGCTCGAGACGACGTAAACACCGATCAGTGGGCGTCAAACAGCTTTTTGGTGCAACCTAGTGGCTGCAGTTGCGACACTATTTTATTCGCTTTGTCTTCGCTGCGACTCAATTGATGCGAATCGAGAGGCCGCGCAAAAACAAAAACGCGCCGGAGATTTTCTCTCCGGCGCGTTTCTTATCTTTCTTGAGTTTTTACTGAACCGCTTCGACCTTCTTCAGAGCCGGCTTCGGGATCTGCCACATGATTCCGGAGTCGTCGGCATTGTGCGGGTAGAACTGAGCCGACTTCTTGCCGGAAGGCAGAAGCACGATGTCCGCGCGGCGGTTGTATGCGTACCAATCGCCCGTCACGTTCTTCAAGCGAACCTTGGGTGGTTGGTTCGGGTTTGTGGATTCGAGGTTCTTCACGTCCGCCTTCGCCATTGGTCGTTCTTTGCCGTAAGCAGCGGTCTGAACCTTGTCCGCCGAAATGCCTTGGTCGACGAGATATTGCTTGATGCGCTCGACGCGGCGTTCGCTGAGGTCCTGGTTGTGATCTTTCGATCCGCGAATATCCGCGAATGCTTCAATCGAAAGCTTCGCGTCCGGATCGTATTCCAGATACTTCTTGAAACCGCCCGCCAGAGTGGCCAATTCGAGCTGTTGGCTCTTCACCAGTCCGACTTGCGGATTCTTCTTATCCGGATAGTCTGTGGGATAGAAGATGCTCTGCAGAACCACGGCCGATATCGGCTCAACGGAACCAACCACATGAAGGTTCGCGGCTTGCGTCGAGCTGCCGCCGCAGGTATTCGTGGCGTTCAGCGTGTAGGCCTTCGACTCATCGATGGTGCGAGCCGGCTGGCCTTCCGGCACCTGCGAATCATCGGCCGGAGCGGCTTGCACCTGCTGGCTGCCATTGACGTCCACCTTGTTGCCGTTGAGGGTCGCGTCCTGAGCGTTCGAGGTCTTCCACGTCACCGTGGAAGTCTCCTGAGTGATCACCTTTTCGCCGATCTTCCGATAGTGAACTTCCGCAGGATTCGCACTGATACTCGCATCAACTTTGGTGTTGACGTTGACCGTCGCCGAGCCGTTGACCGTGCCACCTGGACCCGTAGATTTGAAGTCGTAGGTGGTGGTCGCCTTCGGCGAGACGCCCTGCGTGCCGCTTGGCGCTACGGCTCCGACGTTGCTGATGTTCGTATCAATGGTTTCCGTTGTCTGCCACGTGAGATTCGACGTGTCGCCGCAATTGATTTGGCCTGCGGAGGCGGAGAAGCTGCCGGTGACAGGCGCGACGGCAATCGTGGCGCTGGCGGTACCCGGTTTGAACCGCGGCAGGTCTTTTAGTTTAGTGCCGCGGGTCCACTCCGTGGTCTTCTGCGTGTTCTTGGCCATATCGACGGAGGTCTTCTTGTTGGCCTGCACGTCAACATCGCCTTCCCATACCGTCTTACCTTCTTTGGTGACGGTCAGGTGATGATGCCCAACCGGGAGAATCAACTCCTGCTTCCAAATCCAGAAATCGTTGTTCATCTCGTCGACGTGACCGACGAGATAGGCGGGCGTGGTGCCATTCGAGAGGACAGCGGCATGAGGCCAGCCTCCTCCGAGGTACACGCGGCCCCAAGGTCCATTCACGGTGCCGCCGTAAGGTTCGAGCACGACGTTCAGATCAGTGGCCTTGCCCGCGGTGATCTCGACGTCCTGCGTCGAAATCTTGAAGCCGTAATTCACGACAGCCACCGTGTGCTTGCCAGCAGGGAGGGGTATGGTGCGGCTCCTGCCTTCGTGGATGGCCTTACCATCAACAAAGATATAAGCCTCTTTGGGCCTAACCGTGATTTTCAGCTTTCCATCCTGCGCGAAGCTGGCGGTTGCGGAGAGCGCAATCGCCGTCACGAGGGTGAACAGGCATCCGAATCGTCGCATTAGTATTTCTCCTGAGGTGATGCAGTAGGCGAGTTGTTTGGTCACCCTTCCGCGCCCAATCGGAAAAGTGAAGGCTAGGACGACTTTAAACTATATCGTAAACCACTCTGTGTCAAGGAATTGAAACAAAAAGCGAAAGCAAGCGCAAGCGATTTTTATTTTGTTCCGGGAGCATTCTGCGAAGGGCTGGTGCGGACAAAATCGACGGGGCGGCAAGTTTTGTGAAGGGAAGCGGCGCAGGTTTCTGGGAGCGGGTTTATAATTTCATACAGCTAGTCCTGTACGTACTTAGGCTCGCAGTGAACGAAAAAATCCTCGAACATTTTCGAAATCCACATAACGCTGGGAATCTCTCCGAGCCGACTGCGGTGGTGGAGGTCGCCAATCCCGTGTGCGGCGATACGATGCGGCTGTCCGTGCGAGTGCAGGACGGCCGGGTGGCGGAAGCGCGTTTTAAAACGCAGGGATGCGTGGCATCGATTGCAGCTGGCTCCGTGCTTACGGACCTGCTGACGGGTCGAAGCTTGCTCGAAGCCCGGGAGATTACGGCGTTGAGGATTTCGGAAGCGCTTGGCGAATTGCCTCCCGCGACGATGCACGCCGCTGAACTTGCAATGGACGCGCTGACGGCGGTCCTCGAGAAAGGCTAACGGGGAGACTCGAACGCGAAGAAGCGCCCGAGTCAGGTTGAAGTAGGTGGCGTCGCCGCTTTTTTCAAAGTCTCCGGATCGTTGAGATTCAAAATTACGCCCTCTTCTTCGGTGGGCACTTCATGGATTTCCCGGGGGTGGGCCCAGACCACTTGCCTTGCGCCAACCTCCGGCGATGCCGCGAGCAGTTCCTCGTAAAGCGTGGCGCGAAAGATAACCGGATGTCCGCGTTTGCCGCGGTAGAGTGGAAGCGTGATCGTTTTTCGCGTCGAATCGAATTGCGCGATCAGCTCGGAAATAAGGCGACGGGAAACGAGCGGATGGTCGACGGGGCAGAGAATAATCCCGTCCGTGGTGCTGACGGGCAAGCTGCGGATTGCCGCGTGAATGGACGACAGTTGGCCGGTGGCCCAATCGGGATTGAAGACGATCATGGCCGGGTCGAATTTCAGTTTCGGGCCGATCTCAGCCGCGTGGGCGCCGAGGACGATTCTGGTGAGGCCAATGCGAGGCAAGCGCGTCGCCGTGAAAAGATGCTCGACGAAGGTGAGGCCTTGCACTGAAACGAGGGCCTTCGGTTCCCCCATTCGGCTTGATTCGCCGGCAGCGAGAATGGCGGCTGCGAGCATGGTGACCTAGTCGTGTTGCAGTGACGCGACGTCAGAAAGCCTTACAGCCTTATGCGGAAGATTTGGCGCGTTGCGGCGAACGGCAATTAATTCGGCGGCGATACTGACAGCGATTTCTTCGGGGGCGAGGGCGCCAATATCGAGTCCGACCGGCGCATGGACGCGCTCGAACTTTTCGAGGTCGTGTCCTTCTTTCTCGAGTGCTTTATAGACGGAGATTACTTTGCGTTTGCTGCCTATCATGCCGATGTAGCGCGCGTCAGTCTCGATGGCCCAGGCGAGGACGCGCATATCGTCCTTGTGGCCGCGCGTGACGATCAAGAGGTAGCTCGAAGAGTTCGGGCGAATTTTCGCGAAGGCGTCTTCGTACGTGGAATAAATCTCGGCTGCCATCGGGAAGCGGTCGGAATTCGCAAATGCCTCGCGGTCGTCAATCACTCCGATGGCGAAGCCTGCTTGATGAGCGACACGGGCGACGGCGGTGGAGACGTGGCCGCCGCCGAAAAGATAGAGCATCGGCTGAGGAAGAATCGGCTCGACAAAAATTTCCAGAGTGCCTCCACAGATGAGACCAGCGTCGTAGGCGGCTTCGTGATTCAGATTGAAGGTCATCTTGCGGGGCTGCTCTTTTTGGATGACGTCTTTTGCCGCGGCCCACACTTCTGCTTCGACGCAACCTCCGCCGACCGTGCCGGCGATTGTGCCGTCGTCGCGCACGAGCATACGCGAGCTTTCATAACTGGGAATCGAGCCGTTGGTGTGGACGATGGTGGCGAGGGCGCCGCGCTGGCCGGCACGTCGCATGCGCACGATTTCTTCGAAGAGATCCATGGAGAGTCTTCGAATCGAGGTTACGGCGCGTTTGAGCCGGTGTCAATCTGGTTGGGGGCGGCCGCGCAGTCGATGCGTACCACCGTCCGCCTCATATCGAGATTGTTAGTCAGAAGAGGACTTCCCAGCATCCAGCCCGCTTGACGACTTCAGCTGCCTTGCTCGCGCGAACGATTGTCCGGAACAATTGTCGGCTCGGCATCGTATCCATGGGCAAGGAGACCGCGACTGCATGATCCACGCCCAGCAACCGCTCAATCTGTCGATCTTCCATCGTGTGTTCTACGGCCCCTCGGAACTCCGCGCCGGTTGGCGGCTCTGCATCTTTCTGGGAATTGTCGTCGCATTGATCAACGCGAGCAACCTACTGGTTCGCCGAGTGCTTCATGGTGCGGACGGCACCACTTTATTTCTCGTCCGCGAAGTGATGGACTTCCTGATTGTCCTGCTGGCGAGTTGGATTATGAGCCGCGTGGAAGGCAGGACGATTGCCGACTACGGCTTACCCTGGAGAGGGTCGTTTCGCGTTCAGTTCTGGCAGGGCGTTCTGTTGGGCTTCGGGTCCATCACCGCATTGTTGTTCGTCATGCGGCTGGTTGGGGTATTTTATTTTGGACGAATCGGATTGCACGGCTTCGAAATCTGGAAGTGGGCTGCTGTCTACGCGATCGTGTTCATCCTTGTCGCGCTGCGAGAAGAATTCCGCGCTCGTGGATACGGGTTATTCACGCTTTCAGTGGGCATCGGTTTCTGGCCTGCCGCAATTCTATCCGCGGCATTCTTCGGCTATTCTCATCACGGCAACTCCGGTGAAGATTGGATCGGATTGTTTAATGCCGGCGCGTTTGGACTGCTGGCCTGTTTCTTGTTGCGCACCACCGGCAATCTCTGGATGCCGATTGGACTCCACACGGCTTTCGATTGGGGCGAGACATACTTTTATGGCGTGGCGGACAGCGGCCAGACGCTGCCCGGTCATCTTCTGAATTCCAGTTCAGGGGGACCTGCCTGGCTATCGGGCGGCACAGTGGGTCCCGAAGGTAGTCTGCTTTGCACTTTGCTGATTGTTGTGGTGTGGTTGCTCTGCGCTATCTGGCTGCGACAGGTTCGATACCCCAAGCCCGCCACAATCGAGAATTCCCGCAGTAAAGCCAGCGAGGTCGTTCTTCCAGTCGGATAAGCGTCTCCGAGAGACGATTCTTCATATCTCAGCTTGAGATAGGTGATGAAAGCGATCAGCGGAAACTACGCAGTCTCGTCTTCGACCGAAATCGATCGTGTGCATCGGCTAGAATAGAAATCAAATGGCGGATCGCGTGTATTCTCTGCAAAAGGCAGAGGGTGGTTGGAGATGGCCGACGGCGCTCGGAATTCTTTGTTTCGGGCTGCTTGCGGCATTCGCAGTGGCGGCCGAGCTCAAACAAGAAACGATTCAGGCTTTCGATCAGTACGTCAAGGTGACGGAAGAAGAGAAAGCGGCAAAGATGCGCAAGGCCGGCGCATTTCTCTGGATCGACGTCCAGGAGGATGCGCTCCGCCAGCAACTCCACGAAAGATTAGCGCGCGGGGAAGTTGTAACCAAACGCCTGGAAACGCGCGACGACAACCGGCCCATCCGCGTACCCCATGGCCTCGTGCATCACTGGGTAGGAACGATCTTTCTTCCGGGCGCCACGTTGCCGCAGATGATGACCTTGATGGAGAACTATACGAGCTATCCGCAACTTTTCAGTTTCGGTGTGCAGCGATCCAAAGTGCTGAGTCAGGAGAAGAACCACTCCCAGGTCCAGTTGCGTATGTTCCGCGAAGCGAGGTCGCCTGTCTTCTTCAATGTGGATCTTGACGATCGCTACTTTCGCGTGGATGCGAACCACGGGTCCCTTCGCTCGCGCTCCACTCGGATTGCCGAATTAGCCGATGTGGGCAAGCCCACGGAACATGAGTTGCCCGTCGGTGACGATCGAGGATTACTCTGGAGGCTGAATTTGGACTGGCGCTGCCAGCAAGAAAACGGTGGCGTCTTCCTGCAAATCGAATTGATCGCGCTCAGCCGCGGCGTTCCCGCCATCATCGCGTGGCTGGCGGATCCTTATATCCAAAGCATTCCGCGGGAGTACCTGGAAAAGGTGCTCCAAGCAATGCGTTCGGGCGTGGCTACATCTTTTCACCAGTGATCGAAACCATTTCTCCGAACTGTACGTGATTTATGTGTACATAGCAGTTATAATTGCCCCGGGAGTTGCGAAGGCTAAACGCTGGAGGCGGTTCATGAAACGCATGCTCGCTTTGTCGTTGTTCGTTATGCTTGCGGTGCCCGTGTTCGCCCAGGATCAGGCCACAGCTGCTCGGACTGCTGCTGGGTGCGGGGCGGAGAATATCCAGTTCGACGTGAAAACAGACAAGAGCCAGCATCCGCAGGGACAAGTGGCTGAGGGCAAGGCGCTTGTCTATGTGTTTGAAGCGGAGAGGTCAGACGCAGGGTCTTTGAAAATAGGCGCTGCGACGATTCGAATTGGGCTCGACGGCCAGTGGGTGGGTGCAAATCACGGCAATACGTACTTCTACTTCCAAGTCGATCCGGGCGTCCACAATCTCTGCGCGAATTGGCAATCAACCTTCGGAAGGATTTCGAAGTTAGCTTCGGCTGTTAGCCTCACTGCGGAGACGGGCCAGGTGTATTACTTCCAAACGAAAGTGGATGAGCGAACTCATGATAATCCTGCTGTATGGATGGAAGCGGTGGACCCAGCAGAAGCGAAGCTCCTGATCGCATCCGCATCGCTCAGCAATTTTCATCCAAAGAAATAGCGATTAGGTCGTCTACCTATCGCGTCATCAGAAATCTGCGGTACACCACTCGCAGCGTTGCTACGATAGGAACAGATAGATAAATTCCGACGATCCCGCCTACGGCTCCGCCAACCATCACCGTGAATATCGCGAGCAGCGGGTGAATCTCGAGCTCATGGCCCACGACACGCGGCGAAATAAAATAATCCATTAGCATTCGCCAGAGCCCCAGCAACGCTGCCATCCAAATCCAGTGAGAATGAGTTAGCGCTCCAATTGTAATGATCGTGGTTGCGGAAATCATCCAGCCGGCCACGGGTATGAACTCCAGCACACCAGCCAGGACGCCAAGCGCCAATGCGTGCGGGAAACCTAAAAGCAACGTCGTCACCGAGCAAAACACGAGCGACAGGATTCCAAGAATCACTTTAGCTCTTATGTAGTGCTGAAACATCACGTTCAATTCGCTGGCGAACGACCGCAGGTTCTCCGCGTTGTCTTTCGTCGAGACAAGTTGAATGACAGATTCCGCTAGAATCGGGCCGCCGTTAAGGAAAAAGAGCGCCAGTATGGGGATTAAGACCAAGCTTCCAATAGCACCAGGTACAATTCGCTGTCCATTTTCCAAAGCGCCTCGGATTCCCTCATGGTGTTGAATCAGGAACGACTTCAGCCGCGACTCCTGCGCATCCGTCCAGCCGTACTTGTCGCCAATCTTCGTGGCGATCTCGCCCGTCGAAATCTGCTCGGAAAGGGCTGGTAACCCTCGAATCAGTCCGCCCGCGTGCCGGAAGAAACCCGGATCCAGGCCGTGGATACCGACTGCAATGAGAATCAGAAGTCCGAGGTAGGCCTCCAAAATATGCGGTCCTCGCAGATTCTTGAAGAATAAAGAATGGCGCTGCAGAAACCGCACGACCGGATCAATCAAGTAGGCGAAGAGGATTGAGAAAATAAAAATAATAAACACCGCCCGCGCAACATACACAATGGCGAGCGCCAGTGCGAAAACGAGGATCGTCATCAGGACTTTTGCAGTCCGGCGATCAAGCATCGACATGAGCCACCCAAAGCAAAAATGTCCTGGCTAGCATCAATCTGTCGAGCTTTCCAGTTTCTGCTTGATCGTGTCCAGCGCTTTTTCCAGTGACGAACGGGTTCTGTCGACGGCCACTTTCCGCACAATCCCGCCTTTGAGCCCGGTGAGGCCTGCCTGGGAAGAGCCCTTAAGCGTGATCACGTACATGCCGGGGCGCTCCTTGTCGGGGACGCAGACTGTGAGGTCGAGGGCCGTTTCGAAGTAGTGGCTCGCGTAAAGTTGCTTCACCGCGATAGCGTATCTCGGATTTGCGGAATCTCTTGTCGCGGTAGACAATCGCCTGCAGGATTCGCAGTGTAGGCTTCAGTCCAAAATTGACCTTTTCCCAATAGAACTGAGATTCGATCCCGTCCGAGTTGGCTTTTGGATAATCGAGCAGGTATTGGTCAAGACTGAGGCAGATAGGAGGGAAGGCCTTTTGACCGGCTGATCAGCCGTTTGAAAAGTGTCCGCCACAACAGCTGGGTTGTGTTTGTCGCGGTAGGTTCCGAGCGCCGCGTTTCCTCCCTCGATGTACTTTTCGAGAGCTTCCAGCGCCATCTTTTGCCCAAGCCGGTTCACCTGATCCGCCACATCCGGCGCGGACCAGTTTATTGACTGCCTGAACGTATCCATCGCTTCGCTGGGCAGCTGTATCTCGCAATGCCCCGGCTCGCATTTTTTGAGCTCTTTGATGTCTTGCTCCTCCAATGTGAAGCCCTCGAGATCCGAGAGCTTCGGAGGATCGCTGAATTTCTGAATGGCCAGATAGTTGGGAACCTTGCGAAGCGCGTCGATGTCCGATGCGAATTTGAGATAACGGTCTGGTGTCGAGTTCACGTACACGGAACCGAACACATACACTTCATCTGGCGTCGGTGAATCCAATATCTTTGCGACAGCTTTTCCGCTTCGAATACTGTTGATCTGCCCGTCGTTCAGCCCGACATACTCTCGAAAGAATTTGAACGGTTCGGCGTCTTGTCCGCTCGCGGCAAGGGTGGTCGCCGAGAGGATTGCCGCCAGGAGCACAGCTGCCGTTCGGATTCTGGCTCCCCGATATGCGTTCATAATTTCTCCCATATTGCGAGGTCCCATGATGCTCCGTCCTCGTCTTCGGCCAGCCTTTGCGGCCAAACATTTACCATTACCAATCGCTTAGGCACAACTAGTGCATGCCTGGGGCCACCCGACTTCCAAAAACGTGGCTACATGGTCCTTGATTACGCAGGTGGTTGCGGATGGCGAGCGCCCGCCAACCAGGCGAGGAAAGAACCTATGGTTAAGGTTCGACATTTGTCAGCGCATTGACACCTCTCCCTCCTGTGCGAAATCCCGATGCCGACTGCATCGCTTAGTGGATGTAAGATGACGGCGAGAGTGAGGAGCAACGATGGCCCACCAACCACCACTTAAGTACGTCTTCTACATTGCTGCTACGCCAGAGAAGGTGTGGGAAGGCTTTGTGTCGCGGGAGTCGAACAGGATCATATTTTCGGGCGCTGAGTTTCAAGCGGACTGCAAGCCCGGTGGCTCGCTCGCATGGGTGGGCCCGGGACCCGACGGGAAGCCCATGAATTATGTGCGAGGAAAGGTTCTGCGGTTTGAGCCACCAAAAGTGTTTCAGTACACCTTCGCGATGGGCGCAAATGATAAAGAGTCCCGCGCAACTATCGAACTGGTGCCCGAGACCGAAGCCACAAAAGTGACGGTGACGCATGACGAGTGGGCTGAGGACGACTCCACTTATGCCGCCTGCGCCGATGGGTGGCCGCGTATTCTTTCCCGGCTGAAGACGTTGCTTGAGACCGGGAAGACGTTCAAGCCGCATTGATAGGAGGCGAAGATAGCGTGCCTCATGCAGGAAGCGGTGCGCCGCGGATTATAGCTTGGTAAGCAAATTCTTCGAGTTCACCATTCTCGTCGTACGCTGTGAGCGGTACACTCCGTAATCCTTGTGAGCGATATTCCCAGCATCGGCGTCGCGATTGACGGCGACCCGGCCAGCCGCGAGTTGGCAATCAATGCGCCTGCGCAGGTGCTCTTTGCGAGTCTCGTCGGGACGACGATCGAGTTTTTTGATTTCTATATCTACGCCACCGCTGCGGTGCTCGTTTTTCCCCGGTTATTTTTCCCGGCATCGGATCCAGCATCAGCGACGCTTGCCTCGCTTGCGACCTTTGCAATTGCATTTTTCGCGCGACCGTTTGGTTCGGCGCTCTTCGGCCATTTTGGCGATCGCGTTGGCCGTAAGGCGACTTTGGTCGCGGCACTGTTGACGATGGGCGTATCGACCGTGTCGATCGGTGTTCTTCCGACTTACAAGAGCATAGGCGTGGCTGCGCCGCTACTGCTTGCGTTGTGCCGCATGGGTCAGGGACTTGGGCTTGGAGGAGAGTGGGGCGGCGCGGTATTGCTCGCGGTGGAAAATGCGCCGGCGGGCAGGCGCGCGTGGTACGGCATGTTTCCACAACTCGGGGCGCCGATCGGATTCCTTTTCTCCGGCGGCGTGTTTCTCGCGCTTTCGAGATGGCTCACGAACGATCAGTTTTTCTCTTTCGGATGGCGCATCCCGTTTCTTGCGAGCGCGGTACTGGTGATTGTTGGCCTTTACGTTCGGCTGACAATTACGGAGACTCCCGCGTTCCGCGCGGCTATGAGCCGACGCGAGCGCGTGGCAGTACCGATCCTGGAGGTATTTCGCAAATATCCCAGGTCGCTTGTAGTCGGGATCCTAGGAGCGCTCGCGGCTTTCGTCCTCTTCTATTTGATGACGGTGTTCGCGCTGTCCTGGGGCACTACCGCGCTGCACTACAGTCGCGACACATTTCTGGTAATGCAGTTGTTCGGCATGATCTTCTTTGCGGTTACGATTCCGGTGGGGGCGATTCTCGCCGAGCGTGGGCGCCGCCGCACTTTGCTGTGGGTAACTGGGGCGATCGGTTTGTTCGGCTTGGTGATGGCGCCGATGTTCTTGGCCGGCACAATCGGGACAATCATGGCGTTAGTCGTAGGATTGTCGTTGACGGGTTTATTCTACGGTCCCCTGGGAACAGTCCTGTCTGAGCTTTTCCCCACCTCGGTGCGTTACACCGGAAGTTCGCTGACGTTTAACCTGGCAGGCATCTTTGGCGCGTCGCTTGCGCCTTATATCGCCATCTGGCTGGCGAAGAAATATGGCTTGCAGTACGTTGGCTACTATTTGTCGCTGGCATCTGTGTTGACGTTCATTGGATTGTTGGCTGCGCGAGAAACGAAAGACGAAACGCTGTGGTGATATTTAGGGGTCCGATTCGGGTCTGCAGCGAATCGCGGTTAACACCCGTTTAGTTGAGTATCAATCCGGTAACGTAAACGCGTTGCACTCGCGCCATAGAATCCCCATCGCAGTATCCTTAACGTCCGACTACAAACAGACAGTATCGTTGTCGAAAAGCCGACATGGGAGAGGTTTGATAGCTTTGACGACAAAGGACAAGATCGCTTTATCGAGTGCGATTCTTTCGGGAGCGGTTTTTGGGTGCCTTAGCTTTCTCGCCAGTTATGGCTGGCTCGTGGTAGCGGTCTTCTACGGGATCTTTATTATTCCACCTCTCTTAATTTTCATTGCAGAGCACGGGAAAATCTTCGTCTGGCAACTCTCGGTTCTTTCGTTTGCGTTATCCACCGCGTTATCCCTCGTGGTTGCGGATGCTTCTGCGTCAGGATCGGTAAAGGGCGACGGTATTACGGTCTTTTTCTTATTCTGGGCAGTGGAAAGCGTCATTTCGTCGCCTGTCCCGATTTTTCTATATTGGCGGGGGAGCAAGAAACGAAAATGGTATCGTTTCGAATGGTTATTCCTGGGGCTCATATTTTCCGGGCTCATTGGAATTCTCTGGCGTAACGCATTCCTATTTGTTTGCTTGGCCCTCCTCTGGTGCGCGGTATGCACGGCCATATTCGCGTGGGATTGGCGCACGAGTGCGGCACCGGCTGACGCGAGAAGAGCCACGCTATTTGCGGTGGGTTTATTCCTCCTGGCGCTATTGGGATCAGCCTCGGCTGGCGTCGCCTCGAAGCAACAAATGTTTCGGTCAGCAATGGACCATCAGTATTACCGCATCGCTCGTTCGCTGGTAGCGATCGGAGCGGACCCGAACGGACAAAACCAGTTCGGACAGACCGCACTGACAGCGGCAGCGTGGAATGGAGTCGGGGACTTGGACGGTGTGAACGCTCTGTTGTCGATGGGTGCAAACGTCAACTTGGAGCAATCTGGCGGATTTTCCGGTCTGTTGCCGAGTGGCACCGCGCTCCATGTGGCTGCTGCTGCCGGGCGATGCGAAATATGCGAGTCTCTGCTGAAGGCCGGGGCGGAGGTAAACAGAAGGAACGAAAAGGGAGCGACGCCCTTACTGACGGCGCTAGGCCACTCATCAATTAGTTGTGTCGCGGCCCTTATGCGGTACGGCGCGGACGTTAACGCCGCTGATGCGAACGGGCACACACCGCTCATGCTGCTCATGCCATTTGGATCAGACAACCCTGCCGTGGACAGTGTTTTTCAAGAATTGATAGCAAAGGGCGCAGATCTAGACGCGAAGGATGCCTCTGGGAAGACTGCTGAGGACTGGGCGATGTATTACAAGCGTGAGCGTTTCGCGGAGCAATTGCGGCTCGCTCGACAATCGAGACGAAGCGATGATTAGTGGGGCGTTATGAAGGCAATTGTTTTTTCTGAACACGGCGGGCCTGAGGTATTGCGTTATGCCGAGGTGCGCGAGCCGGAGATTGGTGCGGATGAAGTGCTGGTTCGCGTGCGGGCGTGTGCGCTGAATCATCTTGATTTGTGGGTAAGGCGTGGGCTGCCTGGGATCACGATTCCGATGCCGCATATTCTTGGCTCGGACATCGCTGGTGAAGTGGCGCGCGTGGGCGAGAAAGTATCGGGTGTGCGTACGGGCGAGCGGGTGCTGTTGTCGCCGGGAATTTCGTGTGGGCATTGCGTCTACTGTTTGCGAGGCGACGATAATTTCTGCCGGCAGTACACGCTGTTTGGATACAAGCTGGATGGCGGGTATGCGGAATATGTAGCGTCGCCGGCGGTGAACGTGATTCCGATGCCAGCGAATCTTGGCTTTGAGGAAGCGGCGGCGATTCCGTTGGTGTTTTTGACGGCGTGGCACATGTTGATCACGAGAGCGCAGCTCAAGCCGGATGAGACGGTGCTGGTGTTGGGCGCGGGAAGCGGCGTGGGCAGTGCTGCAATTCAGATTGCGAAAGTGGCGGGAGCGCGCGTGATCGCGACGGCCGGGTCGGAAGCAAAGCTGCAGAAGGCGAGGGAATTGGGCGCCGACGAGACATTTCTGCACTCGATCGAGCATTGGTCGCGGGAAGTGAGGCGGCTGACGGATCGGCGCGGAGTGGATGTGGTGGTGGAGCACGTAGGCGACGCGACGTGGCAGGAAAGCGTGGCAAGTCTGGCGGTGGGTGGGCGGCTGGTGACCTGCGGCGCGACGACCGGTTACGAGGGAAAGATAGATTTGCGCTTCCTATTCAGCCGGCACATTTCGATTCTCGGATCTTACATGGGAAGCAAGGCGGAGCTTTATTCCGTGCTCGATCTTGTGGGGCGCGGCCGGGTGAGGCCGGTGATTGACACCGTGATGCCTCTCGCCAAGGCGCGGGAGGCCCACGAACGCCTGGAGAAACGCGAGCAGTTTGGGAAAATCGTGCTCCGGATTGAGTGAGCATCGGGTGTCGGTGAAGCTGTATCGGCTCTCTCGTCCTTCTGATTGTATCTTTTCAGCTTTATCTGCCTTATTCTGATCTGCACCCCACCCTAGTCAATGAGCTTAGCCCATTTTGGGAATAAGTTGCAGATTTTGGGTAATATTTGGGAAAGTATTTCTCACCTGGCAGGGAAATCACTTGCCTGAAAACCGCGAAACGAAGAGTTCTGGGTCCGCAAACGGGTGACTTTAAAGTTAAGGCCTATTTAGATCTGCATATACAGGACTGTGTTCCTAATGGTACTAGTCGTGCTTTTCTCCTATGGCGTCGGCAGTAGGAGGCCCCCCTTCCATGGTTTTTGCCGTTGCAGCGCTATTGTTTCAGTTTAGCCCCGTTCCCAAAGTGGTTGGCCCAGTGTTCAGGGCGAACCTGACAACTCTTACTGCGACAGACACTGCCACAGATGGCACGCGGCCGAAACCCGCTAGTGCGGTGGCGCTTGGCAGCGAGACAGACACGGTGGCGACGGCGTCCGGCAAGGGATATATAGATCCGGCCAAGGTGAGTTTGGGAGGCGACGCAGGCGAGAAGCCGGCGGCGGGCGTGACGGTTGTCGCGTTGACGGACCACGACACCACGCAGCCGCTTTCGTCGGTGCGCATTCCTGAGCCGCTGCCGGTAAAGCCAATTAAAGTTTATTCTCCTGAGAAGCCGCACACGAGCCGCAGTTGGCTGGCGTTGGCGATGATGCAGCATGGCGCGGCAACGTTTGATGCGTACTCGACGCGGCAGGCGATTGGGCACGGAGCAGTGGAGGATGATCCGATGATGCGGCCTTTCGCGCATTCAGGCGCGATTTATGCTGCGATTCAGGTGGGTCCGCTGCTTCTCGATTATGTCGCGCGGCGAATGCAGCACAGCGAGTATGGGATGGTGCGGCGGATGTGGTTTGTGCCACAGTCGGCGAGCACGGCGGGCTTTCTGATTTCGGGCGTGCATAACCTAGGCGTGGCAAGCCGTTAGGGCAAAGGCCCGACTATAAGCGCAGATTGACGCGCGCAAATTTCTTTCTCACTCCCTGGCAGGAATTGAGAGAGCTCGAAACACCCGGGTAAGATTAACCGGGTGTTTTTTTTGCGCGGCGTTTTTAGGCGCGCAGGCCGATGTTGGCTGCGGCTATAGATGCGGAAGCACCAGCGAGACGCTTCTCGACCCAGTCCGCTGCCTTGCGCCCTGAATCGACGGCTGCGGAAATTTCCGATTCAGGGCCGATAGAATCAGCGTTGGCGAAAAAAACGCGATCGAGCGGCTGGTTCGCTGCGGGAATGATTTTGGTAAACAGGCCGGGCGTGGGCAAAAACATCGGATGGCCGCGACGATAGAAATGAATCTCTGTGGGATTCGCGGCGGCGAATTCGGGTAGGAGCTTCTGGAAGTCGGCGAGGACGTTCGCGGCAATCTGACGGCAGTCGTC
Organism: uncultured Acidobacteriota bacterium; assembly: GCA_963767205.1. Taxonomy (GTDB): domain Bacteria; phylum Acidobacteriota; class Terriglobia; order Acidiferrales; family UBA7541; genus Palsa-295. The sequence continues at coordinate 95,923 of CAVYDF010000002.1, forward strand.
GATTTTCAGGAGCTTTTTGCGCTCGATTTCCGCGAGCGGCGTGTAAAACGTAAGAATGTTGTTCTTCTGTTTGTATCCCGGCTGCTTCTGCACGACCCAATCGGCCACGATGAAATCGGTGAAGGAATTTCCGGGGCACCAGGTATCGTAAGCGCGATTGTAGATAGGCTTGTCGAAGATCATATTGATCACCGGATAGGGACAATAGTGATAAGAGGACATCGCGTCCTGTTGGGCGTCTGAAATTCCGGCGACGATGCGGGAAGTAATGAATTTCGGCGTCGCCATCACGACGAACTTCGCTCCCACCGAATGCGGTACGCCTCCCTGAATATAGGTGACGCGGACTTCGGTCTTTTGCGGTTCGACGGAAATGATTGTGGCGTCGCTTAACAATCGTTCAGCGAACTTAGGCTGAAGTGTTTCGACGAGTTTGCGCGTAAGTGCGCCATTGCCGCCGGGCAAAGTGACTCTCGTATCCTTTTCCGCAGCGACGACTTCCTGAAAATCGATGAGCGCGACATACGTGGATGTGTCTGCGGATTTAGCGCCCCAGTTCGAGGGGCCGTAGGCGTCCCACCAGGATTTGACTTCGGGAGCGTAGGCGCTGAGGTATTTGGTAAGCGGCGTGTTGTCGAGCTGTTCGACGTTCTTTGTGATGTCGATCGCGAGCATATCGGTGCGGAATTTTTTGAAGCTATCGCGGACGGAGGCGGAGTAGGGAAGTTCGTCAAGGCCGGCGTGCCAGGTGTCTTTGATCCACTTGCCATTGAGAATCGTCGGGTCGAAGGAATCGATCGGAAGCATCGTGAGGCCGATTTCGCGAGCGAGTTGTTCGCTCGACGTGCCTTTCTCGTCGTAAGCGGAGCCGGTGGCGAAGGCTTGGCCTTGATATTCCTCAAGGTAGGCATTGCCGCCAAAGTGCGGTTCTTTTTCGAGAAGCAGGAAATCGCGCTGGCGAAGGAAATAGGCGGCGCTGAGTCCGCTTGCTCCGCCGCCTACGATGACCACATCGTAGCGCTTCGAAATCGGCGGGTGCGAGAAGGAGTGGCCGTCGCGGACCTGGTGGCAGATTTCGAAATTGTCGCCTTCGACTTGAGTTTTGGAATCGTCGGGCGCTGCGAGCAACGAGAGATCAATCGGGCAGCCCGCGGCCACTGAGCCTGCTACCACAAACTTCAGAAAATCCCGCCGAGTGCCGCTCATGAATGCTCTCCTTCCAAAGTGGATGCCATTAGCTGTGCGCCTGCTTCTTCGGCGCGCGTGGTGCGCGTGCGAAGGTGATACCAGATGAGAATTGTGGCGATGGAGAAGGCGAGGATCAGGGTGGAAATGGCGTTAATTTCCGGCGTAATTCCGCGGCGCAAGGCGCGACCAGATTTCGAGGGGCAGGGTATTGTCGCGGCCGATGAGGAAGAAGCTGACGGCGATTTCATCAAGCGAGAGCGTGAAAATCAGCAGGGCAGCGGCGATCAAAGAGACGCGGAGATTGGGGAGCGTGATGCGCCAGAACGTTTTCCACTGATTCGCGCCAAGGTCGAGCGAGGCTTCTTCCTGGGCGCGATCGAGCTTTTGCAAGCCAGCAAAGATTTCGGTAGTCGCGACCGATATTAGGGCGGTGCCGTGGCCGAGCGTGATCGTGACAAGGTCTGAGATTCATTCCCATTGCGACGAAGAGCATGAGGAGAGACAAGCCGGTGATAATGCCGGGAAGGATCAGTGGCAGAAGGACGATGCGGCGAAAAAGCGCCTTGCCCGGAAACTGCGAGCGGTCGAGAGCGAGCGCTGCGGGAAGGCCGAGTGTGAGCGAGATTCCGACGGCGATTAACGCGACGATGGCGCTGTTGAGGACAGAATCCCAGAGTGAGCCGTCCTGAAAAAGCTGGCGATACCAATCGAGCGTCCAGCCGGATGGAGGAAAACCGCCGACGCCGGAGCCGTTGAAGGAATAAAGAACGAGGACGACGATCGGGAAATAGAGGAACGCATAGACGAGCGTCGCGTAGATTGTGAGAAAAGGAGCGCGGACGGAGCTCGGTGAGCGGCTCATGAAAGAGTGAGTTTCCTCTCGAGGCGCTCTGTGGCGAAGAGAAGGGTCATGACGAGGAGAAGCATGCAGAATGAGATTGCCGCGCCGAGGGGCCAGTCATATGCGGCGCCAAAAAGGCTGACCACAATATTGGAAATCATGATGCCGCTCGCGCCGCCGACGAGAAGAGGGGCGAGAAAATCGCCAAGGGTAAGCACGAATGCGAAAGTTGCGCCGGCGAGAACGCCCGGCAGGGAAAGAGGAAGAATGACGCGCCGGAATGTGGACCAGGGAGAGGCGCCAAGGTCGTGTGAGGCTTCGACGAGATTTCGAGGAACGTGTTCGAGAGACGCGTAGATCGGAAGAAACGTGAATGGCGTGTAGATGTGAGTGAGGGTGAGGACTACCGCGAACGGGCTATAGAGGAAGAATTCGACGGGGTGGCGAGTGATGTGGAGATATTGCAGGAGGCCGTTGAGCACGCCATCACTTCCAAGGATTGTTTTCCATGCGTAACCGCGCACTAGATAGCTGGCCCAAAGCGGGATAATCACGAGCTGGTAGAGAAGATCTTTTCGTTTCGGTGCGTGAAAAGAGAGGAAGTAGGCGAGCGGGTATCCAAGGAGTAGCGCGAGCAGGGTAACAGCGGCGGCGATGCGGATGGAGCGGAAAAGGACCGAGATGTAAATCGGATTGCGAATGAGCTGAATGTAATTTTGAAGATTCCAACTGTGAACGATCGTCTGCTGCGGCGAAACAGACCAGAAGCTGTAGCAGAAGAGAAGAGCGTAGGGCACAAGGAGGAACGTGGTGACCCAGAGCAGCGGGGGGATTGTGACGGCCGATTTATAGGCGCGGGTGTACATGGCTAGGCCGAATCTTCCTCGCGCACCGGGATTGCGTCACTCGCGCGAAATTCGAATTCGTACTGGCCACTGAGAGTGCCGGGGCTTGCGATGCGGGCCCGAAGAGTCTGCGAAGTGCCACAGTCGAGTTCGAGCGTGTCCATTGCGCCGCCGAAGGTTTGATTCAGGATGCCAGCATGAAAGCGCGCAATCGAATCGTCGGTCGGCTGGGGCGGCGTGCCAGTTGGAACAAGGCGGATGGATTCAGGGCGCAGGGAAAAGGTGACCTGGCTCGACGTTTCCGCGGTGCGCCATTTGAGCGGACCAGCCCGGGCGAGGCCATTGCGAACCTCGGTTCGAAGCAAATTGGTTTGGCCAATGAATTGAGCTACGTATGCAGAAGCAGGCCAGCCGTAAATCTCGCGCGGCTCGGCGATCTGCTCGAGAAAGCCTGAACGGAGTAACGCGATGCGATCGGAGAGAGCCATGGCCTCTTCCTGATCGTGAGTGACGAAGATGAATGTAATTCCCACTTCGCGCTGCAATGCCTTCAGTTCGGTCTGCATCTGGCGACGCAGATTCGCGTCGAGAGCGGAGAGCGGCTCATCGAGCAGGAGAACGCTGGGGCGATTCACGAGGGCGCGAGCCAATGCTACGCGCTGCTGCTGACCGCCGCTGAGCCGAGCGGGAGGCGATTTTGCGAACTCGCTCATCTTTACCATGGCAAGTGCCTGAGCTACGCGGCCGGGAATCTCGGCTTTCGCGATATTTTTTGCGCGCAGGCCGTATGCGATGTTGTCGGACACGTTGAGGTGTGGGAACAAGGCGTAGCTTTGAAACACGGTGTTCACCGGACGACGATGCGGAGGAATCTGGTCGAGCCGCTCGCCTCCGATCCAGATCTCACCGCCATCTAATTGCTCAAATCCTGCGATGAGTCGCAAAAGGGTCGTCTTCCCCGAGCCGCTCTCGCCGAGGATCGTTAAGAATTCGCCCGAGGCAACTTCGAGCGAAATGTTGCGAAGCACAGGACGGGAGCCGAAACGCTTCACGACTTCGCGGATCGATAGAAGCGAATCGGTGCGGCCGGGCGCAGTGGTGGCTTGCGCCATCGAGCCGGTCATTTGTAGGTCTCACGGTAGCTTCGCGGATCGGATCCGTCGTAGGTTCCGCGAATGGCGCAGACGAACTTCATCACTGCGCGGCCTTCACTTCATTCCAGATCTCGTTGTATTTATCGCGGCGCGGCACTTGCTGCCAGAAATAGATACGCGTCATATACAGATCCACGTTATCGAGGTGCAGCGATTTTCTTTGATCTTCCGTCATGAATTCGGCGGCTTGCGGATTGGCGGGATCGTATCCGGTGACGTCGGCCACGGCTTTCTGCGTCTTGGCCTCGATCATGTATTCGAGAAATTCAGCGGCGAGATCTTTATGCTCGCTCGCGGATGTAATCATCAGGTGATCGATCCATCCCGTAGTGTTTTCTTTCGGGATCGTTTCGCCGATGGGGAAATTCGCTTTGCGGAGTTGATTGGTCATAAGTGGCCAGCCCATCGCTGCGACCACTTCGTGATTCTCGAAGAGGTTCGTGAGTTCGCCGCCGGTGCTCCACATTTTTCGGATATTGGGCTTCAGTTCGATGAGTTTCTTCTTCACGTTATTCAGCTCTTCGTCGGTCAGGTTATAGAGATGGCTGGGATCGGGCTTGTCGTAGCCGAGCACCTGCGCGGCCATGTAGATCGTGGAGAGTTCGTCCCATACGGAGATTTTATTTTTGAGATCCGGACTCCAGAGCGCCGCCCAGCTATCGGGTGTCTGAGGGAAAGCCTTGGCGTCGTACAAAAGCGGATTGGGTCCCCAAGTAAACGGGACGCCGTAAACCTTCCCATTCACTCGCACGAGCGGCATTTCGCGGAGGCGTTCGGAGAGCTGTAAATAGGATGGAAACCTCGAAGGTTCGAGAGGCGCAGCCAAACCTGCCGAGGCGATCATTGTAGCGACATCACTCGAAGGCGAGATCACGTCGTAGTTGCTGGCGCTGCCGCCGCGAAGTTTGGCGACCAATTCGTCGCTCGAGCCCATATAGGCAGCGCTGATTTTGCATTTGTGAGACTGCTCAAAAGGGCGGATGAAAGAAGGATCGGCGTAGCCTTCCCAGACGAGCAAGCTCAAAGTGGGCTGTTTTTTGCATCCGCTCAGGGCTAAACACGAAATCGCCAAGAGCGCGCACGCTGCGAGTTTAGTCTTCATGATTTTCGGTGGCGCTCCCGTAAGAGTCGTAGCGCATTGTAACGCTGCTAGAAAGTGGGCGGCGTGTTCACCCACAAAACCCATGCTTCATTCTTGCCGGGATTCACCCAGCGATGCGGCGTGCTGCTTTCGAAAGTAGAAACTGTCGCCTTGTTCGAGGCGATTCGCTTCGCCGCCGTCGAGCGCAATCTCGATGCAGCCCTTCAAAATGTAGAGAAACTCTTCGCCATCGTGAGTATAAGACTCGCCGCTTCCCGCCGACGGAGCGATGCGAAAAATGTGCGGCTCCATCACGGTATTGCCCCAGGACAGTAGTTCCATTCGAATGCCGTTGCCGGCTTCGAGAACTTTCCTTTCGGACGGGCGAACACGACCCGGATTTGCTTCGGAAGGATCAAAGAGCGAAAGAATATTGAGACGATAGAAGCGAGCCAGGCGCCGGAGGGTGGCGATCGACGCACTCATCTGCGCGCGTTCCAGCGCAGACAGGAATCCGACGGAAACTCCAACAGCTCGCGCGACTTTCGCGAGCGAGTAACCGCGCTGCAAACGCAAACGGCGCAGGCGGGGTCCGACTGGGCTGGCCTTCGGTTGGCTGCCGCCAGATTTTGAGAGGAGCCCCTGCGTTTTGAGCATATGGACGATGGCTGGGGCATTCATTCCGCGAGCGCGACGAAGAAATTGAGCACGTTTGAGCAGGCGCACGTCCGCTTGCGTATAGAGGCGGTATTGGCTGCGCGTGCGAGCGGGCGAAATCAGGCCAAGAATTTCCCAGGAGCGGAGAATCGAAGGTGAGACGCCGACGAGGCGCGCGACATCGCTGATGCGCAGATAGCTCGAAGCGTGCTGAACCTTCCTGGGCAACTTACGAGCTTGAGCCAAACGAGTTTCCTCTTGACAATGCCACAGGCCATCCTCTAACGTTCGCGAATTATAGTAAGGTTTTTCGGGAAGCTGCAATCGAAAAATCGGGGGCGTCTGGGGTGGACGCGGGATTTTCAAAAGGAGCGCCAATGAGAGCGACTGCGTGGGGACGGGTGTGCCTGCTGGCGTGCGCGAGTCTGGCATTCTGCGCTGCGGCGATGGGGCAAACGAACGGAGCCATTCGCGGGATCGTGAATGATCCTTCGGGTGCGGTGGTTCCGGGCGTTGCGGTCACAGCCACGTTGACGGGTCAGGCCACGCCACGCACCGTAACGTCGGATAAGGGCGGTGCATTCGACATACCGGAGCTTCCTGTTGGTACCTATGATGTCTCGGCTGAGGCGACGGGCTTCAAGAAGTTCCTCGCAAAAGATGTGGTCGTCACGATCGGCCACGTCAATTTCATCACCGTCACGCTCACAGTCGGTGGGAAGAACGATACGGTGACCGTGGAAGCGAATGCGGCGCAGGTGGAGACGACGAGCACTCAGCTGGGTGCAGTTATGACAGATACATCGATACGGGCTCTGCCGTTGAGCCAGCGAAATACCTACCAATTGCTTCAGCTTCAGCCTGGGGTGCAATCCCAGGTAGGCGCGGATCTCTTCTATGGCAGCGATCAGCCCGGGGTGGTATCGGTGAACGGAGGCCGGGGGCGTTCGAACAACTACATGGTTAACGGAGGCGACGGCAACGATATCTTCGTCAATTCGCCAGCAATTCAGCCATCACCAGATGCGGTGGAAGAATTCCGAGTGCTGACGAACACTTTTGATGCTGAGTACGGACGAAACTCCGGCTCGGTGGTGAATGTCGTCACGAAATCCGGGACAAATGCGGTGCACGGCGATTTCTATGAATTTCTGCGGAACGACGCTCTGAACACCAAAGGCTACTTCGATCCATCCATTGCGCCGTATAAACAGAACCAATTCGGAGCCACGCTCGGCGCACCTATCAAGAAGGATAAGATGTTCATTTTTGGATCCTACGAAGGCAACCGGCTGAGACAGGGAATTTCGTCGGGGCAAGTATTCCTTCCTACTACGGGCCTTAACGGCCAACCTGGCGGTGAAGCGGGCGGTGACTTCTCCGCCGGACCAACATTCGGGGGAACGCTCAACGATCAGAACTTTGCGCAGATTCTTCAGGGGCGGGCCGGATGTTCGGCTGCGCTAACGCCCGGAGGCCAAACCGCCCTTGCAAACGCGGCAGCGGGGAATACTCCTCAAGCTTTCTCGACGATTTTTGCCGGCAATAAGATTCCAACCTCGTGTTTTGATCCAACAGCGCTCGATCTCTATAACCAATTCATCAAGCCGATCCAGCCGGCTGACGGAAGCGGCCTATTTACCGCAGTGCCAGTGAAACCTGAACGTGGCGATCAGTTCACCATTCGATACGATTACCACATCAACCCAAACCAACTGTTCAGCGCTTACTACTATTTTGACGACGATGACCGCACAGAGCCGTTTTCCAGTTTTCAGGCGGCTGGAGCGAACGTTCCAGGATTCGGCGCGATCTTCAAGACGCGTGTTCAGCAATGGAATCTGAGCCATACCTGGACCATTGGTTCCAGTTCTGTGAATGAGTTCCGGTTTAACTATTTTCGGGAAGGTCAAAAGAACCTCGATCACCCCGTAAATACGCTGCAAAGCGTTCAGAATTCCTGTGTAACTGTTCCGGCGGATATGTGCTTTTCGGATCCGGCCAATCCTCAAGGCGGGATCACGACGAATATCCCGGGCCGCGTGGGAGTGCCTTACATTAACGTGAGCGGCGGATTCACAATCGGAAACAACTTCGAAGGCGAATTGCCGCAGGTGGGTAACACCTTTCAGTGGACAGACAACTTCACAAAGACCGTAGGGAAACACACGATCAAATTCGGCGGCGATGTTCGCCGCCAGCGTTTCGATCAATTTCTTTACTTCAATATTAGCGGCGACTATACGTTCCTGAGCGGAAGCCAAAACGCCGTTGGGTTTAGTGACCTCTACCCGGAATATTTCCTTGGGGTACCCGCTTCTTACACTCAGGGGGCCGCCCAGGGCGAAAATATTCGAAATTCGTCGCTCTATCTTTTTGCCCAAGACAGCTGGAAGCTAAAACCGAACCTGACACTCAACTACGGTTTGCGGTGGGAGCTGAATACTGTCTATTACGATCTGGGGAATCGCCTTCAGACATTCCGTCCCGGTGAGATCAACACGCAATATCCGTGTGTGCTCAATCCCAATAGCGTGACGAGCGCCAATTTGATCAGCACTTACGGCAGTACCGACTGTAGTCCGGGCGGGCCGGCTGGCGCTGTTTTTCCGACCGGACTTGTTTTTCCGAACGATCCTGGCGTGCCGCGCGGTTTGACGTCCACGTATTACAAAGCATTCGCTCCACGGATCGGCTTGGCATGGAGTCCCGGGGCAACTGAGGGCTGGCTCGCTAAGTTGACTGGAGGCCCAGGCAAGTCGAGTATCCGGATGGGCTACGGCCTGTTTTACAATCCAATCGAACAACTTGTCTTGGAGCAGTTCAGCGCAGAGCCGCCATTCGGCGGGAGTAGCTTTCTTTCTAATACTCTCTTTAATTTGCCCTTCGAATTCCAGTCGGGCGGAAATGCTCCAAACCCGTTCGGACCTGTCATCACCCAGACCCCGCAAACGCCCTGGTTTCGCGCCGGGCGGACCTCCGGGATGTGTGGACTTTGCGAATTTCCGTCCGATGTTATTGTTTGGCGAATTTCAACCACATCTGCGTACTCAATATGCCGATCAATACAACCTGACGGTCGAGCGCCAAATGGGCAAAGCCATGGTCTTGCGCGTCGCGTACGTGGGAACCCAAGCGCACCGCTTACTGGCATCTCGGGATTTGGACGCCGGAAATATTCAAACGTGCCTCGGTTTAAGCAATCTGGCAGCTTTGAATGCCAATAACGTTCTTTCGGCGCCCGGCGGGACTCCGACCTCGTGCGGGCCTTTTGGAGCAGACTCCCAGTATTTCATTCCGGCGGGGACAGTTATCCCTGCGGATCCGACACTGTCAGCACTTCCGCCACAGCCGTTTAAAGTGCCCTCGCTCAATTGCGCTGGGCTTGTGTTGCCCTATAGCGGGACCCCTGGCGGCAATCCGACTTGCTTCAGCGGTCCCGTGGGGCCTAACGGCTTAACGCTAGTCGGCACTCGCCCCTTCTCGTCGCCCAACTGCATCCCGTCCACTGGGGTGGGCTGCCCAGCTGACGGTATACCAGTATTCAGCAATATCTTTGCGCAGGACACGATCGCTAATTCGAACTACAACGGGCTGCAAATCTCATTCGATCGCAGCTTTTCTAAGGGCTTGCTTTTTCAGGCGTCGTACACGTTCAGCAAAGCGATCGACCAAGGCGCTTCGTTCGAGAATATTTTGAATTCGTTGAACGCCAATGCTACTCGGGGCCTTTCACTTCTGGACGCGACACATCGCTTCGTTTTCAGTCCGTATTGGCAACTTCCGATTCCCAAACATGATGGATTTACCGGGAAGCTGGTAAATGGATGGGGAGTTTCCGGGATCGTCACTTATCAGAGCGGATTCCCGATTCGCGTACAAACCCAGGATGACACTGAGTTGCAAAGCAGTTTCGACTTCGAGGTGGTCAATACTCCGCAAGCGACTGGTCCTATTCGACGCCTCAATCCCAAGACGAACGCTGGCGTGTGGTTCGACTCTACGAACATTTCCGATCCGCCACCGGGCGTGTTCGGCAACATGCCTCACGCATTTTGTTGCGGCCCAGCAATTAGCAACACAGATCTCGCTATCGAGAAGAGAACACCCATCAACGAGCGGTTTAACACTGAATTCCGCGCTGAGTTCTACAATGCTTGGAATCACACGCAGTTCGCCAATCCGGACGGCAACTTCAGCGACGGAGTGCCGCAGATTGTTGACGGACAAAATGTCGGTGGCACGTTCGGCGTGGTTCAGAAGACGCGCGAGGGGCCACGCGTGATTCAGTTTGGTCTCAAGGTTCTGTTCTAGTTCGACCGGAAACGTTTCATGCGAGGGTGACCGCTGCGTGCGGCACCCTCGTTTTGGCGTCTGCGGACAATTTACAAGAGGGCGGGAGCGGGATTTGAAGATTTTTGTTTTAGGCGCGGGCATGATGGGGCGGGCGGTGGTGCACGATCTCGCGGGAGCTCGAGAGGTGCGGCAGATTGTCGTTGGGGATTTTGACCGAGGCCGCGCTGCGGAAGTGGCTAGAAAATTCGGGCGCGGGCGGGCGCGGGCTGTTTTTGCGGATGTGCGGGAAACCGGGGAACTGGCGCGGCTTCTGCGAGGCTGCGATGTGGTGGTGAACTGTACGCAGTATAATTGGAATCTGGATGTGATGCGTGCTGCGCTTGCCGCTCGAGTGAACTACGTGGATCTTGGCGGGTTGTATCACATGACGAAGAAGCAGTTCTCGCTCGATCGCGATTTCCGTAGAATTGGGCGTTTGGCGATTGCGGGAATGGGTGGTGCGCCGGGGATTACGAATGTGATGGCTCGCGCGCTGGCGGATCGCTTGGATCGTGTGGATGCGATTCGCGTGTACAACGCGGGTGCGGATGAGCAGAAGTATGAGAGCCCGATTGCTTACACGTTTTCAATTGCCACGATTCTCGACGAGTTGACGATGCCGCCGATTGCTTTCGAAAATGGGAGATACGTCGAGAAGCCGATGCTTTCCGATCCCGAGGCGGGAAAATTTCCGCGGCCGATCGGCAATATTGTGTTGCGGCACTCGATTCATTCCGAGCTTGGCACGCTGGCGGAAAGTTTTCGGAAGCAGGGCGTCCGGGAGGTATTTTTCAAGATCAACTACGAGCCGCAACTCGTGAGCCTGATTCAAAATCTCACGCATACGGGATTTACGAGCCGCGAGCCGATTGCGGTGAACGGGACTCGCATAGCGCCGCGAGCAGTGCTTTTGGCCTTGTTACAGAAGCGTGCCACGACTAAGACCCCCAAGGATGTGGAAGCGCTGAGGGTGGTTGTGACGGGGCGGCGCGGGAAGCGGCGAACCGCAACAGCAATGGAAATGTGGGCCGGGCATTCGGTACGGCCACAGCTTTCCGCCGTCGCGCGAGACACCGGCTTTCCCGCGGCGATTGCGGCGGTGATGCTAGGGCGAGGAGAGATTCGTGGCAGCGGAGTGCAGGCGCCCGAGAATGTGGTGCCGCCCGAGCCGTTTTTCGCGGAACTCCAGAAGCACGGCTTTCGCTTTCGATGCTGGCGGATGAAAGAACTCGAAGCACGCAGTAAGATGAGGTAAATCGCATGGCCGTTAGCGGCCACCAGTAGATGGAGGAAGTTATGCACGAGGCTCTTCGAAAGGAAATCGAGACGTACGAAAAGCGGACGCCACGTTCGCGCGAGGCACACAAGAAGGCGGTTGAGCGTTTGCCGCTCGGCGTAGCCAGCAACTATCGAGCCTATGATCCCTATCCGATATTCGTACGCGATGGAAAGGGCGGCTACATTCATGACGTCGACGGAAATGAATATATTGATTTCAATCTCTGTTTTGGGGCGCTTATGGCAGGGCACTGTCATCCGGCTGTGGTGAGCGCGGTACAGAAGAAGCTGAGCACGGGCACGATGTTCGGCATGCCCCACGATATGGAATGGGAGCTCGCGGAAGAGATATGCAAACGGTTTCCGGTAGAGATGGTGCGTTTCAGCAATAGCGGAACTGAATGCACGATGCACGCCGTGCGATTGGCGCGAGCGGCGACGGGGCGAGATCGCATCATCAAAATGGAGGGGGGCTATCACGGGCTGCACGACTCGGCACTCGTATCGGTGAAACCCAAGGAAAGCGAAGTAGGCGATCCGAATGCCCCGAACTCCGTTCCGGGTGGTGAAGGCATTACGAAGGCGACGCTGCAAAATACGATCGTCGCTCAATTCAATGATCCGGCGTCCGTGGAACGTCTTTTCGCGAAGTATCCCAACGAAATAGCGGCGGTCATCGTCGAGCCGATCATGATGAATGTGGGCATCCTGATGCCCGATCCCGGTTACCACCAGGCATTGCGCGAGATTACGAAGAAAAATGGAGCGCTGCTGATTTTTGACGAAGTGAAAACCGGGGCCAAGCTGGCGCGCGGCGGAGCTTGCGAATATTTCAAGGTGAATCCCGACATTGTGTGCCTGGCGAAATCAATCGGCGGAGGATTTTCGCTCGCGGCATTCGCATCGACGCGTCAGGTGATGGGCTTGATCTCAGACCATCGCGTGTTTCATGGTGGCACTTACAATACGAATCCTGTCGCAATGGCCGCCGGCCTGGCAACTTTCCGCGAGGTACTGACGCCGGCTGCATACGAACACGTGAATCGCCTCAACAAAAAGCTCGTGGATGGTTACGAAAAGGAAGTGAAGAAGTCGGGACTCGATGCCTATCTCGTGAGTGCGGGGTCGAATGGCGCGCTGATGTTTTTCCCGAAGCCGATTCGCAATTATCGCGATTGGCTCAAGATCGACAGCGAAATCTGGCGTCACTATTGGTTCGCGATGGTGAACCGCGGAGTGATGGCGCAGCCTTATTGGTGGGATGAACAGTGGACCGTGTCCGTGGCGCACACAGATGCGGACATCGACCGTCATCTGGAAGTGTTTGCGGAGATCGCACCGGCTCTTGCGGCTGCGCAGAAAGAGCCGCACGTGGTTACCGCCGCGCACTAAGGAGTCGTTTCTGCCAGACGAGAGTAGCGCCAAGAACACGACCGCGCATCTGAAGCGAGCGCTCGGGCGTTGGGATCTTGTCGCGCTCTTCGTTGTGGCGGTATTCAACCTGAACGTTGTGCCGAGCATTGCAGCGAATGGTGGCGTAACGGTCTGGCTCTGGATTCTCTGCCTGGTGCTTTTTTTCTGGCCGCAGGGAATTGCGGTGATTGAGCTGGCTCATCGGTACCCGGGCGAGGGCGGAGTTTATCTTTGGGCGAAGGAAGTGTTCGGAGATTTTCACGGATTTTTGTCGGGCTGGTGCTACTGGACCAATAACATGATGTACGTGCCCACGGTCATGCTGTATTTCGTTGGCGTCGCCGTTTTTTCGCTAGGGCCGAGCCATGCCGCGCTGGCGGATAACAAGGCGTTCACGGTAACCGCATCGCTTTCTCTTTTGGCGCTGCTTGTGGTCCTTAATATTGTTGGGCTGGGCGTCGGGAAGTGGATCAACAACGTAGGCAGTATCGGAACTGTCGTCGCAGGTCGGCTGCTGATTGCACTGGGCCTGATTGTGTGGCTCCGATTTGGTACGACCGTCACCGCTGCGGATTTTCGCATTCCTGCCGATCCGCGATTCCTTTTGAATTCGTTTGGCGTGATTTGCTTCGGGCTTGTCGGGCTTGAGCTCGCGTCGGTGATGGGAGATGAAATTCGCGATCCGCAGAAGACGCTTCCGGGCGCAGTCGCGTGGGGCGGGGTGATTTCTGGTGCGCTATACATTGCGGCAACGCTGACGCTGCTGATTGCGATGAGCAAGAACGACATCAACGTGCTGCAGGGAATCGTGCAGGCAGTAAGTCACATGGCGTCGCGAGTAGGCGTCGCGTGGATCGTCGCGCCGTTTGCGCTGATGTTAAGCATTTCGATCGCGGGGATTGGATCCGCATGGCTTGCGGGGTCTGCGCGAATTCCGTTTGTGGCGGGGTTGGATTCTTATCTCCCGAGTTGGCTGGGGCGCGTCCATCCGCAGTACGGGACGCCGTATGCGGCACTGATCGTTCATGCGGTTGTGTCTGCGATTCTCGTGCTGATTAGCTTGTTTGGCTCGGGCGTGCAGGAGACTTTTCAGCGTTTGTTGTCGCTTGCCGTGGTGCTGCAGTTGGTGCCGTTCCTTTATATGTTTGGCGCGTTGCTGAAGCTGGCATTCGATCCCGCGGCGGCCGGAGAAGGGCATTACAGCAAGGGCATGCTTATTTTTGCGGGCACGAGCGGTTTGCTGATGACGATTCTTGGAACCGTGTTCGCGTTTTCGCCCGCGCAGCAAATCACGTCGGTAGCGTCGTACGAAGCTTGGATGCTGGGCGGAACTGCGTTTTTTATTGGCTTGGCAGCGTTTTTTTATTTTGTATACGGAAGGCGCAAGGCGCCGCAGGCGGCGGCTAGCCGCGTCTGAATTCGTCGGTTTGGCGGGAGGATTTGAATGGCCAGCGAGGCCAAAGCTTCTGTGCGCAGATATAAGATGTACATCAACGGGGAATTTGTCGAAAGCCAGAGCGGAAAGTATTTCCCGGTGGTTGATCCTTCGACGGAGGAGATTCTCGCCGAGGTTCCGGATGCGGATGAGAAAGATGTTAATCGCGCGGTGGCCGCGGCCAAAGCTGCGTTCGATTCGGTGCATGGCCGCAGACGACCGCGCAGGAGCGCGGCCGAATTCTTTTTCGTTTGGCGGAGCGAGTGCGGAAGGAAGCGGCGGCGTTGGCGGAGCTCGAAGCGCGCAATTCGGGCAAGCCGATCGTCGAAGCTGAGTACGACATCAATGACGTTGCGACTTGCTTCGAATATTACGGCGGACTCGCAACGAAAGTCCTGGGCAGCGTAAATCCGGTGCCGGACAACGCTTTGAATTTCACGATGCGCGAGCCGATCGGCGTCGCGGCACAGATTATTCCCTGGAATTATCCGCTCTTGATGGCGGCGTGGAAACTCGCGCCTGCCATTGCCGCTGGTTGTACCTGTATTTTGAAACCGGCCGAACAAACGCCGCTCACGGCGCTCGAATTCGCGGGATATCTTGCGGACGCGGGCTTGCCGCCTGGCGTTGTGAATATCATTACCGGATTTGGGGAGACGGCTGGCGCGCCGCTCGTGAAACATCCGGATGTAAGTAAGGTTGCGTTTACGGGAAGCGCTGCGGTGGGGAAGGCAATCGTCAAAATGGCGGCGGACACGCTGAAGCGCGTGACGCTCGAACTGGGAGGAAAATCTCCCAATATATTTTTTGCCGATGCGGATTTTGAGTCGGCCATTGATGGGGCGCTCTTCGGCGTGTTTATCAACCAAGGCGAGGTCTGTTCGGCTGGCAGCCGGATTCTGGTCGAGAAGTCCATCTACTCCAAAATTTGTGGATGCGATGTCGGCAAAGGCCAAGACGATTCGCCTGGGCCCGCCGCTTGAACGCGAAACGAAGATGGGGCCACTCGTCAGCAAGGAGCAGTTCGATCGCGTTCGCTCGTATCAGGAACTTGGCAAGAAGGAAGCGAAGGTCGCGTCGGGAGGCGGCCGTTCTTCAGCGAGCGCGCGCGGTTACTACGTCGAGCCGACGATTTTCTACGATGTGGATAACTCCTCACGCATCGCGCAAGAAGAGATCTTTGGTCCAGTCGCTGCGGTGATTCCTTTTAACAACGAAGCGGATGCGATTCGCATCGCCAACGACACTCCTTATGGTCTGGCAGCGGCGGTTTGGTCACGCGACATTTTCAAAGCGTTTCGAGTAGTGAAAGCGCTGCGCGCGGGAATTGTGTGGGTGAATCACATGCAGCCAACGTACGTCGAGGCGCCGTGGGGCGGATACAAGCAGTCCGGCTTCGGCCGCGAGCTCGGGCCATGGGGCATCGAGGAATATCTCGAAACGAAGCAGGTGCACATCAATTTGAACGAACAGCCGATCGGATGGTACTGATATGCCCACGATTAATCTGCGCACGCCGATTCCCGGACCGAAATCGCAAGAGCTGATGCGCCGCCGCAACGCCGCCGTGGCGCGTGGCGTCGCCCATGCAACTCCGATTTTCGCTGCGCGAGCAGAAGGCGCGATGCTGGAAGATGTCGACGGAAATCGCTACATCGATTTTGCGGGAGGAATTGGTTGTGTGAATGTGGGACATCGCGCGCCCGGCGTGCTGGCTGCCATTCGCGGAACAGTTGGATGCGTTCCTGCACACATGCTTCAGCGTGGCGCCGTATGGAAAATATATCGAACTTGCCGAAAAGTTGAATTCGCTCACGCCCGGCAAATTTCCCAAGAAAACTATTTTGGTAAATAGCGGCGCGGAGGCGATTGAAAATTCCATAAAAATCGCGAGAAGCTACACGCGCCGTCCTGCCATCATATGTTTTGAGGATGCATTTCACGGACGCACGATGCTGACGATGTCGCTCACCAGCAAGACGCATCCCTACAAAGCGGGCTTCGAGCCTTTTGCCAGCGATATTTACCGCATTCCTTATGCCTACTGCTATCGCTGCTCTTATTCGTTGCAATATCCCGACTGCGGCGTGTTTTGCGCGAAGCACCTGGAAGACACCTTTAAGCGGGTCGTAGCTGCCGAGACGGTCGCCGCGGTAGTTGTGGAACCTGTGCTGGGTGAAGGAGGGTTTGTTGCGCCGCCGCCGGAGTTCTTCTCGATCATTCAGGATATTTGCAGGCGGCACGAGATTTTGTTTATCGCCGACGAAGTACAAACAGGTTTTTGTCGGACAGGTGCGATGTTCGCTTGCGAGCGATATGGCGTAGTGCCAGATCTCCTGGTGTCGGCAAAATCGATTGCAGGAGGGATGCCGCTAGCGGCAGTTACGGGCCGTGCTGACATCATGGATACGCCCGGCGTGGGCGGTCTTGGTGGTACATTCGGGGGCAATCCTGTCTCGTGCGCTGCGGCACTTGCAGCTATCGAGATCATGGAACGCGAGAATCTCTCTGCCAGGGCCGAGAAGCTTGGTGAACTGTTCGATTTGCGCGCGCGCGGGTGGAAAAAGCGTTGGTCCCTGATCGGCGATGTTCGTGGGATGGGTGCCATGCGTGCGATTGAATTGGTGCGAAGTCCGGAAACGCGAGAGCCGGCGAAAGCAGAGACGGAGCAAGTGGTGCGATATTGCTACGAACACGGCTTGATTCTGATATCGGCCGGGACTTACGGCAACGTGGTAAGGCTGCTTGTCCCACTCGTCGTGACGGACGAGCAGTTCGACGAAGGGCTGGGCGTGCTGGAGGGAGCACTCGCGAGCGTTGTTGAATCGAGGATGGAAACAGCGCCTCAGCGCGTGTAGCGGCGACAGTCAAGCGTACACGGTTTCGGGACTGGTGACGCATGCAACTCAAACGAAAGTGGCTGCGAAAAGCTGGGGTCTCTTCGTTGACGGCAAATGTCTGAACGAGAGCGAGCCGAGTTTTCCCCAGTGTGCAAGACTTAGCCGCGAGATCGTTCCCCGATTTTAGGCGAAACTGCCAGTGACGCCACAATCGTAATTGCCAAAATCCCCGCAATCACTCCCAGCGCCATGAGATCTGGAAGGTCGATCCAATCGCTCGCAATCATCTTGAAGCCAACAAACAAAAGTATTGCCGCCAGACCCTGATGCAAGAATCGAAAGCGAGGAAGAATGTCGGCGAGTGCGAAGTAGAGGGCTCGTAATCCCAGAATGGCGAAAGCATTCGAGGAATACACAATGAACGTGTCGCGCGTAATTGCAAGAACCGCTGGAACGGAGTCAACCGCGAACACTATATCCATAGCCTCGACCGCGACGAGCGCCATGAACAAAGGCGTGGCGTTCCATGTCCGTTCGCGCTTGACCCAAAAATCTTCGCCGCTGTAATCGGTCAACACGGGGATAAATTGGCGTGTGACCCTCACGAGCCAGTTTCGTTCTGGTTCTATCGCTCGCTGGCCTGGGCGCAACATCTGAATTGCCGTAACCACCAGAATTCCGCCAAAAATATAAAGGATGAAATGAAAGTTCTGGAGCAGTTCGACACCGGCCAGGACGAATAGCGCGCGCATCACAAGAGCGCCGATCACGCCGTAGAACAAAACCTTATGCTGTGATCGCTCAGGAACCTGGAACGCCCGAAAAATCAATACGAAGACGAAAATGTTGTCGACGCTGAGCGACTTCTCGACCAAATATCCGGTTAGGAATGCGACTCCTGCCTGCGTCCCACGAGAGAAGTGAACGTAGACGGCGAACAAAAGGGAAAGGACGATCCATGCCGCGCTCTCAATGAGAGCAACGCGAAGGGAGACCTTCTTCGATTTGCGATGGAAGACTCCGAGGTCGAGAACCAGTGCTGCGGCGATGACAACTGCGAAGACGACCCAAACATGAATTGGGGTTCCGAGCATTACGGAACAGTGTAGCGGAAGTCTGCCGGGCTCCGCTTGTTCCGTTGTTGCTTACAATTGGCTTGGCTAGAATAGCTTTAATTGAGGTTGCGGCGTTTACTTGGATTGCGGATAATCGTGCATCGTGACAAGCAGGATTGAGCCGTCCTGGCGGCTTCCGCGATGAATTGTCCTCACTGCAGCACGGTTAACCCCGAGTTCGCCGAGTCTTGTTCCCGCTGCGGTACCCCCATGCCTGTGGGGGATTCGGAAACAATGGTGATGGTGGACGCGACTGCGCTCGCCCCTGGGAGCGATTTTGGGTCGCGCTACCGCATTGAAGCGCTGCTCGGGCAGGGCGGTATGGGCCGCGTTTATAAAGCCTATGACAAGGATCTCGATCGTGTCGTGGCGCTCAAGGTGGTTCGCCAGGGAGCGATGGGCGAGTCAGACGCGCTGAAGCGATTCAAGCAAGAGCTCGTTCTCGCGAGCAAGATCTCCCACAAGAACATCCTTCGCATCCACGATATGGGAGAAGTCGGCGGCACCAAATTCATCACCATGGCCTATGTGGAAGGCCACGATCTCTACGGAATCCTCAAAGAAAATCCAAAGCTCCCGATGGACCGCGTACTGAAATATGCGAGGGCTTTGGCCGAAGCCCTGGCAGCGGCTCATGCCGAGGGAGTGATACACCGGGATCTCAAGCCACAGAATATCCTGGTCAACAAAGACGATCAGATTTTCGTCTCCGACTTTGGCCTCGCGAAGTCATTTGAAGAAGGCGCGCAAGGGATGACGAAAACGGGCGCCTTCCTTGGCACGCCGCGCTACATGTCACCCGAGCAAGTAGAAGGGAAGCCCGCCGACCAGCGCAGCGATTTGTATTCCTACGGTTTAATGCTCTACGAAATGGCGGTCGGCGACGTGCCTTTTACGGGTGAATCCACCCTGAAGGTGATGTATCAGCGGATTCAGGAAAAACCCAAGAATCCCAAGCTGATAAACCCGTCGCTACCCAGCTGGTTCGTACGCATCATCATGCGTTGTCTGGAGCGGGATCCGGAGGCGCGTTACCAGAGTGCTTATGAGATTTTGGCTGATCTGCAGGGATCGCGGGGCTCAGCGAGTGGCGCGCACACAGTTCAAATTCAGATTCCGGAATTTGTGGCGAAGAGGCGGTGGACCTGGGCTGCTGTCTCAGGTGTTGTCGCTCTCATCCTGCTCGCCTTTGCGATTCCTCCTATACGCCATCTGATCATCCCTGGCGGTAAGGCGGGGCCGCCGGGTTCGGTTTCCGGCATCCCACCCCTTTCGCAGGGGAAATTCGTTGCGATCTTACCGTTTCGCATTCCAGGTGACGATCAGTCGCTCGGATACGTTGCTGAGGGCCTAAACGAAGCATTGTCCTCCAAACTTTTTCAACTGAAGGATCTTCGACTGGCTTCCGACACCGCAGTTGCCAAGGTGTCTAAGACGGACTCAATCGAAAAGACGGCTCGCGCACTCGGTGTGAACCTAATCGTGCAAGGAATCATTCAGGGAAGCGCCGACAAGATGGCGATTATTGTAAATCTTGTAGACGTGGCGGACGGCGGCAAGAAACTCTGGAGCCAGCAGTTCACCGGTGTGCCGAAGGACCTTTTGACGCTAGAGGATCAGATTTCGGGTCAGCTGGTGACCGCTCTTGACCTCAAGCCAACCAACGAGGAATTGGCACGCACTGCCGAGCGGCCCACTGAAAACGTGGACGCGTACGATCTCTTCTTGCGCGGCCGCCAGGCCCTTCGAGGTCCTCAGCCGCCCGAGAAAGCTGCCCAAACCGCGATTGATTTCTTTCAAAAGAGTATCGACAAGGATCCGAGATTCGCTTTGGCTTACACGGGTCTTTCTGACGCGTGTCTGATGATGTACCGCCAGAATAAAGATTCGTTCTGGGCGGAAAAGGCGCTAGGGGCAGCTCAGCGCGCGGAGCAACTCAAAGATAATTTGCCGGAAGTCCATTTCTCGCTCGGCAGCATCTACTTGCGGACAGGAAAATCCGCGCAAGCAATCGCCGAGCTGAAGCGCGGCTTGCAGCTTTCGCCAAACTCCGATGAGGGGTACTTCCGCCTCGGAAACGCGTACCTGGATAGTGGTCAGAAAGAAGAGGCCATTGCAACCTACAAGAAGGCAATTGAGGTAAATCCATACTATTGGAGCAATCACATCGCGCTCGGCAACGCCTATTACTCGATCGGCGAAACCGAAAAGGCGTTGGAAGAATACAAGAAGGTTACCGAACTCGAGCCCGAAAACGTTCCCGGCTGGGATAATCTTGGCAATGCATACCTCCGCCTAGGCAGGTACGAAGAGAGCATTCCGGCTTACAAGAAATCGATCGAGTTGTCTCCCACATGGAGCGCTTATAACAACTTAGGGTACGTGTATCTGGTCTTAAAGCGCTACAGCGAAGCAGTTCAGATGTCCGAAAAAGCCGTCGAACTTGGTCCCAACCAGGAGCTGGCGGTTGGCAATTTGGCGGACGCTTATCGCGGTTCTGGTCAGAAAGAAAAAGCCATCGCGACATACGACAAGGCCATTGCGCTAGCGTTCCAGGAACTTCGAGTGAACCCACAAAGCTCTGCGACGCTCGAGGATTTGGCTCTTTATTATGCGAAGAAGGGGGAACCGGATCGTGGAATGGAATTCATCAAGCGAGCCCGGGACATCGACAAGAAAGACGTCGAACTGATATATGCGGAGGCCACCGTCGAGATGCTCGCCAAGAAACCCGCCGACGCGCTCCGGAGCCTCCGAGAAGCCGTCAGCCAGGGCTATCCTATAAAGCAGGTGCTGGAAGATCCGGAGTTCGCCGAACTGAGTAAGACGCCTGAATTCCAGGCCCTAGTGAAGGAATACAGTAAAGGGGCTCACTAGACCCGCCAAGCTTCTTCCACCATCCTCCAGGTTCTATTCCAGGATCGAAGGCGTTAACCAGATACTCGAAGCCGACGCTTATGAGTTGGGAGGAGGTGCGCTTGGAGGTAGCTCTGAGAGACCGCCGAAGAATGCTGGCCACAAAGAAAAACGCCGCTGGCACGGAGTGAGCAGCGGCGTTTCGTAATCCTTACTAGAAGCTGAAAGAAACAGCTTACAGCTTAAATCTCTGTTCGAACGTTCTTGGAACGTCGTCGGCCCAGAACCAATGTCGCCAACCCGGTTGCAAGCAATCCAAGGGAAGCCGGTTCTGGAAACGGTACAAGGCCCGCACCGTTTACGGACAGATCACCCACGGCGCCGGGCACAAATGGAAGCGACGTTGTCAATTTCACGTCGCAGCCCTTTGCGATGCCCAACAGGAAGTCGTCCAGGTCGCAATCGCCATCGTTAAAGCCCGGGGTCGCCAATGCTTATGAGATAAATTAGAAGTTGCCAAGCTGACGGTCTTTGGCGCGGTAAAGGTGCAAGCGTCTACACCGTTCGTCATGCTTGCGCTCTCTGCCCATCCAATCATTGTCAGTTGCGAAAGGCAAGAAAGACCGCCATTTGTCTGTGAGTCGAGAGCGGCGAAGGTGATGGACGGCGTATTCACCTGTGGTCGTGCAGTCCACATCGAAATCGCCATTTGACATCCGCGAAGAACTGCATGCTGCCGCAAGGGGGGCTTCCAGGGCCGCCGCCATTGACATTGACTCGTCCGTCAAGGCCGTCCGCGCGTACTACGCTGGACGCCAAAATCATGACTGCAGCCACAGCTATTAGTCTAGAAGCTCTCAAATGCGCACCTCCGTGCAATTTCCAGCAATTTGTGAGAAGCATCTGTAGTACCAAACTCTCGAGTTTAGTCTTCTAACCACGTAAGCCTTTTGTTTGCAATACATCGGCTTCGCCTTGCGATGGCTTCGAATGGCCCATGTGCAATGTTTTTGACCAGTTGGGCAACACGTGTTACTTCGGAGTCATACCTTGTTCGCCCTACCACGAATCCCTGAGCGCCAGGGGCCTTGTCGTGTCGGCACTACCCGAGGCCCTTAGGCGACCGATCGCAACCTCTTGCAGCTAATGCCTTGGTGGTTTGGATCAATATTCGCGAGATGTCAGCCACGTAGATCGAAATTCGTGGCGGGGACGACGGGACTCGAACCCGCGACCTCTGCCGTGACAGGGCAGCGTTCTAACCAACTGAACTACGTCCCCCGCGTTACAGATCGGACTGCTGAATGGTGGGCGGTCACGGATTTGAACCGCGGACCTTCCCGGTGTAAGCGGGACGCTCTAACCGCTGAGCTAACCGCCCTTGACCGCACCCATCCTACCAGAAGCCACGCTCGAGACGCTAGCGGTTCCATCATTTTTGCGAGCTATAATTTGATTTTGCGGCCGAACTGCGCGAATGCAGCTCATGCGGCATCCGGTAATCGGTGACGCGCGAACTCGGCAGCCAGAATTCCAAGTCATCTGTTCGCGCGCGTACCCAGGTCAGTGCTGCGGTGCAATGGGCACCTGTACCTTCGTACAGGAGCAAAAATTTACCTGTTCGAGCGTACAGGTTTCGCAGCGTCGTATCGGATGTTAGCTGATTCACCACGACGAGGCCATGCGAGACCAAATCTGCCGTCAGCGCGTGTTACGCTGCCAATTCCGGCGGGTTCTAGTACCGCGGGCGCACAACTATGTCTTCACGACTCGGCGAAATTCTCGTCAAAGACAGCCTGATCTCCGCGGATCAGCTCAAGCAGGCCCTCGACTATCAGAAAAAGAACGGGGGCAGGCTGGGCACGTGCCTCGTCAAGATGGGAATTGTAAGCGATGAAGACATCACCGCGGTGCTTTCGCGGCAATACGGCGTCCCTTCGATCAATTTGAAGTTCTACGAAGTCGATCCATCCGTCATCAAGCTCGTCCCGCAGGAAACCGCAATCCGCTACCAGATTGTGCCGCTTTCTCGCGTGGGATCGACCCTCACGATCGCGATGACCGATCCGACCAACGTCTTCGCGATGGACGATATCAAGTTTATGACCGGCTTCAACGTGGAGCCGGTGGTGGCGTCGGAGACCGCCATCAGCGAAGCAATCCACAAGTTCTATGGCGCCGTCGAGAGCGTGGAAGAGCTCGACAAGGTAATGAAGGATTTGGCCGGCGAAGAAGCCGCGCTTGGAGTTGGCGTCTGACGAAGCGGAGATGGATCTCGCGACCCTGGAGAAGGCCGCCGAGGAAGCGCCCATCATCAAGCTCGTCAATTTGATCCTTACCGACGCCGTGAAACGAGGCGCGAGCGATATTCACGTGGAGCCTTACGAAAAGGAATACCGCGTTCGCTTCCGCATCGACGGAATTCTCCAGAACGTCATGGCTCCGCCCATGAAATTGAAGGATGCGATCACCAGCCGTATCAAGATCATGTCGAAACTCGACATCAGCGAAAAGCGGCTCCCGCAAGACGGCCGCATCATGATCAAGTACCTCAAAGACGGAAAGAAGAAAGAGCTCGACTTCCGCGTATCCACCGTCCCCACCCTGTTCGGCGAAAAGATCGTTCTCCGGTTGCTCGACAAAGAAAATCTGCGCCTGGACATGACCAAGCTCGGCTTTGAAGCGGAATCGCTGGCGAAATTCGAGCGGCAAATTTTGAAGCCTTACGGAATGGTGCTGGTCACCGGTCCGACGGGTTCCGGCAAAACCAACACCCTCTATTCTTCGGTTGCGCGGCTGAATACCGCCGAAACCAACATCATGACCGCCGAAGACCCGGTCGAATTCCAGCTTCCCGGTATCAATCAGGTACAGATGAAGGAGCAGATCGGGCTCAACTTCGCGTCCGCCCTGCGCGCCTTCCTGCGCCAAGACCCCAACATCATCCTCGTCGGCGAAATTCGAGACTTTGAGACCGCCGAAATCGCGGTGAAAGCCGCACTGACCGGCCACTTAGTGCTTTCTACGCTGCACACGAATGATGCGCCATCCACAATCAGCCGATTGATGAATATGGGAATTGAGCCTTTCCTGGTGGCCACGTCGGTGAACCTGATTTGCGCCCAACGCCTCGTGCGCCGGATCTGCGTGCAGTGCAAGGAACCGCTGCAGATTCAGCCTCAGGCTTTGATTGACGCCGGTTATTCGCAGGACGAAGCGGTCAAGACCGAAGTGCAGCACGGCCGCGGTTGCGCCACCTGCAACAACACGGGCTACAAGGGCCGAGTTGGCTTGTATGAAGTGATGGAAATTAATGACGACCTTCGTGAGCTGATACTCGTCGGCGCTTCAGCTGTCGAACTCAAGAAGAAGGCCCTTGAAACTGGAATGATCACGCTGCGGCGAAGCGGTTTGATTAAAGCCGCGCTGGGTCAAACGACCATGGAAGAAGTTTTGCGGGAAACCGTTCTCTAGGCGGAGGAGATTATGGCTGGAATCACCTTAAGCGAATTGCTGAAGAAAATGATCGAAATGGGCGGCAGCGACTTGCACCTCTCAACGAATAGTCCACCGCGCATCCGCGTGCACGGTAAGTTGCGACCTCTCGACATGCCTCCCCTGACGGCTGCCGATACCAAGGCGCTCGCCTACAGCGTCCTCACCGACGTTCAAAAGCACCGGCTGGAGGAAAATCTCGAGCTCGACTTCTCATTCGGCTTGAAGAGCCTGGCCCGTTTTCGAGGCAACATCTTCCATCAGCGCGGCGCCGTCGCAGCCGTCTTCCGGACGATCCCCTGGGAAATCAAGTCGTTCGACGCACTGGGACTCCCTGCAGTCGTTCGAGGGCTGTGCGACAAGCCGCGCGGCCTGGTGCTGGTCACCGGTCCGACAGGTTCGGGCAAATCCACCACGCTCGCCGCGATGCTCGACAAAATCAATAACGAGCGCGACGAGCATATGATTACGATCGAAGACCCGATCGAGTTTCTTCACAACCACAAGAAGTGCCTGGTCAACCAGCGCGAAGTCCATTCGGACACGCACTCTTTTGCTAATTCGCTCCGCGCTGCGCTGCGCGAAGATCCCGACGTCGTGCTCATCGGCGAAATGCGCGACCTCGAGACGATCGAATCGGCTTTGCGAATTGCGGAAACCGGCCACTTGACCTTTGCCACTCTCCACACGAACTCGGCCGTTTCGACGATCAACCGCATCATCGACGTTTTCCCCGCGCACCAGCAACCGCAGGTTCGCGCGCAACTCTCGATGGTGCTCGAAGGCATCCTTTGCCAGTCGTTGCTCCAAAAAATCGATGGCCGCGGCCGGGCAATGGTGATGGAAATCCTGATTCCCACTCCGGCCATTCGCAACCTGGTTCGGGAAGACAAAATTCACCAGATCTATTCGGCCATGCAGACCGGCACAGGGCCAGTCCGGCATGCAGACATTCAACCAGAGCCTTTCCAACGCGTACTTCCAGAAACTGATTACTTTGGAAGTGGCCATGGCGCGGTCTTCGAATCCAGACGAATTGCAGGATCTAATTAACCGAGGGGTGACTTCTCCGCCGGCTGGTGGAAAAGTCCCCGTCCGGCGATAAAGAGAAGAGGAGGTAACAAAGATGCCGGTTTATACCTATCGCGGAGTCAACCGGGCGGGTGCGACGGTCGTGGGGGAACGTTCGGCAACCAGCAAGACGGAAGCCGCAACGATTCTCAAGCGCGAGCAGATCAATGTGAGCAAGCTCTCCGAAAAAGGGAAGGAATTCAATATCCCGACCTTCGGAACGGGCGTGGACTCCAAGGAGCTGGCGATTTTCACCCGGCAGTTTTCGGTGATGATCGACGCCGGCTTGCCGCTCGTGCAGTGTCTCGAGATTCTCGCGGGACAGCAGGAGAACAAAATCTTCCAGAAGATTTTGAACGGCGTGCGCGCTTCCGTCGAAGGCGGCGCCACTCTCTCCGCGTCGATGAAGCAATACGAAAAGGTCTTTGATCCCCTTTACTACAACATGGTGGAAGCGGGTGAGACCGGCGGTATTCTCGACACAATTTTGCAGCGCCTCTCCAGCTACATTGAAAAGAACGTAAAGCTGAAGCGCGCCGTGAAATCAGCGATGATTTACCCGGTCGCCGTCATCGGCATCGCCGTAATGGTCATCACGCTCTTGCTCTGGAAGGTCGTCCCGATTTTCACCACGCTGTTCAATGGCCTCGGCGTCGACTTGCCGCTTCCTACCCGCATCGTTATCGGGATGAGTAAGTTCATCGGCAGCATTTACGGTTTCCTGATTTTGGTGTTCTTCGTCGGCGTCGGCGTTGCATTGAAGCTCTGGTACGGAACGCCCCAAGGTCGCTACGCTTTGGATCATGTCCTGTTGAAACTTCCGCTCGTTGGCATGCTGCTGCGAAAGATCGCAGTAGCACGATTCACTCGGACGCTCGGCACTCTGATCTCAAGCGGCGTTCCAATTCTTGAAGGCCTCGACATCACCGCGCGCACTTCCGGCAATGCGGTAGTCGAAAGAGCGATTTCGCAAACACGAAAGGCGGTCGAAGCCGGCCGCTCTCTCGTCGATCCGCTGAAGGAAACCGACGTATTCCCGGGCATGGTCACCCAGATGATCGGCGTCGGCGAACAGACCGGCGCGATGGACGCGATGCTTCAGAAAATCGCCGACTTCTACGAAGACGAAGTGGACGCGGCCGTGAAAGACCTGCTTACCGCTCTCGAACCCATGATGATCTTGTTCTTGGGCATTGTGGTCGGCGGCATCGTCGTATCGATGTATCTGCCGCTGTTCTCACTAATCGGCAAACTGGCCGGCAAGTAGAACTGCTGGCTGCGGCATGAGCGCGAGCGTCTGGATTAACCAGGCGCTCGCCGGCTGCTTCGAAAGATGTTCAGGTTCTCCCTTGCGATACCGGTGTAGACGTGCAGGGGCGGCGACGGATCCGAAATGGAGTCTAAACCTAGTGTCAGCGAATGGCTGCCCTGGCTTGGGCGCGTACGCTTCCTTGTCATTACGTTTCTCGTTGGAGTAGTAGTTGCTGTCCATCAGCTCACTCCGGTCGTAATTCCTGTCCGCGCATTCATCTCACTCATCGTCTTTTGGTACACCCTTGCAGTTGTCTACGTGATTTTGCGCCGCTGGATTCCGCAAGCCCGCTGGCACGCGCCGCTTCAGGTCGTTTGCGATCTCGTGATCGTAACCGGCGTCGTATACGCCACAGGCGGCCAGGACAGTTATTTCCTGTCGCTTTATCTACTCGTGATTTTGATGAGCAGCGTGCTGTTTTCCCGGCGCGGCGCCTTTCTCGTCGCGGGCATGAGTTTTGTTCTTCTCGGTTGCGTAATCGAATTGATGTACTACGGCGTGATCGCCCGCACCTCGAACTCGATGCCGGCCGCTCGCTCTTTGGGATTCTGGTTAGCCAGCAATCTCTTCGCATTCTGCGCAGTCGCTTATCTGGGCAGCCTCCTTTCTCAAACACTTCGCACCAAGGGAGTGGAGCTGGCGGAGAAAAGCGAAGAGCTCAAAGACCTGCAGGCATTCAATCAGGACATCATCGAGTCCATGCGTGGCGGCCTGCTCACCACCGATCTGAACGGCAAAATTCTGCTCATGAACAGAGCTGGCGCCGAGATAGCCGGTTTGGGATTCGGGTTGCTCCGAGGCGAACAGGTTGAGAACGTGCTTCCCGGGTTTTGGCCGGTGGAACTCGACGAGCAGGGAAGCCCGGTTGCCTTGCGGAAAGAAATCGAATTCCACACTCCTGATGGCGCCACTCGTTACGTCGGTCTTTCTGTTTCCCCGCTGCGGCTCACCCAGAACCAGACGAGCGGCTATGTCTTCAACTTTCAGGACCTCACGGAGTTGAAGCGCCTGGAGCGCGAGGTCGTAACAAAAGAACGAATGGCTGCACTGGGACGGCTCTCCGCAGCCATCGCCCACGAAATCCGCCAGCCCCTGACGGCCATGACCGGCGCTCTCAAAGAATTGGCACGCCTCGCGCCTCTCGAAGATGACGACAAGAAGCTCGTTCACATCGTCAGCCGCGAATCCCAGCGCCTGAACCAGATCATTACCGATTTCTTGAATTACTCCCGCGAAAAGACTTATTCCTTTGTGGAAGTCGATATCGCGGCGATTATCGAAGAAACGCTCACCTTAATCGAGAGGGACGCGAGCGCTCTTGGCAAATTCCGCATCGAGCGCCAATTTGCCGCCCGTAATATCCGCGCGCGCGCGGACCGGGATGCTTTGAAACAGGTTTTCTGGAATCTCTGCAACAATGCATTGCGCGCCATGCCCAACGGTGGAGTTCTCACCGTCTCGCTTGACGCAGATCCTGCCTGGACGCGCATTTCCATTCGCGACACTGGAATCGGCCTCGATACGACCAAGGCGAGCACTTTGTTTGAGCCTTTCCAGTCCGGCTTCACCGGTGGCACAGGTCTGGGCCTTGCAATTGTTTATCAGATTCTTCAGGCGCATCAGGGCCGCATTCGCGTGGAGGCAGAAAAGGGAAGCGGGGCCGAATTCATAGTCGAATTGCCGCGAGCCGTCCGTTCCCGAACGCCCTCGCGGAGCGAGCGTTTGGAGCCTCGACCTGAATTGTTGTCTTCGGCAGGGAGGGGATAAGTCCATGGCCCACCTGCTGGTTGTCGACGACGAGCGCTCCATCTCCGAACTCCTCGAGATCAGTTTTCGCAAGGACGGGCATAAAGTCGAGCTCGCGTCCAACGGCGAAGATGCCAAGAGACGACTCGCCGCCGAGTATTCGACATCGTGGTTTCAGATATCTGCATGCCCGATATGGACGGCCTGGAGCTTCTGCGCTACTGCAAAGAGGTTTCGCCTTCAGCAGCATTCATTCTCATCACCGGCGTGCCCACCATCAACACCGCCATTGACGCCGTGAACTTCGGCGCCGACCGCTACGTCATCAAAGGCGACCGCCTGCTCGACGAGCTTCGTCCCGCGGTGAAAGAGTACGCCGAAACGCAAGCCCTGAAAAAAGAGGCCGGCGATCTGCGCCGCCGTCTCCGCAAATTTACC
Organism: uncultured Acidobacteriota bacterium; assembly: GCA_963767205.1. Lineage (GTDB taxonomy): Bacteria > Acidobacteriota > Terriglobia > Acidiferrales > UBA7541 > Palsa-295. The sequence continues at coordinate 125,023 of CAVYDF010000002.1, forward strand.
GGCTTCGACCACATCATCGGCACGAGCCCGAAGATGCGCGAACTCTTCGACCTGATCGAAACGATCGCTCCGCAAGCAAGCCGCGTGATGATCACCGGAGAAAGCGGCACGGGAAAGGAACTCGTCGCCCGCGCCATTCACGAGAACAGCGCCCGCGCCAAAGCCCCATTTATCACCATCAACTGCGGAGCTTTCCCGAAACGCTCCTCGAATCAGAACTCTTCGGCTACATGCGCGGCGCCTTTACCGGCGCGAACGAAAACCGGCGCGGCCTGTTTCAGGCAGCCGATGGCGGCACGCTTTTCATGGATGAAATCGGCAACATGAGCCTCACGATGCAGGTGAAGCTCTACCGTGTGCTGCAGGAAGGGAAGGTTCGTCCGCTCGGCAGCACCGAAGAATCCGATATAGACGTCCGCGTAATCGCCGCCACCAACAAAAACCTCGAAACGGAAATCGCCGAAGGCCGGTTCCGCGAGGACCTATATTACCGGCTCAGCGTGATTCCGATCCATCTGCCGCCGCTGCGCGAGCGCCGCGAGGATATCCCGCTGCTCGCGCGCACGTTCCTCGAGCGTTACACCAAATCCATGAACAAGCCGATCGAGGGCATCGATTCCGAAGCAGTGCGCAGGCTCGAGGTCTACGATTGGCCCGGCAATGTTCGCGAACTCGAGAACACCCTGGAACGCGCCGTCGCCCTCGAGACAAGAAAGCAGATCTCGCTCGAAAGCATCCCCGAACGAATCACCAACTTTTATCAAGAGTTCCGCTCGAACGGGCAGCCTGAATCAAATGCTTCACTGATTCCTGAGGGCGGCGTAGACCTCGAAAATCATATCAGTGCAACAGAGAGAGCCTATCTGCTTGCCGCGCTAGAACGCGCAGGCGGCGTTCGTGTCCGAGCTGCTGAACTACTGAAGATGACCTACCGTTCGTTCCGCCACTACGCAAAGAAACACGGCGTGTGAGTCGGTGTGAGGAATCTACAGCTCGTCTCGCCGTTTTGCGGGCTCTGAGGGTACGCTAGGCCTTGCCGAGAGGCACGCACGCGAATACCTAACCGTCAGAGAAAGGACCGATTAGAAAAAAGCAGGTCCGGACCCATTGTTCACCTCAGCGTAATCCGGCTTCGGTGGATGTCACTGTGGCAATCAGCGCAGAGCGTGATCAGATTTTCGTCTGTATCGTCACCAAGCCGGCTTCGTGAGCAAATGTGGTGGACCTGGAGACGATCGGAAGTCCCGCAGTACTGGCATCGCCAGCCGTCACGCTCCAACACTTCGATACGGAGTTTGCGATAAGAATCTGGGGCCAGCTGAAGTCTCGGTCGTCGGGGCTGGAAATCACTCATTGGCCTTTCCCGATCTGTTGCACGAATTCCATTTTCTGTGGATCGGGAAGCAGGGAATAGAGTCGACCAAGCGCGAAGAGCAGTGAGTCGGAATTACCACCCTCGAGGTGAGCTCCGGCAAGGAAATCAGCGCAGATCATTTCGAAACAATAGCCGCGCGATTTGCTTGCACCGAGCATCAGTGCCGCCGTTTCAAGCGCTCGCTCAATCACTGGCAGTTGGCTCTTATACAGTTTGAAATAGATGATTTCCCACGGCTCCGTTTCCTGGCCCGTCAAATGCTTCTCAACTTCTCTCTTGAATCCTTCCTTTGGAAGCTCGATCGCTTTGTGCAACCAGGTTGCACAATCAAACCGCTCGCCGTCTCGCCGCGCTACTTTCGCAAGTTCGGCTGCTTTCGACCACCCCACTTGCTGCAAGTCATGGTGAATGCGGCGAGGCAGTTGCTCGTGGATAGCCATCAGGTAGTAGGCTTTGCGCCTGGACTCTGGAAAACGTTTCGTCAAAAAATCATCGAAGGAGCGCGAGGTTTTCGAGCCTCCAGTACTGGCCAGCCCGCACTTCGCACAGGTACCGGCCCAGTTCGACGAACCGCGTGTCCTTCTGTTGCTCAGCATTACGCTCCCAGGACAGGATCTCATCGACCTTGTCGAGAACGAACAGAGCACGGCGCCGATTCAGTTTCGGTTCCACCAGCACACGCCCGTTAGTCGTCAAATTGGTCAAGCCAATCAAGATCCGTTGCTCCCGTTCGGCGAATGAGTTTGGAATCCATGAGCTGCTGATTTCCCAGGCAGAGGCCCAGATGGGAACAGCCGACGCATCCGTTTTGTGGAAAGCGAATTCCGCTGTGCGGGAGAAAATGGCCGGCTTCAATCTGTTCGACGGCTGTTTCCACCAGTTGGCCAAATTCCCGACGCTGTTCTTCATCGATGGATGTCTTCAGATATTGAATTTCAGGCGTGGTCTTTCGAACAAACACAACCAAAGAGACATCCGCGATTCCCGTCATCCAGGAGTAGCAGATCAGTTGCGGATCGAGCGACAAGAGACCATCGGGCTGTTCCGGATAGCGCGATCCTGTCGTTTTCCAATCGAGTATGCATTTCGTTCCGTCCAGCTCACCAATCGCATCGACGTAAGATACAAATTCGCTGCCGCACGGAAGCGATCGTGTGCATTTAACCTGAAGATTCCTTTTCGGGTAGCGAATCCGCACACGATCATCCTGCGCGAATTGTTCGAGTAGGCGAACACCCTGGTGATACAGCCTGTCCCAGGAGTCGTTCTTCGCATACTGCAGCGCAGCGTCCTGATGTTCTTGCCACGCCTTAAAGAACACTGCTGTCGAATCTTCTTCGCGGAAATAGGCTGCCAGGGCGTTCTCGAAGCAGCGACCGAAGATCATCGAGGCTCGATCTTCCTTTTCGCGCCAGCCGTCGAGGTACCGATAGCGATACTTCCGCGGGCAGCGAAGATACTGGCTAATCTGCGTGAAGCTGTAGGTCATTCGACCCTCCCGCCACGACGCCTTCGCGAGCATCCTTCGAGATGAATTCCCATTCCGCGGATGGTGCAAATCCTTCGAAGTTGACAAAAGTGCGACCCGCGAAAGCTTTTCTCGTAGTGCGCAGCACACCGGTGAGGCCGAGCAGAGCCTTTTCATCCACCTCGTCCCGTCCGAGCAAATCCGTGTCGTAGCCGAAATCCCGAAGAAACCAGTTCAGTTTCCAGAGCGCCTTCTGGGTGCAGTAGATTCGTCCCGAAACTTTGCGTGAGGCGAGATCGCTAGGCTCGAGGATCGCAAAACTGAGAATGAAGAAGGGTTTTTGCGGGTGCCAGCGAAAGTAAGCTCGATCCACCCGAACCAGAAATATGCCTTCCAGAATTCCATCGCCGCGTGATGCTTCAGCATGCAGACCGGGAAAATGTCGTTTCACGACTTCACCTCCTCAAGCTGGTTGTAGCCGTTCAATTTGCAAATCAGAGCAGCACGATCCTTAGCGGCCTCTTCGGCCAGTGTGGAAATGAAGGCTTCGACCAGGTCACGGCTGGCATCGCGGAGCGCTTCGGTTCCGCAGAAGTCAGCCGCATAGCGTTTCACGAGGCTGGGATCAAGCTCGTGCTTGCGGACGAGTAGGCAGAGTTTGTCGCGTAGCCTAGGCTGGCCAGTGCCGGATCCGTTTCCATTCGAATGAACGGAATCCATCCCTTTACCCCGAATCCGCTCAGGTGGCGAAGAGAGATATCCAAGTTCCTCGACCGAGCAGAGACCGATTCCATAGGCTTTGCGTAGCGCGCGATTTACGGCGCGGGTCTCTGCGACGCGCATCTCTGCGCCCCGAACTACGGAGGATGTGTTGGAAGGATCCGCATCGCCGTGACCTACGAAGCCGCGTGAGCTCGATGATTTGTAAACTGTTGCCTTGAAGACCCAGCGGTGTGCTTCAGCGTCGCAGAATCTGGAGACTGGATGAACCCGGATGCCTGCACATCCGTTTCGACGTGAAAGCCTCACCAATCCCGAATGCGTCACATACCAGCGGCCTTCCAAGAGCTGGAGATCGCCGACCTGCACCGAGAATTGGTACTCGCGACAGAGTGCTTTTAAGCTCTCCCGTTGAATTCCATGTACCTGACCTGGCCACAACTTCTTCACAATAGCGAGATCGCGTCTGAAAGCCCTTTTGTTTTTCGTCGCCTCTTGTCTCATGGTTAGTTCCTTTAAACGACCCTGTCATACAAGTATTGTATAATCGTTCGCACGATTAGTAAAGTACAAATTCTGGGCTCTGGCCGCCGATCGGCGGAAGGGGAACTACTTAGGTTGGGGTCTAAGAAAGCCGCAAGGACAGCGGCCTGTTGTAGGCGAGAATCGGTGAGATCCATACCGAGGACACTTCGGGTATTTTCTGGGCCGGCCCCCAGAGCGCGGCACGTGTTTGGCCCTCTCGCTCTTCGGCACCTTTGACCACCTATGGCGAGCTAATTCTGCCGCGTGGATGTTTTTCCTCTGCCGTGGCATTTGACTACGATTGTAATCACTTCTTGGGAGCTTCAGAAACTTGTGTTCTTCGACGTGTTTCGATCGTGGCGGCCACGTGGCGCTGCGAAGGATTCGATCGCGCTTTCTTGTTCATAGCCAGGGTGGCTGGTACTGTTCTCAGGAGCCCAGAAGCCCCAAAAACTGTTTGACAAACCACGGCACCGATTTTCTAGCTTGAGATCGCGATAATTCGGGTCGACAGGCCGGCACGGCACCACCGATCATCGCGAAGGTCTTCGCAGTATCCGCGTAAGGCCCCCTCTCAAGCACGAGGTCGACCGCACCCGCGGGCAGCACTGAAGCAGCCTGACGGGCGAGATTCGTCTGCTGGAAACCGGTACGCCAGCGAGCAACAGTCTCTGAGGCGTCCTAAGACCGTCTCTCGAACGCGCGAGCATCCGCAGAGGCGCAGCACTGGCCGTTCTCTTTTTTCGACGAACAGGAAGATGCGATGGAATTCACTCAGAATTTAAGGTTAGAAGAGATGTCTACATTAAAATCGAAGCCGGGCGGTGGAGCGGGGGCCCACGCACAGCTCACGGAAAATCGAAGTCCTCCCAGAAATCTCGGAAGCATCTGATTTTGATCGACCGAGTGCTTCCTGAGGAAGAAAATGCCGCGTCTTCACTATATGACGAGATCCGGACAGAATGTCGGCTTGAAGGTGCCATGGAACTTCGGATTGGCCGTGATCTGGTGCAAAACGAACTCCAAGCTGGCCGCGTCGAGAATTTTGCTCTGCAGGCGTTGAAAAAGGCTCGGATGCTGGCGCATCTTGATTTAGATCAATATGATCGAAATCACACAGCTCGGCTTCCAATTCCCAAGGAGCATGAATCCGAAGCAGGATATTTCACGCGCTTGCGTCCCGGATTTTGCGCGATGTTTCTGACGTACCTTAAAGACACGATCGAACAACGCGGCCTTCGGCCCGACGAAGACCTGGAGTACCTGAGATTGATTTACGGCAACCAGCGGACTGACCTAGCGGAGATAATTGTAATGCGCTACCACATTTTCGAAGAGAATACGCCCGTCGATAGAGCCAAAGAGAGCACCAAGAAGCAGATCGACGATGACCAGGCTCGTATTCGAGGCAATTCAGAGGGAAATCGAAGCGCAGGGAATACGGCGGGCGCTCGCACAGGTCCACGAGTTATTCGACTATGCGCCGGATTCGGTTCTGCCACCGTCTGACGTTGACGATCGGATTGAACGGTACCGCACCGCGAATATGCGCAAAATGGAGCGTTTGCTTGCCGTTTTGGAAACCGTTCGCCGTCTCAAGAAGGAGGCGTAAACTTCGAAAGGACGCCCATCCGAGAAGGACAAAAAGCTAGCTCCGAAAGCAGGTCAATAAGAATCGGTCGCGCCGAGAGGGCGCTGAGCCCGCGGCGTGTGGTTGCGTCTTCCGCAGCGCGTTCCAGGAGGGCTCTGCTTGGATCAACTGCTCCAATACTCAACTAATCTGGGACTGTATATTATCTATTAATGTTTAACATACTGGTTACTTACTTATCGAGGTCGGGGAGCCAGTCATACTGCGGGGAGGTGAAAATTACAAAACGAACTATCGTAAGGCGTTATTTTACAAAGGGGTACGAATCTCGAGAGTATCGAAAAGCCAGAAGACGTACTGACGTGAAGTAGGAGCGAGCGTCGCATTACCCACGGCGTACCAGGTTGGCGATTTTGGGATTCCGTCTTCTGAAATGCATCATGCCGCCACGAGCACGGCCACCGCAACAGCCGCCGACACAAGCAGCCTTCGGCTCGGCGGCACGACGGTCTTAGATCATGTGGTATTCCAGCCTTCGCTAGGAGAGGACGGATCGTGGCCAAAGTTGACACCTTCTGATCTCAGCGATGCGTCTTTAGCGAAGCTGTGCCGCGCCCGCTGGGGTTGAGCCCTCGGACTCGTGAAGAGCGGACGTGCACTATGGAAACGAAAAATTACATAACGAAGTCAGCGAACTTATTAAGCAGAAGGAATTTGGCAATTTCCGGGTTTTGTAAAGTCGAGCCTTTAGGGCAAATCGATATGGAGAATGGAGAGCGCTACATATCAGATGCGACAACGCCAACGAACATCTAAGGTCGTCCGTATCCGTGCCGCGGATACAATTAGGGTTCGTTAAACGTTTTCTAAAGGAATTCGCACTACAATATGTCTAGCGTGGATGTGCAGGAATTAATCGCGGAACCTGTTGCTGTCTCCTTGCCAGTTTCCAGGACCCGCTTCCGCTATGGCTTCACGATTTTTTGTGGAGCATTCCTTCTTTTTCAAGTGCAGCTGATATTAGGCAAATACATCCTGCCGTGGTTTGGCGGCACTCCGGCGGTCTGGACCACCTGCATGCTTTTCTTTCAGCTGCTGTTGCTGGGCGGCTATTTGTACGCCCACTTTCTATCCAGCAAACTCGAGGCTCGGACGCAGGCGATCGTTCATATCGCCGTGCTCTCTGTCTCCGCTTCGCTCATCGTATTGGGGGCCGTGTTCTGGAAAACGCCGCTTCTACCCGGCCCTTCCTGGCGCCCGGCGTCCTCTGATTTTCCCGTATCGCAGATATTGCGATTGCTTCTGGTGGCCGTGGGGCTGCCTTTCTTGTGCCTCAGCGCGAGCGCTCCTCTGTTGCAGAGCTGGTTTGCCCGGGCCTATCCCGGCAAATCGCCGTATCGGCTCTATGCTCTCTCGAATATCGGCTCGCTTCTGGGTCTCGTCACATACCCATTCGCGGTCGAGCCGGGTTTCCGCCTCCATGTCCAAGCATGGTTATGGAGCGCGGCGTATATGCTCTTCTTTGCCGGCCTAATAGCCTGCGCAATGGACGTAAAACGCTCGGCCTTGCCTGCTTCGCCAGCGGCGGAATTAGAGGAAGCCATCCAGCCGTCAGGTTCCGTTCAGATTCTGTGGTTCTTGCTTCCGGCTTTTGCTTCTTTGATGCTGCTCGCCACCACCAATCTCATGTGCCAGGAAGTTGCAGTGGTTCCTTTTCTGTGGGTGCTGCCGCTGAGCCTGTACTTGATCAGTTTCATCGTCTGCTTTGACAGTCCGAACTGGTATCGGCGCGAAATTTTTCACGTCTTGCTGGCCGCATCTTTCCCCATGGCGCTCCTGGTGTTGCTATCGTCGATCAATGCCCCGGTCGTAAGACAGGTATCGCTGCTCAGCCTGGTGCTTTTCGCCTGCTGCATGGTCTGTCACGGAGAACTGGCGCGGCTAAAACCACATCCGCGCTACCTCACGCGATTTTACTTGTTCATCTCGGCTGGAGGGGCTGCAGGCGGCCTATTCGTCGCTCTTGCTGCTCCCCGCATTTTTAGCGGCTTTTGGGAATTTCATGTCGGGTTAGTCGGTTGTGCGCTCCTGGGAATCCTGGCCATCGCACACGACCGCGAGTCTTGGTGGTACCGCAATAAGCCGTATCTCGGCGGAGCCATTCTTCTTGGCTTGTTCATCGCTCCGGAGTTCCTGTGGCGCTATGCCGGCTTGGCGGACATTCAAATGATAATGTATCGCTGGCACTATTACCCGCTGCTATTGGCGCTGGCGATCGTGGTAGGCGTGGTCACGCTTAGGACATGGAACAGAGAATCAAGGTTCCGGCGCTTGAATGGTGCCCAGCTGGCAGCCGTCTCGATCGTGGTTGCTCTGGCAGCTTCTCTCTACGGACAAATGCAGTTTGACAAACTTCGCGAAGTCCGTCGCGACCGAAATTTCTATGCCGCACTGCTGATTCGCAGAAGTGCCCTGCACACCATCGAGCTGCGGCACGGGCAAACTTCACACGGCTCCCAATCCTCCGATCAGCCCACGGAACCGACAACTTATTATTCACGCCATCGCGGCATCGGGCTTTTCATGGAGGCGAAAGCTGCGTGCGCTTCGCCATGCCCCGTCCGCTACGGAATCATCGGCATGGGGGTTGGTACCTTGGCGGCCTATGGTCGTCCAGGCGATACGTTTCGATTCTATGAACTGAATCCTCAAGTCATTGGCTATTCGACAGGACCGAAACCCTATTTCACGTATGTCCGTGATTCGGCTGCAAAAATCGAGATTGTGCCGGGCGATGCGCGTCTTATCTCTCGAACGTGAATTCAGTGAAACCGGTTCGCAGAAATTCGACGTGCTGTTTGTAGATGCTTTTAGCAGCGATTCCATCCCGCTCCATTTGCTCACGCAGGAGGCAATGGAGATCTATCTAGAGCATCTCCGCGGTCCGGATTCGGTGCTCGTATTTCATATTTCCAATCGGATGCTCGATCTGAGTCCGGTCGTGGCGGCGCTCGCGGCGCACAATCATCTGGCCGCGGTTCGTCTTCATAAGCCGCATGGCGCCGACATCGCTGATAGAAGCGACTGGATCCTGTTGTCTCGTGATCCGAGCGCCTTAGCGATCAATTCGTTTCAGGGACATCTGGATGCGCTGCCTCCTCCGGATCCCACGATGCTCTGGACAGATGATTTCAGCAATCTGTTCAGAGTTCTTCGCCTGCATTGATTTGGCTTTCCTTCTCGGTCCGCTCCGCGAACTTCAAAAAAGTACGACGTGGAATTAGTGTCGATTTGGTGCGGGCGCATTTTGGAATCTTCCAGGGCCATTATTGTTAACTATTGAGTATACCGAAAAGAAACACTCCGTTTTCGTTTTTGAACCACTGCAATAGCTCCCGTAACTTCCCTGTTCTTGGCTACTTAGCAAGCACTTCGCTTTCGTCATTGCGCGCGCTCGATTGGTGTCTCCATTGCTCTTCCACCGTGAGTGCCTCAACAGCACCAACTCTACAACACCGAGATTTGTTTCAAGGAGAAACAATGAACAAGAAACAGAAGGGATTTTCGCTTATCGAGTTGCTGATCGTCGTGGCGATCATTTTGATCATCGCGGCTATCGCAATTCCCAACCTGCTTCGCGCGAAGATTGCTGCGAACCAGGCTTCCGCAGTCGGTTCTCTCCGCACGATTTCTTCGGCAGAGGAAACCTTCTCGTCCACCTTCAGCGACGGTTATACGCTGACGCTGGCCCAGTTGGGCGGACCGGCTGGTTCGCAAGGCTGTAAGAATGCGGGCTTGATCGACGAAGTGCTTTCAGATTGCGCCGAACCAGAAGAGCGGCTACGGCTTCATATTCACACCGAATGGCACTCTTTCGCTTACTGCCGGAGTTCCGGCGGCTTGCGGTGTGTCCGGTGACACCGGCTTTTCGGTCAGCGCTACGCCTGTCACATTGAACTCGACGGGTACGACAGCATATTGCGTTGACGAAACCGGAGTGGTTCGCGTAAACGCAGCCGGCGTTGTAATCGCTCCGCCGTGCGCCGGTTCGGGCTTTCCTCCGTTGCAGTAGTAATTCGGCTTCAAGAAAGGGAGGAAGCCAACGCTTCCTCCCTTTTGCTTTTTTCTGACCCAACGATAGTGCCATCGAGACCGACGATGGAAGAGAGCCAGCTGATGAGTGCATCAGGTCTTCGAACGCGTGGATTCTCCCTAATCGAGTTGCTGATCGTGGTCGCCATCATTCTTATCATCGCCGCGATCGCCATCCCCAATTTGCTTCGTGCTCGCATGGCGGCGAATCAGGCTTCCGGTCTCTCTAATCTCAGGACGATAACCACCGCCGCTATCACGTATTCGTCCACATACAGCAACGGATATCCGCCCGATCTTCCGACACTCGGTGGCGTGGGCCTTGCAACCTGCAATGGCGCGATTCTACTCGACGACACTTTGACCACTCCTCCTTTCCGCAAGAGCGGCTACCAGCTCAATTACCAATCTCAAGGCGCTCCTATACCAAATCCCCCGGCAGCTTGTGCAAATGCTGGATTCAACGCATACCTCACCACCGCTGTTCCAGTCGTCGTGGGGCAGACCGGGCAGACCAGTTATTGCAGCGAAGAGCCTGGAATCATTCACTACGACCCTACCGGCGCACAAGCGGCTTCGCCGGCGGCCTGCACCGCGCTGGCCTCGCTTCAATAGCCCGCGCATCAAACTCGCCAATTGAATGAATGCGATAGCGAATCTTGTATATTCGCCGCTCCTCTGGTTTGCTGTGTTCGATTAGCTGTGGCTCGCCTTCGCCGCATCAATCGAAAACAAAGCTAAAGGCAGAGAGGCCAATAGGATGACCCTTTCAGTCGACTAGGACTGCCAAAAAACGTCATTTTTCGACTCGCTCCAATCCCGTTTTCGCAACGACCAACCCAGCCACTCAAATCAGCGTCTGTATCTCTATGAAACGGGCAGGTATAATGCCGTGTGCCATAACGGTAACCCTCTGCTCCAGCTTGGCACACACCGTGCACTATATCGCCGCGTACCCCGCCAGGGAGTACGAGAAACATTCGACTTTGGATCCAAGGAGAAACAATGAAGAAGAACCAGAAGGGCTTTTCGCTTATCGAATTGCTGATCGTCGTGGCGATCATTTTGATCATCGCGGCTATCGCAATTCCCAACCTGCTTCGCGCGAAGATTGCTGCGAACCAGTCGGCTGCAGTCGGCACGCTCCGTACGATTTCTTCGGCCGAGGAAACCTTCTCGTCCACGTACAGCGACGGCTTCACGACGGACCTGTCGCAGCTCGGTGGCCCGGCTGGCGCAGCTGCAAGCTGCACCAACGCGGATCTGATCGACGAAGTGCTGTCGAACGATCCGGCAACCAAAAGGGCGGTTACCAGTACACTTACGCGAATAGCGGCGTCGCTGCCAGCTGACCGCGGGTGTTCCTGCAGCCTGCGCTGCTTCCGGTTTCACAGGGTTTTCGGTCAGCGCGGGTCCGGTCTCGTTGTCGACCGGAACCGCAGCGTACTGCATCGATGAGACGGGCGTCATTCGCGTTGACTCGGCAGCAACAGCGCTTGAGGTACTGAACCCGTGCGCGACTCTGGCAATGCCTCCGTTGCAGTAAGTCTTAAGCTGAAGCAATGGAAGGGAGGAAGTCACCGGCTTCCTCCCCTTTTTTTTAAGAGGCGATCAGCAACAGAGACAAGAAAATGTTCGAAAAAAATCACAACTCGGAGACGAATGCGGAACCGAAAGCGCGGTTTTTCCCTGATCGAGCTTCTGATCGTCGTGGCCATCATCCTGATCATCGCCGCGATCGCCATCCCGAACCTGCTTCGCGCCAGAATGGCCGCGAACCAGGCTTCCGGCGTCTCGAATATCAGGACCATCACCAGCGCCGCCATCGTTTATTCGTCCACCTATAGTAATGGCCTTCCGCCAAGCCTTATCAGCGCTCGGCGGCGTCGGAGCGGCAAATTGCAACGGCGCAATCTTGCTTGACGACACACTGACCACTCCGCCGTATCATAAGAGTGGTTATGTCTATGACTACCAGCCGCAAGGCGCTCCGATTCCGAACCCGCCGCCATCCTGCGCCGCGCCGGGGTTCAACGAATATCCTCACGACATCTGTGCCGGTCGTCGTCGGGCAAACCGGGCAATCGAGCTATTGCAGCGATGAGCCGGGGGTAATACGTATCGATACTTCGGGAGCAAAGGCGGCCAGTCGTGGCAGCGTGTCAGGCGCTTCCTCCGCTTCAGTAGACGGTAAACCACCACTTTCTTCTCCGCGATTCTCTCTTTCTTGTTAAGCTCACCGTATGTCGTTCTCTTATTTCCTGAGTTGTGGCGATGCGACCGCTCCGCATCGAATTCTGCCGCTGACGCAAAGTCCGCCGTGCACGCGCCCTGGAATCGCGATACCAGCACGCCCACACACTAAAGCCACTTTCTTTGAGCGCTATTCCGATGGCAAAGGCGCCGTTCAATCCGAATCGGGTACTGTCTATTTTTCCCGACCGGGGCGCATGCGTTGGGATTACGAATCGCCCGAGCAAAAGCTCTTCCTCGTGGATGGCACCAATGTCTGGTTTTATGTTCCCGCCGATCGCACGGTGAGCCGCGCGAAGATGAAAGAGAGCTCTAGATTGGCGGACGCCCATTGCATTGCTGGTAGGGAAGGCCGATCTTTCGCGCTTGTGCCGCAGCATCGAAATCGTGGCTCCCGCCTTGTCCGCCAGCGGCAAGCCGGAGGATCGCCCCACGCAGGATGGCGACATCGTCCTGCGCTGCACGCCACGAAACAGCTCCGGCGACACCGACAGATTCCACAGGTTCTCTGCGTGAGGTTCTTCTAGAGACCGACCCGCAGGCCCGCCTCGTCCGCGTAATCCTTCGCGAGGCGGGAAATGTCGAAACAGAATTCCGCTTCGGCAATTGGGAGGAGAACATCCCCATCCCCGAAGCGCAATTTCACTTTCAACCGCCGCCCGGCGTTACAGTCGTCGACGAAGCTACTCTCGCGGGAGCAATTCACTAGTCCCCGACTAGGGCCAACCCTCCCAAGCATTCCCGAATCCCATATCTTGGTCTTTTCCCCAGCTGAGGCTCCCGTTCAGGCCCGTTGTCACATGGTGTTAACGAGTCGTTTTCACGCCTTCACCGAAGGCCCAAAAGCGGTATGCTAAACTGAAGGCGAGACACCCACTTAGTGTGGGTGTTTAACCGAAAAACATGGCTGAATTCGTCTGCAAAGTCGGGGATATCTCCGGCCGGGTTTTCGATCAAGTCGAGACGGCCCAGTCGGAGGCTGAAGCGAGGCAAAAGCTCGCCGACAGGGGCTTCTACGTCTACGGTATTCGCAGCCACCTCGACGTTATTGCCCAACTCACCAGGCCCAAGACGGATCGGTCCATCCGGACTCAGGATTTCCTGATTTTCAACCAGCAGTTCAACACCCTGCTCAAGGCCGGTTTGCCAATCCTGAAAGCTCTCGACTTGCTCGGCGAACGCGCCGCGGCCGAACGTCTAAGGCCAATCATCAGCGACGTCCGCCAACGCGTTAGGGATGGCGCTTTGCTTTCCGACGCGCTCGCAGCCCAGGGTTCGTTCCCGCCGGTGTACGTCACCGCCGTTTCTGCCGGTGAACGCAGCGGAAACCTGAGCGGCGTCCTCGATCAATACATTTCATATCTTCGGGTAAGCACCGGTTTCAAGCGTCAGCTCATCACCGCTCTGATCTACCCGTCCATTCTCGTCGGCAGCAGTTGTGCTCGTGATGTCGTACATGGTGACTTACGCGATGCCCAAGTTCGCCGGTCTGTACAAGGACCTCAACGTTCCGCTGCCGCGTGTCACGCAAATCGTTCTTGGCCTGGCCGCGCCGCTGCGGGATTATTTTCTTGTTTTCGCAGTCGTGGCCGCGGTTGGCTTCGTGATGATTAGACTCTGGACGCGCACGGATCGCGGCGCCCTCGCAGTCGATAGCGTCAAGCCCCGTATCTGGTTTTTTGGCGATATCTGGTTAAAAGCGCAAATCGCGCAATTCGTCCGAACTCTCTCGACGCTTCTCGCCGGCGGCACTCCGCTGGTCGCGGCTCTCGCCACCGCGTCGCGCGCCATCGATAGCCGCCTCGTCGCTACCTCCGTCGAAAAAGCAGCCGAGCGCGTCCGCGAAGGCGAAACACTTCACGCCAGCCTCGCGCAAACAAACCTGATTCCGTCTCTCGCCATCGAGATGATCGAAGTGGGTGAAGCCTCCGGCGCGCTGCCGGCCATGCTCACCAGCGTCGCCGATTTCTACGAAGAAGAAGTAAATACGCGATTGCAGCGCACGCTCATCTGGGTCTCGCCCGTAATTTTGGTCATCATGGCCGTTGTGATAGGCTCGTTATTGATCGCGTTATATCTGCCGATGTTCTCCCTCCAGATAGGAGCTGCAAGTTAATGACCACAGTAAATCCCATTCCTACCGGCATTCCCGACGACGCCGCCGAGCGCGATCAAGCCCGCCGCCTCGCCGAGCGTTATCGCTGTCCATTTGTCGATCTCCGCGAACAGCGCATCGACCCCGAACTTTTCCGCAGCATCCCCGCGGAAATGATGTTTCGCTACAAATTCGTTCCGCTCGAGAGCCACAACGGCACCCTCGTCGTCGCCATCGCCGATCCCAGCCAGCTGCAGCAGACCGACGAACTCGCGCTTCTCCTGAATAAGCGCCTCCAGATAAAAGTCGCCACCACCTCCCAAATCGACGACCTCCTGAAGCGCACCGAGCAATCCCAGCGCGTCCTCGACCAGGCCACCGAAGGCTTCACGCTGCAAGTCGTCGCCGACGAAGAAGACAGCGACGAAAACATCACCATGGACAAGCTGACGCGCGACACCGGCGTCAGCCCCGTCGTCCGCCTCGTCGACACCGTGATTTTCACCGCCCTCGAGCGCCGCGCCAGTGACATCCACATCGAAACGCGCAACACCGAAGTCGTCGTCAAGTACCGCATTGACGGCGTCCTGCAATACGCCATGCAAGCCCTCGCCAAGGAATGGCACGCCACGATTCTTTCCCGAATTAAAGTGATGAGCGAACTCGACATCGCCGAGCGCCGCGTCCCTCAGGACGGCCGCTTCCGCGTGCGTTACAAAGGCCGCTTCGTCGACTTCCGCGTCTCCATCATGCCCTCGGTTCACGGTGAAGACGCCGTCCTCCGCGTTCTCGACAAAGAAACGCTCAGCGAAAAATTCCGCAACCTGAATCTCGATGTAGTCGGCTTCGATCCGCAGGACATCACGCGCTTCCGCCGCTACATCCATGAGCCGTATGGCATGGTCCTCGTCACCGGCCCCACCGGCTCCGGTAAGACCACCACCCTCTACGCCGCCATCAACGAAATCAAGAACGACGAAGACAAAATCATCACCATCGAAGATCCCGTCGAATATCAGGTGCGCGGCATCACCCAGATTCCCGTAAACGAAAAGAAAGGCCTCACCTTCGCGCGCGGGCTGCGTTCCATCCTTCGCCACGACCCCGACAAAATCATGGTCGGCGAAATTCGCGACCAGGAAACCGCCCAGATCGCCATCAACTCCGCCCTCACCGGCCACCTCGTTTTCACCACCGTCCACGCCAACAACGTCACCGACGTCATCGGCCGCTTCATCAACATGGGCGTCGAGCCCTACAATTTCGTCTCCGCCCTCAATTGCATCATGGCCCAGCGCCTCGTCCGCGTGATCTGCGACCATTGCAAGAAACGCGTCCAGTACGCCCCGGAAGTCTTGAAAGAATCAGGGCTCGATCCCGCCGACTGGAGCAGCGTGCCTTTTTACGAGGGAACCGGGTGCCTCGAATGTTCCGGCAGCGGCTATCGCGGCCGCAGCGCGATCACCGAATTGCTCGACCTCTCCGACAATATTCGCGAGATGATTATCAATCGCCGCCCGACCTCGGAAATCAAGCGCGCCGCAAAAGCGGAAGGCATGACCTTCCTGCGCGACTCCGGGCCTTGAAAAAATCCGCAAGGGCGTAACCACTCTGCGCGAAATCAATAAGGTGACTTTCCTTGACTAGCACCGCGCCAAATCTCGAGGCCAAGCTCTATCAACTCGGCCCCATGCGGCGCCTGGATCGCTGGCTCAACGCCATGCCGCATCCCTCGCTGGTTGCCGAAATATCGCCCGACCGCGTCGCGCTGGCTCGCTGGGGCAAGACGCGAGGCACCCTCGAGTCCTACGCCATCGAGCCTGTTCCCTTTGGAGCAATCGTTCCTTCTCCCGTCGAGGTCAACATCGCTCAGCCCGACGCCGTCCGTGGCGCCCTGCGCCGTCTGTTCAGCCGCGTCACCGGCCACGGAACCGATCTGGCACTCTTGATCCCTGATCCCGTCGTTCGCGTCTTCATTCTTCCCTTTGAGACGTTTCCACGCCGCGCCGACGAAGCCCTGCCGCTGCTTCGATGGCGCCTGAAGAAAAGCGTTCCATTCGACGTGGAAGAAACCGTTGTTTCCTGGATGCGCCAGCACGGCCGCGACGGCAGTCTCGAAATTGTCGCGGCTGTCGCCCGCGAAAGCATCGTCCGCCAATATGAGGAGCTGGTTTCCTCTCTCAACGCGAACCCCATCGTTGTATTGGGTTCCACGCTCGCCACGTTGCCCCTGCTCGAAGATCGCGGCGCCACCCTGCTCGTTCGTATCAGCGGACGCACCCTCACCACTGTTATCGTTCAGGGGGAAATCTCGCTGTCTATCGCTCGGGCGAGATGCCGGCCGATGTAAGCTCCCTCGAGCCCCAATTGATTCTCGACGAAATATTTCCCGCCATCGCCTATTATCAGGACACTTGGGAGGCGATGGTAGATCGCGTCCGGCTCTCCGGGTTCGGTTCGCGCGAGGAAATCTTCAGGCAGGCACTCACGGCGGAATTGAAAGTATCGGTTGGTCCGCTCGCCTCGTCCGATCAGGCTCTATGGCTTCCTTCCACCGCCAGGGACCTGATGAGCGAGGATCTCGACTCAGTTGTTGGCTGGATGATGAACGGAGGTTCCTGAGCGCTTTAGCGCCAAATTTCATATGCAGCTGCGACTCAATCTTTCCACCGCTCCACGTGAAAATAAAAGGCCGTTCCTTGCCGGCGCAGGCCTGCTGGGAACAATTGGTTTGATTCTGCTTCTAGTTCTTTCACAGCAGGCCTATCAATCGTGGCGCGCCAATCGCGACATCCGCCGCAACATCGCCGATCTCGAGCGGCAGATTCAAGTCAGCGAGCAGAAGCAGGCCGCTCTCGAATCGTATTTCAAGACGCCGCAAGCCGTGCAGGTTCTCGATCGCGCCGGCTTCCTGAATTCGCTCATCGATGAACGCAGTTTCCCCTGGACGAAAGTTTTCGCCGATCTGGGGCAGACGCTTGCCCGCCGGTGTGCGCGTGGTGAGCATCTCGCCTCGCCTCGATCATGGGCGCGCTCTGGTAAAGCTCACCGTCAGCGCCTTGAGCGACGATTCCAAGGTGAAGTTCTTGCAAACGCTCGAGCGATCCAAAGATTTTGCGGAGATCCAGGTACAAGCCGAACATCGCGAGCAGAACTCGAATGACATTCTCGTCGATCTCACGGCGTGGTATGTGACGATATGACACCCACTCGATCTTCGAGTCCCTGGAAGAAATACGTCACCGCCGCTCTAGCCCTGCTGTTTGCGGCCGACATCGCACTCGCTGTATTCATTTGGCAGGGAGGCCGCGAAGGTCCCGAAACGAAGCGGCGCCAGCGTGACCGCCTGGAATTGCAGGCCAAGCTTCTCAAGGCCGACGTCGAACGCGGCGAGAAAATCAAAGCCTCGCTGCCGCAGGTCGGAAAAGATTGCGACGGCTTTTTTAAAGCGGATTTTCTCCCGGCTTCCGCAGGCTATTCGGCTGTCGTCGCCGAACTTGACGGAGATCACTCACAAGGCGGGGCTGAAGACCGGCGGCGTCAGCTTCCAGCAGAAAGAATTGAAAGGCCACGGCGTCACTGAAATCGCCATGAAAACCACAGTCGAAGGCGACTACCCGGCCTTGATTGAATTTATTCACGCGCTCGAACGTTCGAAGAATTTCTATTTGCTCGATAATCTCACGCTGGCGTCGGCGGGTTCCACTCCGGGCATCAAACTGAATCTGGATTTGCGTACGTTTTTCAGGACTTGATGTGACGAAACAGAGGATCGAAATCTCGGTGCTGGTGGGTCTGCTCGTTGTCGGCGCCCTGGCGTATTTCTTCAACCGCAGCCAGATAGCGGGCGGGATGCCGCGTGTGTCGGCCGACGCGAAGTTTGTTCCCCTGAGCGTTCAGGAACCGCAATTGCGCCTCGATCTCCTCGCCAAACTCCAGAAAGAAGAAAGCCTCAGCGCGCACCGCAATATTTTCAATGCCACTCCGCCTCCGCCGGAGCTGACTCCGGAGCAAACGGAAGGAGGCCGAGCACAGTTATCGCCACCGGGCCGACAGCCGCCGCCGCCACCTCCTCCCGTTCAGGTTCCCGGCGAGTTTTTCGGATATGCGGTTCGCCCCGCTCCGTCGGGCACGCGTTTCGGATTTTTCAAGAATGGCGACGACGTCCTCGTCGTGGCCGAGGGCGACAAATTCCTCAGTAACTATCGCTTGATTCATATCGGCAACGATTCTGCCGACGTCGAAGAAATCTCCAGCGGTCGGCACGCGCGCGTCGCGATGGTTCAACCTCCGGCTGGCGCCGGCGCAGGCCCTGGCCCAGGCGATCAGGCAACGCCATGATGAATTCCGCTCCGCGCCCGCGCAAAAATGCTCATCGTTCCGGTGAGCGCGGCTACGCCATGCTGATGGCACTCTCTCTCACGATGATGATTCTCATCGCCTCCACCGCGATGATTGCCAACCTTCGAATCGAGGGCAAGCGCCAGCGCGAAGACGAAGCCATCTGGCGCGGCAATCAATACGCCCGAGCGATTCGCCTTTATTTCCACAAGACCGGGCACTATCCCCAGACTCTCGAAGATCTTAAGAAAGGCATGCCGCAGCTTCACTTTCTTCGCCAGTCCTACAAAGATCCGCTCAATACAGCCGACGGTTCCTGGCGATTCATCTACGTGAATGCCGCAGGGCAAATTATCGGCAGCACCAAATACACGTCGCTGCAGCAGATGGCTCTCTACGATAGCGGCGGTTTGCAGAACGGCCTGCCCGGACAGATTCCAGGCCTGGTCGGCACTCCGGTTTCGAGCCTTACGAATTCGAGCGGTTTCGGGGATGTGAACGGCACCGCGTCGTCGAGTTCTTCGAACTCCGCGCAAAATCCGAGCCTTGCGCCAACCGATCCCAACGCTCCTCCGCAAGCTCCCGGTCAGGCTCCCGGTCAAAGCCCCGATCAATCGGGACAGAATCCTCCGGGCTCGCAACCTCCCACAGCACCTCCCGGGCAGCCGAGCCCGTTAGGCCAGCCCGGTGCCCCAGGCCAGCCAGGGGTAGCTCCCGGACAGAGCCCATTCGGTTCGCTGAACGGGCAGCCCGGAAATCCCGCGGACTTGCAGAAGCCGACGGGCCCGGTCGACGGCCCCGTCCTCGGTGCATTCCTCACCGGCGTTGCCAGCAAAGTGGACTCGCCGTCGCAGAAGGTCTACCACCACGGCAAGAAATATATTCAGTGGGAGTTCGTCTGGAATCCGCTCGAAGAAGCAGCCGCGAATATGCAGCAGTCGCTCAATCCTCAGGGCCAGCAACCGGGAATCGGCCAGCCAATCGGCCCAGGTGGAATAGGCGGAATAGGTTCGCCGACAAGCAACCCATTCGGCCAACCCAGCATGCCGCAACCACAGCCCCAGCAACCGCAACAGCCTCAACAGCAGTAACAGCCACGGCAATCACAGCGTATCGGTTTTTCAGGATCGGGGGCGCGACGTCGAAGTAATCGATCAAACTCTCTGAGTCAAAATACGTAGCATTGTCATTCTGAGCGAAGGCGTTTTGGCGTCCGATCTCAGCGGGGCGAAGAATCTCAGCCGCAAGACCTTGGCACTCACTTCGACGCGCACTTACTCCCGTCCGCCGACTCCTTGCACTTCAGCGGCTTCGCAACTTTTCGAACATAATTCTGCGTCTCAGGAAACGGCGGAATTCCGCCATACCGCTGAACCATCTGCGGCCCGGCATTGTAAGCGGCCAGCGCAAGCGACAAATCGCCGTGATAGCGCGCGAGAAGATCCTTCATGTAGTGCGTTCCGCCGTCAATATTCTGCGCGGGATCGAACACGTTTCTCACCGAATATTGCGCCGCCGTCTGAGGCAACAGCTGCATCAATCCGAACGCGCTCTTGCGCGAAACCGCCTTGGGATTGAAGTTCGATTCCACCAGAATCATCCGGTGGATCAGATTCTCGTCCACACCGTGCTTCTCGGCGGAGGCGCGGATGAATTTCGCGTAAGGCCCATCCGGCAAGGGCGCAACAGTAGGCCGTGAAGGAAACACATCCTCGGGTTCGATGGACACGATTTCGCCGGCGGCAACTTC
Organism: uncultured Acidobacteriota bacterium; assembly: GCA_963767205.1. Taxonomy (GTDB): domain Bacteria; phylum Acidobacteriota; class Terriglobia; order Acidiferrales; family UBA7541; genus Palsa-295. Next base: position 145,233 of record CAVYDF010000002.1, read on the forward strand.
CACCGTGCCGCCTTCCACGGTAAGTCGCACCCGGTCGCCCGCCGTCTCATATCCCGTGATGTGCAGCCGCACACCCGAGCGCAGCACCGCGTAGTCCGCCCGCGCCATCGGCGCAGCAACAACCAGCAACACGCAGAAAATGATCCCTCGCCTCATGTTTCGGTCTGCAGATTCTTACGCTCGCGAGCCTGCCATCAGGACATGCTTTCGAATCGCTTCCGCCACGCCGCTTTCGTCATTCGTCAGCGTAACGGCCCAGCCCAGCGTTTTCAACTCCGGCACCGCATTGCCCATCACGATCGGTAAACCGGCGAACTCGAGCATCTCGCGATCGTTCCAGTTGTCGCCCAGCGCCATCAGCTCGTCGCGCGCAATGCCTCGCCGCTTGGTCCACTCCGCCAGCGCCGAACCCTTCGAAACACCGCGCTTCAGAACATCCAGAATCGAAAGATCGCGGCTTTCATATTCCGTCAACGCCAGCGTGTATTCATTCGCAATCGGCAAATTCTCGAGAAGCTTCATTGCGGCGCGCAGATTCTTGCAGTTATCCGCGTATCCCACCTGGATAGGATCGGTTCCGTTCAAGCAGTCCGTCAGCGGCGAGACCAAGCCGATATATTCGCGGTTGCGGCGCAGGTAACGGCCCGCGCACGGGATGGTCCCAATCCGGGCGTTCCATCATCACCTGATTTTCGCGAGGCCGGTCGAAGACCACTGCCGCGCCCGAACGGAATTCTTCCGTTGCATCGAGCACTTTGCGCGCCGTGGCTGCCGGAAGCAGGTGCCGCAAGTCAGTGACGCCGCTCTTGGATTTGATCATGGCGCCGTTGTTCACGATGAAGTGCAGATCGCAGGGAAGGGAATCAGCAATCGGGCGAGCGAAATCGAAACGCCGCCCCGTAACCAGGACGATCTCGATTCCGCGGCTCTGGGCTTCCGCAATCGTCCGCGCGTTTTCTTCGGAGACCTTCGCGTTGCTGTCCAGCAACGTCCCGTCGAGATCCATCGCAATCATTCGGATCGGCATCGCTCCTATTCTACATGGAGCAGCGCTCGTCGCGATGGCAACGCAAAGTTAACGTTCGATGGAAAAACGCAATTTGGCTCGAGGGAAAAAGCGCTGCGCGCTACGGTTTCGCACGGTGCACTTGTGCGCTTATCTTTGACCGGCGCCAGCCTGCGCGCGGCATCTTCGCTTTGGTCGAGCGCTTCTCGGATCTCGCTCGCGCGATTGTCGAGGCGCTCGATCAAATCGGTGGTCATGTTTCCGCCGAAGCCCGGCGTCGGAGGCTGCAGATTCGCGCGCTGTGCAGCGGCTTGCTCGGACATGGAAGCCAGTTGCTCTTGGGTCGCGTTGAGTTCATCAGCCAGTTGAGCCTGTTGCTCGGCTAGCAGCATTCGCTCCTGCGCAGGATTCAACGGCTTCTGCGCCGCCGCAAGAATCTCTGAGGCATCGCGAATCACGGCCGGAGGCATATCGTTTTGCTGCGCCGTGTCTTCAAGCGCCGCGATCTGCTGTTCGATCTCCGCGCGGCGCTGCTCGAGATTGGAGATTTCATTGTCCGTCGTGAATCCGTCGCACGGCGCATTCAACTGCAAGCCGAGTCGAGTCCCAGGCGGAGTGTCAGTCGATCCGCTCGAGCGAAATTCGCGGAGACGCTCTTCCGCGGCTGCGATGCCGCCAAGTTCGTCCTCGAGAGCAGCCACTTGCGACGCGTACCAAAGAGGATTCCTCTCGGGACTCAGCGGCTCAGTCGCAACGACTGCCGCGCGAGAAGCAGCGACCGGCTGACTTTGCGCGCGCGACGTCGACACGACAGACAATTTCGGCTTCGGCCACATCCGATCGATATCGTCGTTTGTATAGACCTTCTTCTCGCGGTCGGGCGCTGGCGCGGCATTTTTCGCCGCCGCGGAAGCAGGAGCCGGCGATTTATCGTCGCCAGACGCAAATGCAGGAATCGAGATACCAGAGAAGAGAATTAAGGCGAGACTAGCAGAAGCCAGGGAAATTGCACGCATGTGAATGCGCATGACTACCTCCGTTCCCCCAGCGGCGAGAGTATCGCACGCATATGTGCCATTTGTATACGATGTTGAGTGGAGAAACAGAAGCGAAGCACTTGCTGGGCATCGCCATGATCGTCGCTATCCAGCCTCGACTCAGCAATGCTCGCGAGTGCCCTCCAGCACGCTCAGCCCTTCGTCGAACTGCTCGTCCGTTACATGCTCATCTACATGCGCATCGCCATTGGCAATCGCGCCCATCCTCATTTGCAATGCGGCACGCGAACGGGCAAAATGTTCATATGGCCGTCGAACTTGCCAAAGGCGTAACGCTCGAGCTTCCGGGGGAGAACGAAAACTTCCTCAAGGATGAAGGCATCCTGTTTGCCTCGCTCGACAAGGTGGTGAACTGGGCGCGGCGCAGCTCCATCTGGCCGATGTCGTTCGGCCTCGCCTGCTGCGCGATCGAGATGATGTCGATGGCCGCTTCGCGTTACGACATCGCGCGATTCGGCGCCGAAGTGTTCCGCGGCTCGCCGCGTCAATCGGACTTGATGATTATCGCCGGGCGCGTCTCGCAGAAAATGGCGCCGGTGATCAAGCAGCTCTACATGCAGATGCCCGAGCCGAAGTGGGCGATCTCGATGGGCGCATGCGCCACTTCAGGCGGCGTCTTCAATAATTACGCGGTGGTGCAAGGCGTGAATCAGGTGATTCCGATTGACGTTTACGTTCCGGGTTGTCCGCCGCGGCCGGAAGCGTTGCTCTACGCGATTTTCCAGCTGCAGAAGAAGATCGATTCCACGCGCGGCAGCTTCACCGGCTCCCTCAACTTCGCCAAGAGCTCGACTTCGACATCGACCTCGACTTCGCCAAAAAGCGAAGCCTGAGCTTCAGCAAGATCGGTCTTCAGCGGTTCATTTCCAGCATCCTTCCAAGTCACAAGGCCCCATTTCGCTGCGTCTTAAACCTCGCTTTTACCGCCGATTAGACTTGCTCTCCGTCCATTGTTTTCAATGTGTTAGGGCGAGTTTTAATCGCGCTACCGTAGATTAAAATCGTGCGGAGAAATTCGCGTGAAACCAAATAGATGTATATGCATCTATATGCGTATGGACACGCCACCGAAGAGCCTCCCGAATCTGCCTAATTTGCCGTGCCTGTGCGCCACCTTCCGCCGGACGGCGCGGGCGCTCTCGCAGCTCTATGACGACGCGGTTCGGCCGCTTGGGCTGCGGACTACGCAATTCACGATCCTGCAGGCGCTCTCGCTGACGGGTGAGGTCTCGCAGGGGCGGCTGGGCGAGATTCTGGCGTTGGACTCGACGACGTTGACGCGAACGCTCGCGATTATGAAGCGGCGCAAGTGGGTTGCGATGCGCCAGGGACGCGATGGACGCGAACGATTGATATCCCTGTCGAAGGCGGGGCGAGAACAATTCGATCTGGCCTCTCCGGCTTGGCAAGCCGTGCAGGACCGTTTGCGCTCGCAACTCGGCGATGAGCGTTGGAGCGCGCTGTTTCAACAAAATCGTGAAATGACTGCTGTGGCTACGGCGAAATGACTTCTGTGACGAAGGGAAATAATTGCTGTGGCAAGAGCGATAAGACGGGGAAATGACTTCTGTGACGAGCTGAAAATGATTGCTGTAGCGAAGGGAAAATGACTGCTGTGGCAAGAAGGATGTCGGTGGGCGAAAACTGAAATGAACTCTGGGGCGCAAAAAATAACTTCGGTAGCGAAAGGAGGATGGTGATGAACGGAAAAGACTATGGGAAAGTGGCGATTGGCATCATCGCGGCATGGTTCGTTTTTTCACTTTCTGCGGGAGCCACGCATGTTTTCAAGCAGAGCGCTGCGGCGCCGCCGATCGCGCTGGGGCTTGCGGTGGCGATACCGATTCTCGTGTTCTGGATCTGGTTCAGGGCTTCAGCGGGGTTCCGCGAATTTGCGCTGTCGCTCGATCCGCGCGTGCTGACCATCGTGCAATCGTGGCGAATTGCCGGGTTCGTGTTTGTGGTCCTGTATTTCTACGGGATTTTGCCCGGCATATTCGCGAACCCTGCCGGATGGGGCGACATCGCAATTGGCCTCACTGCGCCGTGGGCGGCGATGAAGCTGGCTGAGCCGGGCCATCGAAAAGGGTTCATCTTTTGGAACGCGCTCGGCATGCTGGACCTGGTCGTGGCCGTGACAACCGGAACGACATCCAGGCTGGTAAATCCGCACGGGCTTGCGGCTGATGCGATGACCGTGTTGCCGCTGAGCATCGTGCCGACGTTCCTGGTGCCGCTGTTTTTCATTATGCATATCATCGTGATCGCGCAGGCGCGGCGTTGGCCTGAGGTCGAAGGCGCGCCAAATCGTCAGCGGGTAGCGGCTTCGGCGGCGTGAGTTAAGACGTCCAACGGAGTCGTTTAAGGAAACAACAGCCCTCCCTTTTGCGTATATGCTAGTGTGCGCTGAGGGAGGGCTGTGATGTTGACGTTCTTGCTGTGGTGCCTGCTGTTGGTGGTTTGCTGGCCGCTGGCGCTATTGGCGCTGATTCTTTATCCGATTGTTTGGCTGATTCTGCTGCCGTTCCGGATCGTGGGAATCGCGGTGGGCGGAGTTTTCGAATTGTTGCGCGCGATCATGTTTTTGCCTGCGCGGGTAGCTCGCGCGGGCCCCGGACGGCATAAGGACTCAAAAGAGCTGACAGGAAAGAAAGTCTGTCCTCTTGCGGGCATGAAGTGCGAGGAGGTGATTAAGCCAAGATCGAGTGATTGCGACGTAAGGAAGGCGCACAGGCAGGAGTGCCTGTGCCACTGAAAAGCCCACGATGAATCAACGCGGCTCCTCGTGCCTACCAACTGAATCTCAGCAGGGCCATTCGAAAAAAACATCCTTACGGAAGCTGCAAATAGCGAGCTGTTTAGGCGTGCGACTGCGTCGCATGCTTTGTTTGGCCGGCGTCGAAGTAGGTGCCATGGTCGAGATCGGCGATTAGGCCTACCTGGGTTGGGCGCCAGTCGAGTTGTTGCTGGGTTTTCGCGCAGGATGCAGGGCAATCGATGGCGACGAAGTGCGCGAGCCAGTCGAAATGAGCGCGGGCTTCTTCTGGTGACTTGCTGACAACCGGCAGGTTCAGACGGCGGCCGATTGCGGCAGCGATGTCGCGGAAGGGAATGCCTTGGTCGCCGACTGCATGATACTTGGCGCCCGCAGAGCCTTTTTCCAGCGCGAGCCTATAGACATGAGCGGCATCGAGGCGGTGGACTGCCGGCCAGCGATTCGCGCCGTCACCGACGTAGGCAGAAATGCCCTTTTCGCGCGCGATGCCAATGAGACGCGGAACGAAGCCGTGATCGCCATCGCCATGTACCGAGGGCGGGAGGCGCAGGATGGACACGTTCACGCCGCGAGCTGCGAGTGAATTGGCTGCATCTTCGGATTTGCGCGGGAAAGTGGAAGTCGGCTGGCTCTTCTTCCATTGCGAGTTCGCTTTGGCGTTGAACCAGCAGAGTGCCGGAAGTGACGATGAATGGACGGTGAGAGCCGGCTAGCGCCGCGCCGAGAGTTTCGATGGCGCGTGCGTCTTTCTCAGCGGCCGGCCCATAATTCGAGAAGTCGTGGATGAAAGCGGCGTGGATTACGCCGTCGGAAGCGGCTGCGCCACTGCGCAGGCTCTCGAGATCCTCAAGCGAGCCGCGATGCACATCGGCTCCTGCCGCAGCGAGCGATTTGGCGCCTGCATCCGAGCGAGCAAGGCCAAGCACTTTGTGACCCGCCTTAAGCAACTCCGGGACGATGGCCGAACCGATGAATCCTGTAGCACCTGTGACGAAAACTTTCATAAATACTCCTTTCTATCGCTATCGAAAAGCTTTACGTCGTCATCGAAAAGCCAAATTAATGTGCAGGCTGAGCTGCAGCCATTGTTTTGGCGCCGATTGAGTTGAGCTGGGCGATTACATCCGAAGAGAGCTCCAACGAAGCAGCACTGAGATTCTCCCGAAGATGGCTTGTGGAAGAGGTGCCGGGAATCAGCAGAATATTGGGAGAGCGCTGCAGAAGCCAGGCGAGCGCAACCTGCATAGGGGTAACTTTCAGCGAAGCTGCCACCTGATCGAGGACCGATGATTGCAACGGCGTGAATCCTCCCAGCGGAAAGAAGGGAACATAAGCGATGCCTTGCTGCGCCAGAGCATCGATGAAGGAATCGTCATTGCGGTTAGCCACATTGTAGAAATTTTGGACGCAGACGATCTCAGTCATTTTCTGACCTTCGTGCAAGTTGTTTCGGGGTGACGTTGCTCAGACCGATGTGACGAATCAAGCCTTCGCGCTTCAGTTCGACGAGCGCACTCAGTGGTTCTCGATCGATCCTTCCGATGGCTGCGAGAACCCGCCGACGCGAAGGTTGACGACGTCAAGATTGATCGAGACCGAGATTTCGAAGGTTGTCGTGAGCGCCGTCGATCAACTCTTTGCGCGAGAGCGCTGGAATCCATGATTTATCCGCACCACGGCGAGCACCGAGTTTGGTGACGATGACCAAACCGGCGGGGTAGGGATGAAGAGCACGCTTGATAATCTGATTGGTTACATGCGGGCCGTAGTAGTCGCTGGTATCGATGTGATTCACGCCAGAGGCGATCGCCTCGCGCAAAACAGCGATCGCGGCGTCAACGTCCCGTGGAGGCCCAAAAATTTCAGGTCCGGAAAGTTGCATGGCGCCATAGCCCATGCGGTAGACGCCTGATGAAGCACTGGGAAATGTGAACGTGCCACCGAGCCTTCTTTGATTCGTCATCATATTTTCTCCATCTGTGAATTCGTTTTCATGAGTTTTCGTGGTCTTGGCGTAGCGATCGGTTAAAAGGACTCTCCGACCATTTCTTCACTCTTCTTCCAAAGCGCCTCGGCGTTGGTTGGGTCCAGGGCATAGGCTCGGACTCCTTCGCTGGCGACGGTGATGGTGGCGTCGTCTGGAACGACGTTGCCGACATGGCAGTTCTCGCAATAGCGACCGCCAATCTCATCCGCCGGAGCAACCACACCGGCCCACACGGAAGTCGCGGCGCCTTGCGGAACCGTTTTCAATTGGAAGGGTTCCTTGCCCTCCGCGGCAAGCTGCTTGTTGATCTGGGCGATCATCGTTTCAAGGCGGCCGGGTTCGGTGTAGCGGCCCAGTTCGGTCCGTATACCGCCCGGATGTACGGCCGCGGCGCGCACACCACGTTCACGGTGCCGCTTATCGAAGGCAACGGCGAAGAGAATGTTTGCCGTCTTCGAGCGACCATAGGCGACGAAGGGTTCATACGGCGTGCGCTCAAAATTAGGGTCTTGCAGGTCAACGTTGGAATAACGATGGCCTGCGGAGGAAAGATTGATCAGCCGTCCTCCCGCACGGATGAGCGAAGCAATCCGGTTGACAAGGAGGAAGTGGCCGAGATGATTGGTGCCGAACTGCATCTCGAAGCCGTCCTTCGTGTAGGTAAACGGTGTGGCCATTACGCCTGCGTTCGCGATGACTACATCGAAGGGTTCGCCCTTCTCGAGTAATTTGTCGGAACATTCGCGGACGCTCTTAAGATCGCCAAGATCGAGAGCAATCAGTTCGAAGCTGCCGCCGTTGGCTGCAGCGTCCTTTCGTACCTGTGCCGTCGCAGCTTCCGCCTTATCCAAATCTCGCGCGGCACCCACAACCTCGGCGCCGTGTGCGACAAGTGACCGCGCCGTCTCCACTCCAAGACCCGCCGAAACGCCGGTGACAAGAATCCGCTTGCCGCGCAGATTCACGCCGGACAGAACATCCTCTGTTGTTGAGGTCGCTCCAAATGCTGTTGTTGATGTCGCTCTAGATACGCTCACCATGTCTCCTCCATCGTATGCCGCCCGTTCGTATGGACCAAGGGAGCAAACGTGCATTGACGAGCGGCCCGCTTTGCGAGTAAAAAGATTCTGGTAAAGCGGAGGCCGTCTCCGCTATACTTAGATTATCGGAGGATGTCTCCGGTTGCAAGATTTTTTGGCTTTTTGACGATGGCCCAGAAACCTACACATTCCGCCCGCGAAAGCCGCACCCAGGAGCACGACGAAAGCCGCGCGCAGATGCGCAGCGGAACCGCGAGCGCATTCTGGAAATGGCCAAGCAGGCGTTCACGCGGTCGGGCGCCGACGCCAGCCTCGACGACATTGCCACACAAGCAGGCGTCGGAGCGGGCACCTTATATCGGCACTTTCCGACGCGCGAAGCGCTGCTGGCGGCGGTGTACCGGACGGAGGTGGAGAAGCTGGCCGCAGCAGAGAAGCGGCTTGCGGGGGAGTTGGCGCCGCTGGAAGCGTTGCGAGCCTGGATGCTGTTGTTCGTGGATTACATCGCCACGAAGAAGATCATCGCCCCGGCGTTGAATGCAATGGTGGGGGAGCACTCGAAGGTGATTGAGGCTGGCTACGCGCAGATCCAACGGGCGATTCGCGCTCTGGTGAAGCGGGCGGTCGACGGTGGCGAGATGCGCAGCGACATCGACCCGATTGACCTGCTGAAGGCTTTGGTTGGAGTGGCCTTCCTGTCGAACAATCCTGACTGGCAGCAAAGCGCGAGGAGGCTGGTGGATATCCTCATCGCGGGCTCGCGTCCAATCACGTAAACCGCTATGGTTTCGCGTCAGCGAGCGTAAGCAATTCCTTGTTTGTCACCCATTGTCCGCCTGCTCCAGCGCCAGCGGCTTCGGCGATCCGGTCATCTGAATTGTCCGCCAGACGCCTCACCCTGAGAGAGTATGATTCAACATCGAGCGCAAACCAGTCTTCGACAACGTACGCGACAAAGCGGGCATCCGGAGACCAGTACAGGCCCGACGCTGCACGCTTCCTGTGAAACAACTTTTTGGGGGTTTCCTCGCCCGGATGAAGACTGTAGTAAGTGCCATGGTCACAAAATGCGACCCAATCACCGACCGGAGACCACGTGGGATTTTGTCCTCTCGCTAAAACCACTGATCTCTCTTTGCCGATCTCAGCGATCCGAACACTCCCTTCAGATTCATAAACAATTTGCTTGTCATCAGGCGACCAGCACTGAGATGTCAAACGGCTATCAGCGACAACTGGAACGACTACCCGAATCATTTTGGAACCAAGATCGAAGATCACCAAACTTACGTTCGGACTATGGTTATAAGCGGTGATAGCGAGCTTTGACTGATCGTGAGACCAACACATCTCGATTGGCGTAATCTCGGGAAATTCTCGAACAGCACTTCCATCGTACCGAACCACTCCCAGATAATAATCAAATGCCATCCTGCTCGGACTCGGGTCTTTGAGACCGATCGCAATTTGAGTTCCATCCGGAGATACTTCTCCTCCAGATCCGGATTCGTTTGATACGAGATGATCCTTGCGATACAGCATTCGGCCCTTCTTAAACGAGATAACCTGGACAGAATTCTCATAAAAAGCCAAGGTCAATCCTGTCTGTTTCTGCAGTCTCGCCAGCTCTGAGCGAACTGATTCACCCGGTTCTGCGTTTATTGTTTGCAAGTTGCTAACCGGCAGCGATTGAGTCTGGCTGTTCGCCCGAGCTATCCAAAGGAGACTCAAACCAGAGGCAGCAAGAATAAAGAAAAGACGCGAGCCATTTCTCGTGAACTTGGAAGGCCGAACGGCCAACGAGCGAAATTTGACGATTGAACTCAACGAAGGTGTCCGAGACCGTGCAAGCTCCACCAAAGGGCGTGCGGAGCCCACGCTATCTAATGCGCTGGACCGACGAAGCCATCGTAACACGGCGCATGTGATAAGGGATTAGTTGCCTCTAGGATTACGCTTCGCCTTTAGCGGTCGATGACGGTGGCGGTGCCGCCGTCGTACTCGACGACGCTGCCTGGGGAGTTGTGTTCGCGGCGGACGTAGCCCATGCCGATGGCAGTGCCGGCCGACGGCGAAAACGCGGCGCTCGTTACGTAGACCTACTTCTGCTCCGTCGGCGCGGAGCTTTGTTCCTCGCCGGCGGCGCCTCTTGCGTTGAGAATTTGAGTTGAGTCGCGGCGGCGATTGACGTGGCCGCGCGAGCGGACGCGCTCGACAATCTCCTGCCCGGTGTAACAACCCTTGCTAAAGCTGATGTGCGTGCCTTCGACGGCGGCCTCGTGTGGGATTACGGTGTCATTGAAATCGAGCGGGAACCACGGGATGCCTGCTTCGAGGCGCAGGGCATTCAGCGCCTGCATTCCGATTGGGGCGCCGTGTTGCGCGTGGACGGCGGTGTGAAGATTCTGCCAGATGATTTCGAGTTTTTCGCGAGGGGCGATAATTTCGGCGCCAGGAAGGCCGAAATGCGAGTGGCGGATTAGATGGCAGGGAACCGCGTCAATCGTGACATCGGCAAACGCCATTTCGGAAAAGCCTTCGATGGCGAGGCCGGTGGCTTGAGAAAAAATCGCGCCGGCCTTGGGGCCTTCGATGGCGAGCGAGCTGAGTTTGTCGGTGACGTCTTCCAGCGTGACGTCGTCCATGATGATGAATTTGTCGAGGGTTTCGATGGCGCGCTCGCGGACGGAGGCGTGGGTGAGGACGAGCAGCTTTTCTTTCAGCGCGTAGACTTCGAGCTCGGCGAGGATGTGTCCTTGGGGGTTGAGGAGCAGAGCGAGTGTGCCGGAGCCTTCGCTGAGGGCTTTGATGTCGTTCGTTACGATGGCGTTGAGGTAACGCACGCGGTCGGGGCCGGAGAGAGTGATGGCGGCGTGCCAGTTGGTGTCAAAGAGGGCGACGGATTCGCGGGCGGCGCGGTATTCGGCGTCGAAATCGGAGAAGACTTCGGGGAGGGCGCAGCCGGTGAAGTCGGCGAGCTTGGCGCCTTCGGCGAGTTCGAGTTTTGCGAGCGGCGTTTCCATACGGAATAAGTTTAGCAGAGGGTGGAAACAAAAATGGAAAAGGGAAAATGGGAGGCCGGTTCTGAGAGAGTGTGGACTGGTATACTGCGGAAATTATGAGCGAAAAATTGATTCATGAAGTGATTCCGGTGGGGATGCTGCAGTGTAACTGCTCGATTCTGGGCGATCCGGTGACGCGCGAGGCGATTGTAGTGGACCCGGGCGATGATGTTGGGCGGATTCTCGAGATTTTGCAGCGGCACGGGCTCAAGCTGAGGGCCATCGTGAGCACGCATACGCATATTGACCATGTGGGCGGGCTGGCCGAATTGCATCGCGCGACTGGCGCGCCGGTGATGATTCATGAGGCGGACATGGAGCTGTACAAACACTTGGATATGCAGGCGCAGTGGCTTGGGGTGCCGACGCCGGCGATGACGCGTATTGAGGATTTCGTGAAAGAGGGCGATGCGGTGCGCTGGGGCGGGTTTGCGGCGCGGGTGTTGCATACGCCGGGGCACACGCCTGGAAGTATTAGTCTGGTGATTGAGCCGGGAGTGACTGGCACGGTTTTGGCGGAAGGCGCCCGGGGCGAAAATCGGCGCGCACGAGCGTCCAGCCGAAAAGCAGAAACTCGCGGAGCCGGGGATTTTGCTTGCGGGCGATACGTTGTTTCAGCGAAGTATCGGGCGGACGGATTTGTGGGGCGGGTCCACGCCGCAGATTCTGAAATCGATTCGAGAGAAGCTGCTGGTGCTGCCGGAAGAGACGATTGTGTTTCCCGGGCACGGAGATACGACGACGATTGGCGAGGAGCGGGAGCAAAATCCGTTTTTGCGCTCCTGATTCAGGTTCACGAACGTTCCAGCAGAGAAGTGCCGCGCTGCACGAGAATCACAGCTCCGATGACCATTGCGGCAGCGATTCCCAAATTGAGCGTGAGCTTTTCACCCGCCAGCAGCCAGCCGATTAAGATGGCGATGATTGGATTGATGTAGGTGTGCGTGGCAACGAGTGTGGGCGAGTAATGTTCGAGCAGCCAGACATACGAAGTGAAAGTGATCAGCGAGCCGAACACCACCATATACGCCAGCGCCGCCCAGGAACGAAACGCAACGGAGGAAAGCGAGAAGCCGCGAGCTTCGCCTAGAATTGTTCCGATGGTGAGCAGCATGAACGCACCTGCCAGCAGCGAAAGCGCTGTAAGCAAGAGCGGATGGCCCGAGAGTTTGGAGCGCCGGGAATAGGTGACTCCTCCGGACCAGGAAAGAGCGCTGAGAAGGACGACGATCACCCCGGTCTTGATTCGAGGGTCTGAAAATTCACCTTTGCCGAGCAGAAGCGCGACACCTCCAAGGCCCAACACGACTCCGGCTGCAAGCCAGGGATTCATTCGCCATTTTCTATCGGCCATGTCGGCAAGCAGAAAAACCCAAATCGGTTCCGTGGCAATCAGAAGCGCGGCAATGCCTGACGGCACCCATTGTTCGGCCCAGTGAATCAAACCGTGGCCGCCGACGAAAAAGAAAAAGCCGATGATGATGCTGGCGCGTATTTGCGCTCGCGTGGGCCGCAGTTTTTTGACGAAACACCAGAAAAGCATCAGCGACCCGGCAATCAAATGACGGGTGCCGGCGGCGTAGAGAGGCGGAATTGTCTCGACCGCGTAGCGGATCGCAAGAAACGTGGAGCCCCAGATGAACCACGTGGCTCCGAAGGCGAGGATGACGGCAATGCGATTTGGCGCGGGCTTAGGCAGCGAGCACGCGGGGGCCGCGACGGCTCCAGCGTTCCCGAGCCGCATCCTCGATTACGATTGGCGCGGGTTCGTTTTCGACTGGCATTCACTTATCTATGCGGATAGATAATCACGAGCGAGCTGGCTGATTCAACGAATCGAGAGATGGAGCGACAAATCACTCGGCTGCCATATTGGACATGCGGGAGCCATATTGGCGGGCGGCTTCGTTGAAAATCACGGGCGGCGAACGTATGCTAGGGTGCTGTGAAGATAGCGTTAGCCCAGTTCAATCCCACCGTAGGCGATTTCGCAGGTAATTCCGCCCGCATTATTGAATTGGCTTGTGAGGCGAAGAAACGCGGCGCCGATCTGGCCGTGTTTTCAGAGCTTTGCCTGTGCGGATATCCGCCGCAGGATCTGGTGGAGCGCCCGGTGTTTGCCGAGCGCAACGCGACGGAGCTGGCGCGGCTGGCGAAGGCGATCCCGATGCCGTCGGTGGTGGGATACGTGGGCCGCGCGCAGGACAATACCGGGAAGCCCGTGGCGAATTCCGCGGCGCTGATCGCCGACGGGAAAATACTTTTCGAGCAGCGCAAGATGCTGCTGCCGACCTATGACGTATTTGACGAATCGCGCTATTTTCAGCCGGCGCATTCGCAGCACATCTTCTCCCTGCGCGCCGAGAAACTCGGCATCACCATTTGCGAGGATTGCTGGAACGACAAGAATTTCTGGGCGCAGCGGCTGTACGAGCGCGATCCCGTGGCGGAACTGGTCGCGCAGGGAAGCAACCTTATCCTGAATATTTCCGCGTCGCCTTACACGATTGACAAACGTTCGCTGCGGCACGACATGCTGCGCGCGATTGCCATGGAGCGGCGCGTGCCGGTGGTTTACGTGAATCAGGTGGGCGGCAACGACTCGCTGATTTTCGATGGGTCGAGTATGGCGTTCATGCCCGATGGGCGCGTGGCGGCGCTGGCGAAATCGTTCGAAGAAGATCTGGTGCTGTTCGACACGGTGACGGGCGCGGGCGAGATTCGTCCTCAGCCGCTGGATGAACTGGCTGCGGCCTATCACGCGCTGGTGCTTGGAACGCGCGATTACGTGCGCAAATGCGGATTCAGCAAGGTGGTGGTGGGGTTGAGCGGCGGCGTGGATTCGGCGCTGGTGGCGACCATCGCTGCGGATGCGCTGGGGCCGGACAACGTGCTGGGAGTGAGCATGCGGAGCCCGTATTCGTCGGAGGGAAGCATTCGCGATGCGGAGCAGCTGGCGAAGAATCTCGGCATTCACTACCGATCGATTCCGATCAAGGAACTTTTCGAAAGTTACCTGACGGCGCTGGCGCCGGCGTTCAAAGGGCTGCCTGTGGATTCGACGGAAGAAAATATTCAGGCGCGGATTCGCGGGAATTTGCTGATGGCGCTCTCGAATAAATCGGGGTCGATGGTGCTGAGTACGGGGAATAAATCGGAAATGGCGGTGGGATATTGCACGTTGTATGGCGACATGGCCGGCGGGCTCGCGGTGATTTCGGACGTGCCCAAGTCGATGGTGTGGGAGCTGGCGAAATTCGTGAACCGGCAGCAGGAACGCATCCCGGTGGCGACCATTACGAAGGCGCCGTCCGCGGAATTGCGGCCGAATCAGACGGACCAGGACACGCTGCCGCCTTACGATGTGCTCGACAGGATTTTGAAAGCGTATGTGGAGGATCTGCGCAGCCCGGAAGAGATTGCCGACCACTATGGATTCGATTTGCAGTTGGTGCGATCGGTGGCGCGGCGCGTGGACCAGAATGAGTACAAGCGGAAACAGGCGCCGCCGGGATTGAAGGTGACGTCGAAGGCGTTCAGCGTGGGCAGGCGTTTTCCGCTGGCGCAGAAATTTGTGGACTGAACGGCTGCGCGGATTTCGAACGGGGGAATTGTTCTTTTGGGATTTCTGTACGATCTCAATCTGTGCGCTTCTATGAGCGTCGAATTGCGTTTTCATTCAACGGAGAATTCATGCGAGCTTTTATAACGACGTGCACTCAGGCCGCCGTTGGTTGGCGGTGGCCGCTGTTGAGCTGTCGTGGCGGGTACGCCGTGTTTTGCGCAATCGTCATCGCAGAATGGCACGCCGCCGAACGGCGGGTCAGCTTCCGCTAGCGGGCAGCGCGCCCGCTGCTTCCAGCGGTGCGGCGCGAACGAGGCGGCGATTCTGCAATCGTCTGAAGCATTCGTTCGCAAACTTGTTTGCGTGGGGGCCGGATTTTGCGGTGAAACTTGGGCCGCTGTCGCAGTCCGCGACGCCGGATTTTTATCGCGTGCCGCTCCAGGTCACGTACAAGGGACAAACGGAAGCGGGCGAAGTATTTGTCAGCAAAGACGGCAAGACGCTTTTTCGCGGCGACATGTTCGAGATCGGGACCGATCCCTTTGCCGCAACACGAGCGAAGTTGCGGCTGGAAGGCGATCCGACGAAAGGGCCCTGCGGATGCGCGCGTGACAATTGTGGAATTCAGCGATTACCAGTGCCCGCACTGCCGCCAGCTCTACACCGTGATGCAGGTTATCGAGCAGAAATATCCGCAGGTGCGCATCGTCTACAAGGATTTTCCGCTGGCTGGAATTCATCCGTGGGCGATGACGGCGGCGGTCGGAGGCGCGGTGCGCTTTCGCGCAGAGTCCTGAAGGATTCTGGAACGTCCACGATATGATTTTCGAGAACCAGGATGTGATTTCCAGCGAGAACGTGTATCAGAAAGTGATCGACTTTGCGGTGCGGGCTGGGTTGGATAAGGAAGCGTTCAAAGTGTGCCTGGCATTGCCGGACGCGAAGGCTGCGATTCAGGCGGACGTGGATGAAGGGAAAGCGGTGCAGATTAGCAGCACGCCAACCGTGTTTGTGAATGGCCGGCCTGTGATTGGCGGGGACGAGAACACACTCGAGCAGTACATTCAGTTTGAGCTGGGGCCGGAGGAGGCGAAGAAGCCGGCGACGTCTGTCAAGCCAGCGTGGCATCGGCCGCGCCTAAACGAAGAAATAGCGGGATGGACTGGACAGCGCGACGGAAAATCCCACGACGATGAGAGGCGTCGTCGTGGCTACCAAACCAAAGCATTAGAAAACTTTGATTGCCAGGTCGCGCGGTTTTGATCCCACCGGGATTAGCGTGATCAAATTGGCGGTTTTTGGGCGGATTACGGCGAGATCGTTCGACGCGGTGTCAACTACCAGCAGTATGTCGCCGCCGGGAGTGAGCCGGCTGGTGCGCGGCGCAGAACCCACCGTGATGGGACGCAGCACCTGGCGCGTCGCCATTGCGACTGGAACGACGTGGCCCGCCGCGGAATCGGAAACGTAGAGAGTTTCGGTGTCAGCCTTCAGCGTCCCTGATGACGGGGACGATCCCAACATCAAAAAATCGCCGATTTCGTTCGTCTGCGTGTTGAGCACGAGCAGGCCATGGGTGTCGCTGGCCGTGATGTAAAGTTCGCCGCCATCGGGCTTGAGGATCAAGTCGCTCGGAGTGCCGCCGATAGCGACATTCGCGAGCAGCGTTTTCTGGCGAAGATCGACGACGGAAATGTCGTTCGAAGCGCCGGAGGTGACGAAGGCTTTCGAGTTGTCAGGCAGGATTGCGATTTGCTCGGGCTGGCTGGCGACGGAAATTGTGCCCAGCGAGGCGAGCGAGTTGGCGTCGAGGAGCGAAATTGTGGAGTCGTCGCGATTGGAGACGATGAGAACTTTGCCGTCGGGCGTGACGCGCGCGATCCATGGCCCGCGTCCAGCGCGGCCGCGCGCTACGATGGCGCGTGAAGCGCAGTCGATTGCGACCACCGTGTTCGCGCCGGATGCGGCGACGAAGGCGCGCTTGCCGTCCGGCGAAAAATCGAGCGCGTATGGCTCGGCGCCCACCGGGATACGCGCGACGATTTGATTCGATTTCACGTCGAGAATCCACGCGTAGCCGCCCGCCGAGCTAAGCCCCCAAATTTCCTTGCGCGTGGGATGTTCGCGGACGCCGCTGGGCCCCGGCCCAACCGCGAATCGTTGCGAATGGCGCGAGTTTGACGAGATCGATGACCGTCAGCGTGCCGTCCGCGGAGTTGCCGACGTAGGCGAAAAGATGCAGGTCGGGCCGCAGGAATGACGGGCGAAGTTCGAGCGCCACTTCGCGAGTGGCAAATCCGGCGAGAATCACGAGGACAAAAACGAGGCGCCAGTTGAGGCGAAGTTTCATCGTGCGCGTTATCGTGCGATGGCGCTCAATTCAGCGTGCGATGCAGTACGGCGGCGATTTGCCGGCACTCTTCCGTAAGCGCCGCGAATTCTTCGGGCAGGATGGACTGCATGCCGTCGGAAAGCGCGCGGTCGGGATCGTGATGAACTTCAACAAGCAGGCCATCCGCGCCCACGGCGACAGCGGCGCGCGACAGCGGCAGAACTTTATTGCGGCGGCCGGTGCCGTGGCTCGGATCCACGACGATCGGCAGATGGCTGCGGCGCTGCACCGCGGGAATCATGCTCAAGTCGAGCGTGTTGCGCGTATGGTCAGAAAAAGTGCGAACGCCGCGCTCGCAGAGGATCACGTTGTAATTGCCTTCGGACATGATGTACTCGGCGGCCATCAGAAATTCGTCGAGCGTCGCGGACATGCCGCGCTTCAAAAGCACCGGCTTGCGTGAGCGCCCCGCAACCTTGAGCAGCGAAAAATTCTGCATGTTGCGCGCGCCGATCTGAATCACGTCCGCATATTTCTCGACGAGCTCGAGCGATTCGTTGTCAATCGCTTCGGTGACGATCCCGAGGCCGAATTTGTCGCGCACTTCCGCGAGAATTTTCAGTCCCGGCTCGCCCATGCCCTGAAAGCTATACGGAGAAGTGCGCGGCTTGTAGGCGCCGCCACGAAATAGCCGGGCTCCCGCCGCTTTCACGCGCTCTGCCACAGTGAAAGCTTGCTCACGCGACTCGATCGCGCACGGCCCCGCAACCATCGCAATCGCCGGGCCGCCGAAGGTCACCTCACCCGACGGCGTGGGAATCCGCACAACGGTATTTTCTTCCTTGATGTCGCGGCTGACCAGCTTGTACGGCTTGCTGACCGGAATGCATTCGCCGACGCCCGCCATCGACTCGAGCGAGCCGATGTCCACGGCGCCCGTATTGCCGGTGATTCCGATCGCGGTGCGCACAGCGCCCGGAATCGGATGAGCCTTAAATCCCAGCGCCTCGATCCGGTCGCAAACAGCGCGGATCTGCTCTTCAGTCGCATGGGATTGCATCACTACAAGCATTCAAAATCCCCCGAAATTCTGCCGCCTGAAGACGCGCCGCTACGACGGGCGCTCGCGGCGACACAGCGAGCCGATGAGTCTACTGCATTGGGCGGCAACGTCGCAACGCGAAGGGAGCCAGCTGGCTTATTTGGGATTCTTGCTCTTGGTCTTTTTACGACGCTTGGCGAGAGACATTCTCTTGTCAAGGGTAGTCATCCGCCGTGACAGGTCAGCGAATTCGAGCTTGACACCTTAGGTTTCACGCTTCGCGGCCCATATTAGTGCCTTTTGGGCGCTTCGGCGCAATCGCTTGCGCTCTTTCTTCTTGAAGTAGAACGGGCTACCCATAACGCCATGTTGCTCCGTGCGTCATTTGATCACGAGGCCGAGCAGCCGCGAAAGCTCCATCGCCTGCGCCGGAGTGACGATCGCGCCAGCAACATCCTCGGCGCGAACGACGATGCCCTCGATATCGGCGCCGCGAAAATCCGCTTTGCGGAGCTTGGCGCCAGTGAAGTCAGCGCGATTCAGCATGCGCCCGCGTAAAAACCGCGCCTTTCAGGTCAGCCGCGCGGAAATCGGCGTCTTGCAGTTGCGTCGATTGAAACTCGCAAGCCCGCAGAGCGCCGGAATTGAATTGCGCGTAGCGAGCGTCGCAGTGCTCCACCAGCACGTCCTGCCATTTGCATTCAAAGGCTTTCATGCCGGTCAGGCGGCATTCCAGGAATTCCACGCGCCGCGCTTCGAAACCAAGCAGCACGGAATTCGATAGGTCGCATTTCACGAGACGCACATCCCGCAGTTGTAACGAACGGATTTCGCATTGTGCGAACGAGATGCGCTCAAGCACCGAACTTCGCAGCTTGAGCCCCTCCAGCTTGCGGCCGGAAAGGTCGATCGCTTCGGCGCGCGAATCCTCGAGAACCGAGCCGCCAAGGAGCAAATCGATGGACACATTGCTAAGCGGCTCGGATTTGTCCGGAAGATCGGGCAAGCTCCGCGTGGGGATGATTTCGCTGCGTTTCATGGCACAGAAAGCATAGCGCAGATTGGCACTCAGCGCAGGAGACAGAGGCGCGGGAGCACTGAAAAAAGCAGCAACAAAACGAGGGCGCTTGAGTCTAACGGTCGGTTGACGAATCGCCTGTGCGCGTATACTTTCGCGGGCACGAAACCACGAAACCACGAAAATCTGGCAACAACAGGAGACGAGATGAAAAAGTTCCTCGTTGGATCAGCGCTGATTTGGGCAACGGCGCTGCCCGCGTTGGGACAGGCGAAGGCTCCAAAGCAGCCGCAGAAGCACGTCCAGGTGCAGCCAGTGGCGGCCCGGCCGGAAGACGTAGCCAGCATCGAAGCGATCGTGAAAGCAAGTTACGAGACGATCTCAGGCGGAGTAGGTGTCCCGCGCCAGTGGGGACGCGACGAATCGCTTTTTGATCCGAACGTCCGCTTCGTCTCAGTGGAACGCGATCCGAACTCCGGCGCGATCGCGACAACGATCACCACGCATCAGGAATTTGTGGACGAAGCCGACGGATTCACCGTAAAGGAAGGTTTCACCGAACGCGAGCTCGGCCGCAAGATTGAGCGCTACGGAAATGTCGCCACGGTGCTCAGCAGCTACGAGGGCAAGAACGCATCCACCGGAAAAGTGATCACGCGCGGCGTGAATATTTTCCAGCTGTACTTTGACGGCAAGCGCTGGTGGATTCTCTCGATGGTCTGGGACCAGGAAACCCCGTCAAATCCGATCCCGCCCGAGCTGCTGCCGAAGGGCTAGCCTCGACTGCGGCGCAGTCGACAACACAAGGTCGATCCAATTCCAAACCGTGACCTTCTCGTCCATTTTTCTGCCCGTTTGCGGAAGTTCCGCGAATCAGTTAAAATGCTCGATTAAGCAATCGCATAAATTGCGGCTGAGGCGGCGCGGCACCTGCTTTTGGTCACCTCGCAGCCACGAGAAGCCAGGCCGCATAGCGATTGCCGACGTAAAGGCTTGCACCACAATAAGTTGGCGCAACCCGGATACCCTGAGGGAATGGCGGAAGAACACCGAGTTATCTTAGCTTTCGACGACGCCGACGAATACCGTCCGGAACCGCCTCCCGCCCCTGAAATTCCCGCTTGGAAAGACGGCAGCATTCGCATCGGCATCCACACCTCCATCGCGGGCGACATCTCCGGCTCTCTCGAAATTGCGCACGGCCTCGGCGCAAACGCCCTGCAGATTTTTTCCGCCAGCCCGCGCATGTGGGGCAAAGGCAACACATCGCGAATCGCCGAAGCGGACGCGGCGCGATTCCGCGATCGCCGCAAGGAACTGTCGCTCGGGCCGCTCGTCATCCACGGAAACTACCTGATCAATCTGGCCTCGCCCAATCCCGTTCTGCGGACGCGCTCCGTGCAGGCATTTCACCAGGAAGTTGTGCGAGCGCTCGCTCTCGGCGCGGACTATCTCGTGATCCATCCGGGAAGCGGCCGCGAAGGCGACCGCAACTCGGCCGTGAGCGCAATCGTCCAGAGTCTGCGGCAGGCGCTGCGCGGCTTGAAGCTCGGCGATCTGAAAATTCTGCTCGAAAATACCGCGGGGCAGGGAACGTCGCTCTGCTGGCAGTTCGAAGAGATGAAAGCGATCCTCGAAGGCTGCCGTGATCTGGATATCGGCGTTTGCATTGATACCGCGCACGTGTTTGCCGCCGGCCACGATATTCGCAGCGCCGAAGGGCTCGAATCGGCGCTTGCGGCTGATCGACAGCACGGTTGGACTCGACCGCGTATTCGTGCTGCACGTAAACGATTCGAAGACCGCGCTCGGCTCGCGCGTCGACCGCCACGAGCATATCGGCAAAGGCAAAATCGGCGCGGAAGCGTTTGGCAGAATTCTGAATCACCCGCTGCTCGCGGGCCGCGCCTTCATTCTGGAGACGCCGATTGATAAGCCGGGCGATGACCGTCGAAACGTGGCCGCGCTGTGGAAGCTGGTCGGGCGCGTCGTAAAGGCGACAGGCACCAGAGATGGCATGAAACCGAGGAGAAAGAAACTAAAGCAAGCGCGTATCAAAGGGAAGCAGAGGCACGCAAAGTTGTAAAGGCCGCAGCAAAGAGGCATCGAAGTGCGCGAAGAAAGTAATCTAGTTTTCGAAGCTGAGCACGCGAGGAAAGTGACCTTGGCAGAATACGATCCCCAGCAGATCGAATCCAAATGGCAGAAGATTTGGGACGAGCAGGGCGCGTTTAACGCCGTGGACGGCGACGCCTCGCGCAAGAAGTACTACATGCTCGAAATGCTGCCCTATCCTTCCGGCACTCTGCACATGGGCCACATGCGCAACTACACGATTGGCGACGCAGTGGCGCGCTACAAGCGGCTGTGCGGATTCAACGTGCTGCATCCGATGGGCTGGGACGCGTTCGGTCTGCCTGCTGAAAATGCGGCCATCAAGCACGGCATTCCTCCGCGCGATTGGACCAACGCGAATATCGAAGAGTTTCGCCGCGTGCTGCGGCGCTTCGGGTTCAGTTACGACTGGCGGCGCGAAATTTCCAGCTGCGAACCGGAATACTACCGCTGGAACCAGTGGTTTTTCCTGCGCATGCTGGAGAAGGGAATCGCATTCCGCAAGAAGAGCAAAGTGAACTGGTGCCCGGACTGCGCCACCGTCCTCGCCAACGAGCAGGTGATTGACGGCTATTGCTGGCGCCACGAAACCACACTGGTCGAAAGCCGCGAGCTCGAGCAATGGTTCCTGCGCATCACGCAATATTCCGACCAGCTGCTCGACGACATGAAGGAACTCGAAGACGGCTGGCCCGAGCGCGTTCTCTCGATGCAGCGCAACTGGATCGGAAAATCGCGCGGCGCTCGCGTGCGCTTCAACGTCGCGCAGATGGATGACCTCGCGATCGAAGTGTTTACCACTCGCATCGACACGATCTATGGCGCCACGGCGCTCGTGTTGTCGGCGGGACATCCTGCGGCGCTGCGTTTGGTTGACGGCGTGCGCGGCCAAAGCGGAATGGAAGCGCAGATCAAAGCAATGCGCCAGAAAAGCACGCGCGCCGAGGACATCGCGACGGCCGAGAAGGAAGGGTTCTTCACCGGGCGATTCGCCGTAAATCCGTTTTCGGGCGAGAGCCTGCCGATCTGGATCGCGAACTTCGTTCTTGCGGAGTATGGCACCGGCGCGCTAATGGCGTTCCAGCGCACGATGAACGCGATTACGAATTCGCGGAAAAATACAATCTGCCGGTGAAAATTGTGGTGCAGCCGAAGGATGGCCCTCCGCTGCGCCTCGACCGGATGAATGAGCCGTTCACGGAGTACGGGAAATTAGTGGATTCCGGGCCGTATACCGGTCTCACATCCGAGCAGGCGCAGGAAAAAATGGCGGCCGATGCGAAAGCCGGAGGCTTCGGCGAAGCGCAGACGACATATCGCCTGAAGGATTGGGGAATTTCGCGCCAGCGTTATTGGGGCACGCCGATTCCGGTGGTCTATTGCGAAAAAGACGGAATCGTTCCTGTGCCGGACGATCAGCTGCCGGTAAAGCTGCCGCTCGATATCAAGCTCACGGGTCAAGGCCAGTCGCCGCTAGCGCTCTCTCCTGAATTCGTGAACACCACGTGCCCGAAATGCGGCGGCCCGGCGCGTCGCGAAACCGACACGATGGACACGTTCATGGACTCGTCGTGGTATTTCTATCGCTACACCGATCCGCACAACGACAAAGCGCCCTTCGACAAAGAAAAAGTTCGCTACTGGTTTCAGATCGACCAGTACGTGGGCGGAATCACCCACGCGATTCTGCATCTGCTCTACTCGCGATTTTTCTGCAAGGTGATGCGCGACCTGGGCCTCGTGAATCACGACGAGCCAATCAAGCGCCTCTTCACGCAGGGCATGGTGCAGAAGGGCGGCGTGGCGATGTCGAAATCGCGCGGCAACGTGGTAGGCGCGATCGAGATGGCCGATAAGTACGGCTGCGATACGGGCCGGATGTACACGCTCTTCGCAGCGCCTCCGGAAAAAGATCTCGAATGGGACGAGCAGGGAATTGAAGGCTCCGCGCGCTTCCTCAAGAAACTTTACCGGCTCGTCGACCAGCATGCGGCGCGCTTGAAGTCCGTGGAAGTAGACCTCGTCTCGAAGACCGACCTGACCAACGCGACCGCCAAAGAAAAGACGCTCGTGCGCAAAACTCATCAGACGCTCAAGAGCGTGACGAACGATTTCGAGCACCGCTGGCATTTCAATAAATCGATCGCGCTGCTGATGGAACTGGTCAACGAGCTGCACGCGGCCGAGCCGCTCGACGTGGACCTGAATCCGGTAATCCTGAAGCGGATTCTCGACGTGATGGCGCTGATGCTTGCGCCGATGGCGCCGCACATTGCCGAAGAGCTGTGGGAAATGCTCGGCAATCAAGGCGGCATTTCGAAAGCGAAATGGCCCCGCTATCGCGAGGATCTGACGCGCGAAGAGCAGATCGAAATCATCATCCAGATCAACGGACGCCTGCGCGGCAAAATGGTGGTCGCAGAAAATCTAAGCGAAGAAGAAACGCGCCAGCGCGCGATGACCGATCCACGCATCGCGCCGCTGCTCGCGGGCAAGCAAATCGTAAAAGTTGTGGTGGTGCCGAAGAAGCTGGTGAATATCGTCTTGCGATGATTTTATAGAGGCCGGCTCAAAGCTGAGCGAACCGGTACGGGAGCCGCGACGAGGTGAAGCCAATGACGCCCGAAACAGGTGCAGCGCCTGGAAAGACGACGAGTGGCGTGCAGGAATCGCCGGACGCCAAGGGAATGCGAGCACCCGCCACGGAATCGTCGTACTCGATTTCGGCGGCCAATACACGCAGCTGATCGCGCGCCGCGTCCGCGAGCAGCAGGTTTTCTCCGCGATTCTTCCGTGCACCGCTTCGCTCGAAGAAATCCGCGCGCTCGAACCGGTCGGCCTCGTGCTCTCCGGCGGCCCAAGTTCGGTCTATGACGCCGACGCGCCGGTCTGCGACGCAAAAGTTTTGCAACTCGGCGTCCCCGTTCTCGGAATCTGTTATGGAATGCAATGGCTCGCGCACACGCTCGGCGGGAAGGTGGTTCGCGCGCAGGCCCGCGAGTACGGCCCCGCGCACCTGGATATCGACGAGAAGCACTCTTCGACTCTATTTGGCGGCCTGCCGGGAAGACTCAAAATCTGGAACAGCCACGGCGATCACGTCGTCGACCTACCCGAAGGTTTCCACGTAACCGGCCGCACCGACAACGCCGTCGCTGCGATCGAGCACACATCGCGCCGATGCTACGGCGTCGAATTTCATCCCGAAGTAAATCACACAGAACGCGGCCGCGACATTCTCGCAGAATTTCGTCTTCCAGATTTGCGGCGCCAAAAAGAACTGGAACCGCGCCGGTTTCATCGCGGCCACAGTCGATGCAATTCGCAAGCAAGCGGAAGGCGCGCGCGCCATCTGCGCTCTAAGCGGCGGCGTAGATTCAGCGGTAGCAGCCGCGCTCGTTCATCGCGCCATCGGCGACCGCCTCACCAACGTCTTCGTCAACAACGGCGTCCTCCGCCAGAACGAATACGAAGAAACGCTCGAACTCCTGCGCGACCGCCTCGGCCTCAACGTAATCGGCGTGGACGCCACCGATCGCTTCCTCGCGCAATTGAAAGGCATCACCGACCCCGAGCAAAAACGCAAACGAATCGGCGCCGAATTCATCGCCATTTTTGCCGACGAAGCGCGCAAGCTCGCCGCCGCTTCAAAAGACGCGCCGCCCGTAAAATTTCTCGTCCAGGGCACGCTCTACCCGGACGTGATCGAATCCGTCTCAGTAAAAGGCCCGTCGCAAACCATCAAAACGCATCACAACGTAGGCGGCCTTCCAGCCGATATGCCTTTCTCGCTGATTGAGCCGCTCCGCGATTTGTTCAAAGACGAAGTCCGCCAGATCGGCAGGGAACTAGGCCTCCCCGAAGAAATCCTGGTGAAGCATCCATTCCCCGGTCCAGGACTAGCAGTACGAGTACTAGGTGAAGTAACGCGCGAGAAACTCCAAACGCTCCGCCCCGCCGACGCAATCGTAATCGAAGAAATCCGCCGCGCAGGCCTCTACGAAAAAGTCTGGCAAGCCTTCGCGGTGCTCCTACCGGTTCAAAGTGTGGGAGTAATGGGTGACGGGCGGACGTACGGAGGCACTATCGCCGTTCGCGTGGTGGAATCGCAGGATGCGATGACGGCCGACTGGGCGCGCTTGCCCCGCGAAGTGCTCGAGCGAATCTCAGCGCGAATCGTAAACGAAGTAGCAGGCGTAAACCGCGTCGTTTACGATATCAGCTCCAAGCCACCGAGCACGATCGAGTGGGAGTAGCCAAGCCGAAGCAGGTCCAGGAGCCCACTCTCACGCAGCAGCAATCCCCAGCAGACTTAGCGGTTCGCCATCTTCTGAGCCATGTACACCAGCAGCCGGCGGTCGCCTTCATCGCAACGACCCATCAACCGGCGCAAGCGGCCCAGCAAACGCGCATCTTTTCCCTTGCTGCCCCAGGCAATCTCGTCAGCGGATTTACGCTTCGGAAGATTGGGCAGCTCGGGCGGTTCTTCGCCGTCGTAGAACAACTGGTAGAGCGGAACTTCCATCGCTCGCGCCAGTTTCTCGAGCGTCTCGATGGCCGGTACCGTGTGGCCATTTTCCACGCGCGAAATGTAACAACGGAGAAGTCCCGTGCGCTTCTCGATGTCACCCTGGGAAAGTTTTTTTGTTTCTCGTAGCAGGCGGATGCGATCTCCAATTATCATGGCAGGTATTGTTGCATGAAGTATTTTCTTGTTGCAAGACGAAAGTTGTTTCTTAGGCCGATTCTGACCAGTAGTCAGCCAAAAAATTTCGATGTAACCTGAATCAGATGCCTGACGTCCCAAAGAACGTGGCAGCCAGCGCCTCCACCGTTGCGATTCCTCTCGCCCACCGCAGCAAGGGCGAAGAGGAACGAGCCCTCGTACGACTGGCCCAAAATGGAACAGAGGCCGCCTTCGAGGAGCTCATTCGACGCCACCAGCAGCGCGTTCTCGCTCTGGTAGGCTCGATTTTGCGGCGGCGGGAGGACGTTGAAGATGTCGCCCAGCAGGTTTTCCTCAAGGTCTTTATCTCGCTCAAGCGCTTTGACCTGCGGTCGGCTTTCTCCACCTGGCTCTACAAGATCACGGTAAACGAGTGCTGGGACTATCTCCGCAAAAAGAAAGTCCGGCCTCTCGTCTACGAGGCGGATCTTTCCGAGGAACAAGTCTCGCGGCTCGACGGCATCGTGTCAGCTGACCGGCCCGTCTCCGGCGCGAGCCAGCAGGCGGAAGTGAAAGAAACGCTCGAGTGGATGCTGGAAAAGTTGCCTGAACAGGACCAGCAACTACTAGTACTGAAAGAAATGGAAGGTTTTTCGGTGCAGGAATTGGCGGAAATCCTCGACCTCAATGTGAATACGGTGAAAGTTCGACTGTTCCGTGCGCGCTCCCGCTTAATGGATGTGTATCGCCGTCGGACGAGTCCCGGTACGAAGCCGGGACGCAATTCAGCAAGGGCTGAAAGGAAGAGTTGAGAATATGGGCCACGATTATCAAGGGCGCCACGAACAACATGAAACGGATCGCGAGTATAAGACCTCGGCCTGTCCGGACTACGAGCCGCTCCTCGAGGATTCCATCTCGGGCGAAATTGGCGGCGCCGATGCGCTCCGGCTGTCCGAGCATTTGAAATCTTGCGCCGGCTGCCGCGAAGCTCGTGAACACGTTGCGCTCACTCCGCGCCTGCTGCATCTCGCCGAAGCCACCGCTGATCCCGGCCCCGGATTCTCTCGCGACGTGATGGCTCGAATTCGCACCGATAGAGACGTGCGCGCCGAGCGCGGATTCTGGCAGCCGCTCGTCTCGTTGGGATGGCGCTTCGCCGCCACCGCCACTTTGGCTGTGGCTCTCCTCGTCGCGTATGACACCACGTTTCATGTCGAGCAGCCCGCTCAGCAGGCTGCCACGCTCGAAGCATCCTCGCGCATCCCGGATATGTTTTCTCCCGATCCAGCGCGCGTTCCCAGCAGTCGCGATGAAGTTCTAATGATGGTGGCGGAAGATGAACATGCAAAACACTAAAACCCGCCGCGAAGCGGCTTTCCTGGTGACAGATCGTTTTCGCGCTGGGTGTTCTACTCGGCGGCCTGGGAACGCATCTCTGGGGAGAACGAGTCTGGGGCCATCAAACCGCGCCAAAATCGCGCGATGAAATCGTGTCCCGCCTCACCCACGAAGTAGACCTCACGCCGGACCAGCAAAAACAAGTAACCGCGATCGTTGACGACACACGCGCCCAGTGGAAAGCCCTCTACGCCCCGGCCGACGCCCAAAAAGAACAAATCCGCCAGCAAAGCCGCGAAAAGCTCCGCGCCCTGATGACCCCCGAGCAAAAAATAAAACTCGAAGCCTTCTTCCACGAAATAGACGCGCAGCGCCAAAAAGACGCCGCCGCAGCAGCAACCCACTGATCCCCCGGCGCGTTGCTAGCTTTCAGTAGGGGCACGGCATGCCGTGCCCGGCAATTGAACTTGGCACGATCACGCCATTGAACGCGCGGCGTTGATTTTATCCATCCCGGGTAGCCACGACGACGACTTCTCGTCGTGGGCCTTTCGCGTTCCAGTAACACAGGCAATCCTGCCTGTGCCCCAAGCCGCCAGATCCCAGCAGTCACCACAAGAAGGAAACTCGCGCGTTTGATGCTGCGCTTAGCGTCTGAATTCGCTATCGAGATGCGTTAGGCCTTTCGGTGGGAGCCCCCGCATTCATGCGGGGGAGGAGCGCTTTCAGCGCTCCGAAAAAGACTCGCACATCAATCGTGCGCTTTAGCGCTGGCCCTCTACAACTCGCCCAACCCTAAAACGGAATATCCTCATCCGAAATTTCCGGCCCCGGACCAGCCACCTCATCCGGCAACCCGCCGCCGCCCTCAGCATCCGGATCAAACGCGCGTCCACCCGGAGCCGCCGAAGCCGCGCCGCACCCGCCGCAGCGCCTTCCGCCCGGCTCGTCAGCATGCGCATCACATTCGCCACGATTTCCGTAGTCGTGCGCTTCTGCCCGTCGCGCTTGTCTTCCCACTGCCGAGTCTGAATCCGCCCCTCGATATAAACCAGCATCCCCTTCTTCAAATACTGCTGCGTAATCTCCGCCAGTTTGCCCCACAGCACAATGCGGTGCCACTCCGTCCGCTTCTGCCGCTCGCCAGCCCGGTCCTTGAACGTCTCATCCGTCGCCAGCGTAAAATTCGCCACCGCCTGCCCGCCCGACGTAAACCGCGTCTCAGGATCGCGCCCCAGACGCCCCACAAGAATTGCCTTGTTAACTGACATGCGTTTTTAACCACCTATCTTCAGAAGTGAAGTAACCGCGAGTATAGCCGAACTCGAATGCCCCAGTCAGAAAAACTGCGTATCCGCACAAGTGGCACAGGCACTCCTGCCTGTGCGCCGTTACTGACGGCTAGCACGCCCACTTCCACCCGCGCGCAATCGCTACCGTCTCACCGTGATGCCTTCAGTGGTCTCCGAGCCCGCGCCTCCCATCCATGTAGCTCACCTCTTCAGAGGCGAGGCTTTCGGCCCCGGTTGCTCTTCAGTCGACGATTGTCCGCCGCTGGCGCACCCTCGAACCTCGCCCGCGCTTAAGCATTGCATACTCTATGCCCGTTTAGGCATAATTGGCATGTGACGGCGTTGCCCGCGATAAAGCCGCTCGTCTGGATTGGAAGATCGAGAGGGAATCTCTCGGCGTTCCCAGAAGAAGTGTCAAAAAGGCGAGGATGGCAGTTATTTGGTCGTCCGCGTATCAGAAGGCACGGCATTCTTGGGCCAGCACGATCCATCAAAGGTTGCAAAGGCTCTTACGCAAGTCTTAAGCCAGCCGGAGATTGTGGAGCATTTGGAAAAGACCGAGCTGAGCACTCAGCTTATTGCTGCACTGAGGGGTGCTATTCGCCTAAGCGAAATGCGAACAGCTGTAGCCACGCTCCGCGAGAACTTGGTAGCTGGAAAATGTGAGGAATCTGTCTATCAAGAGTGGTGTGACAAGCACTCGTGGGCGTTCGGAAATGCGTATGTCGAAAGAGACGAGGTACATAACATCTCGGCGGGCGATAAACTTGACCTGTTGTTGCCCTCCGTCATCGCGGGTTATCGCGACATAGTTGAGCTAAAGAAACCCGACATGCAGGTTCTTTTCATTGATGATACCCACAAAAATTACTACTTTTCCTCCGACGTTTCGAAGGCGATCGGTCAGTGTCATCGATATCTAGATGTACTCCATGAAGTCGCCTCTAACGGTCTGCGCGCCACCCCGAGATCGTAGCATACCATCCCCGGGCGATTATTGATGATTGGACGCTCGAACGGGTGGGATGAATCTAAACTAAAGGCCCTACATGGCTTAAACCGGCGTCTTGCCGGCGTTACCGTCATGACTTACGATCAGCTGCTCGCTCAAGGCGAACGGATGGTTGAAATGCTATCGCCAAGCTCGGCGGACGCATCGGAACAAGCCCTCCCGTTAGAAATCTGCGGACGACGAAACCAGCTTCTAATCTGAAGTTGCTGTGCCCCATTCAGAGCATCGCCCCGTCCATGCCATTTTCCGTCTGCGTAGTTTCCGCAATGGATTCCCAAAGATTATTCTGAATTCGTCTGAACCAGAACTTACTTTGTATGGCGGCGAAGCATCCAAACAAAGAAGGACTCTTTCTAAGTAAAGGAGCTTCACCGAAAGAAGAAAGGAACGAACATGAAGATCGACAAAATCACCGGACGCCGCAAACTGCGCCGTCCAAGAGCAGACCTCCAACGCCACGCCCGTAAGTGCCATATCTGCCATCACCCGCAACGCGCCGAGATCGAAGACGATTTCCTCAATTGGCACGGCCCCAACGAAATCGTCAAAGACCACAACCTGCCTCACTGGTCGGTCATCTACCGCCACGCCAACGCCCTCGGACTCCGCGCCCGCCGCAACGAGAACATCCGCACCGTCCTCGACATCTTCCTCGAGCAGGCTGAGTCCGCCCCGATCACCGCCAACGCCATCCTCCGCGCCATCCGCGCCTATTCCTGCCTCAAGGACGATGGCACCTGGGTCGAACTCCCCAAGCGAGTGATCTACCAGACCGACCGCAAAGCAGCCTCAGTAAGCCGCCGCATTTCCCAGACTGCCGCACCCCGCCAGCCGAGGCGAATTTCTAATCGCAAATCTGGAATTAGAAATCGCCGCAACCTGCTGAAAACAAACACCCGCGGCCAAGTCTAATCGCAAATAAATCGCGATTTTTCATCGCGATTTTAGGCCTGATTTAATGTAGCTCACCTCTTCAGAGGTGAGGCTTTAGGAGGGCTTTTGACGTGAGAGCCGGCGAAGCTACGAAGCTTCCGGGTGGATGCGGGTTTCTTGTCGGGATTTTGAAGTGCCGGTCATCCCGACCGAAGCGGAGGGATCTCTCTTCGCCGTTGTCGCGACGTGTGCGCATCGCGCACGACGCGCCAGGCGTTTTGCGTGGACGACCGCGCAAAACAACGTAGCTCAGGTCCCTCCCGATCGCCTTCCGATCGGGATGACCTGAGGCCTTTGGCTCAAGGAGGCTGAAGATGAAAATGCGCACCACGATCGGGCCACCGCCCGAAGCAACCACGGCTGTGTCCGCCCGCCTTGCCGATTGCCGCCTTCGTGATATCTTTCTCCTCGCATTCAGGCGTGAATGGGAGGCATGACGTCATCATGAAGAAATCGCTGGTGCTGCTTACGCTCGGATTCAGCGTCACTGTGGCCGCTTTCGCTCAACAGGCCGCGAAAAATGATTTCGACGGCAAAACGTGGTGGGACTACGTGAAAGTTCTCGCCGACGACAACATGGAAGGCCGCGAGACCGGCAGCGCCGGACTGAAGCGCGCCGAAGCCTACGTCGTCGAGCAGCTCAAAGCCGATGGCGTCGAGCCCGCCGGCAACGACGGCTACTACCAGCCCGTGAAATTCGAGGTGCGCAAGATTGTCGAGAAGGATTCCAGCATCGCGCTCATTCGCGACGGAAAAAGCGAGCCTCTCGCGCTCGGCGAAGACGCGTTCTTCAACACGCGCGTCAACCTCGCGCCCGAAATCGAAGCGCCTCTCGTGTTTGTCGGCTACGGGCTCACGATTCCCGAGAAAAACTACGACGATCTCGCCGGCCTCGACTTGAAAGGCAAAGTCGCGGTGATATTCGGCGGCTCGCCTGCGGAAATGCCCGGGGCGCTCGCGTCGCACTATCAATCTGCCGGCGAGCGATGGAAGTCGCTGAAAAAAGCAGGCGTCGTGGGCGTCGTCACATTGCCGAATCCCGCCTCGATGGATATTCCCTGGTCGCGCATGTCGCTGAATCGCGCGCATCCCAGCATGGAGTTGGCGGACGCCAGCCTGAACGAAACCGAAGGTTTAAAGCTCTCCATGATCGTGAATCCGGCGAGCGCGGAGAAATTGTTCGCCGGTTCCGGCCACACCTTTGCCGAAATCGTCGAGCTGGGCAAAGACCGCAAGCCGCTGCCGCGATTCCCGCTGGCCGTTTCGATCAAAGCCGTCACGAAAGTGGAGAAGACCGAGGTTGAGTCCGCCAACGTGATCGGCAAATTGCCCGGAAGCGATCCTGCGCTGAAAAACGAATACGTGGTTCTCTCCGCGCACATCGATCACCTGGGAATCGGCGAGCCGATCAACGGAGACAAAATCTACAACGGCGCCATGGACAATGGTTCCGGTTCCGCGCTCCTGCTCGACGTGGCGCGTTCGTTGAAAGCAGATCCCGCGTCGCACAAGCGCTCGATTCTCTTCGTCTTTGTGTGCGGCGAAGAAAAAGGCCTGCTCGGCTCGAAATATTTCGCCGCGCATTCCACCGTTCCGGCGAAATCGATCGTCGCCGATATCAATACGGACATGTTCCTGCCGCTGATTCCGCTGAAAGTGCTCACCGTCTACGGCCTGCAGGAATCCGATCTCGGCGATATCGTCCGCGAAGTGGCAGAGGCGCAGGGAGTGAAAGTGCAGCCCGATCCCGAGCCGCTGCGCAATTCCTTCATCCGCAGCGACCAGTACAGCTTCATCCGCCACGGCATTCCGGCGCTCGCGATGAAGGTGGGTTACGAGCAAGGCTCGCCCGACGCGAAGCTCTATAAAGACTGGCTCACGCAGCGCTATCACGCGCCTTCGGACGACACGAATCAACCAGTCGATTTGCAATCAGCCGGCGCATTCGAGGCAATTGTGCGCGGTCTGACGATCGCGGTCGCCAATCGCACCGAGCGCCCGCAATGGAAATCGGACAGCTTCTTCCGGCGTTTCGCGCAAGCCGACTGATTCGAGTTGCGAGCGTAAATTTGCTTCGGTCTGATATTTTTTCTGCGATGCATCGGGCATCGATTTTGTCGGCGCTTCATCCGGCGCCGACCAAAACGGGTACGCGCCTTTTCCGACATAACGAAAAGCCCCATCCACGTACACATAGTTAACGACCAGCGAAAATCGGCCGTTTTTCATTTTCGGCACTGAATCGAATTCAGTGACGAATTGTTCGACGGGTATTTGAACGCTTGGCACAATCGCATCCGGCCGCGGCGAGATGCGCGTCGTAGGATCGGCGTGCGGCAGTTTGCACCGAACGCGAAATCTCGTCCCGGGCGGCACAGCGGCCATCGATCTCAGCAGCGCCTGTTCGTACGCGTTCAATTCCGACTCATTCTGCCGAACGAGCTGTTCCACCTGATCCTTCGCGAAGTATTTCGCAAACCAATCAGCAGGATGCGGCAACGCGAAGATGGCAAGCGCCCGATGGAATTCCGCAGGCTTTACTGCGGCGAACGCATCCAGAAATGGTTGGTACTGGCTTTCCAGTCCTTTGGCGTCATGACTGAAAGCGGCGGGAGCATCTGTAATTTCGGGAAGGGAACTCAAGTGAGGAAGGGAACCGAAGTCATGAAGGGAACTGGAACGCGCGGAATAATTGGGCGCTGCGGATAAGATCGCGAATGCAACGAGCGCCAACGCAAAGCTTCCGGCGCGCATCGCTCGCGTGCCGAAATGTTTCATCTTCTTACCTGGTTGTCGATGCGACGCCCAGCTCCCGCAGTCGCGCCTGCGCCTGCCGCGCTTCGTCGGAGCCCGGATATTTGCGCACCACTTCGTGCAAGTCGCGAATGCCCGCCTGCTTGTTGCCCAGCTTGATCTCCGCTTGCGCCTTCTTCAGCTGCGAAGCGGCCACCTTGAAGCTGCGCGGATACTGAGCGATCACTTTCGTGTACGCGCCGATCGCCGCTTTGTAATTGCCCTGCGCGTAATCGATTTCGCCGAGATAGAACTGCGCGTTCGACGCCAGATCGTTCGTCGGGAAATTCGTCATGTAATCCGAAAATTCCTGGCGCGCCAGGTCGTATCGTCCACCCGTGAAATCGCGCAGCGCATTCTGGTAAA
This sequence comes from uncultured Acidobacteriota bacterium, assembly GCA_963767205.1. Taxonomy (GTDB): domain Bacteria; phylum Acidobacteriota; class Terriglobia; order Acidiferrales; family UBA7541; genus Palsa-295. The sequence goes on from CAVYDF010000002.1 coordinate 178,637, forward strand.
GCGTGTCAGCCGGAATCGGCGCTAGAGCGCCGGGATTGCCGCCGCCCGCGCTATCGTCGCCCGTTGCACCCTGTCCGCTCCTGGCGCCAAGCTAGCGGAAGACGGAGGAGGCGCGCCGCCAGAAATCTTGGCGTCGATACTTTGCAGCAGGCCCTGAACGTCGTTCATCTGCTGCGACAGTTTCCCGACGCGCGCCTGAATGTCCTGCACGTTGTCGGAAAGGCCCTGCGTCTGCGTGGTCATCGTGTCGATGCGCGCGCCGGTATTGGCCTGCACTTCCTGCACGGTTTTCTCGACGAGCGACATCTTTCCATTCAGCTGGTTCACGGAATCCGTCGCCTGCTGAACCAGCGTCCGCAGCGTGGCATTATTGGCGTCCACAGCGCTGCGCAAGCTTTGCTGCGACTGCGTCAACTGCGTCCACCGACTGCTGCAGCTGAATCATTTCCTTCGACACCGCGCCGACAGGCGTGGGCGCCAGCGCCGACCCGCACAACGCTCCCAGAAACAGCAAGCCAAGCCCAAGCACAATCCATCGCGTGCGCATCAGGAATCTCCTTCGAGGTGGCGGGAAGCGGCCGCCTTCTCCATTACCGCTTCCCACACAACAGCGTTGATGTTTGATATCAAAATTCGATATCGCTACCGGCACATTCTACTTTACGGGCGCATTCTACTTTTTCCGACGCAGTCTACTTCGCCATGACGAAGTGCCCGCGACGATTCTGCTGCCAGCACTCCTCGGTGCTTTCCGTGCAGAAAGGCCGCTCCTTGCCCCAGCTGACGGTGTCGATCCGATCGGCAGAAATGCCCAGCGAGACGAGATAATTCTTCGAAGCCTGCGCTCGCCGCTGGCCGAGGCCGAGGTTGTACTCCGTCGAGCCGCGCTCGTCGCAGTGGCCCTCGATCGTCACATGAACCGTCGAGTAGGAGCGCAGAAACTCCGCGTCCTTGGTGAGCGCCTCGCGAGCGTCGCCGCGAATATCCGCTTTGTTGAAGTCGAAGAATGCGTCGCGCACGTTCTGCTCGAAAAGTTCGCTGATTCCCGCGGGCGTGCCAGACGTGGGCGCTACGACAGCAGCTCCGCCTGTCACGGTCACGCGTGCCGTTGCCGTCGCGGTGCCGCCGGGGCCATTCGCCGTGATCATGTACGTGGTGGATTCCGTGGGCGTGACGGGAGTGGAGCCTTCCACCGATACTTTGCCCACGCTCGGGTCGATGCTCAAGTCCGTGGCGTTCGTGGACGACCACGTCAGGTTCACGCTCGCTCCCGGATTCACCGTCGTGGGCGACGCGGTCATCGTTACGGTGGGCTGCGCGGTCGGCACCGGGGTCGCTTGGGCGGGCGGGACCGAAGCGACATGCTTCTTGCAACCGCCAACGATCGCTACAACTCCGACCAAAGACAGCGATAAAACCATCGCTGCATTCCGAAAATTACCGCTCTGCATAACAAAGCCTCCTTAAGAGAAGGTGCATGGGCCTATTTCGATTTCAACATGAGAGCCAGCTCACAAATTCGTTGCCGCCCGTTGATCGTTTGGTTCTTCGGGCATTTTATCGAGCATTTCAACGAGACGACCAGCTCGGCGATTCACTCAGTCCTTCATATGTTAACTGTCTTGGCCGGCTGCCGTCTGCCAGCATCGACCAAATCTCGCGCTTGCCCGTGCGGGTCGATTCGAAGACGAGATGCCGCCCGTCGGGCGCCCAGCTGGGACGCTCGTTGCGCCCTTCATCGCGGGTGAGTTCGACGAGCTGGCGGCTCACGATGTCCATCACATAAATATCGAAATTACCGCTCGGTCGTCGCCAACTAAATGCGAGTAATTGTCCATTTGGTGACCACGAGGGATCGACGACGTAGCCCATGTCCGGCATGTCGAGGCGCTGCACGTTGGTGCCGTCGGAATTGGCGAGATAGAGAACGGGGTCGCCGCCGCGGTCGCTCACGAAGACGATCTGTTTGCCGGTCTTGGGATTCCAGACCGGCGACGTGCTGACGCCGGCCGCGAACGTGAGGCGTTGTAGATGGCTGCCATCGGCATCGCAGATGTAGATTTCGGGATCGCCGTTCTGGCTGGACATGAAGGCGAGCTGCGTTCCTTCGGGCGACCAGGCGGGCGAGCTATTCGTGCCGCGAAAACGCGGAAACGAAATCATCCGGTCTGAGGCGGTAGAAAAAATGCAAATCTGTGGCGACGTGATGCCGCGGTAGGGAACGAAGCAAGTGAACGCGATGCGAGTGGCATCGGGCGACCATCGAGGCGTGAGCGCGATCGATTTCAGGTGGGTTAGTTGGTGCTGATTCGCGCCGTCATAGTCCATCGCCCAGACTTCCTTGCTGCCGCTTTTGTTGCTCACGTAGGCGATTTGGGTTTGCGCTATGCCCGCGAGGCCGCCGCTCAGCCGGCCGATGATATCGTCGGCGAATTGATGCGCGAGTTTGCGCGCATCGGCGTCGGTGGCCGCGCCGCGATAAATTTTCTGAAGGGCGATCGGCGCGGTTGGATTGTGGACGTCAGAGAGGAATCCGGCCGCCGCGAGGTTCGAGCCCTCGATGGATAGATTTCCATAGGCGAGCATGTTGGTGTTGGCCGGAGCATTGGCCCATTCGGGCGCGTTGAGCTCGCTTGGCTGGCTCGGAATTTTCGACGGGTAGAAGCTCGCGCTCACCAGTTCGAGAACGCCCGCATATTCCAAATCGTTCCACAGCACGTCGTGAAATGTTTTCTCGAGCGCCGGAGGAGTGGCGCCGCGAATGCCGAAATCGGGAGCGGCCACGCGGACTTTCGAAACTCCCAGGCCCGTGCCGGTCTTGAACCAGTCTTGCGCTGCGGCCGGTTTGGCGCCGAATAGAGTGAGGACAGCGGCAATCGCTGTGAGGATTGCAAATTTTCGCATCATCTCTCTGGTGGTGTTCTCTCTGCTGTTCGTTTTTCTGCTGTTAATTTTTCTGCAGTTCATTTGTTCCTTCATCTTAGTTTTGCATCTCTTTCAGCTTCCTAAAAAGACCGACATGCCTACCGGTGGAAATCGAACCAGAACTCGACGCTCACTTTCGAGCCGTTGTATCCGGGCGGCAGCCGGTCGAGCGGGCTCGATTCTCGTATGGCGCGCACTTCCGACATATCCACCGACTGGTTGCCGCTCGATTTCGTGACCTGAATATTCGTGATCGTGCCGTCACGCAGAATGTCAAACGTCGCGATCACCCGCGGCGCAGAAGCTATTCTTGGGTCGATCGTGGACTGCAACCAGTTCCCGCTCACGCGCCGCTGGACTGCTTCCACGTACCAGGAGAAGCGATTGCCGAAATTTCCGCCGCCTGCATCGCCTACGGCCATGCCGCCTTGCGTGGAGTTGCCGGCTCCCATCGCGAACGACGTGTAGGGAACCGTGGGCGTGCCGCCGGCTCCGTAGGGAACTGCGTTTTCGGGAGGCGGCGTGGGATTCTCGAGCACCTTCGATTTGCGCGAATTGTATTTTGGTGGCGGCTTTTCAAGTTTGAATTTTGGCAGCGCGACGGTATCCGGAGGAGGCGGCTCCTTCACTTCCGGCGCCGGCTCGGCCTTATAAAGTCCTTTCGACTCGTCCACCACGCGATTTGGCGTTTCCATCTCCGGCCGCGGCATCGGAATTCCCGGCACATTGCCGACGAGTCCCACGGTGATCGCTCCGCCTGCGCCGCCCCACAAATCGCCGGTATGAGAATGAATACCGGAGTAGATCAGAAAGCCCGCGAGCGCTGCGTGCATCAGCACCGAGAGCGACAGCGGTATTTTCAGATTGTCGGCTGGGTTATCGAGTGCGATGTCTGAAGCGAGAGCTGACATTTCAATGTGCTTGGTTGAGCGGTTGCGTCACCACGCTTACGTTTTGGATTCCGGCCTGGCGCAGCGCATCGACCACGGTGGCCCAACTGCCGAAGGGCACCGTTTCGTCGCAGCGAACGTAAACCGCCTGATGCGCGGGATCTTTCGTGTCGCGATTGGTCCATCACCTGCTGGCCGAGATCGTGGATGTTTACGGGTTTGTCGTTCAGGTAGACGCGTTGCGCGCGGTCGATCGTCACCACCTGGCGCACTTCGGTGAGCTCTTTTACGGTTTTGGTTTTTGGGACGTCCACTTCGATTCCGGACTGCAGGATCGGCGCCGTGATCATGAAAATAATCAGGAGCACCAGCACGACGTCAATGAACGGCACCATGTTGATGTCCGCTAGCGTGGTATCCGTTCCGCGTTGTATCTGTGGCATGGCGTGTCTCGAGGCTTTTCTATTTACTTCGCCGATCTTAATTCGGGCTGTAAATTGTTTCGATCTTGCTGACAAATTCCGACGCGAAATTGTCCATCCGCGTGGCTACACCGCGAATGCTCGAAAGATAGTGGTTGTAAGCGATCACGGCGGGAATCGCGGCGAACAGGCCCGCTGCCGTGGTGATCAGCGCTTCGGCAATTCCGGGCGCTACAGCGCGCAGGCTCGCGGTTCCGGCGTCGCCGAGGCCGGCAAATGCGTCCATCACGCCCCACACCGTGCCGAATAATCCGATGAAGGGCGAGACGGAACCGGTGGTGGCGAGCCAGGACATTCCTTTTTCCAGCCGGCGGACTTCTTCGGCTGCCGCGAGATGCATCTCGACGCCGACGGCGCTCGGGTTCTTCAGTTTGCCGGGATTTCCGCCCGCGGGATTTGGATTCCCTGGGCGCGGATTGCCGCTATTCATCTGGGCTTCGAGTTCGCGATAGCCGGCTTGATAGACGCTCGCGAGAGGAGTTCCGCCGGCGCTTGCTCGCAGCGTGCTGGGCGCGGGCAAGCCGCCTCCAGCGCGAAAAATCTGCAGGAAGCGCGAAGTTTGCGAATCGATCCGCGAAAATTGCCCGGATTTTTTGAAAATAATTGCCCAGGAGTAGACGGAAAGAATCAGCAGGATACAGAGAACGATGCGAGCCACCCAGCCCGTTTGCTCAATCAGGGTATCGAGGCGGCTGGCAAAAAGGAGCGACGCCAGGCAGGAAATCGTATTCCCCCAGAAAAAGTATTTCCTCCAACTACGAAACAACCGTAGCACACGCATCCCGGAGTTTCAAACAAATCAGCCAGATGCAAGGAGTTTGTGTGCTGCCTCTCACGACACAACTAGGTTCCGGTACCTGTACCCGTGTTCAATCGCGGCTATCGGAAGTCAGCCCGCTTTTTCAGGTGAAGAAGGGAGCTATGCTAAACTCCAAACGATGTTCAATCTGCGCTCGATCGGAAGTTGGCCGGCTTTTCCAAGTGAGGAAGCAGCTATGCTAAATCCGCTACGCGGTCTGCGAGTGGCTCTTAATCGACTAGCCTGTCGAAGCACGTTTGACAGCTGTGTTAGAATCGCGCTTCGACCATGTCTAAGCCGTTTGACATTGCGCTTGATCTCTGACCGCTGCGACGCCGGTGTCCTACGCGACGACGCTCACACGCTCGGAATCGATCCTGGCGCGAGATCCTTTTACATCGAGACGTTCGGCTGCCAGATGAACGTGCACGATTCGGAGAAAGTGGCCGGCGTGCTGCTCGAGCGCGGCTATCGGCCGGTTGACACCGCGGCGGACGCGGATTTTCTGCTCTACAACACGTGCAGCATCCGCGAAAAAGCCGCGCAGAAAGTTTTTCAGCGGCTCAACGACTTCAAATTCGCGGCGAAAGCGAACAGAAAAGTGATCGGCGTGCTCGGCTGCGTGGCGCAGCAGGAAGGCGAAGAGATTTTCGAGCGCGCGCCGTGGGTGAGCCTGGTGTGCGGCTCGGCGAGCTATCGCAATTTGCCGAATCTGCTCGAGCAGGTGGAATCGGGCGGCCGGCGCGTGACGGGCCTCGACCTCGACACCGACGAAACATTCGAAACTGAGATCACGCGCCGCGATAATCCTTTTCGCGCGTATCTCACGATCATCGAAGGCTGCGACTATTCCTGTTCGTATTGCGTGGTGCCGCACACGCGCGGGCCCGAGCGCAGCCGCGCGAGCGATTCGATTCTCGCGGAAGTGCGGCGCCTGGCGGATAGCGGCTACACGGAGATTCAACTCCTCGGCCAGACGGTGAATTCCTACCGCGATCCTTCGCCGCGCAAATGGAATTTCGTCGATCTGCTGCGTGGCCGTGGCGGAGATCGAAGGAATTCGCCGCGTGCGCTTCACCACCTCGCATCCGAATGACTTCACGCGCGAGATCGTCGAAGCCATCGATGCCACACCTGCGCTCTGCGACCACATCCATCTCCCGGTGCAGTCCGGCTCGACGCGCATCTTGCGCGAAATGCGCCGCACCTATACGCGCGAACAGTACCTCGAGAAAATCAGCTGGATTCACGGGGCGCGCCGGCAGTTCAGCCTGACTACCGACATGATCGTCGGCTTCCCCGGCGAGACGGAGGCCGATTTCGAAGAGACGCTCACGCTGCTCGATGCGATACAAAGCGACGGCGTCTTCGCGTTCAAGTATTCGCCGCGCCCTAATACGCCCTCGCTCGCGATGCCGGATGCGATTCCCGAGGAAGAAAAGAGCCGCCGCCTCGCCATCCTGCAATGAACGCCAGCGCCAGATTCAAATCGCGCGCAACGAAAAACTCGTCGGCGCTGGCGTTCGAAGTGCTCGTGGACACGCATCACGCCGCCCGCAACCAATGGGCCGGGCAGAACCACCAGCAACCGCATCGTAAATTTTTCTACATCGCGCGAGAATCTTCTGGGACAATACGTTCAGGTGCACATCACGCGCAGCGCACCGAATAGCCTAATCGGTGAGGAAGTGCACGGCGAGCAAGTGCAGGGCGAGCAAGCGGTGAACGAGGACGCGCAGTGAGTTAGAGACCCGGTAGCGGGAGGCCAGGCATGGAACTCGAATGCAAAATCCGCGGATTGATGATGGACCCGGTAACAAACATGCCTGTCGTGGTGCTGAAAGAAACCGCCGGCAGCGGGGTGCTTCCGATCTGGGTGGGCGTGTATGAAGCGAACGCCATCGCGCTCGAAATCGAAAAAGTGCAGACGCCGCGCCCGATGACGCACGACCTTCTCAAGAACGTCCTCACCGGCCTGAATGTCCACGTGCAGAAAGTGGTGGTTTCCGATTTGAAGGACGACACCTTCTACGCGCTGATCTGGATGGAGCGCGACGGCCAGCTGATGTCCATGGATTCGCGCCCGAGCGATGCGCTGGCTCTTGCGCTGCGGCTCGATTGCCCGATTTTCGTCGAGGATGAAGTGCTGAAGAATTCGCGCACGGCCAGCGCCATCTCCGAGAAAAGCTCCAACGAAGAACTGCGCAAGTGGCTCGAGAACCTGAACGACGAGGATCTCGGCCGCTACAAGATGTAGTCTGCTGTATTCATTTGCCCCGACTCTGTTTGACGACCTAAGAGTTTTCTGCCGCGCGAGCAGTCCCGAGCAGTTTTGACATCTTTATGAAATGGCACGGCTGGCTCGGCTTGGCGTCCGCCGCGAATGGCTCGGTCCCGTTTCTACGTATCCGAGCGCCGATAAAATGGCGGCAGTTCAGCGCGCAAATTGACGATCCGCAAGTCCATGAATTCGCAGCCGGCCGCTCGCGCGTAGTCCTCCGCTTCCTTCACCATCTTTGCCCGAGACCCTCGCCCTGCCGCGCAGGGTCGACTGCGAGCAGCCCGAAATAGGCACGTTGTCCTCGGAGCTCCACGTAAACGCAGGCGATCATTGCGCCGCCATCTTCCGCGAGCATGAATTTCCCGCGGCGCGTCATCTCGCGCACCTTTTCGGGGCTGATTCGGTCGCCATCAACGAAGAAACGCTCCACTTTGAAAGCGGCGTTCACCAGGGCGGAGATCGCTTCCGCGTCGGCTTCGGTCGCAAATCGTGTCTTGAGTTCGGTCATGGGTGGCTCAGTCTCTTGGACGCGAGCATTCTACCAGCGGACCAGCGCCGCCTCCGATGTGCTGATAATCAGCGGAAATCGCATTTTTCGCTTGCAGTGAGCGGGTTAGAATCGGTAGAGTTACCCAACTTGTGGTGTAGCCCGGGTGACGTGCCATATATGGCCCCTGGGTTGCTACAGGTGGAGCGAGGGGCACGGCTTGACCTGCGTCCTTTCAGTCGCAAACCAAAAAGGCGGCGTCGGAAAGACTACCACTTCCATCAATCTAGCTGCCGCTATCGCTCTGAAGAAAAAGAAGACTCTGCTCATCGATCTCGACCCGCAATCGAACGCCACTATCGCGTTTTTCGATCCGGCTGACATTCAAACCACCATGTACGACATTTTCGCCGAGCATTCTGCGGAGATGTCAAAGATCATTCGCCCGACGAAGGACCCGTACCTCTTCGTCGCGCCTGCTCGACTGGCCCTTGCGCGGCTCGAACAGCAGCTCGCGGGCGCATTCGACGCGCCATTCAAGCTGAAAGACGCCCTCTCGCCCATCCTGAAGGATTTCGACTTCATCGTGATGGATACGCCTCCGGCTCTGGGCATTCTCACGGTGAATGCGCTCGTCGCGTCCACGCATCTTCTCGTGCCGATTCAAGCCGCCTACTTCGCGATCGAAGGTACGGACGATTTGCTCGAGACCTATGCCCGCATCCGCGCGCGTCCCAACCCGGATTTGAAAGTTCTCGGAGTGGTGATCACGCTTTTCGACAAGCGCACCAATATTTCGCGCGACACGCACGAGCAGATTCGCGCCACGTTTGGCAATGCGCTTTTCAAGACGCGCATCAGCAAGAACGTGCGCCTGGAAGAAAGCCCCGCCTACAAAGAAACTGTTTTTACCTACGCGCCGAAATCTTCCGGCGCTGATGACTACAAGAAACTGGCCCAGGAGGTATTACAACGTGTCCAAGAGGATCGGGTTACCCGTCACTCTCAAGATGCGGCATGACGCCCACTACGTTGAAACTCTGACGAGTTTCAGCGGCGCGTCCATCGGCCGCATGATCCCGATCGATAAGATTCGTCCGAATCCCGATCAGCCGCGCAAATTTATCGGCGATGTTCGCGAACTTTCCGATTCGATCCGTGAGAAGGGCGTGCTTGAACCGCTGCTGGTGCGTTACATTCCGCGCGAAGATACCTACTACATCATTTCCGGTGAGCGTCGCTATCATGCTTCGAAAGCTGCGGGCCTGCATGAGCTTCCGTGTATCGAGAAGATTGCCGACGATGCGGAAACGCTCGAGCTCGCGCTGATCGAGAATCTTCAGCGCAAGGATCTGACGCCCTTTGAAGAAGCCGATGGCTTGCAGCGGCTTGCCGATCAATTCGATTACACGCATGACGACATCGCCAAGAAAATCGGCCGCGCTCGCTCGTCGGTTACCGAAACGATGTCGTTGCGCGTGATCCCGGAAACGGTTCGCCGCGAATGCAACGAGAACGGCATTGTCTCGAAGTCGCTGCTTCTGCAGGTGTCGCGCCAGCCCAATGAGAAAAAGATGACCGAGATGGTTCATCGCATCTCGCAGGGCGGGCTGACGCGCGACGAAGCCCGCAAATCGCGCAAGGATGAGACCGGTGCCGCGCCGCGTCCGCAGCCTTTCGTCTACAACTACGAAGCTGAGGACGGCTCGTTCACCGTGCGCCTGCAATTCCGCAAGAGCCATGTGAGCCAGGACGAGCTGGCCGCCGCAGTTCGCGCCGTGCTTCGCCGCCTGGAATCGGGCTCGACGCGTTCCTCAACCGCCGTAGCGTGATTCAAGGCCGTGAAACATCGCTCTGCCGTTGAATTGGTGTCTCCCGCTCGGCGGAGCATGATCGCTAATGCGACGGAGGTCGCCAACCGCGCCCGCCGCCGCGTCGCTCTCCGCCTGCTGCCATACCTCGCAATCCTTTACATCATCGCCTTTCTCGACCGCACCAATATCTCCACTGCCGCCCTCCAGATGCCGCGCGAACTCGGCTTCGACGATCGCGTCCTCGGCTTAGGTTCCGGAATTTTCTTCGCCGGCTATTTCCTGCTCGAAATTCCCGGCGCGGTTATCGTCGAAAAATGGGGCGCGCGCCGCTGGCTCTCGCGCATCATGGTCACGTGGGGAATCGTCAGCATCGGCATGGCGTTCGTTCACACCGCGCCCCAGTTTTATTCGCTGAGATTTCTGCTGGGCCTCGCGGAAGCCGGATTTTTCCCCGGAGTCCTCGTCTACCTTACGCACTGGTTCATTCACTCCGACCGCTCAAAATCCGTGGCGGCCTTTATGGGCGCGATTCCGCTTTCTTTCATCATCGGCTCGCCCATATCGGGCTGGCTGCTCGGGGTGCACTGGCACGGAATCAGTGGCTGGCGCTGGCTGTTCATTCTCGAGGGCCTTCCGGCAGTGCTCTTCGGCATGGTCACATGGTTTTATCTTACCGACTGGCCCCGCGAAGCAGCCTGGCTTCCAGACGATGAGCGCGATTGGTTATCGGCCCGACTCGCAGACGAAAATGCAGCCAGAAAATCCGTTCGTTCCTACACCGTGTGGCAGGCCTTTCGCGACCCGCGCGTTCTGCTGCTCACATTCGCATATTTTCTCCACGCAGCGATCGCCTACAGCTTCGTCTTCTGGCTTCCAACGATCTTAAAGCGCCTTACGGATCTTCCCGATTTTCGCGTCACGCTCGTCGTCTCGCTGATTTACGTGGCAAGTCTCATCGCGATGCAAGCCAATGGCTGGCATTCTGACCATGTCCGCGAACATCGCTGGCATACCGCCGATTCCCACGTTCCTCTGCGGCGCGTCTCTGCTTCTGATCCTCGTCTTCCATCCCGGCATGTGGCTCACCGTGGTGTTCCTGGGAATTTCCAACGCATGCTTGCTCGCATTCGTCACAAGCTTTTGGGCGATCCCTTCAGCTTTCCTCGGCGAATCTGCGGGAGCCGCTTCCACCGGCTTGATTAACTGCGTCGCGATGATGGGTGGCTTCGCGGGGCCTTCTCTGATTGGCTCCCTGTCGGCTCGCTCCCACTCTTTTCATTCATCATTCGTCTGTATGATGCTCGCGGCGGTTGTGGCGGGAGTTGCAATCCTGTTGGTGCGCGTTCGGCCGCTAGACTTTTCTCACTGAACGCATTTCGTCTCCAGGTGCCCTATCTCAAATCGTTGGTTTCACAGCCGACGTCTCCTATACTGAACATCGAACGCGCACATGAAATCCGAAACTCAACTCCTTCTCATCAGCAGCTCATTCATCCCGGACGGTACGAGCTACCTCGACTACTGCTCGGCCGATGTACTGAATTTCTATCGCACCGCCACGCGAATCCTCTTCATTCCGTATGCGCTGAAAGATCGCGACGCCTATGCCGCTAAAATCGCAGCTCACTTCGATGGCTCAGGACTTCTCGTCGAATCGCTTCACATGTCGCCAGACCCGCGCGCCGCAATCGAAAACGCTGAAGCATTTTTCGTGGGCGGCGGAAACACGTTCCGCCTTCTCGATTCACTCTACGAGCTAGGCGTCCTGCACGCTCTCCGCAATCGGGTCCGCGCCGGCGCTCCATACCTCGGCATAAGCGCCGGAACAAATCTGGCCTGCCCCACAATCAAAACAACGAACGACATGCCAATCGTTTTTCCGGCGAGCCTCGACGCGCTGAGCCTGATTCCATTTCAAATCAATCCGCATTTTGTCGATGCTGACCCTAACGCGCCCCTCGCTCACGAAACACGAGAAGAACGCATCCGCGAATTCCACGAAGAAAACTCTGTGCCCGTTCTCGGACTTCGTGAGGGCGCCTGGCTCGAAGTTGCTGGCAGTTCGGTCACCCTGCGTGGCGTCAGCGGCGCAAGACTCTTTCAGCGCAACACCGCGCCCATCGATTGCGCTCCCAACGAATCTCTCGATTCTCTCCTCGGGTAGCCGCGAAATGGACCTAACTCCCAAACAAGCGGCACTCCTTCAGCGAATTCTTTCTAACGACTTTGAATTGATTGCGTTCCCCGTCTACCCAAATCACATCGGCATCCGAAGAGGGAACTGCGCCGCGCTTCTCGCCCCGGTCGTCCCAGACACTTTTAAGATTTTCGCCGAGCCTGCGTACCTCGTCGACGGGCGCCGTTAACAATGAGATCCAGGGAACGGTGATCGTTCAATTCATCGTGAACAAGGACAGCACGATCAGCGAAGTTAAGGCGCTAACCGGGCCTACCAAAGGCGGGCTCCGCCAGGAAGCGGTCCGCGTGATCTCCTTGAGCGGGAAGTGGATCCCGGCTAAACAAAACGGGGTTGAAGTGCGGGCATATAAGAAACAGCCGCTGGTATTTAAGTTGATGAAAGTCTAGCGATACACATCCAACAACCCCTCCGGCAATTCCACATGAACCTCGCGCCGCCTCACATCCACCCGCCTTAGCGTCTGCTCATGAACCGGGATCAACGCCTCCTTCCCCGCCAGATCGATCCGGCACAACACCTGATGCGGCTGCTCGATCACCTCAAGAATCTCCCCGAGATCCGCCTCCCCGTCAAATAACCGAAACCCCACCATCGAGATCGGCGCCGACCGCCCCGCAAACTGCACAAAATCCGCCTCAGCCAACCAAACCTCCCTTTGCACCACCTTCCTCGCCGCCTCCTTCGTATCCAAACCCTCCAGCTTCACATAAACCTCCGTATCACTCTTCACCCGGATACCCTCAATAAACCAGGGCAACATCTCGTCAGAACGTTCCTCGAGAAAGATCGCCTTCAGACCTTTCAGCGAAGTCTTCTTACCCAGCCGATGCTGCAACACAACCTCTCCCTGCAATCCGAAGACAGCCACGATCTTCCCTATATTTCTATAATTCATATCCATAAAAAAAGGAGGCCGTAAAGCCTCCTCCAAAAATAATTAAAATAAAAGTTTACGCTTCTTGCTTGGGCCCGCCTTCACTCTTCTCAATCTTCTTCTCAGGACGCTCCAGCGCTCTGTACGCTCGGGCCGCTCACCCCGATCCGGGCCGCCAACCCTTCTCATCGGAGGACCACCGGGCCACGACGACCGGGCCGTGCTTTCCTGTTCTCTTCTGCGCGTTTCTTCAGGGCTATCTCATGCTCGCCATGCCACTTCTGGAATTTCTCCATCGCAGCCGCGTCATCAAATAACCCTAATTTGACACCACGCAGTAAATGTTTCAGATACAATACTCCCTTGTACGAAAGGATGCGGCGGACCGTATCGGTCGGCTGGGCACCTTTGTGCAGCCAATCCAGCGCCTTCTGGCGATCGAGCTGAACGGAAGCGGGAACTGTTAGAGGATTGTAAGTACCGATTTTTTGGATGAATTTACCATCCCTGGGTGCACGGGCATCGGCCACTACGATAAAATAAAATGGCCTTTTCTTAGACCCATGACGTTGCAGTCTGATTTTAACTGGCATTTTAAATAGAAATTTAAATGCGTGAACTAATAAGGTTACTGTCCAAAATTGGGAGTGCAAATCTAGCACTCATGAATCACATTTCAAAAATAATACTTCGGGAATTAACGAGCGAATATTGCAGGAAAAATTTTAAACCGCCTATACGATTTAACAATGTGGAATTATGTCTACAGTACACATTATCAGCAATTTCCGTGCCTTCTGACCCCCCAGCCGTCCCCTGGCGCTCGCCGGGCCGCCCCCCAGAACCCCTAACGCCTCTTCAACGCCCCCAACGGCATCTTATTCATCTGCTTCATCATTGCCTTCATCTGCTCAAACTGCTTCAGAAACGCATTCACGTCCGTAATATCCTTCCCTGCGCCCAGCGCCAGCCGCCGCCGCCGCGAGACGTCAATCACATCCGGATTCGCCCGCTCATAGGGCGTCATCGACCGGATGATCGCCTCAATCCCTTTGAACGAATTATCGCTGATATCCATGTCTTTAACCGCCTTTCCCACCCCCGGGATCATCCCCAGCAGGTCTTTGATGTTTCCCATCTTCTTGATCTGCTGCAATTGCTGCATAAAGTCCTCAAAATCAAACTGATTCTTCCGGATCTTCTTCTCCAGCTTCTTCGCCTCCACCTCATCGAACTGCTCCTGCGCCTTCTCCACCAGCGTCGTGATATCCCCCATCCCCAGGATCCGTTGCGCCATCCGCTCAGGATAGAAGACATCCAGCGTATCCAACTTCTCCCCGCTCGAGATAAATTTGATCGGCTTGGCCACCGTATACTTGATCGACAACGCCGCCCCACCCCGGGTATCGCCATCCAGCTTCGTCAACACCACGCCCGTAAAGTCAAGCCGGTCATTAAAAGCCTTTGCGGTATTGACCGCATCCTGACCCGTCATGGAATCCACAACAAAAAGGATCTCCCGCGGGTCAACGCTGCCTTCACCGCCGCCACCTCCTGCATCATCACTTCATCGATCGCCAGCCGTCCCGCCGTATCCACGATCACGACATTCTTGTTTTTACTCCGCGCTTCCCGGATCGCATTCTGCGCAATCTCCACCGCATTCTTGTTCTCCGGTTCACTGTAAACGTCCACTCCGATCTGTTCTCCAAGCACGCGCAGCTGCTCGATGGCTGCGGGACGATAAATATCCGCCGCCACCAGCAGGGGCGACAAACCTTTCCGCGTCTTCAGATAATTGGCCAATTTTCCGCTAAAGGTGGTTTTACCGCTACCCTGCAACCCCGCAATAAGGATAACCGCCGGGCGAGCCTTTTGCATTGAACTCCGCCTCACTACCCCCCATCAACTCCACCAGTTCGTCCTTCACTACCTTGACCATCAACTGGCCGGGACTCACCGCCGTAAGCACTTTCTGCCCCAGCGCCTTCTCCCGCACGGTATCTGTAAATTCTTTGGCAATCTTATAGTTGACATCGGCATCGATCAACGCCCGCCGGATATCCTTCACGGTCGCCGCAATATTTAGCTCGGTAATCCGGCCCTCCCCCTTGATCTGCTTAAAGGCTGCCTCCAGCCTCTCCGACAAACTCTCAAACATAGTATAAAAATAAAAAAGTGAACATAAACAAGTTACATTCACTTAAAGAGGTGCAAAAATAAGAAATATGCCGGTGAAAACAGTGTAAAATTATATTCCCAAATAACTCCTCAACATTTTGGAGCGCGAATTACTGCGCAGTTTGGTAATCGCTTTGTCTTTGATCTGCCGGACCCGCTCGCGCGTCAGATTGAACCTCTCCCCGATATCCTCCAGGCTCATCGGATGATCCACCCCGATCCCAAAAAAGAAACAGATCACCTCCTTCTGCCGCTCCGTCAACGTCTTCAAACTCCGGTCAATCTCCTGTTTCAGGGACTCTTTATGTTCGATATTCGCATTGGCCATCTCCGCATTGGGATTCTCCAGCACATCGATCAGGGTATTGTCCTCCCCTTCCGACAACGGCGTATCCATGCTCACATGCCGCGCCGCGATCCCAAGGGACGAAGAGACTTCTTCGATATCCAGTTCCAGCACTTCCGCCAGTTCCTCCGCCGAAGGTTCGCGTTCGAACTCCTGCTCCAGTTGACTATACGCTTTCTGTATTCGGTTGGTGAGACCCACTTTATTCAAAGGAAGCCGCACGATCCGTGACTGCTCGGCGAGCGCCTGCAGAATACTTTGACGGATCCACCAAACGGCATAGGAAATAAACTTGAAGCCGCGGGTCTCATCAAACCGCTGTGCGGCCTTGATCAAACCCAGATTGCCTTCATTGATCAGATCAGGCAGGGACAGACCCTGGTTCTGATACTGCTTGGCTACGGATACGACAAAACGAAGGTTCGCTTTTGTCAGTTTGTCGAGAGCTTTTTGATCTCCCTGCTTGATACGGACGGCGAGTTTGACTTCTTCTTCGGGACTGATCAACTCTACTTTTCCAATCTCCTGCAGGTATTTCTCCAGGCTCTGAGATTCACGATTCGTAATACTCTTCGTGATCTTCAGTTGACGCATGCTCATAGGCAGAGGGCATTTAAAGGGTTTTAGGCACTGCTTTTAATCGATATAGGTAAACAGATATTAAATCGGTTGAAATATTGGTAGCACTCCTTGTTGAAAACGAATAATTTAACCTTTTCTTGTATCGATCGCCCGCCTAATAGCCCCGAATAAATGATTACCAATATACCAAATTCTGGGGGGGAAACCAACTTTATTTAACAAACGATTGATAATCAGCATACTTACATTAAAATTTGCTTAAAATTTACCTTTTGGGCATAAGTACACATAGCGGAAAATAAATTTTGACGCACCAATTATTTTTCTATTATTGCACAAAGCCGGTTTGAACATCCTTAAAGCCAAGGTTGTTGATGGCCATGAATCAAAAGCATTAGATGAAGAAACAATTGTTTACTGTAGAGTACCCGGTCAGATGTTCGCCCTCGATCTTGTTTGAATTCTTAAGCACTCCGGCAGGATTGCAGGAGTGGTTCGCAGATAAAGTCGATGAACGGGATAATGTGTTCAGCTTCTCCTGGAACGGGACCACCGATAAAGCGGAAGTAACCGAAACCGAATTTGAAAAGTTCATCCGCTTCCATTGGATGGACGCACCTGCCGAAGAATTCTTTGAGTTCCGGATCGAGAAGTCGGAAGTCACCAACCAGACAATCCTGGTCATTAGTGATTTCGCAGGCAAAGGCGACGTGAAGGACCAGACGCAACTCTGGAGCTACCAGGTGAAAGACCTATTTCACCGGTTAGGTAGTAACTAATATCCCCGCCAGGACCCTGAACATCTCCGTTAGCAACCCTGACTGATCCAATTCGCAACGCGCCGACAATTTTAGAAAAGGCCGGCCCCCGATCTCCCATATCCCCCCCGATCCCCCGCCCGAGATCGCACCCGACCACGCCCCCCATACTCCGGGTCGATGATCGTGTTCCCATTCATCCTCCGAAACCCCCGGCCAAAAGCCCGCCGCCTCCAGCTCAGCCCGCCGCGCAAGAATAACGGGTAAGTATGTTCGTAAATAACTCCCCTTCAAATGGAGTGTCACGCTGAAATAATGTCCCCACCAGAACATCGTCCGGATCGCTAAAATATCCTCCTTCCCGAAGATCCTCGGGTAATCCAGCATTACCCACGGCAAGCCCTTATATTGTTCACCCTTGGAGATTCGCGGATCGCCCCACGCACGCCCCGCACCTTCCCCCGGTAAGATTCCCCTCCATTCCCCGCTCAGATCCCCGAAAAGTTCCACCACCTTCCGGACCACCGAATTCTTAGTTAAAATCCACGCCGGATCAGACACCAGCCGCATTTCCTCTGCCGAAAACAGTACCTTTGCGTCCATCTGATAAAGTTAAGTATTGCCCGTGAACCGAATTTTTAAAAAACTGGATATCCTCATCGTAAAGGCATTCATCGGTCCCTTTATCGCCACCTTTTTTATCACCTTATTCGTACTCGTACTACAATTTTTCTGGCTCTATATCGACGACGTGGTTGGGAAGGGGATCGACGTGCTGACCGTCGGGCGGCTGGTTATGTATCTCGCTGCAACCCTCGTCCCGCTGGCTATGCCGCTTGCCGTCCTCCTGTCATCGATCATGACGCTCGGCAACCTCGGAGAGACTTACGAATTGATCGCCATCAAGTCCGCAGGGATCTCCCTCTTAAGATTCATGCGCCCCCTCTTCTTCGTAAGCATCCTCCTGACCATCATCGCCTTCTACTTTAACAACAATGTGCTGCCGATCGCCAACCTCAGAATGAATACCATCAAATACGATATCATTGTCACCAAGCCGGCGTTTGATATCCATGAGGGAGTGTTCTACGACCGCATCGAAGGATTTGTCATCAAGATCGGGAAGAAGGAAAAAGACGATTCCACGATCCGCGACGTAGTGATCTACGAGCAAAATGGGGGTAACCAGGACAACATGATCATCGCCGACAGCGGGAAGATGGTCGTTACTCCGGACAAGCAATCGCTCGAATTCATCCTGAAGTCCGGATCCCGCTACCAGGAGAAATCCAACGGCGGTCCATACAGCACCCAACTCGTCCGGATGTCGTTTGATACGTATAAGAAGGTGATGGACCTGAGCTCGTTCCGGATGAACAAGACCGACGACAGCACCTTCAAGAACAACAACCAGATGTTGACCATACCCCAGTTGACCAAAGCTATCGACAGTATAAAAAAGATCGATGCCTCGTTTATCGCCCAGTCCGCGAAAAGGGTCGACAACAACATGAAGTTCTCCGACTACCTCGACAGCCCGGCCTGGAATAAGCTCGACAAGGACACGACCTGGTCCAAATACCTGTATGCAAAAGCCTACGTCACCGATAGCATCCGGAGTACCTGGACGAAGGCCCGCCATGCCCGCGACTCGATCGACCACGCCCGCGAACTCGATCGACAAAGCCCTGGCCAAAGTCGCCTCTCCCCCCTCCACGCCGAAGAAAACACCCTCCGGCCCCGCCTCCGCCACTCACACGCCCCCCCCTGGAAAGCCCGCCCAGCCCGTGATCCGTCCCGTCGCCCCGATCCCCGGGGGCCAGGCCCTCAACCACCTCGCGACCCAGTCGCAGCCCCCGCCGCTCACCTTCGAAGACCTGCTCCCCAACTCGGTAAGGACGACCGTAATCGAACACACCAATACCGCGATCAACAATGCCAAAGTCGGTGTCGACCAACCGATCGTGTTATATGAGAATGAAGTCAACAACCTGCGCGGGTTCCAGATTGCCTGGCACGAGAAGATCACGCTTGCTCTCGCAGTCCTCGTTATGTTCTTCATCGGCGCCCCCCTCGGCTCGATCATCCGCAAAGGCGGGATCGGCCTCCCCCTCGTCTTCGCCGTGATCTTCTTCGTTATCTTCTTCCTCCTGAACAATTTCGGGAAAAAATTCGTCAAAGAGGGCGTCCTCGGCCCCATCGGCGGGATGTGGATGGCCACCTATGTCCTCACGCCGATCGGCATCTTCCTCACCTACAAGGCCATGAACAACTCGAACCTGTTCAACAAGGAATCCTATTTCCGCATAACCCGCCGCATCCGTAAGTTCATCCAGCGCTTCCGAAGCAAGCGCGAACCCGCCTCGCCGTGACAAAAAGCGCCGAAAATATCAGCACGCAACGCTGGGTAGCCATCATCGCCACCCTCCTCTTCCTGTGCAAACTCGCCGCCTACTACCTCACCCAATCCGTCGCCGTCCTCACCGACGCCCTCGAAAGCACCGTCAACGTCCTCGCCGGCCTCATCGGCCTCTACAGCCTCCATATCGCCGCTAAACCCAGCGACGAAGACCATCCCTACGGCCATGGCAAAGCCGAATTCCTCTCGGCCGCCGTCGAAGGAGCGCTCGTTACCATGGCCGGGCTGATCATCATTTATGAGGGGATCACGGACCTCATCCATCCCAACCAGCTCCACCGCCTCGACGCAGGCATCTACATCATCGCCTTCACCGCGATCGTCAATTTCATCGTAGGCACCTACTGCGTCCGGAAAGGGGAAACGCAACAACTCCATACAACTGGTCGCGGGCGGTAAGCACCTCCAGACCGATACCTGGTCCACAACCGGCATCATCGTCGGTCTGGCGCTGATCTGGTACACAAAGCTGGCCTGGCTGGACGGGGTCGTCGCATTATTTTTCGCCGCGTTGATCCTGTATACGGGGTATCATATCCTGCGGCAGTCCATCGCCGGTATCATGGATGAGGCGGACCGACAGCTGTTGCAGGACCTGATCTCTTATCTCAACGAGCATCGGCGCGAGAACTGGATCGACCTGCACAATCTGCGGGTCATCAAATACGGGGACGGCCTCCACGTCGACTGTCATCTGACGGTGCCCTGGTACCTCAACGTCCTCGAAGCGCACGTGGAGATCGATGCGTTTAGATCGCTGGTCAAACGCCGGTTCGGCGAGTCCATGGAATTCTTTGTCCACTCCGACGCCTGTCTCGATTTCTCCTGCCGGATTTGCACAAAACAGAACTGCGACGTCCGCAAACACGCCTTCGAAGAGCGGGTCGAATGGACACTCGCCACGGTGACCCCCAACCGCAAGCACCACAGCAGCAAACAACCCTCACCCCCCTGATCCGCTATCGCATGTTTCCACAGATCCGACCCGCATTCAGCGATAGTTGTAAACCGCCAAAATAATCCCCGAAACCCTATCTTTGCCGCCCATCAACCCACCTATGTCCACCTGGCAAGCCTATCAAAATCAGCATAAAGACCGTTTCCTCGCCGAACTGCTCGACCTCCTGCGCATCCCATCCGTCAGCGCCCGCAGCGAACACAAAGCCGACATGCAAACCTGCGCGACGGCCGTCCGCCAGCACCTCCTCCAGGCCGGCGTCGACAAAGCCGAAGTCTATCCGACGGCAGGCCATCCCGTCGTGTATGGCGAAAAGATCATCGACCCCAAAAAGCCAACCGTCCTCGTCTATGGCCACTACGACGTCCAGCCACCCGACCCGCTCGAGCTCTGGCACAGCGGCCCCTTCGACCCGGTGATAAAGGATGGGAAGATCTATGCCCGCGGATCAGCCGACGACAAGGGCCAGTTCTTTATGCACGTGAAGGCCTTCGAGACGATGATCGCCACAAACACCCTCCCCACCAACGTCAAATTCATCATCGAAGGGGAAGAAGAGATCGGCAGCCCCAACCTCGCGACCTTTGTCAAGACCCATAAGGACCTCCTCAAAGCCGACGTCATCCTCATCAGCGATACCGCGATGTTAAGCCTCGACACGCCCAGCATCGACATCGGTGTGCGCGGCCTGAGCTATATCGAGGTGGAAGTGACCGGACCCAACCGCGACCTCCATAGCGGCGTTTATGGCGGAGCGGTAGCCAACCCGATCACGATCCTCGCGAAGATGATCGCCTCCTGCCACGACGGGAACAATCATATTACGATCCCCGGATTTTACGATGATGTCGTCGAAGCCACCAAAGCCGAGCGCGACCTCATGGCAAAAGCCCCCTACAACGAAGCCGAATACAAAAAAGACCTCGGCGTAAAAGCCCTCTGGGGCGAGAAAGGATATACCACAAACGAACGGACCGGCATCCGCCCGACGATCGAACTCAACGGGATCTGGGGCGGCTATACCGGAGAGGGCGCCAAGACAGTCCTCCCCTCAAAGGCCCACGCCAAGATCTCCGCCCGGCTCGTCCCCAACCAGTCGTCAAAGGTAATCACTGAAAAACTACTGAACTACTTCCGCACCATCGCCCCCGAAGGCGTCACCGTCAAAGCGGAGGAGCACCACGGCGGCGAACCCTACATGACGCCGATCGACAGCAAGGCCTACCAGTCCGCCGCCAAAGCCATCGAAGCGACGTTCCACAAAGCCCCAATCCCCGTCCGCGGCGGCGGCAGCATCCCGATCTGCGCCCTGTTCGAAAAGGAACTCGGCATAAAAATCGTCTTTATGGGCTTCGGCCTCGACAGCGACAACCTGCACTCGCCAAACGAAAAATTCAACCTCGAAAATTTCTACAAAGGGATCGAGACCATCCCGTATTTCCATAAATTCTTTGCGGAGAAATAACTCAACCATATACCATGGACAACACCCCCGAGATCCCCACCGAATCCACCGAACTTCCTGCAGAATCCCCCGACATCCTCGACGACGTAACATATGTCCTCTATCAGGCCAGCGGCGGCAAGCGCTTCGCCAACTACATCGTTGATCGCCTCATCTTTTACGTTTTGTGGCGGCTTGTTATTGCCGCGTGGTTCGTACAGATCCTATTCGCACTCAATTTCCCAATCGAAAACCGGGTGGTCCTCTACCTTGTCGCCTATCTCGGGGCCTGTATTTTCCTTGGACTGCTCATCGCCGGTTTCGAAGCGGCCACCGGCGGCAAAACAATCGGAAAATACATCACTGCCACCCGCGCCGTCACCGAAGAAGGCGTGCCCATCGGGCCCACAAAAGCCCTCCTCCGCTTTCTCGTCCGCCTGGTTCCCTTCGAGCCTTCTCCGCGCTCGGCACCCCGTGTTACCCCTGGCACGACCGCTGGACAAAGACCGTCGTGATCGACGAAAAACTGACCACCCTCCCGCCGCAGGTATAATTATTGCTTATTTCCGGCAAACAGACCAAGTCCATGCCGCTATCGCCAAGGAAGCTAACTGACCTCCAGGTCCTTTTCATCGCCATACTATCCCTGTTAATTCCCGTCGCGTGGATCGAATTCAGCGTCCTCCGCGCGACCCACGGCATGCTCGCCTATCCCCTCGACGATACGTTCATCCACATGACCGTCGCCCGCAATCTCGCCTTCGAACATTACTGGGGCATCGCCGGCCATGTCTTTGCCAGCACGTCCTCCTCGCCATTCTATACTGTTTTATTGGCCGGGATCTTCAGGATCTTCGGTGACCACCTCATTATCCCGTTATTGATCAACCTTATCGCCGCCATCCTGGTCATCATCGTCATGCACCGCTGGCTAAAACGCCAGGGTCTCAGCACGACATGCCCAACTAACCATCCTTTTATTGGTAAACTTCCTCACCCCCCTGCCCCTACTCGTCATCAGCGGCATGGAGCATACCTTTCAATTACTCTTTACTTTTCTATTTATTTTTTCCACCCCATTCAAAGCGCCCTCCCGCGCAAAACTCCCCTGGACCATCTACCTATTCGGCGCCCTCATGATCAGTACGCGTTACGAATGCCTGCCGATCCTCGCCATCGCCTGCCTCATTCTCCTGATCCGCCGCCGTTCGACCCAAGCCATCATACTAGGCGCCATCAGCATCCTCCCCATCACGATCTTCGGCCTCTACGCCATGTCCAAAGGCAGCTACTTCATGCCGAATTCGGTGCTCCTGAAAGCCGCGCTACCAAACTCAATCGGCGGCTGGGCGCGGTTTGTCGCCGACGATATCTGGTTCAAGATATTCTTCTCGCCGCGGGACTACAACTTCCTCGCCGCCCAGCGGCTATTATTACTACTACCCCTAACCTACCTGGTGTTCCTTAAACAACTCCGCGACCAGGCCTCCTACAAATACATCCTCCTCATCCTCATGGGCGCCGCGCTCGCCCATGTCGCCTTTGCCTATCCCGCCAATTACCCGCGATACGAAGACTATCTCGTCGGCTGCAGCATACTCATCATGGGAACGCTGATCGCCAAATATCGCCGCGACCTGACCCTCGCGAGATTCAAAGGCGCCGAATGGATCGCCGTCGCGGTGGTGATCCTGTTATTCATCCCCCTCTTTATCCGCAGCGAAAAGACCTTCCAGAAGTCAAAACAATATTGTCTGAACATCTACGAGCAGCAGTACCAGATGTCCCAGTTCGTACACACCTATTATGACAGCACGCCCGTCGCCTTCAACGACATCGGCGCGATCTCCTTCTACTCCAAAGGCGACAAACTGGATCTTTGGGGCCTCGCCAGCCTCGAAGTCGCCCGGGCCAAAAAAAACCACTACTGGACCCCCGACTACGCC
>CAVYDF010000003.1:0-200257 GCA_963767205.1 uncultured Acidobacteriota bacterium
CGGGGAGATGTCCACCGGGTTTCCGGGTTACGACTCCACCATCGGCGTGAACAGTGCCACCATCGGTGAAATCCTGAAGGAGAATGGCTACGCCACATCCTGGTTCGGCAAGAACCACAACACCCCCACCTATATGTACAGCGCGGCGGGACCATTCGACCAATGGCCCATCGGGATGGGCTTCGAGTATTTTTACGGGTTCATGGGCGGCGAAACCGACCAAGGGACGCCATACCTTTTCCGCAATACAGACCAAGTCTTCCCGTGGGTCGGGAAACCTGGCTATAACCTGACTACCGATCTAGCGGACGACGCCATTCAACACATTCAAGAGCTAAATGTGTCAGCACCTGACAAACCGTTTTTCGTCTATTACGTTCCGGGTGGCACGCACTCGCCGCACCAGCCCACCAAAGAGTGGATCGATAAGTTCAAAGGCAAGTTTGATATGGGTTGGAACGCGCTGCGGAGCAGATTATTGCGAACCGAAACGCCTTGGCGTGATTCCGGCCAATACTCAACTCACTCCGTGGCCAGATGATGTTCTTCCGAAGTGGGACACGCTGCCTGCCGAGAATAAAAAGCTCTTTGCACATGAGGCGGAGGTGTTCGCGGCATACGTCGCTTATACCGACTACGAGATCGGACGGGTCATTCAGGCGGTTGATGACATAGGGAGCTCGACAATACACTGATCATCTACATCAGCGGCGACAACGGCACCAGCGCTGAAGGCACACTTCTAGGCACACCGAACCAAATGACCGCATACAACGGCATTCTCGAAATCCCCGTCGCCGAACAAATGAAAGCCTACGACGCCTGGGGTTCCGATGCGACGTACCCGCACATGTCGGTGGCGTGGTCGTGGGCGTTCGATACCCCATTCAAATGGACGAAGCAGGTGGCGTCGCACTTCGGCGGCACGCGTCAGGGCATGGTGATCGCATGGCCCAATCGTATCAAAGACGCTGGTGGCGTTCGTACCCAGTTTCACCACATAATCGATATCATGCCGACGATTCTGGATGCCTCGGGCATTCAGGCACCGGCGTAGTTAACGGGATTGCGCAGAAACCGATTGAGGGCGTCAGCATGGGCTACACGTTTGACAAGGCGAATGCCAACGCGCCCTCCACTCGCACGACGCAGTATTTCGAGATGTTCGGCAACCGTGCCATTTACCACGAAGGATGGATAGCCGCCACGACCCCGCCCGCTCCCCCTTGGTTAATGGGGACGGTCAAGCTGCCCGATGTGGTCGACGGCTACAAGTGGGAACTCTACAACTTGAACGACGACTATTCGGAGTACAACGACCTTGCCGCAAAGTATCCGGACAGGCTGCGTGATATGAAGGAATTGTTCCTCGTGGAAGCCACGAAATACAACGTGTTTCCGTTGGATAATTCCGTCCTGCCGCGCATTATTACGCCACGACCGAGCGCGACAGCCGGGCGAAACCTCTTCACCTACCCGGGGCAGATGCGGCTTGCCGCCGAGTGACGCTCCCAGCATCCTAAACAAGTCCTACTCCATCACCGCCGAGGTGGAAGTC
The DNA here is from genome assembly GCA_963767205.1 of uncultured Acidobacteriota bacterium. GTDB lineage: Bacteria > Acidobacteriota > Terriglobia > Acidiferrales > UBA7541 > Palsa-295. The sequence continues at coordinate 1,559 of CAVYDF010000003.1, forward strand.
CCAGAAGGCGGGGCGGAGGGAATGGTTGTCACCGAGGGTGGTCGCTTCGGCGGCTACGGCCTCTACTTGCTAAAGGGAAAACCAGTTTTTACCTACAACCTGCTTGATTTGAAACGTTACCGCTGGGAAGGCCAGCAGGCGCTCACGCCCGGCAAGCATAGGATCGTGTTTGACTTTAAGTACGACGGACCCGGCTTTGGCAAGGGAGGAAGCGGCGTTCTGTCGGTCGATGGCAACAAAGTGGCCAGCGAGACGATGCCAAACAGCATTCCGTTCCTCATGACGATCGATGAGACCTTCGACGTTGGGATCGATCTCCGAACGCCGGTGGACGACAAGGACTACCAGGTGCCGTTCCGCTTCACCGGCAAGGTCGTCAAGCTGACGGTGAATCTGACGCCCGAGCCGATGAGCGCCGAGGATCAGAAGCTCTTCCACGAAGGAGCCCAACGCGCCGCGCTTGCCGCTGAGTAAACAGCGCATGCTGCCACCACGGGCGCATAGTCCAGTTTGTGAAATCCCGAAAGGACCGAATAGGTGTCGATAACAGGGGTGGCTGTTGAAAAAGTCGGGTTTCCTGAAAAAAGTCGAAAATCGGGTGATAGAAAATGTCCAGGAGACTGAGAAAAATCGTTTGTAGAGCTTCCTGACGCGAAGCAATTTCTGCGAATTCCTGATGAGCGAGTTTTTCAACAGCCACAGGGATTCTCGACACCTATCTGGTCTATTTCTTAGGGCCAACCAGATCAGCCATCGGTTGCACGTTCACCGTGTCACAGGTGAAACCGAGGCAACCGAGATTCCACCCGTCCTCGATTGTCGCGAGCATCGAATAGTGGTTGTAAGCCACGCTCGAAGTGCGCGCAGAATGGTCGGAGTGGGAGATAGTTATCATCACAACGCGACCGCCGCCCTGGCCAGTCGGGGCATCGCAGCAGCCGGAGTCGTCGCCAAACCCTTGAAAGCCGGAACCGGTAAAATCGCTTTCATCCCAAGTAATGAAGATGACTGAGTTGCCGGTCCAGGCGCTCGAATTCATGATTGCGTTGACGGCATTCATCACGAAAGTGTCGCCCGTGGAGATCAGGGCTTGTATCTGGGAGAAGTCGCAGGGATCGGCAGGAGTGGCACGCGCGGCCGTGCATGTCGTGGCACTGGTCAGGACTGATCCAGGAGTAGTCGGGAACAGTCCCATTGGCGAGATCGGCACTGAATTGACTGAAGTCGACGATGTTGGCCACTCGGGCAGGATTGCTCTGGACATCCTGATAAGAAATGAAGGGATTGTGTTTGCGCTCATACAGTTGGTTACCGCAGGCGCTATCGAGTGGCGTGGTGCAGAGCGAATACGACTGCATGTAAGCCTTCCAGGTTTTGCCGTGAGACTCGAGTTGGTCGACGATGTTGGGGACGTCGATGGTGGTGTTATTGTCGCTGTTGACTCCGTTCAAGGACCCCGAGGTTGCCGCTATGTAGTTCGGCTGACTGGGATGCGTAACGCCAGTGTAATTCGTCGCAAGACCGTAGGAGGAAGCCGCCAAGTTGATGAATGGGGCGTTGGAGTTGCCAATCAAAGCGTTAAAGCCAGTATTCTCCATCATGATGATGAAAACGTGCTGGTAGTTCTTGAGCGTGGAGCGATCGCTGTTCCCCGCGCTAACCGTGGCGGGCGTCGTTTGAATGAGGAAAGCCGACACGACAGAGCCAAGGAGCAACGCTGGCCATGCGCGCCGAAAATTCAGCAAGATGGATTTCTTAAACATGTACGCCTCCTGGTTAGTGGGCTGCCCGGGTGAGGAGTCTTTCTCCGCCAAAGGACGGAGTCGGAAACTGAGTGAATATGTGTCGCCGCATTGGCGATGTCAAGAAATAAATGGAATGCGCGGCAGGTCTTCAAGAGCTTCCCTCAGCGACGGGCTAGACGTACTGAAACTGGAAAACAGGTGGAATGCATTCGGGCGGCGCTGGAATCGCAGCGCGTTGGACCGTGGACTCCCGTAGCGATGGGAAAGACTGGCAGGAGCGAGCGTAACCTGCGAATTTTGTCCGTGATCTTAGAGCGCTATATTCTTAGCAACCACTGATATTCCCGCAGCAACAATACAGCTACTCCAAGAATCATTAGCGAGACCGTAAGAGTCGCTAACCGACGCGTTAATGCGGGATTACGAGCTTGCCGCGCAATAATTGGTAAATTAATGAAGGCGCTCGCAATCGAAGCAAGGACAACGCCGGTTCCAGCAACCCCCGGCTGCAATTGACCATGCGCGACCATGTTTGCGGCGGCAGCAGCCGTGCTTGCACTGCTCACCAAACCACCGAGTATGCTAATTCCCAGAAACCCAAATTTTCCTAGGTGGCGTTCGCCGAGCGTAGAGACGACCTGAATCAATATGAATAGCCCAGCAAAATTTAAAACGTGCGCGATCGAAACAGGAGACTCTAGGTGAATTTCCATCGGAGCTTCACCCTCGCGTGTCCGCGAGCGACGAACAAGAATAAGCGCACAGATTGCCATGACGATCAATGGCCCGGCGGCTGCCGTTACCGCTGCAGGCGAAAAGATCGCCAGAATTACGAGGTTGCGCGCAAACATAGCCACAATCGTAAGTAACAAGGCAGAAATGGCCACGCCCAACGATTTTATGCAGCCTGCTCCAAGTGGTTTCGCCAATTCCGCCACTGCTGCCGTGCTGTTGACAAGTCCACCAAGGAACGCGCTCAAGTAAACGCCGCGTGTCCCATACAACTTGAGCAGCACGTAGTTCACAAATCCGATCCCCGCGATCACAATAACGATGACCCAGGCTGCGCGTGGATTGATGAGTTGCCATCGATCCACAAAGCGATCCGGTATGATCGGATAGATGACGAAGCCCAGAAGCCCCAACAGCACAGCGCTGCGAATCTCCTCCAATGTGAGCCCGCCAGCGAATTTCTGCAGTTCAAGCTTCCAGGAGAGGAGCATCGTGATAATTATCGCTGACGCCACAGGCGTGAAGACATGACCGATTCCTACGAGGTATCCGGCGACAAATACCAACATCAACGCTACGGACGTCGTCAACTCTAGTGTTCGTGCGGAGAGAAAATTCCGGACATCCGAAGCCGCTATCAGCAACAACACACCAACAAAGGCGACAGAAGCAAGAGCCGTTGGTAGGTGCGCGCTTAGCATCCCCAGGACGGAAACAAACGCGAAAGTTCGCAGCCCGAATTCTTTATTCGCCCATTCGCGCTCAATACCAACGAGCATTCCAATACAGAGCGACGCAGCAAGCTGCACCGCGATGATTGGCGCCGGAATCCTCAGAGTCTCCTTGTAGGGCTCTTGCCAAAGCATCGCGGCAATTATACATCTTGCACAACAATGAGGCGCCATCACTCCGTTTGCGCGTGTGAAAGGAGATTTCGATGATCCCCAATTTCCGCTAATGTAGGCCTAAATCGGATCTGGATGATCGAGCGCGTTGTAAATTGCAGCTGCCGACGGAATGCGGCGTGAGTTCCTTGCTCGGCCCAGGGGAGTTGGGTATAGTCCCCCTGTCGTTGTAACAATCCCGCAACATTCAGACTTGTGAAGAGGTGATTTCATGCCCGGACTGCTAACGAAGATTCTTCCGCACGAAAAGAGTTTTTTCGAGATGTTCAACAAGCAGGCGGAGAACGTTCACGCAGGCGCGCAAGCGCTGGTTGAGATGCTGGAATACTTCGAGAATCCGGCGCAGGGTGCGGAAAAACTGAAAGCCTACGAGCACATCGGGGATGACCTTACGCATGCCATCGTCATGCGACTAAACCAGACATTCATTACACCCTTCGACCGCGAAGACATTCACGAGCTCGCCAGCGCGATAGACGACGTGCTGGATCTTGTGGAGGCTGTGGCGACGCGCCTGGTGATGTACCGGATCAAGCAGATCCGCCCGGGAGTCGTGGACTTGGCGAAAACGGTACGAGATGCGTCGGCGCAAGTCGTAGCGGCGGTGCGCGTATTGGAAAAGGAAGACCACATTCAGGACACTTGCATCGAGGTTCATCGCCTGGAAAACCAAGCGGACCGCCAGTGCCGGGACCTGCTTGCCACCCTTTTCGACGAGGAAAAAGATGCGATACAGATCATCAAGTGGAAAGAAATCATCGAGACACTCGAATTTGCCGCCGACAAATGTGAAGACGTTGCCAATGTCATCGAAGGCGTCACGTTGAAAAACGCCTGAGCCCGCGTCACCCGTCCTAGCACCGCCCATGAGGAAAATCATTCCGATCGCCACAAGAAGGGCCGCGTGACGAATGCTCAGTTGCTGTACGTAATCGTGATAGTTACGCTGGCCTTTGAGTTCACAAATGGTTGGCACGATGCTGCGAGCTCGATTGCTACGATCGTGTCCACCCGCGTGCTCCGGCCACTATGGGCTGTTGCGTGGGCCGCATTTTGGAATTTTCTCGCAGCTTTCGTTTTTGGTACCGCCGTGGCTAAGACAATGGGAAGCGGACTCGTGAATTTGAAGAGTGTGAACGAGACCGTTCTCCTGGCCGGATTGCTCGGAGCGATTGTCTGGAACTACGCGACCATCCGCATGGGATTGCCTGCTAGTTCATCTCACGCTTTGATGGGCGGTTACGGCGGAGCGGCAGTGGCAGCCGCAGGATTCCGCGCTATCTTGATGCACGGGTGGATCCTGCCGATTATTTTCATTTTCCTCGGACCGCTGATCGGAATGGCGGCGGGATTGATAATGACGGTTATCACGAGCTGGATCGTCCGGCGCCAATCGCCACACCGCGTGGACAAATGGTTTCGCCGCCTACAACTCGTGTCCGCCGGGGCGTTCAGTCTCGGCCATGGCACGAATGACGCGCAAAAAGGCATGGGCATTATCACGGCCGCGCTGGTTTCAAGCGGCGCACTTCCCACTTACGTGGTGCCCTATTGGGTGATCGTCTGCTGCCACCTGGCTATTGCGGGAGGTACGATGGCGGGTGGATGGCGCGTGGTGAAAACGATGGGGCAAAAAATTACGAAACTCACCCCGTTCAGCGGGTTTGCCGCGGAGACTGCCGCGGCGTTGACCTTGATTGGCACGGCGCACGCCGGAATTCCCGTAAGCACCACACATGTGATCACCGGAGCGATTGTGGGCGTCGGGGCGTCACGGAGAATTACGGCCGTGAGATGGGGCGTCACGGGACACATCATGTGGGCATGGGTGCTAACGATTCCCGGCGCAGGAGTGATGGGCGCGTTTTTCTATTTTGGTCTACGACATTGGATGCACTAAAATGTGAGCGGACGCTTTAGTTTCGTTCTTTCGCATCAACAGCCACAGGTTTTGAAGCATCAATCCCGAGAAGTTAACGACTTCCTCCGTATTCATTCTCACATCGGCAGGCACTGCCTCAGGATCGCGTTATCGTAGAATCGCGGACGGGCAACAATAGGTTTCATTTCGCCGAACACTACGCGGCGGACTCGCGCAGAGCGGCGATTAGCGCATTCGGAATATCAACGTACACCGTCCCTGCTGACAAAATCAATTTGTCACCGTACTCGCGTGATACAGCAGCGATGATTTCCTTAAACTCATCCACAGTCGAGAATTCGGGGACGTCGTGCACATAGAACTCGCCGCAGAGACCATCCCATCGCACGCTCGAGGTGTTTATGATGTGGTCGTAGCCGGACGGTCGGGACGGAGTTGGCCGGAGGCGCAATCGGCGATGGGGATCGAGACTGACACGTTGGATGATGATTTCTCGCATCCTGCACTCTATCGTGGTGATTATGCCTGCTTGTACGCCACAGAGAAAGACCAGTTCTACGAGCCTCCTGAAAGACGCCGTAATCAGAAACTATCGTTTTCCCGCATAAGTGTCGATAACAGGGATTATCACTAGCTATCTCAGTGTGAGGACGAAAACTTGGCGAAATATTGGATTCTGTCACCCGCTGGTGGGAATGTTGGCGGTGGACTGCGATCAGGAAATTTTTTAAAAAAAATAAATAACGTAGCTCGAGGGGGGCCAGGGGGTCCCCGCCCGTCAGATTCGCTGGCCCGGACAACTCGGCCATGTCGGCGCGGTCCGCGACTGTGCCCAATTTTGTGCCCACCACCAATCCCTACTGAGTGCTATCGAGTGTTCGCATTTCGGTTGAAAGCCCCAGTGAGTGCTGTACTTGTAGCACTTGGTAGTAATTCGTCGTCTTTCGGTGTAACTTATTGATTCTTCGTGCGTCAAATCTTTGCAAGCAGGGGGTCACCGGTTCGATCCCGGTCACGTCCACCAATTCCCTGAAGGAGGTCGATTTTCATCCTGCGTTTTTCTATGCGAGGTGAATTCTTGCTAGCTAAGGGCGCCATACTATTGGCGATTGTGGGCTGGCTGGTTTCGGTTGGATTGCATGTCCAGGCTTCGGGACTTCCGACTGATGAACCCCAGTGCGAGACAAAAGGTACGCGTGAGCTCACGATTTCCTGCAAGTACTCGGTGACCGCCGCGACCCCGCAGGAGAGGACCACGCCTCGCGTAGCGCTAAATCGCGCTTTGATTTCATTTGAGCCTTGGGACGAAAGCCATATGCATGTGGAGCTGACGTTCACTAACGACTCGGACAAAATGATTGCTGAAAAGAGGGCGATATATCTAGCATTCGACGACGCGAAGGGCGATAACCACATGCGCAGGCCCCTGCCACATGTGGATTTCACGAAGCTTGAGCCCGGCAAGCCTATGACGTTCGAGGAAACGCTTCTGGCGCCTGCGTTCGGACCCGGACCTTATTCAATTTCTCTGTGGATTCCGTCGAATGATGCCGCGCTAAAATTCGACCGCGCGCATAACTTTTTACTCAGTAGCGAGGGCGTTCCCGACACCGAATCGGGGCTGAACCGTATCGCGAAATTCTCTGCAACACCGGCGCCCCAAAGAAAGTCTTCCAAGTCCCCCGATTAGTACGCTAGCGCTGAGTGTTGATCCCGTTTCGACGCAGTTGGTCAAGTATTTGCGCATGCTTCTGCGCCCGCTCGCGGTAAACGGCGCCCATCAGTTGCCACTCTTCCTTGGTACCCAGGCCATGGTTTGCCGCAATGTGTTCGCAAGTAAGCGCTGCTTGCTCCCACCAGCTTGCGTTTTGTTCGAGGAGTTCAAAAACGGGATCAGTTGAAGAGTCCATGCGTTTCTCCCAAGTTGAGCTTACGGTCGACTGGCTGTTCCGGACTGTTTCTGTTGGCATTGCCGCTGCTGAATCCATACCCGCTCCCTACGGCCTTGAGTAACTCACCCTGGCCGATGCACAATTCGGCGCTTCTCATTCAAACCCTACGTGAGCGCAAGGCTGGAGCTTCAGCCTCCCGCACTGTCGCCTTAACCGCCACGCCGCGCTCCGCTAAATCCGTCTCGGACGGGCCCGTCTGCTTGGCAAGTATCTTCTCGACGATCGCTTTCGGAACTTGCTCGAAATGCGTCCCAGCTGATTTCATGATCGAAACTCCTTAACCGCCATCAACGTAACAGGCCAATATCGATACGGGGAAACTCTTTAAAGAATCTTCGCTGAGGACAGTGCGTTGTTTTGCGCTACCGGCTCGTCGTATAGCGCGAGTGATAGCCGCCTTTGCTTTATGTCGGGAATCCTACGCTACGCGAGGTTAACATCTCCTTACCATAACCATAGCTCGGCGTTTATAAAATCTCTATTGACACGGCGAAATGCGATGACCTAGGATAACAGCTCGTTAGGGATACGTTAGGAGGCGCGTTATGAGTACGACTCGAACGCCTGCCCACTTCAGGACCGTGGCGCAATTTGACGTTCCTCATTCGCGGAATGGAAAACATAAGAAGATCGTGACCATGATTCTGCGCGATCTCGATCAACTGAAGGACGGAGCCGCCATTCGAGTGCCCCTTTCAGACCTGGGGGACTCGAAAGAGAATGTTCGGTCAGCGCTGAACCGGGCGACTCGAAAGACCAAACGAAACGTCGCAACTGCCACGGATGACGATTTCCTCTATATCTGGAACGTGGCAAAAGCTTAAGGGTTAAGGCACGCGGCCTCCGGGCAGGCTTTCTTCCGTTGTGTTGGCCGCAAGGCGTCGAGAGATATGCCTGTTAGCCGTCCCTGTCTTTGACAGGGGCTCTAACCGGCTCAGAATCTTCGTATCCACTCACTAGGGTAAGTAAGCGTCTTCCCTACACATTTGCACCGATTGTTGTTTTGGGCGTCCGGAATTAACTTCTGGAGCGCCGGAACTGCGTTGACTTCCCATGCGCTGGGTGGGTCAAGCCTTCTAGTCCTCCGCTTTTGGATTTTCGCCGACACGCTAAATCGGGCCACTGACAGGCTGAACAGGAGGTGTCATATGAATCTCCCCTGGGACGTATTAATCGCTTCTTCTGACTTGGAAGGACGAAGGGCATTGTCAAATATTCTGGCGAAACTCGGCGTGGACTCGCTGACAACCTCGAGCATTCGTGAATGCAAAGAAATCATAGCCACGGAAAGGGTGGGACTGATTTTCTGCGACCGGCTTCTCGCGGACGGAAATTGTTACGATCTATTGAATGCGTTCCGAGGCGGACAAATGAAAGCTAGAGTCGTGGTGACTTCTTCCACGGCAGATTGGGACGAATTCCTCGAAGCGATGCGGCTGGGGGCATTCGACGTGATCGCTAATCCGTGCCGCTCGACCGACGTGGAGTGGATGATCATTCAGGCATTGCGCTACGAGCGGACCGAAGCAAGATTGGTGCTCAAAACGCAAGTGGCCACGGTCTAACTCAGGAGTGAGGGATTGAAGCGGCGGGACTTCCTTGGCAGTGCGGCAGTTTCTCTATTCGCAATGTCTCGGCTGGCTGCGGAGCTTCAAAAGGATAGAGGTACCAACGTGAGCGGGTCGATTCCCTATCGTTCCCTTGGGAGCACCGGAGAGAAGGTGTCCTGTATCGGCCTTGGCGGATATCACCTGGGCCAATCGCATTTGGAAGAGGCGGACGCAATCAAGCTGTTCCACGCCGCGGTGGATCGAGGCATCAATTTCTCCGACAATTCGTGGGACTACAATCAAGGCGAGAGCGAGCGGCGCGTGGGAAAAGCGCTGAAGGGCTATCGCGATCGTGTCTTCGTGATGACAAAGTTCGATGGGCGGACAAAAGGGTCGGCCCTTCAACAGCTCGACGAATCATTGCAACGGCTGCAGGTGAGTCACGTCGATCTCTGGCAATTTCACGAAAATATCCGGCTGGAAGATCCGGATCGTTTTTTTGCGGAAGGTGGGGCCGCTGAAGCTACACTGGAAGCAAAGCAGGCCGGCAAAATCCGTTACGTGGGCTTTACTGGCCATAAAGATCCGAGCGTTCACCTCCGCATGCTGGAAATGGCCGACAAGCACAATTTTCGATTCGACACGGTGCAGATGCCTCTCAACGTAATGGACGCCCACTTTCGGAGTTTCGGCGCAAATGTGGTTCCGGTGTTGGTCTCCAAAAAAATTGCGGTGCTGGGAATGAAATCGATGGGGGACAAGAATATCCTGAAAAGCAAAACGGTGACCCCTCTCGAATGCCTTCAATATGCCTTGAGCCTGCCTACTTCCGTGGTTATCACTGGTATCGACAGCATGCCCATTCTCGATCAGGCCTTTGAAGCAGCCAACACTTACGACAAGCTCACGAAAGCTGACATCGCCGCAATTCTGAAAAAGACCGCGCCCCTCGCGATGGACGGAAAGTACGAACCGTTCAAGACGACTCCGATGTTCGACTCGACCGCTGCGCACCCCGAGTGGCTCGGCTACAACCCGCAGGCTTGAGCCCTACCGCTGCTTCCAGGCCGTACCTAGACAGGTTGATTTCTTCGGAATAAGCCCGCCCGGGCGATCCCGCTTTTTGTTCGTTCAGGCGCGCAAAAAGGGGTATGCGTATAGTTTCGGATATCGCAACTCGGCACTACGTAAATCTTTCCTTTTGCTATAAATATGGCCATGCTTATCTGTTCTCTACTATTCCTCAAGTGGCTTGTTTTTATTAGCTTGCAGCGATTTCAACATGGAATCGGACGTGCACTGCAATTCGCAGACACAGAGCGGATAAAGATAGGTAGTGGACAACAGGAGTACGACGGATGAACGCCAAGCCCAGCGACGACGCGCAGCAATCACTCTCCAAATGGCAAGAACGAATTCAGGCACTGCATAACGTTCCTCCTCTTTTTCGGATGGTGTGGGAATCGGCGCCGAAGCCGGTAGGCGCGAATGTCGCCTGCAGGATTATGGCCGGGCTTGTGCCTCTCGCGATGTTGCGAGTGACGCAAGCAGTGATCGACGCACTGTACGGTTTGAAATCCCATGGCACGGCATTGCCCGGTTACTTCTGGTGGTTAATTGCGCTGGAATTTGCCTTGGCGGGCGCGGCGACGGTGTTGGCCCGCGTCATTGACTTCTGCGACAGCATAATCGCCGATAAGTTCACACGGCATATCGGCACAAGAATCATGGAGCACGCGTCGAGTCTTGACCTTACGCGATTCGAAGATCCAGTTTTCTGCGACAAGATGGAACGCGCGCGGTTGCAGGCCAACGACCGCGTGCTGACTGTTCAGATGGCTGGCCGCCTGATTCAAGAAGTAATGACGACCGTCAGCTTGGCGGCCGGTATTCTTTTCTATTCACCCTGGCTGCTGGTCTTCCTTTTTGCTTGCGTAGTGCCTGCCTTTCTTGGCCAGACCCACTTCGCCTTCCTTGGCTACTCGCTCACTTACGAGCAAAGCACGAAGCGGCGAAAGATGGAGTACTTGCGCATATTGGGCGGAAGCAAGGAAAGCGCCAAGGAACTGAAGCTTTTCCGACTAGCTCCCTTCCTTGTGGAACGATACAAAAAGATCTCCGACGAACTTCATGGGCAAAACGTCGAACTGGCAAAGCGGAAGCTTCTTTTTGGCTCGATTTTGACCTCGCTCGGCACCCTCGGTTACTACGGAACGTACGCTTACGTCGTGTACGGCGCAGTGGTCGGAACGCTCAGCTTGGCGAAGATGATCTTCCTTGCAGGCGCGATCGCTGGTGCCAGCACGAACATTCAGGCGCTCTTCTCCACATTCTCCGGCATCGCGGACCAGGCTTTGTTCATGACCGACCTGCTGGATTTCTTCGCGGTGAAGCCGAGAATTGCTGCGAGGTCTGGAGCGATTTTGGCTCCGCGGCCGATTCGGCGCGGAATCGAGTTTCGAAATGTTTCCTTCGCCTATCCCGGAAATCCCAAGCCGGTATTGCGCGGTATCAACCTGATGATCCAGCCGCACGAACGGATTGCGCTCGTCGGAGAAAATGGCCAGGGAAAAACGACGCTCGCCAAGCTTCTCACTCGTCTCTACGATCCCACCGAAGGCGAGATTCTCCTCGATGGCGTCGATCTTCGCGATTATGACCTGGACTCTCTGTGGAACGAGATCGGTGCAATCTTTCAGGATTTCATGCGCTATGACATGACGGCGTCCGAAAACATCGGCATGGGGCGGATTGAAGCTGCGAGCAATATCTTCCAGATTCGCGCGGCCGCTATGAAGAGCTATGCGGAAAACCTGATCCGAAAACTTCCGAAGGGCTACGACCAACTCCTTGGATGCCGCTTCGAGGGTGGCATGGAGCTCTCCGGCGGCGAGTGGCAAAAAATAGCGATTGCTCGCGCGCATTTGCGCGATGCGCAGATATTGATCCTGGACGAGCCGACGGCCGCGCTCGACGCGCGTTCCGAAAGCGAAGTGTTTCAACATTTCACTGAGCTGGCGCAGGGGAAAATGACATTCCTGATCTCTCACCGCTTCTCCACCGTTCGTATGGCAGATCGCATTCTCGTTCTGGAAAACGGCAGGATTGCTGAGCAAGGACCACACGACCGGCTCGTCAAGAGCGGCGGGCGGTATGCAGAGATGTTTGAACTTCAAGCTGCTGGCTATCGCTGAGAGCGACCCGAACTAAAATGGCGACCACATATCACACTCCGTCCGATCTTCGGCTGGTCCTTCCGGCGCCGAGTACTCCGTCAAATGGCGCGGAAGCTGACGCCGCGGGAACTCGTCTCAGGCCGACCGCGGTTGAGCCAACCCCTGCTTCCAACGAGGAGCGCGTCGAAATTGATATGTCGGGCTGGAAGCTCGTGGATCTCCGCGATTCACGCGTTTCGCTGGAAGCGAAGAGGAAGGCGATCGCCGCGCGCATCGATGCGGCTGCTGGCATGCTTAAGAAGGTCACGTCAACAGGGGTCTGCCTTACCGGGGATGCGCGGATATTGTCGGGGGCGCTCTCCGACATACAGCTGGCGCTTCTGGAATCCAAAGCTGCCATCCAGGTAGCACCGAAACTTCCTCATGTGGGGCGCCCGGACGAAAAACCTGCTATTCCGCGTTCTTACGCGCTCGCGGCGAGCTTTCTCCAGGCTAGCCAGTATGCTTTCGACGAGAGCAGGTTTGCGGAATTTGCCATTGGAGTCCAAGGGGCCGTCGCACTCGAGATGTTCGAAGTATGGAATTTGAGAGCGTTTCTGGAACTCGCGATTCTCGAGCAGATCTCAAACGCCCTCCCAGGCATTTCACTCAATAAGCAAGATGAACGGGGTGACCCGAATGCCGTGAGTGAGCAGCAAGAAACCGCGCCGTCTCCGTTCGCGTCCCTTGTGCTTTCCCTTCAAGAAGTTTCCGAGTTGAACTGGAAACTGTTCTTTGAAGCGATCTCGCACACTGAACAGATTCTCCGTTCAGATCCCCAGGGCGCGTATGAGCGAATGGATTTTGAAACACGTGAGGCGTATCGCGAGGCCGTGACGGAATTCGCCAAGCGCTCTCAATCCACCGAGCCGGAAGTTGCAAGTAAAGCAATCGCGTTGGCGCAGGCCGCGTCGAAAGAAAAACTTCGCAATAACGGCGCCAGCGATCGAAGAACTCACGTCGGTTACTACCTGGTGGATAAGGGTCGAACCGCATTGAAGAATTTGATCGGATATCGTCCGCCCTTAAACACGCGAATTCGAGAGACCGTGCTGAGGTCGCCTGATTACTTCTATTTGATCGGAATCGAAGTGATCACGTTAGGTGCCATTGTCGCCCTGCTAGCTTTGACACACGCGAGCGCTCCTGGCGTTCTGGCTGTTGCGCTATTTCTTGTGCCTGCTGTGGAATGCGCGGTGGCAACAATGAATCTGCTGGCAGCAGCGCTATTCAAGCCGAAGCGCCTTTCGAGACTCGATTTCTCGAGAGGAATACCAAAGGAGTGCGCCACAGTTGTAGCGGTTCCCACTTTGATCTCGAGCGAGGAACAAGTCCGCCATGCAGTGCGCGGGCTGGAAATCCGATTTTTGGCGAATCGCGACGCCAACCTTCATTTCTCATTGCTCACGGATGCGCCCGACTCCACCCAACAGTTCGACGAAAAGGATGCGGGGCTGGACGCTTTGTGTTCAGACCTTATCGAGAAGCTGAATCGAAAATACACGCACGAGCAAAAGGGAACCTTCTCGCATTTTCACCGCCATCGGACTTATAACGCCAATGAAGGCGTATGGATGGGTTGGGAACGGAAACGCGGCAAGCTGCTTGAGTTTAATCGTTTCTTGCTGAATCAAGAGGACGCGTTTCCGGTAAAAGCCGGAAATTGGGCAGCGCTCAAGAACATCCGTTACGTCATAACTCTCGATCTCGATACTCAGCTACCCCGTGACGCCGCGCGCCGGCTGGTCTCGACGCTGGCGCATCCGCTGAATCAAGCCGTTGTCGACGCAGCCACCAACACCGTCGCCGAAGGCTACGGAATCCTGCAGCCGCGCGTGGACATAAGCGTCCGCTCAGCGAGGCGCTCGCGTTTCGCTTCGTTCCTCTCAGGCGATACCGGCTACGACATGTACACGCGGGCGGTCTCGGATGTGTATCAAGATTTGTTTGGTGCGGGAATTTTCACCGGCAAAGGGATTTACGAAGTCCGGACTTTTCAGAAAGTGCTCGAGCATCGCTTTCCGAACAACGCCATTCTCAGCCACGATCTGATTGAAGGCGAGTACGCGCGCACCGGCCTCGTGTCCGATATCGAGGTTGTAGACGACTATCCTTCGCACTTGAGCGCTTTCACCCGCAGAAAACATCGCTGGATGCGCGGCGACTGGCAGATTGTTTTTGCGTTGCTGCCGTTTGTCCGGAACTACTTCGGCGAAATCGTGCGCAATCCACTGAGCCACGTATCTCGATGGAAGATCATCGACAACCTTCGTCGCAGCCTCACCGATTTTGCGATTTTCCTACTTCTTCTCTGTGGTTGGTTTGCGGCGCCGCCTGCAAGCGTCTTTTGCACGCTGGCTGCTCTCGGAATATTGGCGTTTCCTACCTACTTTCAGTTCGTATTTTCAATCTTGACGGGTGGGAAGGCGCTTTTCACCAAAGCATTCTGGATCAATCTCTGTTCAGATTTTGTCGGTGCGCATACGACGATCCTGTTCAGGATTGCGTTCCTGTGTCATCAGAGCCTCGTCGCCGTAGATGCCGTGGTCCGTACCGTGATTCGCATGAAATTTACGCGCCGCAAACTGCTCGAATGGGAAACAGCCAGCGAAGCCGAGCAAGACGAAAACGATGGCAAGCATCTCGTCGACGCCTACCTTAAGTGGACTCTCCCCCTGTCGCTGGCCATCTGCGCGACGATCGCCCTGGTGCAACCGTCGTCATTGCTTGCCGCATTGCCGTTTATGCTGTTGTGGGGGTCGTCCAACTGGATCTGCAAGTGGCTTAACAAGCCGCAGCGCGCGGGCGAAGTGGCAGTCAGCGGAGAGAATAATGCGCTGGTTCGGAATGTCGCCCTGCGCACCTGGCGGTTCTTCCGCGAGTTCTGCAATCCGGAAGAGAATTGGCTGATCCCGGACATCGTTCGCGAGAATCCTTCGCTCGTAGCTCATCATGTTTCGCCAACGAACCTCGGGCTTCTGCTGAATTCTCGCCTAGCAGCACACGATCTTGGATTTGCGACGCTGAAAGAGTTCATTCAAGATACGGAAAGAACCCTCGCGGTCGCTGAGCGGCTGCCGAAATTCCGCGGCCACCTTTACAATTGGTACTCCACTCGGACGCTCAAACCCGTCGCACCGCTCTTCGTTTCGACGGTGGACAATGGCAATCTCCTTTGCAGCCTCTGGACACTCAAGCAGGGCTGCCTTGATGCCATTCAACAGCCCTTGTTTCGTCCCAATCTGTGGCAGGGAATCCTCGATCACGTAGACCTTCTCATCGAAGTGCTTACAGCCGAGAAAGGTAATCCGGAAATTCTTTCTGCCGCTCGAACTCTGCGGCAGCAAATAGTGGCGCTTGCGGGCCCCGATATGATGCGGTTCGATCGGCTGTCTGCCCTCGAAGTCGATGTGGCTGTTTTTATCCAGGCGCTGTCGAAAAGCCAGCCATCAGATGAAGTTGTTTCGTGGGTTCGCGAGCTCTCGTCTCGCGTGTCGAATTTGACGGAGATGGTTTGGGATTTTGCGCCCTGGCTGCACGGGAAATTGAAAAGCTCGCTTTCCTTGAACCCCGACGATGAGCGACTGGTCGCGGAATTGAGTTTGAATTCTGCTCCCCTCGCACATAGCCGAATTGCCGACAGGCTCCACGTAACGCCGAGCACTGAAAAGGTGTCAGGGGAAGAGGAAGCCTCTGAGGAAGCCTCTACGGCGCTACTTCGCGAGGCGCTCGCAAACTCTTCCCGCATCTGCGAGGAGACCACCGAGCGGCTCACCATGCTCGCCTCGAGCATTCAGTCGATGATCGATGAGATGAACTTCAGCTTCCTATACAACGACAAGAAAAAAATGCTTTCGATCGGCTACGATGCCGGCGAAGGCCTTCTCAGCAAGTGCCATTACGACCTGCTTCCCTCGGAAGCCCGGGCGGCAGTGTTTGGCGCGATCGCGAAGAGCGACATTCCGCAAGAAAGCTGGTTCGAACTGCGGCGCATGTATGCCAAGTTCGAGCACGAACCGGTGCTTCGATCCTGGACGGGCACGGCATTCGAATACCTGATGCCCAACCTCTGGTTCAAAATGTATCCGGACACGGTGCTCGATCATGGCGCGAAAGCAGCTATCCGCGCACAGCAAAAATTCGCCCGAAAGAATCATGTGCCATGGGGAATTTCGGAATGCTCGTGCAACGAAAATCTTCCCGATGGCCACTATCGATACCACGCTTTCGGTGTGCCGGGCCTGGCACTCAATCATGACGGCTCCCCGGATGACCTCGTCATCTCGCCTTATTCCACATTTCTAGGGATGCTCGTCGACCGCACTCATGCGCTCGAAAATGTTCGCAAGATGAAACAACTGGGATGGCTCTCGCGGTACGGGTTCTACGAAGCCGCTGACTTCACTCCGTCGCGGGTAAGCGATGGCAAGGACCACGAAATCGTCTGCAACTGGATGGCGCATCACCAAGGTATGATTCTTGTGGCTGCGGCCAACGTTCTATGCGACTCCTCAATTCAGCGTCGCTTCCACTCCGAACCTTGCGTCGCGGCCACCGAACGAATTCTGCAGGAGAAGCGGCCGCGCGTAATCATAATCGAGAAGGACGCCGACGCGATCCGAGAACAGCTTCCGGTTCCGAGGGGCGAATTCGGCGAAGCAATGCAGCACCCGGAATTTCGCGACCTCGTGCCCGGACTTCCGTGAACAACCGCAGTTCGCGGTGGCAGTGCCAAGCCTGTGCCTTATCTCTAGCCCTTCTTTTCGCATTCACTCCGCTTGGCTCTTACGCTGAAGCATCACAACAATCCCCTCAGCCCGCCCCCAACAGCCCGCACTCGAAGAAACAGTTGTCGTCGATCCGTCAGCCCCGGCGTATCCATTTCCGCACTATTGGGAGCAAATGTTCGGCTCGGGGCGGGCAATCCTGAGCCTCCGCGATTCTTACCGCCGCGACTTGCGCGACGTGAAAAGCGCCACCGATTTCAAATACATCCGATTCCACGCCATCTTCCACGATGAAGTCGGCGTATATGGAGAAGATTCGAGCGGCGCCCCGATCTACAATTTCTCCTACGTGGATCAAATTTACGATGGATTGCTGCAGAACGGCGTTCGCCCCTTCATAGAACTGAGCTTCATGCCTCGCAAGATGGCCGCGCAAGCTGACTTTACAATCCTTTCTGGTACCAACCGATCGTTTCGCCGCCCGCCAGCTATGAGAAGTGGGGCGAACTCGTCTCCCATTTCGCGCAACACCTCATCGAACGCTACGGAATCGACGAAGTCTCGCAGTGGTATTTTGAAGTCTGGAACGAGCCGAATATCGACTTCTGGGCCGGCGATCCGAAAGAACAGACCTACGACCACCTCTACGATGTGGCTGCCCAGTCGTTGAAGGCTGTGAATTCTCGTCTGCGAGTCGGCGGCCCGGCAACGGCGCAAGCGGCCTGGGTGGACCGCTTCATCCGGCACTGCGTCGAGAATCATGTTCCGGTGGATTTCGTCTCGACGCACGTCTATGGAAACGATTCCTCGAAGGACGTCTTCGGCACAGACGAAACGATTCCCCGCACGCAAATGGTTTGTCGCGCCGTTCGAAAGGTGCACGATCAGGTAAAGGCGTCATCGCTTCCCTCGCTTCCGCTGATCTGGAGTGAATACAACGCAAGCTACAAGAATGAACCGGACGTGACCGATTCCGTTTTCATGGGTCCTTACCTTGCCGACACGATCCGCCAGTGCGACGGGCTCGTCGATATCCTTTCGTATTGGACGTTCTCAGATGTCTTCGAAGAGCAAGGCGTAGTGAAACAGCCTTTCTATGGAGGCTACGGCTTGATCGCAGAGGATGGTCTTCCGAAGCCAGCTTTCAATGCGTTCAAGTTGCTGCATCACTTGGGTGCTGAGCGGCTCGCGAACGATTCTCAATCAGCATTGGTAACCCGCCAAAGCGATGGCGCGCTTGTGATAGCGGTCTGGAATCTTTTCCTGCCCGAGGAAAAGGGCAGGGCAAAGACCGTCACGATAAAGTTCACAGGAAAAGCACCTCGGCGCAAAGCCTTGATTTACCGTCTCGATTCCGCAAACGGCTCGCTGATGCCCGCTTACGAGGCAATGGGCAGCCCCATCTACCCGACGCAGAAGCAAATTACGGAACTTCGGCGGGCGGCGGAACTCCCCAAACCCGAAACCAAAGCGTTGCAGGGCGGCGAACTCAAACTGACGCTCCCCCCACAGGGTCTCGCCCTGATCGAATTACGCTGAGGGCAGTGCGCTATTGCGTTCCCGCAGGCTTCTCGGGCTGATAGCTCTTGAATCCGGCGCGGTCCATCCCCCGCTGCGCCTCCGGGTTTTTCATAAATGTCTTCCACACGATATCCGCTACGCGCGTTTTCCGCCATCAAGCATCGTGATTCCCGTATCGATGCCCACAACGTCCGTGTCATACCAGTTCGTTAGTGGATTAAAAGCATCCACGAATCCATAGCGAGTCCACGCGCGCTGGCCATAGCGATTCTTGATCGTCTGCAGCACTCGAATCGTTGCTTGCGGAAGAAAAGGCAGCGATCCCCCCGTGGCACAAGGCACCACACTGCCATCAATCGGCCCGGTGGCGGGAGGCCCTCCCCAAATCACATACCCTCTCGCCGAGTCCGAAGCGGTGATTCCCCATAGATCGTCACTGTAATCCGGAAATTGCCCCGCCAAGTCGAGGCAAAAACGGCGGTGCACATCCGTGGCCGTGATGGAATTCTGATAGTAGTCCGCGTACTGGTCGCGCTTATTTCGAAAATCAAACCATGCCTGCGAATACTGGTGGACGAACAATGGCGCGAACGAGCCAATATAGCGAATCCCGTCGTACTCAAAAGTGATTCGTTTCCACGCTGTCCATGTTTCCGCCGGCAGTGGATAGACGGAAGATCCCAGCCCCAGCAAATACATCATCATCATCTCGCTGTAATTGTCCCAGCGGTATTGCAGGAAACCGTTTTCCGGAGTCCAGCCGTGCGGGAGAATTCGCGTGTCCTCTGAAAGCCAGGTCCAATCCACTCGATTGAATATTTCCAATGCCAACTGGCTGATCTCGGAGTGCTGGAAATGCGCGCGGCACATCAGAATTCCGCAAAGCAGTATGGCCGTATCAACGGATGAAACTTCCGAGTCCCAAAGCCGTTCGCCACTGTTTACATTGGCCCAATGGTAGAAAAACCCGCGGTGACTCGGCAGTTTCTTCCAGAGAAAACGCATCGTGTTCAGTGCACGATTGCGGGCATCATTGTGCGACACATAGCCGCGCTGGTCGCCGATGCACAAGCGCCGTCAGTCCAAATCCCGTTGACGCAATACTTCCCAGATCGCTTTTGTCTGGTTTAGTGGCATTGCAACGGTCCCGGACGATGCCCGTCTCCGGATTCGCCTGCTCCCAGAAAAAATGGAAGTTCGCATTCTCCATTTCCTCCAGCAGTGCCTCGTCCACCTGAAAGAAAGGAGAGGGGTTCGCAGGCGCAGCTTGTTGAGGTTCCTGTTTGCCTTTCTTTTGGGTATCTCCGAGGATCGTCGAGCCTGCCCAAGGCAGCAAGGAGCCCGCGCAAGCCGCTTGTGCCAATAGTTCTCGGCGCGTCAAGCGCCTCCATTTCGCCCGCTCATGGCGCATCCATAAATTATAGAGGCTCTCGCGATGCCGGTGAAGCGAGTCGTGCTTATCAAACATCAGCCACACCGTCTTGTTATCCGTTTTGCTAAGATTGCGGGAGGATGAGATCCGTCCGCAATTCCGGAAAAATCAGGGTCTGGCTCATTTCTTTCGCCGCCTTCGCTGTGATGCTCGCTGGAGCGCTTGCCGCGGTCGCGTGGCACTACATAAACAAGCCAATTTCGCTCCGAGGCGCAGTTATTCAGCAGAACGAAGATCCCAAGAAGCAGTCGCCTATTATGGATGTTCAGATTGACGCGGACGGGAACGTCGCAAGTGCCCCGGTCAAGTCAGACTTTTCCGGCTACTTTAAACTCACCTTGCGCCCCGGTGTGAAGCGCGGCCACCCGATCACAATCCACTTCCGCAATCCGGATTTCCAACCGTTCGATTGGAAGGGCGCAGTCGGCGACAAGGTCTACGTGGTCCGAATGATCCCGCTTCATCACGACGATGTGGAGGAGAAGCCCAATCAGCCGCAGGTCCTCATCTCCAACATCTTCGTGCGCTATACCATCGAAACCACCGCGTCGGTGAATATCGGTACCGGTGTAACTACCTTTCAGATTGTGAATACCTCCAACGTTCCCTGCGACCACACCACGCCATGCTCTCCGGACAACAAATGGAGAGCAGCCATCGGCGGCGCTTCGCTGGATGCCGGCCAGGGAAATGTGTTCGAGAATGCGCGGGTTTCCTGCATTGCCGGCCCTTGCCCTTTCACACGAATCGAGTCCGACAATTTTTCTCATGGGGGCCGGGTGATCTCCGTGTCGGTACGGGGCTGGGCCGATACGACCACTTTTCTTTTTCAAGCGGAAGTGTTCCGCCAGGAAATCAGCGATATCGTTCGCGAGTCGTATCCTGTGATTTTTGGCAGGGCCATGAATTTTTCCTTGCCGGCCGCTGCGCAAGGGCCCACCCTCGAAGCCGAAATCTCTGGAACGAATATCATTTTCCCCCTCGGCCCCTCACCCACTTTGAGTTGGGCAAACTGTAACGTAAAAGTCGGTAAGGATCAGTCGAAGAGCTACCGTTGCGAGCTTAAAGAAGGCTACCGGTTCAAGTAGCGGAACGCTCCTTCGAACTGCGACGCCCGTCTTTCAATGATCCTCGATCCCGTTTATTCTAGGACGGGGTAGGTGAGCACGTCATGAATTCCAAGTTCTGGCGCGTCTGCCCTCTACCATGGCTGCTGGCCGCTGTTTTGCTGTTGGCGATTCCTTCGGGCAGCGCGGTCGAAAGTTGGCCCGATGCGCAGTCTTCACCGCCAACCACGGAGGCCTTTCAATCCTTGGCCGATCTTCTACGCTACATTTCCAGCGATTGGGATCGCTTGACGCGCTCGCTCGCAAACTGCGCAACTTATCCGGACAGCAAGGTGGAAGGGGAGCAAACTCTCTATCTTCCCGCCGGCGCCACAATCCCTGGCGCCTTGGACGAAATTCGAACGAAATGTGCCGTTCGAATCGAGCATCTGCCCGCGCAGATGCGTGAACCCGTCGCCCACAAAAACCTCCGAAATCGGAAAACACGGGCTTCTTTACCTCGAACATCCATACGTCGTACCCGGCGGACAATTCAACGAAATGTACGGCTGGGACAGCTATTTCATCATTCGCGGTTTGCTTCGCGATAATCGCGCTGAATTGGCGAAAGGGATGGTCGAGAATTTCTTCTACGAAATTGAGCACTATGGCGGAGTCCTGAACGCGAATCGAACCTACTACCTCGACCGCTCGCAGCCTCCATTCCTTACGTCCATGATCCTCGCCGTCTACCAATCGGATCAGGCCCGCTGGCAAAGCGAATCTCCATGGCTGAGGCGAGCCTATCAGTATGCCGTCACTGACTATTCACAATGGACTCACGCGCCACATCTCGCCGGCGAAACTGGCCTGTCCCGCTACTACGATGAAGGCGAAGGGCCCGTGCCCGAAATCATGGGTGACCCTAGCCACTACTATCAGGGCGTTGCGGAATATTTCTTGATGCACGAGGGCGAATCGAGTCCACATCTCGTGCGTGTTGACGAAAAGCATCCACCCTCTTCGATTCTGGGACCGATATTTCCGGTGCGCAGTTGCTCAGACAAAGCGAACGACGATTGCAAACCGGGAGATCGCGTTGGACTCGCGCCCGACTATTACAAAGGCGACCGCAGCATGCGCGAATCCGGCTTCGACGTTTCCTTTCGCTTTGGGCCTTACGGGTCCGAAACACACCACTACGCTCCTGTTTGCTTGAACAGCCTCCTCTACAAAACGGAGCGAGACTTGGCAGAAATGAGCCGCCTTCTCGATCAGCCTGAGGACGCGGCGAAGTGGGAAGAGAAAGCTCGGCAGCGTCGCGAGAAAATCGACAAATATTTGTGGAATGCAGAGCGCGGCGAGTTTTTTGACTACAACTTCGTGGCCCACGAACAGTCTACCTACGAATATGCGTCCACCTTTTATCCCCTGTGGGCCGGACTTGCCTCGAAAGAACAGGCGAAGGCCCTCGCGGCAAATCTCAGCCGATTCGAGCAGCCCGGCGGACTCGCCATGAGCCGTTATGAAAGCCAGGCCCAATGGGATTATCCTTATGGCTGGGCCCCCGTCCACCTTCTCGCCCTGGAAGGCCTGCGTCGTTATGGATACGACGCGGAGGCCGATCGCATCACGCTTAAATTCTTGACGATGATCCTGGAAAATTTCCGACGCGACCACACCATTCGGGAAAAATATAATGTCGTGACGCGCTCGTCGGAGACCCATATCGGCGTAGGATACGCTCAGAATGTAAATGGATTCGGCTGGACGAACGGCGTTTTTCTCGAGCTGTGGCATGAATCTCCTCCGGAAGTAATCGCCCAGATTCGAAAAGATTGATACATTGTCGCTGCTTAGGAGGATAGGCGTGTTCGACCACTGCTACGCTTCGCAACAGCGGAACTCTACGCTATGACCTCATCCGCCGACTCCTCACAGCACCGCTTCCGGCGGTTCGGGCAGCCGCGCCTTTGTCTACCTTGCTGCTTCCTTTGCTGGACTGGGTGGCTTGCTCTTCGGATACGACACCGGCGTTATCTCCGGCGCCGAACTCTTCTTCAAAAACGATTTTACGCTGTCTACTTTTGCGCTCGAAGTGATCGTCAGCGGCGTCCTCGCAGGCGCAGCCGTAGGAGCTCTAGGCGGCGGACGCCTGGCGGACATCTTCGGCCGGCGTCTTCTGCTGATCGCCACCGCCATCATTTTCGCCGCCGGCGCCATAATCTGCGCCGCGGCCACCTCGCCGGCCATGCTGATCGTTGGACGCATCATCGTCGGCCTCGGCATCGGATTATCCTCGGGAACGGTCCCCGTCTACATCTCCGAGGTTTCTCCCGCCGATGCGCGCGGCTGGACAGTCTCGCTTTTTCAGTTAGCGATCACGATTGGAATCCTGCTTGCCTACGTTGTCGATTACGCGTTCGCGAAGTCGGAAGCCTGGCGCTGGATGTTTGGCATTTCGCTCGTTCCTGCGGCGATCTTTGCGATTGGAATGTATTTCTTGCCGGAATCTCCGCGCTGGCTCGTGCGTCACGGCGATCCTGTCCGCGCCCGCGCGATATTGGCTCGCATCCGCGCCACGTCCAACGTTGACGCGGAGCTCAAAGAGATCGAGCAAAGCTTTGCGCAATCCGAGCAACATGGCAATTGGCGCGACCTTCTCAGTCCGAGTCTGCGACCGGCGTTGACAGTCGGCATCGGCCTGGCAATCTTCCAACAAGTCACCGGCATCAACACAGTGATTTACTACGCGCCCCTCATCATCCAGTCCGCTGGAGTCTCAACTGCCTCCGGCGCAATTCTGGCCACGGCTGGAATCGGCGCCGTCAACGTTCTAATGACCATCGTATCGATGTGGCTCATCGATCGCATCGGACGCCGACCGTTACTGCTCACAGGCATTGCAGGAATGGTTGTCACGTTGGGCGTACTCGGTTGGGCTTTCCACTCCAACGTTCGCTCCGAAGCGCTCTCCTGGCTCGCCGTCATCAGCATGATGGTATACGTGGCATCCTTCGCGATTAGTCTCGGGCCGATTTTCTGGCTCCTGATCGCTGAGATATATCCGCTGCAAGTGCGCAGTTCCTCCGAAGGCCTGGCGGCCACTTTCAACTGGGGTTCGAACCTGCTCGTGAGCCTGACGTTTCTCACGCTCTTGCAGGGAATCGGAGCTCCGAAAACATTTTGGCTCTATGGGCTCTGCGCGATCGGTGCCTGGATTTTTTCCTATAGTCTTGTGCCCGAGACAAAAGGCCGCACTCTGGAGCAGATCGAACAGTTTTGGCGTAAGTAAGTCGACCCAACAGCCTATCTGTTTCAAGCCAGCACTGACTGGACAGGCACGGCGAATCCGTCCTTGCCGCCCGCCGATAGCTCTCCCGCTAAACTCCTTTCGCTTCGCGCCGATACAGCAAAAGGGAACACAAATGCATACAACAGCTGGTAGCATCCTGCCCTCCCAACCGAGGGCACTCTGATGCCCGACATCCGCGCACTCATCGTCGACGATTCCTCGGTCATGCGAAAAATCGTCGAACGCTCTCTTCGCCAAGCCGGAGTCAACCTCACGCAAGTGCTCGAAGCGGGCAACGGCGCCGAGGCTCTTGCCGTATTAGAACAGAGCCAGGTTGACTTGATTCTCTGCGACATCAACATGCCCATCATGGACGGCCTCGAATTCGTGAAGCAGCTTGCCGGTGTTCCCAATGCCAAAGGCGTGCCCGTCGTCATGATCACCACGGAGGGCAGCGAATCACACGTCGTTCAAGCTCTTTCCTGCGGCGCGCGCGGATATATTCGCAAGCCTTTTACCGCCGACCAGGTCAAAGAGCACGTTTTGCCAGTCCTGGCGGTCAAAACATGAAATCTGCAAACGACATCCTGGCTGTTTCCAAAGAACACGCCGATTGGATTCCGCTCCTTGAGCTCTCTGCCCGCGAAGTTTTCGAATTGATGCTCGGCTGCCAATTGAAGCCAGCTCGAAGTCGCTCCGGAGTCAGGACTCGACATCACTTCCATGGTCGGGCTTGCCGGCCAATTGTGCGGAGTCCTGAGCATTCGCTCCAGTAAGGAATCGGCCGCATTAATGGCTTTTAAAATGCTCGGCGCGGAGACCGACAAGAACAGCCAGGAAGTAAGAGATGCGTTCGGCGAAATTTGCAACATGGTAGCCGGCAACTTCAAGAACAAGATTTCCGGTTTGGGCGAAGGTTGTATGCTTTCTGTTCCCACCGTGGTGACCGGCAACGACTACAGTCTGCATTCGCTCACTAATTCGCCACCCCTCGAAGTAAGACTCCAATTCGAAGGCAGGCCTCTCATCATCGCGCTAGAAGTCAGTTAGTCTCGCTGCTCACAATCACAAGGAATCACATCATTACATTCGTTGCGTCCGCAAATCGCTTTTCAAGCGTGCACGGGCGAAGCGCCAAAAACGGTGGACACCAATTCGAATATCTCCCCCACCGCATCGTCGAGTTCAAAGGTGAACCGCGCCAGGTCGATTCCCTCGAGCTCGCGATGCTCCTTCGCGAGAATTTCCCACGCAGGATCTGAAATCATATCTACTTTCCGCCGCTCATAGTAACCGTAGCCCATCCCTCGCATTCGGCACAGCAGATCGCTCAAGTGCACCAGAGCCACCAATGCTTGCGCACTTTCCGCGTTCTCCACGTCGTGGTGATGCGCGATCACTTGAATCGTGTCCGGAAACAATTTCCATTGTGCCGCAAGCACCGATCCACTCTCGCAATGCGTGAAGCCCATTGTGGCTTGCTCTGCTTCGTCCAACGGAATCTGCTCGCGCTGTGCAACCTCCATCGCTTCCGTGAATTCCTCGGGGAACGCGAGGCAGTTCACCAGGAATCCGATATCGTGCAGCAGGCCCGCCATATACGCCGTCTCGCCATCCGAATCCGCTAATTTCTCGCTGAACTTCCGGCAAACCATCGCGCATCCCAACGAGTGCCTCCAGAAGACCACCGGGTCCAACACCCACTTTTTCACTGGGAACGCCTGCCCCATGCAGCATGTCAGGAGAATCGACTCCACTCGCCGCAGCCCCAGGCTCACTACTGCCGCTGAGACAGATTTAGGCGGTGCGGCGAGGCCAAAGAGAGGTGAGTTTGCCACTCTCAGGCACTGCGCAGAAATTGCGTTGTCGTACGACACCAGCCTCACCACTTCGTCCATTTCCACGCTGTCGGCCGGCGCTTTAAGCAGTTCCATAAGCGGGAGCAGGATCGCTGGAATCGCCGGAGTCACCTCGATCCGCTTGATCCGCTCCAGCATGTTAGGTGCGAGGGTAGTGGTCATAGTTTGCCGCTCTTGAGCGATGGCTTCCAGTACGCTATCGTTCCAGGGAAATGCACCAGGTGAAACGCGTCGTTCAATTTCAGCAGCGATTCCGACGTGCCCAGAAAAAAATAGCCGCCAAAATTAAGATTCCCGAAGAAATGATCGACCACCTTTGCCTTCGAAGTTCCGTCGAAATAAATCAACACGTTGCAGCAGAAAATCAGATCCATGCCCTTCATGAACAGCATCTTCGCGTCTTCGGATAAATTCAGGCGATTGAAGGTGATCAGCTTCTTCACTTCCGGATTCACCTGCAATTTATTTCCTTCGCCTGCCAAGAAATATTTGCGTTTGTAATAATCCGTTGTATTTCGAAGGCCGTAATCGCCGTAGACGCCCGCTTTTGACGCTTCCACCGAGCGATCGTTCAGATCCGTCGCGACGATCTCCACCTTCCATCCCTTCAGCAATCCTTCGCTTTCTTCCATCATCGTCATCGCCAGCGTGTACGGCTCTTCGCCCGTCGAGCATCCCGCGCTCCAGATCCGCAGCCGTTTCATCGACTGCCTCGTCTTGTCCGCCACAAATTCCGGCAGAATCACCTTTCGAAGCGCGTCAATCTGTGGCATCGAGCGAAAAAGGCACGTTTCGCCAATCGTCAATTCATTCAGCAAATGGCGCAATTCGCCGTCGCGGCTCGGATGCGCTGTCAGGTGGTCCAGATACTCGCGCGCGCTTCTTAACTTCAGCTCCTTGATTCGCTTCGCGCAGCCGTCCACGAGCAGGTAAAGTTTTTCGTCGGTGTTATAAATTCCCGACACCTTGTACACAATGTCCCGGATTTGCCGGTACAGCGGATCTACCGGCTCGGCAGCCTTAAAAGGTGAACTCGGTGCGCTCGGCGTTTGTGTGGTGATCGTCATTTTACGGGATGCTCCACGGTATAAAGTCGCGTGCCCGCGCCTAACGCCGCGCTGCGGCTCTGAGCCACTCGCCGCGTGATTTCTCCTGCAAGCTCCCCCAGCGGGAAAACTCCATCCGCCTCTCCCGCCGCCTGCACCAGCCCCGGCATGCCCCAGACCACTGACGTTGCCTCATCCTGCACGATCACTTCACCGCCTGCTGCGTGAATTCGCTGGGCGCCCAACACACCGTCCGAGCCCATTCCCGTCATCACCACGCCCAGCACTCCTCCGCCATACGCCTCCGCCACCGATCGAAATAACACATCCACTGCCGGCCGGCAGGAGTGCTCCGGAGCATCCTGGTTCAGCTTCAATCGCTTCTCATTCGCCATTCTCGAAACCGTCATGTGATAGTTTCCCGGAGCGATCCAGGCCTTCCCCGGTTCCAGCGCGCCTCCCGCCTGCCCTTCTTCCACGCGAATCTCCGAGTGGCTCGCCAGTCGTTCCGCCAGAAATCGCGTAAAAATCGGCGGCATATGCTGCACCACCACAATCGGCACAGGAAAATCCTTGGGTACGCAAGGAATCACCTGCGCCAGCGCGTTGGGTCCGCCCGTGGACGTTCCGATCGCCACAATCTCGATTCGCTTTCCTGGCCTGCGTGATCGCGGCGCCAATGGCACAGGCCGCGCGGTTACCGTTTTTGGCAGGGCTACCAGGGGGCTTGCATCCCTACCCAATTGCGCCGCACAGAGCGCCTTGATCTTCGGAATCAGCTCCAGGCGAATCTGCTCGATCGCCACCGCCGGGCTGCCCGTGTTGCTCGGCTTCGTCGCGTAGTCCGAAGCTCCGAGCGAGAGCGCGTCGAGTGTTGCCGCTGCGCCCCGTTCGGTGAGCGTGCTGAACATGATTACCGGAATCTTGTGATCGGTCTTGCGGATCTCGGCCAGCGTCTCCAGCCCGCTCATCACTGGCATTTCGATATCCAGCGTGATCAGATCGGGATGGAGCTGCGGAATTTTTGCCAGCGCGATGCGTCCGTCACCCGCTGTTCCAACCACCTCGAAGCCAGCCTCCTTCGATAATGTGTCAGACAACAGTTTCCGAATCACCACCGAGTCATCGACCACGAGAATGCGAATCGGCTTCATATTGAGTTCTGGTGAAGATGTATCCAAGTCACGCTGGACCCAAAGAGGACGGTGCACCGTGGCTCTCTCACCCTACAATCCGCCACTTATTGAGCAGCACAGGCCCTTCCAAAAGCTCAGGTGCAACATTCTTGAAAGCCTGTGAGTGTTTCATCTGCCAGTGTTTCTCGACGCATGTCTCGTCCTGCCAGACCGCATAAACGAAAAACAGTTCCGGGTCCACTACCGATTGGTGCAAATCGTAGGTCAAGCATCCAGGCTCATCCCGAGTTGGTTCGAGCATCTGTTCCAATAACTTCTGAAGCGCTTTCTCTCGCCCGGGCCTGGCTCGCAAACCTGAAACCAGCACGATGTGGAACTTGGTAAGCGCCCTGCCGGAATGGTTCTGTTTGGATCTGAACAACCGGCGCAATCCGGTAGCCAACTCCACGCACCACTCCCCTTTGCCTCGGCCACTGTAATTTCAATCGGCACGCCGTTGGTTAGCTTGAGCGGAGCCAAGCCGCTTGGTGGCAGCGTCGTCCCGAGGCATGCGCTGCCGGGCGGCGAACATGTCTGGCAGAATCTTTACTCGACCATGCCACGGAATTTTGCGACGTTCCGGGAAATGCGGCCGACTTTGCGCAAAATTCGCCGACACGCAATTGAATTGGCGTTTTCCCGATTTTGGCCAGATGTAGATGTCGCCGGCTCTTCGCTGCGCCAGCGCCTTGCTCATAGTTGAACGCTTACGCCAACCCTTACGCAGCGAGACTCCTCGAATGCCCGTTTCCGCTTCGCGCTCTATCGCCTTCGATCTTGAATTGCTCCACGAGTTTCCGCAGCTGCGCCGACGTCTCCACCAGTTGCACCGATGCTTTCTGCGCATCACCCGCACCCCTCGATGTGCTCTCCGCTGCCTGCGCCACTCCCGCTATGTTCGACGTGATTTCTCCGCTTCCGTGCGCCGCGTCGCTCACGTTCCGAGCCATCTCGTTCGTTGTCGCGTTCTGCTCTTCCACCGCCGACGCGATCGTGTTCGATATGTCGTTGATTTGCTTGATGACGGTGCTGATCGAACCGATGGCTTCCACCGCCGCCTGCGTATCCGTCTGTATTGCGCCGATTTTGCGGCTGATGTCTTCCGTCGCCTTGGCCGTTTCTTTCGCCAACTCCTTCACTTCATTTGCCACCACGGCAAAACCCTTTGCTGCTTCGCCCGCCCGCGCCGCTTCGATGGTCGCGTTGAGCGCAAGCAGGTTGGTCTGCTGTGCGATCGACGTAATCACCTTGATCACCTGGCCGATCTCCGAGCTCGATTCCCCCAGTTTGGCTATCGTCGCGTTCGTCGTCTCCGCGGTCTTGACCGCGGCCGTGGCGACTTTTGCTGCTTCCGTCGCGTTCTTCGCGATTTCCTTGATGCTCGCTCCCATTTCCTCGGCGCCGGTGGCCACTGTTTGCAGGTTCTGGCTCACCTGCTGCGTCGCATTCGACACCACATTGGCCTGGGCCGACGTTTCCTGCGAATTCGCCGTGATCTGCTCGCTCACAGAGGAAAATTCCGCGCTTGCCGCGGCCACGTGTTGCGCGTTCTCGGCGATGTCTTGAATCATCTGCTTCAGCTTGCCGTTCATCTTGTTCATCGCCTTTGTCAAATCACCGATCTCGTCATCGCCCAACAATTTCAAATCATCGAGAGTCAGGTCGCCTGCCGCAATCGCATCGGCCTTAACCAGCACGGAATTTGTCGCCCCGGAAATCCGCCTGCTTAGAAAGATGGCCACGAAGATTCCCACGGCCAGTGCGATGATCGTCGTCCCCGCCATCGTCCAGATCATTGAGCTGTTGGCCGCATTCAAACTGCTCTCGCTTTCTTGCATTAGTTTTTCAAACGAGTCCGCCATTTCCCCTAGGCTTTTCGTGCTTGCATCAACCGCCGGAGTCGCTACATCAGCGTATTCATTGCCTCCTTTCACAACGGCGTCTGCGACTCCGCTCGCGGCCAGGTTCATCGCCGCCTCTTGAGCCTCTCGAGCCTTCGGCAGCGCTTCCTTGAGGTGTGCGAGCCGGTCCCGGTTGTCCTGCACCGTCCACCGCGACGAGAGTTCGCTAAGCGCCGCGACATCTTTCGCGACGTTTTCCCAACCTGTGTTGAAACCTTTCAACGCCAGTTCTCTCCTCGCCGGCTGAGCTCCAGCCAGGATGAAATGACGAGATTTGCTCCCCGTGTAGTTCAAGTCGCTTTGGGCTTTTCGGCAGTTGATCATCGTCGGAACTCGCAGGTTGATCAGAAACTCCTCTTTAGATTGGCTGCCCTTGATCTTCACGTATGTCATCGCCGAACTGACGATCATCAACGCCAGAATCACGCCAAAACTCATGCCCAATTTCCGCCCTAATGTCAGTCTCATTTCTATCCCTCTCTTGTGACCTTTCTATCTATTTCTAATCTACGGTAACGCGATTAAGAAGTTTTGTAAGTCACGGCGAATCAATAACATGCAAAATTCTAACCTACGGAAAAACCGGCTTTTGAGGCTCACCCAATTTCGGTGGCTGCTTCGCCCATTTGGCATGCTTTTTCCGTGTCCAGCACGTGCAACAGATTGTTCTCGAGCTTGTGCACGCCAAGAATCATCGCCCGCACTTTCCCGCGCAACGTTTCCGGCGCAGGTTCGAACGTAGATTCTTCCACTTCAATCACATCGCCAATTTCATCCACCAGCAAACTCACCGCGCCGTCTGCGCTTCGCACCACCACGTTCATCGGCCGCAGCTCCGGCGCGCGCGCTTCCAATTCCAACCGCCGCCGCAAATCGACGGCTGTCACAATCTGCCCGCGCAGGTTGATCAGCCCGCCGACCACTTCCGGCGCCAGCGGCACCTGCGTCATCTCCAGCGAGCGAATCACTTCCTGAACGCCTTTGAGCTCGACGCCGAACAACAGCTTATCGAGATAGAAAGTACAGAATTGGAATCGTTCGGCCATGGCTAGTGAATCACCTCGGCATGTTCCGGATGAGGCTCCGGCTCGAGGTGCGCGGTCTGCAGAATGCCTGGCACGTCGATCATCTCGGTCACGCGTCCCTGAATCACCGCCGAATACAGCACGCCCGCGCGGCTCGCCGGATATTGCACCTCGGCCGAATCCTCCACGATGTCCACGATTCGCTCGACCACGAGTCCAGCGCGGTGCCCTTCGTGATTGCAGACCAGCACCTGATACCGCTCCACTTTGGCGGCGCCTTCGAACTCTTTGGTTCGCCTGCGCGTGCGACGTTCCTGCAGGGCGTATGCAAGATTGATCAGTGGCAGAATTTGCCCGCGATATTGCGCGACCCATCGAGTTCCCGTCTTTTCTACCTGCGAGGCAGGGAGCTCTTCGAGCCTTGCCAGCGTATCGAGCGGGACAGCCATATGCGCGTCGTCGGGGCCGGAGAAAAGCAAGTAAGACCGCTTCTGCGCTGCGCCCGCTGCCATTTCTGCTTTGGCGGCGTCTGCATGTTCTTTGATTTCACTCACCACACCGGCGCGCTGGGCGAGCCCGACTACATCGAGGATGAGCGCCACTTTCCCGTCGCCCATGATGCTGGCACCTGCGAACGTCTTTATGCTCTTAAGCTGCTTGCGCAACGGCTTTACGACGATTTCTTCCGTGTCGTTGATTGCGTCCACGACGAGCCCGAACTGGCGTCCGTCAGCTTGCAGGACCACGATGTTGATGGCGTCGTCCTGATTCTTCGACCCATTCGAATTGCCTATGCGAAGCTCGCGCCGAAGCGATACGACGGGCAAAAGCCGGCCTCGCAGCCGGTGAACAGGTGCCCCGTGCACGAGTTCGATACCCGTGACGGCTTCAGTGCCTTCGAGCCTGACGAGCTCTAGCAAACTTACCTGTGGAATCGCGTAGCGGTCGCCGCCGCAGGTGACAATCAAAGCGGGGATGATCGCGAGAGTAAGCGGAATCTTTACGCGAACTGTCGTGCCCTTTCCCAAAGTGGATTGCAGATCCACCGTGCCGCCAATCTTCTCGACATTCGTCTTCACGACATCCATGCCCACGCCGCGGCCGGAAACGTTGGTGACTTTTTGCGCCGTGGAGAATCCGGGAAGGAAAATCAGGTTGAAGATTTCGCGGTCGGCCATTCGCTGCGCCTGTTCGGGTGTTATCACTCCGCGTTCGATGGCTTTTTGGCGGATGCGCTCAACGTTCAAGCCCGCTCCATCGTCGCTGATTTCGATGATTACCTGGCCACCTTCATGAAACGCTCGGAGGGTCAAGCGACCCGCAGAATCTTTACCGGCTTTGACGCGGTCCTCGGGAAGCTCGATGCCGTGGTCAACCGAATTGCGAACCAGATGAGTGAGCGGATCCTTGATGGCCTCAATGATCGTCTTGTCGAGTTCGGTTTCTTTGCCTTCCATTTCGATATTTACTTGCTTATTACAGCCCAGGGCCACGTCGCGCACCGTGCGCGGGAATTGGCTCCAGATATTGCCGATGGGCTGCATGCGCGTCTTCATCACTTCTTCCTGCAGCTCGGTGGCAATCAGATTCATGCGCTGCGAGACAGTCTGCAGGCCGGCATCGCGGGAGGTATTGGAGACTTGCAGGAGCTGATTGCGGGCAAGCACAAGTTCGCCAACCAGCGTCATCAGTTTATCGAGCAGGTTGACCCCTACTCGAATCGTGTCTGTAGCAGCCGATTCGCGTGTTTTTGATTCGGGCGTGCGAACAGGGGATGTTCCGGATGGTGTAATCGGGGCAGCAGGGTGCGAAGGAGACACAGATTTCTCCTGCAACGGAGCAGGCTCGTCAGCCTTCTCTTCATGTGGGATCGATTTTTTGGCGGTGGTTCGTGGCGGCGTGACGGCAGCCCCAACGGGAGCAGACTGATTCGCTGCGGCTTCCTGCAGCCTGGCGAGTGTCTGCAACAATTCCGGATAGGCATTTTCCCCATCCTTCCCGGTGGATTCAATCTCCTTGAGCATTTCGCGGACGGCATCCACCATGCTCAGGAGCCCCGTTGTAATTTCGGGATTCAGCACGAGCTGGCCGTCTCGCAGGCGAGTGAGAAGATTTTCGCCGACGTGCGCCACTTTTTCGAGTTTGTCGAACCCCAGGAATCCGCAAGTGCCTTTAATCGTGTGGATGGTTCGAAACACGCTGGCGAGCGCCTCTGCATCGCGCGGATTCTTTTCGAGTCCAACGAGCTCCCGGTCCAGGCGATCCAGGTTCTCGTAGCTTTCCTGCAAGAAGTCTTTAACGATGTCGGAATCGCTCATCGATAGGTTTCCTCGAATCGAAAATCGATGGGTCAATCAGGTCAGGCGGCCATGCTTTGCCCGCATGAATTCGCTGCAATGCCTGTATCGGCTTATTGGCTCAGATTCTTAGGAGCCGATAGGCCGCCAAGCGGATCAACGAGGAGGAAAACATATGAGTACAGTAATAGAGGAAATAGTGAGATTAGGATTTTCTTAGGAAGGCTCCCGCGCGACGGTGGCAGCGGCGCTTCCGAATCGCTTAGAACTGAGTCGTCAAGCGAAGGGCGAAGCTGCGAGATGGGCCGATGGCGTTGCCGGAGAATAGCCCGCCAAAATCGATCACGTTGAGCACATTCGTCAGGTTTTGGCCGTCAGCCTGAATGCGCATGTTCAGGCGATCGGACTTATAGATATCCGCGCCTGCCGAAGCACTTACGAGAAAAGACGGATAGATTCGGCCACGAGTGAAATTGATGCGATCGAGTACTGCTTGCCCATATTGTTCAAGGACGGTTTCAGGATCGCCATCAAACTCAAAGGGGAGTCCCGAGTCATATTGAATTCCGGCCGCGAGCCAGAAGCGCGGTTTCACCTGATAGCGGACGCGCGCGCGAACCGTGTTTCGCTGGTCCTGCGAATCGGGAAAGTGCCCGTTGAGTTGCATCGCTGCAGCCGAGGCGTCGGGGCCTAAGAAGAGACCACCAGTGATCGGGAACCAGGCGTTGCCCACATTGTAGGAATAGCTGAGAAATCCCGAAAACCCCCGCCAATCAGGGACCGAAAGCCTTGCCTCCGCTCCGTAGATAATGGATTTGCGAAAAGAAATCGGAAAACTAATTGTAGTGTTGATGATCTGGTCGTCATCGGCAAAGTTGTCCACCAGGCGCCGGAAGTAGTTAGCGTCGAGCCTAATCCTGCCGGCGACAGATTTCGTGAGCCCTGCTTCGTAATAATTGCCTTGCGACGGTTCAACCGGCAAGCGCAGGAAATTCCCTGGATCGATGGATTCGACGTCCATGGAACTTGAAAGCAAGAGGTTTTCAAACGACGGCGTTTGGAATACACGGTCGTAGGAGAAATGCAGAACGAGATCAGCGGACGGAAAATAGCGCGAGACGGAAAAGCGCGGACCGACGGCTTGGCGGTTCACGAGAACCTGATAATGATCCCAGCGAAGGCCGGCGCTGATGGTCCAATTTCCCAGGCGGATCAGATCCTGGACAAATGCGGATTGCTCTAGATCCGGCCTCCTGCCGGCATTGGGCTGCGCCGGCACGGGAAACATAAAGGTAAGAGGTGTCTCGGGAGGGAATTGCGTCGGATCGGTGATGAGGTAACGAAAGTTTTCATGGAGGAAGGTGTTGTCAGACTCGACTCCGAATTTCCATTCGTGACGCCCGTGATCGACGGTAACTACACCCTTGAAATAACCTTCGCGAAACCAATTGTGCTGAAAGACTTCGATCGGAGTGGAATTCGCGTTGGAGTTGAAATTATTGGAGTTATCGCGAACCATCCCGCGAATGTCCGCTACCACTTGCGAGGAAAAGATGTGCTGGTAAGAAGCGATTCCCATCGTCTCGATGTTGTCCGCCGTCTGACGCTGGCCGGCTGCTTGCTGCACCATTTCGTTCGGAATGTCGTAGCGCGCGAGTTCGTGGCGGACGAGGAAGCTCAGGCGATCGCTCGGCGTGAAATTCCGCTCGTAGCGCGCAGAGAAATCGCCGAGAGTAGCGGTGTTTAAAAAATCCTGCGGGACCACAGGATTCAGATAGTGATCGGTGATGCTGCCACTGGCGCTCACGCCCAAAGCATTCTTGCCCCAGACATATTGGGCCTGCCCGAAAGCGCCCGCGGAATCGAAGCTGCCACCCGAAAGCACGAATTGGCCATGGAGCCCAGGCGTGGGATCCTGCAGAGTGTTGACTTCAATCACGCCTCCCATCTTCCGGCCATATTCAGCCGGGATTCCTGCCGTATAAATGCTCATCGATTGAACATCATCCGCTTCAATTTCCGGGCCAAAGCTGGGCGAGCGATTGTCGGTAAGCGGAATGCCATCCACGACGAACTGCGTCTGATATTCCGATCCGCGCGGATGCAGGACGGCATTGCCTTCGTACAGCCAGCCGGGTTGCGCATTGACAAGATCTTGCACCGAGCGCCCCGGAACAGAGCCGACACGGTTCTGGATCAGATCCGTCCCAATTTCACTTACAGATCGCGGCTGATCGGGATCGATCAACGTGTTCGCTGCGTTCACGTCGATCGATTGGTTCACCGCCGGCAGTTTAAGTTGAATGGCGAGGTCGGTGGGTAGCGACGAACGAATTTCTACTGATTCGGATACCGGGGCGAAACCAGGGTAATTGATGTCCAGCCGATAAATGCCATAGGGCAGGCGCGGCAGGCGCAGGCTTCCCTGATCGTTGGTTGTCTGAGCGGTTCGATATTGATTGGCCTTGCTGACGATTTGAACGAGCGTTCTTACGCCCAGACCGGAGGGATCCGTTACTTTCAGATGCAATTCGCCGTAGTTGCTTTGGCTGAAGCAAGGAACCGCGAGCATGAGAATGAACGCAGCGAGGCACACGCACTTCGTCCCAACAGGCGCGGGCAGGCGTCGATTTCGCGTGTAGAGAAGCCGAAACATACTCTAAAACGGTACACCAAAAGCAGGCTAAATTCCTCCGGAAGGGGCTGGGAGATTCCCGCGGATACTTCGCATGAACTACTGAGTAGCGGCTGGCAGGTGCTCCTCGAGATAGCGCAGCAGGAGGCTGTAGAGATGGAGCAGGGTGCCGTGGCCTTGCGAAATTGAGTGTGTGCGATCCGGATATTCCATGAAATCCACGGGCTTATCGAGTTCGATCAGGCGATCGAGGAGGAGTTCGCTGCCTGCGTAGTGAACGTTGTCGTCGCCCGAGCCGTGAACCAAGAGCAAGTGGCCGCGCAAACCTTCCGCAAAATTCACGGCAGAGCTGTTGCGATAGCCTTCCACGTTTTCAAGCGGAAGGCCCATGTAACGTTCCTGGTAAATTGTGTCATACAGACGGAGATCGGGCACAGGCGCGACGGACATGCCCACTTTATAAAGATCGGGCGAGCGGAACATCAGATTCAGTGTGCTTGAGCCGCCGCCGCTCCATCCCCATACCGCGACGCGTTCGGGATCGGCAAACGGGTGCGACGCTAGAAAATTACGGAGCGCTGCGGACTGCTCTTTGACGACCACTGGATGAATCGAGCCGTAGATTGCTTTGCGCCATGAGCGTCCTTTGGGAGCTGGGGTGCCGCGATTATCGAAGCTGACAACCACGTATCCGGCCGCGGCGGCGATGCGAGCAAAATAAATATGATCTGTTTCCCAAGCGTCGAGCACGGTTTGGCCCGCCGGTTCGCCGTACACGTACACAAGAACCGGATATTTTTTAGCGGGATCGAAGTGTGGCGGCTTCATGATGAATGAGTCGAGGGTGATTCCGTCGCCGATGTCGGTCTTGAAGAATTCGATTGGCGTTTCGAGCAGTACCGGAGCATTCGCGCGCAGGGTGGAATTATCTTCGAGCACCCGAGCTGAGCGATGATTGGGAAGTTCGATGAGATCAGTGACGGGCGTCAAGATCCGCGCGCGAGTAAGTGTGGAATGCCCAGCGGGAATCGGGTGAAACGTCGTACGTGTGCGTGCCGGGAGCATTCGCCGGGCTCACGCGTTCGGCTTCGGCGCTTCCATCGAGACGCGTGCGATAGAGGTATCGCTGCGTCGCGTTGTCGGGAGAGGCGATGAAATAAAGCCAGCCGCCCTTTTCGTCGGTGCTATCAATCCCGATCACATCGTAATTGCCGCGCGTAATGAGTTTGGCGCTGCCATCCGATCTGGATACCCGGTAGGCATGGCGCCAGCCGTCGCGTTCGCTGAGCCAAAGGAATTCGGCGCCGCCGCGGAGCCAGGTGATTTCGTTCATCACGTTGACCCACGCTTTGTCTTCATCGAGGAAAACGGAACGCACCGCGCCGCTCGAGGCGTCCGCGAGAAGGACTTCGTTCCTATTCTGCAGCCGGTTCAGATGTTCGACGACGAGTTCTTTTGAATTTTCGGCCCATTCCATGCGGGCGATGTAGTTGTTGCGTGGGTCGCCTAGGACGTCGAGCCAGCGGGTGTCGCCGCCGGATGAGTCAATCACGCCTACGCGAACGGCGGAATTTGTGGTGCCGGGAAACGGGTACGCAATATTCATGATTGAGGGATAGGCGCCGAGGCCGGGATAAGGAAAACCGGTGACGATTTCACGCGGAGGGCCGAGATTATAAATCAGCGCAAAGATTCCGACGTTACTCGTGTCGAATTGCCAGTAGGCGATTTTGCGGCCGTCGGGACTCCAGCGGAAACAGTCGCGCAGGGCGAGCTCTTCTTCGTAGACCCAATCGGAGGTGCCGTTGATGATGGTGGAGGAGCCGTCGCGAGTGAGCTGGGTGATTTTGCCGCCGGCGAGTTCCTCGACGTAGATATTGTTCGCGCGGACGTAGGCGACTCTTGTGCCGTCCGGAGAGAATTTTGCGAAGAGCATTGAGGATACGGGCGCGTCGCCGCCGAGTTTCTGCGAGGGCGCCGGATTTCAGATCGAGGACCCAATAATCGCCGCGCGTATTGCGGCGCCACACTTGGGCGGTATTTGTGAAAATCAGGACGCGCGATTTGTCTTTCGACCACGCGTAATCGTCAATCTTTAGCGGTGATTTTTCATTTGGTGGAACCAGCTTCGCTGCGGAAATCAGAACCTCGCGCTTGCCCGTCGCCGTTTCGTAGCGAACGATGTCCTTCGCGTCCTTCTCCTTGACGCTTTCAGAAGGCTCAACGGTGGTGTAGAACTCGCCGCCGTCAAGCCATCGAGCAGGGCCGAACTTTTTCACTTCGAAATCGGGCGAGGCGAAGAGGCGATGGAGAAGCTTGGCCGATTCCGGTGAAGTTTGCGCGCGAACTTGAGCGGTAGCCGCCAGCGCGCTGATAGCCAACGCCAGAAGCGAAATAAGAAATTGGCATGCGCGCGATGCGCGGGTTCGAGAGGGCTCTGCGATCCGTGTGTTCATTTGGAGATTGTGAACTCGCTTTCTTTAATTTCGCGACCGTTTGCGGACTGAATGAGACGCCGAATGGCGATGATAAATGGGGCTCGCCGAGCGATTGAATGGCACATCCTTTTCTTCCACTCGCGGCGCGCGGATGTTGCCGCCGCGAATCTACAATGCCGAGCGACGCAGCGCAAGCTTTCAGGCGCTTATGCCGCGCTTTCGGGACTACTCAGCTGCCGAGCCGAACCGAGACATTAAATATTTTGGTTACCGGCCATTCGTTCTATGCTTCGAGCGGTTGACATTGTGCGCCCCGATACGCTGATTATCGTCAATCCGGTCTCTGGCGGCGGAAAGGCGCTCGCTGCGGAGCCGCTTGTTGCGAGCTACCTTGCGGCGCAATCCAGGTGCGTTCAATTTGTGCACTCGCGCAGCTCGGAAAATATTCGCGAGCTAGCCGCGAAGGGCGCAGCGGAGGGATTTCGTTATGTGGTGGCGCTAGGAGGCGATGGAGCGTTTCATCATGTGGTTGAAGGCATTTGCGGTACCGATGCAATTGCCGGATTTTTTCCTGCGGGGAACGGAAACGACATCGCGCGAGACTTAGGAATTCCCGCGGATGCGGTGAGCGCGGCTGCGGCGTTCTGTCATTCGTTCCCGCGGGCGGTGGATATGGTGCGCGTGCAGTTTCGCGATGGACGCATTGCTCACTTCATAGGCGTGGGAGGCATGGGGCTCGACGCCGAAGCGGCGCACCTGGCAAACACGCGATTCAAGAGTTGGCCGGGCGTGACGCGTTATTTGGCGGGAGCATTGTGGACATTTTTTCGCAAGCCGGCATTCGAGCTGGAAGCGGAATTGGATGGAACACGCTGGGCCGGACGCGCAATTTTTGCGGCGGTGGCCAATGCAACGAGTTATGGATCGGGAGTGCGGATCGCCCCGGACGCAAGGATGGACGATGGCTGGCTCGAAGTTGTGTTGGTACAGGACGTAGCGTGGACGCGGCTTCTGGAGGCGATTCCAATCGTTTTGACGACGGGCGATCTGCGATTCGAGGAGGTGAAGCGGTTTCGCTGCCGACGCGTCGTGTTACGGGCAGATCGCGCGGTGAAAGTACATGGAGACGGCGAACTACTGGGCGAGTCGCCAGCGGAGTTCGAAATTTTGCCGCGAGCGATTCGTGTGATGGTGCCACAGGATTCGGCTACGAACGTTGGCGTTCAGACTAGCGGGTTGGCTTCTTCTTCGTGAGCTTCAATGGCATGTCGATATCACTGCGGGAATCAAAGCTGGAAACGGTGCGGACGGAC
Source organism: uncultured Acidobacteriota bacterium (assembly GCA_963767205.1). Lineage (GTDB taxonomy): Bacteria > Acidobacteriota > Terriglobia > Acidiferrales > UBA7541 > Palsa-295. The sequence continues at coordinate 41,250 of CAVYDF010000003.1, forward strand.
GACATCAAATCCTTTTGCTCAGCGTGTATTTCATAGTCAACGTTGGGATCGAGTCCGCTGAATCGGTATTGCCCCTTGTCGTCGGAGATATAAGTCTTGACCGCCTGCGATTTCACATTCTTGAGGTAAACAATAGCCGAGGGAGCTGGATTTTCGTCTTTATCTAGAACTGTGCCACGAACGACGCGCAGTTGCAGGTCGCCTTTCTTCTGTGCGCCGGCAGCAACGGCCGCGAGAAAGACGAACAACAACGGAACAATGAAGCGACGCAGGGTGGGATTGCGCGTGCTGCACGCCGGGGAGGAAAAGACGGAAACGGCCAGTGGCAACTTCATTCGATCTCTTCTTCCTCTTCCTCCTTCTCGCCTTCCTTCTTCACGACGCCGGCCTCCTCGTCTTCTTCTTCCTCGTCCTCGTCTTCGTCCTCATCGTCGGAAATCACGATGAGATGCACGGGGTGCGTCTGAGTGACTTCCAGTTCGACGTCACATTCCGGGCAGCTCAGGATTTCGCCTTCTTCCACTTCGTCTTCGTCGAGATCAAGTTCCGCATCGCATTCCGGGCATTTCGTCACGGCCGCACTCTCCTTCCTGGGGCGATCCTGCACTCTGAAGGGTATTATATAACGCCGCTGTCAAGCTTTGCGAAAACGGGAGCGACGTGAAAAGGTGACGGTGCGACGCGAATATCCGGAGCGGCCGATGGTGGGCGTGGGAGGCGTGGTGATCCGCGACGAGCGGGCGCTACTGATCAGGCGGGGAAGCGCGCCACTTGAGGGCGAGTGGTCCATTCCCGGGGGGATGCTGGAGATTGGCGAAACGATTTTAGAGGGAGTGCAGCGAGAGCTTCTGGAAGAGACGGCGATCGAGGTGAAGGTTCTGGATTTGATTGAGGTGTTCGAGCGCCTGACGCGGGATGAAGCCGGCAAGCTGAAATATCATTTTGTGATTCTGGATTATTTGTGCGAAGCGGTGCGTGGAGATGCGCAGGCCGGAAGCGATGTGACGGACGTCGCATGGGCTAGAGAATCGGAGCTAAGCGAATATTCGCTCACGCCGACTGCGACGCGGGTGATTCAAAAAGCGTTCGAAATGGCGCGGGGAAGGAAACTCTAGCTGGCAGCGGCTTCGGGAACGCGGCCGAAGCGGCGTTCGCGGCCAAGGAAATCCTGCACGGCGGCGGCGAGATCGGCGGCTTCGAACTCGGGCCACATTCGAGGCGTGAAAAGCAATTCCGCGTAAGCACACTCCCACAGCATGAAATCGCTCAGGCGGCGCTCGCCACCCGTGCGAATCAGAAGATCAACGTCAGAGGCAGGGCCACCTGCGTGCGTCACATCACCGAGGCGGCGGGAGAATTCGCGCTCGGACACTTCAAGGCTTGAAACCATCCAGCATGCCGCACGAAGAATCGCATCGCGCGCCGAATAGTCGAGCGCGATTCGCAATTCGAGGGCACGACCGGCAGAGGTGGCGCGCTCGGCGAAATCAATCGCTTCGACGAGCGAGCGAGGAATCCGGTCGCGGCGGCCGATGACGCGAAGGCGAATTCCCTCCGCGGAGCAGGCGGCGGAGTCACTACGGAGAAAGTCTTCAAGAAGGCCAAAAAGCGAAGTCACTTCGTGGCTCGGACGCGCCCAATTGTCCGAGGAGAATGCATAGAGCGTCAACTTGGCGATGCCGAGCCCAGCTGCAGAGCGAACAATGCGACGCACAGCTGCTACGCCGGCGCGGTGTCCCTCCGAACGAGGAAGTCCGCGCAGAGCGGCCCAGCGGCCGTTACCATCAAGCAAAATGGCGACGTGAAGGCCGGCATTATCAATCAGTTTAGGAGTCAATCTTAGAAGTCATCGTCTTTGCTCGTTCGCAACCCTTGCACCAACGATCTGAATCAGCCCTCGCGCGTCGCCTGAATTAAAGCTTCCATGTGATTCAAGTATTTCTCCAGAGCCCGGCGACCAGAAGGTGTAAGGCGGTACTCTGTTTTCGGCATCCGTCCTGCGAATGATTTCGTGCAGGAGACGTAGCCGGCGTCTTCGAGTTTCCGCGCATGAACGCTGAGATTCCCATCGCTTGCGCCGAGCAATTCTTTGAGCTCGCTGAAGGTGAGAGACGTATTCACCGCGAGCGCGCTGATGATCGCGAGACGTGTGCGCTCGTGAATGAGCCGGTCAAGATTCACCGCAGCCGATTCTTGTTGCCGAGCGCCGGGTGAAGTTCGTTTTGTCTTTTCCTCCCGCGCTTCGCGGAAGGCGCCAAGTTTAGCCGCCATAGTTCCTCGCAATTACCGCTCCGAAAAGGATATGAAGCCCGCCAAAACCCGCAGCCAAGAACGCATTGCCCCAGTTCCAAGGGCAAAAAAGCGCCACCGCGCCAAGTACGACAAAACAGAGCCCCATCAACGGGACGATCCGGATCGAAAACGCGCCCGCCGTGACAACGGCGGTTCCGTAGAGCAGCAGCCACATTCCAGGAATGGTCCCCATTTCGCTGAGGTGCACCATCACAGCGGTGAGAAGAGCACCCGCCAGAATCGGGGGAGCGAAACTGTAGGCGAACCGGCGCGCGGGTCCCGTGAGCAAAGACGAGCCGGATCGGCGAGCTTTCGAAAGAGTTGTCCAACCGGCGATCCCGATAGCGACGGCCAGCTCGCCGAGCCAGATCAACAGCCAATCGCGAGGACGCGACATGCGGGAGGCAATCGTCGCGGCACCCAACGCAGTGATTCCAAGGGCCACGCCGCCCCAGCCAGGAACGGCTGTGAAAGATCCGGCGCGCTCCATTGTTTCGCGAATGAAGCGGATATTGTCGCGAGCGCGATCGTCAAGCGAGACGGGAGAGGGGGGGCGTACCGGAAATGGTTGGCTCATCGTTAAGAGGTACAGTTTAGGCCTCCAAATCTGTCAAGTACTTTGCAATGCAAAGTTTCCATCACAACCCTTGTTCCGAGCGCACGCTGAAGACTATTCTCGCATTCAGGTTTAGCAACAGGGGAGACGAAGCGATGAGGACAGCGATACTTGCCACGATGGCTTTCATGTTGATGCCAATCGCAGCGACAGCTCAACAACCAGCTGCTCCAGGCGGCCGGCGCACCAGAAATGAACCCTGTGTCGAATGCGGTGCGAAAGATCCTGGAGCGCCAGTCGAAGAACATTGTAGCGGCGGCTGAAGAGATGCCGGCGGATAAGTTTAGCTACAAACCAACGCCGACTCAGATGACGTTCGCCGCACTTGTGGAACACACGACAGGGACAAACAACTTCTTGTGCGCGCAAATTTCGGGCACGTCGTCTCCGCCGGAGGAGAAATTGAGCGAGAACGATCCGAAAGAGAAGCTTGTGAGCGCGCTCAAGGCGTCATTCGACTATTGCACGCAAGCTCTGGCCAAGGTCGACGATTCGAAACTTGGCGAGTCCATTCCATTCTTTGGCGGGCGGCAGGTGTCGCGCGCGGCAGGGAATGATCACTCTCGCCACTGCTTTTGCAGACCATTACGGCATGGCGGCGATGTATTTGCGGTCGAATGGACTGGTGCCGCCGACCGCGAAGCCAAAGGAATAGTCACTGCTGTCTCACTGAGCGCCGCTTAAGCGGATCCACGGCGAGAGAAAACGCTCGTCGCGCCTGCCCACCGTGACCACCTGAGATTTGCATTGAACGTCACTTCGGGTAGCGGCCAATAAGCCAGTTCCAGCGGATGAGGACCAGGTCGAGGAACATCAGCAAGCTGTCGCGGAGCACGTGGACCTTGGTGGCAGGATCATGGGCCCAACGCACTGGAATTTCGACGGTATGCAAGCCGTGCCGTTCGGCGAGAAACAGAATTTCAGGATCGAACCCGAATCCCTCGATGCGTTGCTGCTCGAAGACTATCTGCGAGCGCTCACGAACAAACGCTTTGAATCCACACTGCGTATCCTGAAACGGCAAACCGGTGAAGAGCCGGACGAAACCGTTGAAAATCATTCCTGCAATCTCGCGCCACCGTGACTGGTGCCCAAAAATCAGCGCGCGGTTGACGGCGCGTGATCCGATAGCCATATCGTTGCCCGCATCGATGCGCCGCGAGAAGCTTGTCCGCTTCCTCGATTGGAGCGGAAAGATCGGCGTCGGTGAAAAGCGCAATCCGTCCACGCGCTTCTAGCATTCCGTGACGCACGCTGTATCCCTTGCCACGGTTTCGCCGTTTGATACGAGGCGAAGTGAGGGCAACTCGCGCGACCATTCCTGCAGCGATGGCCGCGGTGCGATCGCTGGAGCCGTCGTCCACTACGATAATTTCCGTCTGGTCGGGAGCGGGATAGCGCGTGGCCAGATAGTCGCGGATTTTCGCGAGGCCCCGAGGAAGGCGGCTTTCTTCGTTGTATGCGGGGATGATGATGGAGAGTTCCGGGGCGGGCGGTGCATTCATCCGCGCGACGGCTCCCCTGCCGGACTCGGAGAAGGCCATCCAAAAAGGCCGAGAAGCGGGACAAAGCGGCAAGCGAAGAGCGATTCCTGCGTGGTGCGCCCTTCCCGCTTAAGGATTCGAAGGAGTTCCTGCTGCTTGGCGGGGCCGACGGGAATCACGAGGCGGCCGCCCTCTGCAAGCTGTTCGAGAAGCGGCGGCGGGACGAAAGGCGCGCCGGCGGTGACGAGGATCGCATCGTACGGCGCATCGGGCGGCCAACCTTGCGAGCCGTCGCCTGTTTCGACGCGAATATTGTTGTATCCGAGCTTCGCCAGCCGAATGCGCGCCGCGTCTGCCAAGAGCGGCTGCGATTCGACAGCGATCACTTCGCGAGCAAGCAGGGACAGCACGGCGGCCTGATAACCCGAACCGGCTCCGATTTCGAGCACCTTCTCAGAACCCTCCAGCAAGAGCGCCTCCGCCATCGCCGCGACCATGTACGGCTGCGAAATCGTTTGGCCGGCGCCAATGGGAAGCGGCGAATCGGTGTAGGCGTCGTCCATATGTTCGGGTGGAACAAAGAGATGGCGGGGAACCGAGCTCATGGCTTCGAGCACTCGGGGCGAGCGAATATCGCGCTTGCGAAGCTGGCGGTCAACCATGTCGCTGCGGGCCGATTGAAAGGCTGCAGAATCCGTATTGGATCCGGCGCCAGCGCCGGATTCGCTCTTTCCATCATCGTTTAGCGCTAATCATGGGGCGGCGCGCGAAAAGATCTGCGAGCTTCATCACATTTGAAACTATCACAGGCAGCGGAGGCGCTCCAGCATTTGCCGTCATGCTTCCCAAATTGCATCCTAGAAGAGCGTTGGATACGATGGCTAAGAGACAAATTTCGATTTCAGTTCGGGGCAGGACGCGAGTTCGGGCCCGGAAACCAGGAGGATTGAAAATGAAATTACGAATGGCCCCGCTCGTTTTTACTTTTGTTGCGGCGATTTTTGCGGCGAATCCGGCGCTGGCACAATCAGGAGCAGATGGGGCACAGAAAGCGCCCGAGCAACATCAGCCGGGAGTCGCCGCAAAGCCTGCGCCAGCGTCGCAGGCAGATGCACCCGCTGCGTGCACACACGCAATCGTCTGATCCAGCAGCAAAGCTCGATCCCGCCAAAGACGCAGCGATCCGTCACCTGATGGAGATCACCGAAGTCTCCAATATGGGCCAGAACATCCAGAACTATATTACGGAGCAGGTACAGCAAGTAGCAGGCCGAGCGGTCGGCGCCGGCAAAGTGCAGAAATTTATGGACACATTCTCCACTCAGTTCAATGCAAGCGCTTCGCCAGGTGCCGTGACCGATGCGATGGTGACGATCTATGCGAAGAATTTCTCGATGGAAGATATTCAAGGCTTGATTCAATTTTACGAAACGCCTCTCGGGAAACGCGTGGTGAAGACCCTGCCTGAAGTGAGCCAAGAATCTCAGCGGATGGGAGTGGAGATGGAGCAGAATGCGGCGATTATCGTTCTGCGCGGGATGTCCAACGAATATCCGGAGATCAAGCCGATGCTACCAGCGGACGACGCCAAGCCCGCAGGAAAACGCGCCGGCACCGAATGCGGCACCTGCTCCGAAGCCTGCGCCCGCGCCGGGAACGCCAGCTACTCCCAAACCAGCCCCGCAGAAGTAGGGATCCAAGGTGCAAAGGTCAGGCGGCGGCAGTGTTTAATATTCTCGCGAAGCGGTGAAGCGGCGTAAATCGGAACGAACTTCCCACTGTCGCTGATCTACTCGATGTTCAGCGGGGTGCGAAGCACAGCGATCGCAAAATGTGCCAGCATCGGCGCGTCGTCATCGAGCTGAATCCAGCGAATCACGCAGTGGTCCTTGAGATATTGGGAGACTTTGGCTTCGTTGATTTCGAGATGTTCGGCTAATTTCGCTTTCAGTCCGCTCGTATCGGGATATCCACGGCCGCTTCCGCGCGGCGCTTTGCCGCCCCGCGAGCCTCGCACCAGATTCCCGATGCCCACGCGAAGAGTCTGGCAAGCCTCCACGTAATACGACGTAATTTGGTCGGAGTCCGACAGTAGAAAAACTCCGGGGCCTGCGGGCGCCTCTTCGGCTTGATCGAGGTTGTGCAGCGGGCTGGAGACCAGGCGACGCAACATGGATTCGAGGCGTGACAATCGCGACGCAAGCGCCGGGTCACCGGCGCGGCCATGGGCTGTTCGCTCCGAAGGTAGCATCGGAGCAGCGTGCTCAGCGCTCGATCTTCGACGCAGAGGATATGGGGACCGAGGTGCGTTGCGCTTCAGCGGAATTGGATTCCGCGGGCATTTCTTCTGCATGGAATTCAGCTCGTTCCAGGCGCGGGTCGAAATGAGTTTCGACACGCGTTTCTGAGCGGGCGTCAACTCGGGAAGAGGGCAGGCGTGATTCGCTGGGTGCAACGGACTCCGCGAAGGCCTTACTTGGGTAGCGCTGGAGATGCTGCTGCTGCGCCTTTGCGGTGGCGTCCCCGCCCACCCCGGCGTCCCCGGCGGCGCTTTTTCTTCACGCCGTCCTGAGTGGAATCCGAACCGGCAGTTTCAGTCTCGGCAGCTGGCCCGTTGGCGGTATCACCGTTCGCATCCGCTGAGAGGTCGGAAATTTCACCTAGCACCGGGATTTGTTCTGTGCTTCCGGTTTCCTCTCCAGCTTCACTGCGAGATCGCGCTGGCGCAGGCGGTGGTCCAACGCCCGGCGCGGGAAGTTCGATTCCAAGACGCTCGAGCGCTTCCTGAGCTTTCTTCTTCCAGTCGGCGCGCCGGAATCGCTGCGCCGAAATAATGTACCAATGGCCCGCTTCTTCGTTGCGTCCGGCCTTCTCTTCGATCGCGCCAAGTTCCCATGCCACCATCGCGTCGCGCGTCCGCTGGTAAAGTTCGGAGAGTTTAGAGGAAGCGTCCGGGCTGTTTTTTGCCTTACGGATGCGTGCTTGAATCTGTCGCCAATCTGCCATGTCGGAACATTGTAGCGCCTATGCCCACCAAGGCCAATAAAGTAAAGTTCACACGAGGCAATTTGTCCGAAGGCCGTGGCATGATGAGCGTATGACTCCTGCCGAACGTAGCCAATGGATTTACGAGCGAGCGCGTGCGCTGGGCTTCGATCTCTGCGGAGTTGCTCCTGCCGCTTTAGCGGGAAGCACAGATAATCCAACGGAAGCGGGGCTTGAAGAACTGGCGCGATTGCCCGAATGGTTGGCGCGTGGCTATGCCGGCCGATATGAAATATTTGAACGATCCGCGCCGCGCCGATCCGTCTCTGATTCTCGAAGGTGCGCGCAGCCTGATCGTCGTCGCGCTGAATTACAATACGGATTATCCATATTCAACAGACGTGCTGCCTGGCGCGATTTCAGCAGGCGCGAACCCAGCGGGCTCCCACAACAATGCGCCGCGCGGCTGGATTTCCCGCTATGCCTGGGGCGACGATTACCACGAAATCCTCGGCGAGAAACTAGCTGCGCTCGTGGCTGCGATGCGGGCGCAATTCGCAGAGCCGTTCGATGCGCGCTCTTACGTTGATACCGGCCCGGTGATCGAGCGGATCGCCGCGAAGTATGCGGGACTCGGATGGCTCGCGAAGAATACTTGCCTGATCAATGAGCAGCTCGGCTCGTGGCTGTTTTTAGGCGTGATCGTAACCACGCTCGAACTTGAGCCCTCTCTTCCGCCGGGCGAGCCGCCCTCGCCCGATTTGTGCGGTAATTGCCGGCTATGCCTCGACGCGTGTCCCACGCAGGCATTCCCTGAGCCATATGTCCTCGATGCGCGGCGCTGCATTTCTTACCTCACTATCGAGCTTCGCGGTTCGATTCCCGGAAGAACTGCGCACGAGTATGGGCCGAGCCGCTATTGGCTGCGATATCTGCCAGGATGTGTGCCCATGGAATCGCAAAGCGCCCGCTGACGCGGCTCGCCGAGTTTCTGCCGCGGCGATTGATGCGCCGGAGAATAGCCAGGAGACGGCTGAAAACGGGGTCGCTCGCTATTCTTACCCGAGCTGGAATGGCTCGCATCGCTGACGCAGGAAGATTTCAGCCGAGTATTTCGCGGCAGCGCCGTGAAGCGGGCGAAATGGCGCGGACTGGTTCGTAATGCCTGTGTTTCGCTTGGGAACTGCGCAGGTGGCGCCTGGGTCAGCACGCATATCAACGCATCTCTATGCTGCTCAGCCGCCTCGCGGATTCGGATGACGCTCTGATCGCTGAACACGCTCGCTGGGCGCTTGCCCGGTCTGGCGCTTCAGGGGCCGCTCGTTGGCTTTTCGGGCTGAACTCCGCTAGATTTCACGTTCGGGGTCATCGAGTAACTTGGGCCTCGCGGTTCGGAGGTTTGCGATGCTCTGGCAGCTTTGCGCAATTATTTTTCATGCGCTCGCTCCGCATTTTAGCTTTCCGCAAGGTGCCGCAACCGAACAAATTGCGCTGCGCTGGATGCATTTTGTCGGAGGCTTCATCTGGATCGGCTTGTTGTACTTCTTCAATCTAGTGGGCTTTCCGACGATGAAGCAACTCGACGCCTCCGTGCGGGGCAAAGTGTTTCCGGTGCTGATGTCGCGCGCAATGGGCTGGTTCCGTTGGTCGGCGTTTTGGACGGTCGCGGCGGGCCTGCGTTATTTTTGGATGATCCTGGCCGCGGATGCGCAAAACGCCGGCAATCCACGGCTCGCTTTGCGCTGGTTCGGCGAATGGCTGGTCGTGTGGCTCGTGGCTTACGCGCTCATATATCCATTCCAACTTCCGAGCAAGGGCATCCTTGACAGTCCATGGGTGCGCACAATTGCGATCGCAGCGATCGTGATTGCCGCTTCGTGGATCGTTCTCGATTTGAACGGCGGGCCGCAATCCTCGAACAGCCACCTCTCGATCAGTGTCGGCGGCGGCATCGGTCTGCTGATGCTGATGAATACGTGGGGCGTCGTGTGGCGCGCGCAGAAGCGGCTAATTGCATGGACGCGCGCGAGCGTCGAGCACGGCACGCCGATGCCTGCGGAAGCCGAACGCCTGGCGCGATGGGCTTACATCGCGTCGCGCGTGGGATTCTGGCTGTCTTTCCGATGCTCTTCTTCATGGGCGCAGCAGACCATTACCCATTCCTCAGTAGCATCACGGATTGAGACCCAGAGTAACGGAGCGGCTATCGCGGGCGTCTAAGTGTTTAAGAATCGGAGGCCCCATGATTACTCGCCCTGGATTCGGGCTTTCCATGTTTCTTGTGGCGCTGCTCGTTGTAGTTCCTGCCTTTCGCCTTCGACGATCCGCTAACGTCCACGACGATTCGCGACGCATATATGCTGGGGAATCGGAAGGATTTCAAAACCGCCGAATTTTTCGCCCGCTATAAACATGTTTTGCCGGCGCCGGAAACAGGGCCTCACGTGGCTGCGATTAGCGTGGAAACGCCGTATGGCCAGATCGTTGAGTTGGGCGAAGCAGCACTAAACACGGACATTCAAGGAGCCGAGGAGGAATGGACGGGAAAGACTTTCCCGTTTATCGTGCGCGTGGGAGTCGATCTGACGGATACCTATCCGGGGCCGCCTCCTTGGAATCCACGCGCGCCAGGCCTGCCGCTGCCAAATTTCGAGCGCGATTTTGAAATTCAGCTTGTTCAAAACCAAAAAAAAATTCCCGCGAGGTCCTCTCAAGTCTACTTACTTTATTCCGATGGCGTCGTGAACACATACCAAATCTCAGGAGCTATCATCGAATTGCGGTACGACACTGAGTCAATCGATCCTTATAGCGAAGCGACTATCACGGTTCACACTCCAGACGATCAGCACGTCGAAACGAGCTTTGACTTGGGTCAGCTTCGGTAGGTCCGATCTTCCTCGAGGTTTCAGGATCGCCAGCGTAACGTGACGGGGCCGTCCATCGGATGGCGCATTGGCGTTCCTGTGCGCTGGGATTCGAGATATGCGGATTTCAGCTCGAAATACCAGCGCGCCTGGCGGTCAGCATCATCCACCAGCATCATGCGGTCGCCGTACTGCAATCCAATCGCCTGTTTTTCGATCACTTCCACATCCTGGCGAATGAATCGCGGCCCCAACACATGAATGATGAACGAGACGACCGGAAACCACGGAAGAATATTCCACGCAGCGCAGAAATCGAGGCGGCAGAGATTCTGGCGGATGGGCGTGACAGTTGTGCGGCTCGATAGCCAGTAGCGACCGGCGCGAATCACTTCGAAACGCTGATTGGGCAACACGAAATCAATCGTTGTTGTAGCAGGCTCGCCGGTGATCAGCTTCAGGATCTTGTACGGTGCGCTGTTGGCCGAGGGCGCATGCGGGCTCATGCGAAATCCGTTCGGAATCGGCTCGAACTGCTTCGATTTTTCGCGAATGCTGCGGCGCGACCGCCACCACCAGGCCTGATGAACGAACGGGCCGTGCGCCGGATCCATCAAGCCGATGATTCCGTGGTCCACTGTGCAGGGCAAATCGGCCCAGAGATGCGCGATCTTGTAGTGCTCGCTAAAGGTGGGCAGACGCGGCGCTTCAGGCAGGCTCGCCTGACGTTCGGCTGGCATCGCGCGGCCTTCCGGATTTGTCATGAATGCCCAGATATATCCGTCGCGCTCCGCACATGGAAAGCTGCCTGCGTGGATTCGCTCGCATTTCAATTTCGAATCTTCCGTGAGCGACGGGATCACCCGGCACTCGCCGGTGTGCGCGTCAAATTGCCAGCCGTGATACGCGCATTCGACAGCGTTGCCATCAAATTGTCCAAATGAAAGCGGAAACGCGCGGTGAGGGCAAACATCGCGGAGCGCAAAAGGCTCGCCGGCAACGTCGCGCCCGAGGACAAGCGGAACATTGAGCAGCATCGCCCGCACGAGCTTGCGTCCCGTCACTTGTTCGCTGCGTAGCGCCGGATACCAAAATCCCCACAAAAACTCGCTCGCCGGAATCCGCCGGATTGGGATTCGAAGTGGGAACTCATTCTGCGGTCGATCGTGGCTCAGGCGAGACACTTTGAGCGTAGCGGTTCCGTTCATCGTAGTACATGCCTTCGAAATTCGCAAAGATTCAGGCGCGCGTTCGCCGCGTGACTCCTTGACACTTCGCGGGCACCAACCTTAGCATCGAATATTGCCCGCGTGCCGGCGTAGCTCAGTGGTAGAGCGAGGGTCTCATAATCCCTAGGCCGTGGGTTCGATTCCCCCCGCCGGCACCATCAGAATGCCCGTCATATAAAATTGAATACACCCTGAGCGAGGGGGAAGAGATGCTCTCTAATTCGGGGGCACATCTCCTTCATCTCTGAAGTCATTCTCCCTGTGCGAGTTACAGCAAGCCACCCCAGCAGTTAATGGTTTGCCCCGATATTCAATTTATCGCTCGAGCCGTATCTTGTGAATAGTGCGACAGTGTCAGCGAATCAAGGAGGAGTCATGCTAGCTGCGATAGCCGCTGTATTGCTTGTTTTGTGGTTGCTGGGATTTATCGCGTTTCACGTGACCTTCGGAGCGATCCATCTGCTGCTCGTGATCGCCGTTGTTTTGTTCATCGCGCATTTTCTCACGGGACGAAGCGCGGCTGTCTAGCCTGTGCCGGTTTCGGAGTCACTTGACCCTAGAAGCTCTCGGATCATTCCGACCATCGGAAAGGCATTCGTCTTGGACACCACCGAGCGAATGCCTACTTCGTGCGCGTGCTTTTCCAAGTCGGCGCTGGCGTGCTGCGTGAAAAGGACAACCGGCACAGCCGGCGCTATTTCGGCCATACGGCGTGCCGTCTCAATTCCGTTGATGCCGGGCATTTGAAAATCCAGGATCACGATGTTCGGCCGCAGCTCTTTGAACATCTCCACTGCCGAAACGCCATCTGCAGCTTCGCCGCAAATTTCCCATTCCGGATTGGCTTGCAAGACCGTGCGCAGGGATCGTCGCACCAGCTCGCTATCGTCAACAATCAGGAACCGCGTTCGCATCTGAATCCTTGTGCCACCTTCGCTGGTTTTTGAGATCACGCGCCGATCACCGCCATGCTCGTTACTGGAAGTAGTGCTGTGACGGTCGTTCCGCTTCCATTGGATTGAATGTCGAGGGTGCCGCCCAACTCCCTCACGCGTTCCCGCATGCCGCTGAGTCCCACACCGTGATTACTGCCTACGAGCATCGAAACGCGGTGATCGAATGGTATGCCTTTGCCTTCGTCGCATACTTGCACACTAAGCGATTTGTCACGGGTAGGCATGATCCGAATCATAGCGGTCTTGCTCCCGGAGTGGCGATATACGTTAGTAAGGCATTCCTGAACAATCCGGAAAATCGAAATTTCCACCGTCGGAGGAAGCCTTCCGATTTCTGGAGAGAGCTCGACGGTGACTTTCACGTTGCTCCGCTCGCCAAAACCTTCCGCGAACATGCGGATTGCCGGCAAGAGGCCAATTTCGTCGAGTAGAGGAGGATGCAGCAGATGCGAAATCGTGCGCGTTTGCTTGGATAGCTGTTCGATTAGTTCGGTATTCTGGCGCAGGGCTTCGTCCGCTGGAGGGCTCAGCTTGTCCGCCTGTTGGTAAACCAAACCATTATTCATCGAAAGCGCCGCGAGTAGCGGCCCCACGCTATCGTGGAGATCGCGAGCGATTCGCCGCCGTTCCTCATCCTGCGTCGTGATCAAGCGGGCGGAAAGAGTGCGCAAATCGCGGTTCAGCATCTCGAGCTGATAGGTCTTGCGATGCAGATCGGCAAAGACGCGCACTTTTGCGCGCAGCAATTCGGGGACGATGGGAACGGCAATGTAATCGACGGCGCCGCGCTGATAGGCTTTGAGGCGGTCAATATCCGTAAGGTGTACCGCGGAAATGAAAATGATCGCGGTATTTTGGAAGCGGGGGTGCTGGCGAATCATATCGGCGAGCTCGAAGCCATCAAGCTCGGGCATGCTGACGTCCATTAGCACGACGGCGACGTTCGTCTTCAGCAGATGGTCAAGCGCCTCTTTTCCCGAACGCGCCTGGATCAGGTTTTCATCCAACTCGTTCAGTATGGCTTCGTAGGTGACCAGCTTGCCCGGCTGGTCATCCACCATGAGAATGTTGACCTTCTGGTGCTCGACCATTTCCTTCCCTCACCTCGCTCGCGCGGAATTTAGCACAAGCCAAGATCTGGAAACAAAACTCGCAAACCGCCACATCATTCTAGCGATGAAACCACATTCGCAATGCCGAGAGCAATTGCTCCGTGTTCACCGGTTTTGCCAAATATTCTGACGCACCAGCTTCGAGACATTTTTCGCGATCGCCTTTCATGGCTTTCGCAGTCAAAGCCACGATTGGCAATCGCCGGAACGAAGGATTTCGGCGGATAATCTGCATCGTCTCGTATCCGTCCATGTCCGGCATCATGATGTCCATCAACACGATCGCGACGTCAGAAGTGGACTCGAGCGTGGCGATCGCCTCTCTGCCGGTGCCCGCCGTCAGAACCGACATTCCCCGGCGCTCGAGCACGCTACTGAGAGCGAAAATGTTTCGCACGTCGTCGTCCACCACCAACACTTTTTTCCCGACAAGCGCTTCATCGGAATGGTGCAAGAGATCGAGCATCTTCTGCTTTTCGGCTGGCAGATCGGTGACCACGCGATGCAAGAACAGCGCTGTTTCGTCGAGAAGCCTTTCCGGCGATTCAACGCCTTTCACAACCACGCTGCGTGCCAGCATATGGAGACGCGCATCTTCTTCCGGCGAGAGATCTTTCCCGGTGAAGACCACGACCGGCAAGTGACTGAGCATCGGGGTATCGCGGAAGCGCTCCAAAATTTCGAATCCCGACATATCCGGGAGGCGAAGATCGAGAACCACGCAATCAAAGGGTTGGTCATCAAGAGCTGCAAGCGCCTCAGAACCTGTCGCCGCCAGCTCCACATCAATATCCTCGTAGCCTAGAAGTTCTCGGATACTGAGTTGCTCGGCGGGATTGTCTTCCACCACCAGAAGCCTCTTGCGTCGAGGCGTTGTGTATTCCTTGATTCGCGATAAGGCCATCTCAAGCTGCTCGGGCGTGGCTGGTTTGGTCACATAGGAAAACGCTCCGCGCGCCAGACCGTGCTGCCTATCTTCATCGAGCGTCAACATCTGAATCGGGATATGCCGCGTGCGCGGATCCTGCTTCAGGTGATTGAGCACCGTCCAGCCCAGCATATCCGGCAAAAAGACATCGAGGGAAACGGCCGTCGGATGAAATTCCTGAGCGAGAACCAACGCTTCCGCACCGCGTGTAGCCACCAGGACTTTAAATCCTTTTTCGTGAGCCAGATCACAAAGCACAGTCGCAAAATATGGGTCATCTTCGACGATCAAGTAGAGTCGCATCGTCCGGCTGCAGATTTTCGCGGTCATCTTTGACCGAGATTTGCTCGATGGCGCGTTTCGATGCGACGGCAGTAGCCAATTGTCCGGGCGTCGTGGTCATCACGGACGCCTTAGCGTCCGCGCTCGCGGCACCGGTCGAAGGACCTACGTAGGTTTGAGGCAGATAAAGCGTGAACGTGCTGCCCTCATCCGGCGTGCTGCGAACTGAATTTCACCACCCAGCAAACCCGCGAGTTCGCGACTGATCGCCAGGCCCAGGCCGGTGCCGCCGTACTTGCGGCTCGTGCCCGCGTCCGCCTGCTGGAAGGCCTCAAAGATAATGCGCTGCTTTTCGGGCGGAATTCCGATGCCCGTGTCGGTGACTTCGAACGCGACAACCGAGGCCGATCTTCCGAGGACCGGATGGCCATCGCTCCAGCCAGTTTCGGCCGCAAATACTGAAAGCCGTACGCCGCCTTTTTCCGTGAATTTGAAAGCGTTGGAGAGCAGATTCTTCAGAACCTGCTGCAGACGCTTCGAATCGGTGACCAGGCTGCGGGTCAGATTCGGATCCATCTTCACTTCGAAATTCAGCCGCCGGTTTTCTGCTTCGTGGCGGAATGGACGAGCGATCATGTCGAGCAAGCTGGCGAAGAATACCTCCTCCGCCTGCACTGACACGGTGCCCGATTCGATCTTCGACAGGTCCAGAATGTCCGTAATCAAGTTCAGAAGATCGGTGCCCGCTCCGTGAATCGTGCGCGCAAACTCCACCTGTTTCGTCGTCAAATTCTTATCCGGATTGTCAGCCAGCTGCTGGCCAAGAACCAGGATGCTATTGAGAGGCGTGCGCAACTCGTGGGACATGTTGGCGAGGAACTCTGACTTGTACTTGGACGTGAGCGCCAGCTCCTTGGCTTTTTCTTCCACGGCGCGGCGGGCCTGTTCGATTTCCTGATTCTTGCGTTCCACTTCGACGTTCTGTTCGGCCAACTGCTGCGCTTTTTGCGCAAGCTGCTCGTTAGTCTGCTGCAATTCGGTCTGCTGCGTCTGGAGTTCGGTCGCCAATTGCTGCGATTGCTTCAGCAGGCCTTCCGTTTGCATCGTGGCCTCAATACTGTTGAGCACGATGCCGATGCTCGAAGTCAACTGGTCGAGGAACGCGAGGTGAGAAGCCGTGAATACGCGCAACGAAGCAAGTTCGATCACAGCCTTTACGCGGTCCTCGAACAAGATCGGAAGCACGATGATGCTTCGTGGCACGGACTGGAACAACCCAGAGCGGATCGGAATCGCATCTGTCGGCACGTCGGTAATCAACATGCGCTGTTTTTCGGCGGCGCATTGCCCCACGAGTCCCGTTCCCAGGTGTAGCCGGTGCGCATGCCCGTCCGGGTCGCTGTCTGCGAAAGCGGACAAGAGAACCATCGTTCCTGATTCTTCTGACTCCATCTGATAGATCACGCCCTGCTGGGCGCTAACCAGCGGCGCCAACTCGGACAAGAGCATGCGTCCTACAGTCGTCAAATCGCGTTGCCCTTGCAACATGCCAGTGAATCGCGCGAGGTTTGTCTTGAGCCAGTCCTGTTCGTTGTTGCGATCGGTGGTGAGCCGGAGGTTATCGATCATCGTGTTGATGTAGTCTTTCAGCTCGGCCACTTCACCGCTCGCTTCTACTTGAATTGACCGCGTCAGGTCGCCCTTCGTAACGGCGGTCGTCACTTCGGCAATTGCGCGGACCTGGTTCGTCAGGTTATCTGCCAGCAGGTTCACGTTTCCGGTGAGGTCTTTCCAGGTGCCGGCGGCGCCAGGCACGTTAGCCTGTCCACCGAGGCGGCCTTCCACACCTACTTCGCGAGCCACGGTCGTCACTTGATCGGCGAACGTGGCCAGCGTGTCCGTCATGTTGTTAATGGTGTCGGCCAGCGCTGCCACTTCGCCTTTCGCGTTCACCGTAAGCTTCTTCGTCAGCTCTCCGTTTGCGACGGCCGTCACGACCTTCACAATTCCGCGCACCTGCTCGGTGAGGTTTGCGGCCATCACGTTGACGTTGTCGGTAAGATCTTTCCACGTGCCGGCCACGCCGGGCACTTGCGCCTGGCCGCCCAGTTTTCCGTCGGTTCCCACTTCGCGAGCCACGCGCGTTACTTCAGCGGCGAAAGCGTTGAGCTGGTCCACCATCGTGTTGATCGTGTTCTTCAATTCGAGAATTTCGCCCTTCACGTCTACCGTGATTTTGCGCGAGAGGTCGCCTCTCGCCACTGCCGTCGTCACTTCCGCAATGTTGCGCACCTGGCCGGTCAGGTTGCCGGCCATCGCGTTCACCGAGTCCGTAAGGTCTTTCCACGTGCCCGCCACGCCGGTGACGTTAGCTTGACCGCCGAGCCGGCCTTCGCTGCCGACTTCGCGCGCCACGCGCGTGACTTCGGCGGCGAACGAACGCAACTGCTCGACCATGGTGTTCAGCGTTTCTTTGAGCTGCAGGATTTCTCCGCGAACGTCCACCGTGATTTTGCGCGATAAGTCGCCGCTTGCAATGGCGGTCGCAACTTCCGCGATGTTTCGCACCTGGCCAGTCAGGTTGCTGGCCATGAAGTTCACGTTGTCCGTCAGGTCCTTCCACGTTCCGCCCACGCCGGGCACCTGCGCCTGTCCGCCCAGTTTTCCTTCGGTACCGACTTCACGCGCCACGCGGGTTACTTCTCCAGCGAACGCATTCAGCTGATCCACCATCGTGTTGATGGTGTTCTTCAATTCGAGAATTTCGCCCTTCACATCCACGGTGATTTTGCGCGAGAGGTCGCCGCGCGCAACGGCCGTGGTCACTTCTGCGATGTTGCGCACCTGAGCGGTTAAATTACCGGCCATTGAGTTCACGGAGTCGGTGAGGTCTTTCCACGTACCGGCTACACCCGGCACGTTAGCCTGACCGCCAAGCCGACCTTCGCTGCCGACTTCGCGCGCCACACGGGTCACTTCTCCGGCGAATGCGTTCAGCTGGTCCACCATCGTGTTGATGGTTTCTTTCAGCAGCAGAATTTCACCGCTGACGTTCACGGTGATTTTCTTAGAGAGGTCGCCGCTCGCGATGGCTGTCGATACTTCGGCGATGTTTCGAACCTGCCCCGTCAAGTTGCTGGCCATCGAGTTCACGGAGTCGGTGAGATCTTTCCACGTGCCACCCACGCCGGGCACCTGCGCCTGACCGCCCAACTTTCCGTCAGTACCAACCTCGCGCGCTACACGCGTAACTTCCGAAGCGAACGATCGCAACTGGTCCACCATCGTGTTCAGCGTGTCTTTCAGTTCAAGAATTTCGCCCTTCACGTCCACCGTGATCTTGCGCGAGAGGTCGCCTCTCGCCACAGCGGTCGCGACTTCCGCGATGTTGCGCACCTGGCCCGTCAAGTTGCTGGCCATGAAGTTCACGTTGTCGGTCAAGTCCTTCCACGTGCCACCGACACCAGGCACTTCAGCTTGGCCGCCGAGCTTTCCTTCGGTGCCCACTTCGCGAGCCACACGTGTTACTTCTCCCGCGAACGCGTTCAACTGGTCCACCATCGTATTGATCGTGTTCTTCAACTCGAGGATTTCGCCCTTCACGTCCACGGTGATCTTGCGCGAGAGGTCGCCTCTCGCCACCGCTGTGGTTACTTCCGCAATGTTGCGCACTTGGCCGGTCAGATTGCCGGCCATAGAATTAACAGAGTCCGTGAGGTCCTTCCACGTTCCCGCGACGCCAGGCACGTTCGCTTGTCCACCGAGCCGGCCTTCGCTGCCGACCTCGCGGGCCACGCGCGTGACTTCACCGGCGAACCGGTTCAGCTGATCCACCATCGTATTCAGCGTTTCTTTCAGCTGCAGAATTTCTCCGCGGACGTCCACCGTAATTTTGCGCGAAAGATCGCCGCTCGCAATGGCGGTCGCCACTTCCGCGATGTTTCGCACCTGGCCAGTCAAGTTGCTGGCCATGAAGTTCACGTTATCCGTCAGATCCTTCCACGTGCCGCCCACGCCGGGCACCTGCGCCTGACCGCCGAGTTTTCCTTCCGTGCCGACTTCGCGCGCCACGCGCGTCACTTCTCCCGCGAACGCGTTCAACTGATCCACCATCGTGTTAATCGTGTCTTTCAGCTCGAGAATTTCGCCCTTCACGTCCACGGTGATTTTGCGCGAGAGGTCACCGCGCGCCACAGCCGTGGTGACTTCTGCAATGTTTCGCACTTGCGCTGTCAAGTTACCGGCCATCGCATTCACGGAGTCGGTCAGGTCCTTCCACGTTCCCGCCACGCCCGGCACAATCGCCTGTCCGCCCAGCTTTCCATCCGTACCAACTTCGCGCGCCACGCGCGTCACTTCCGATGCGAACGACCGCAGCTGGTCCACCATCGTATTGATGGCTTCCTTCAGCTGCAGAATTTCGCCTCGGACGTCCACCGTAATTTTGCGCGAAAGGTCGCCGCTCGCCACTGCGGTCGCCACTTCGGCGATGTTGCGGACCTGACCAGTCAAGTTGCTGGCCATCGAGTTGACGGAGTCCGTAAGGTCCTTCCACGTTCCTGCCACGCCCGGCACTTGCGCCTGGCCGCCAAGTTTTCCGTCGGTTCCCACTTCGCGCGCCACACGCGTCACTTCCGAGGTGAAAACGCCGAGCTGCTGAATCATCGTGTTCACGATCGTAGCCGAACGAAGGAATTCGCCCTCGAGCGGCCGGCCGTCGACGTCGAGCTGAACCGTTTGCGTCAGATTGCCTTTCGCCACGGCGGCGATGGCGCGCGTCACTTCTGTTGTGGGTCGTAGCAAGTCATCCACAAGCGTATTGACGGAAACTTCCATCTCTCCCCACGCAGCTTTGGGAAGATGAAAACGCATTCGCTCTCGCGTTCGCCCTTCCTTTCCTACCACCTGTCCTACGCGCTTCAATTCCTTCGCCATTTGCTGGTTGGCGGCGACAATGTCGTTGAATGTGTCGGCAATCTTGCCCGCCAGCCCGGTCCAATTTCCTGGCAGCCGGACGGAGAAATCTCCGTCGCGCATAGTCTGCAGGCTTGCAAGGATCACACTCATATTGGCGGCTGCAAGCTCCGTGCCAGCCGCGGTCTGGCCGTTGCTTCCGGCCAAAGGCTCTGCGTCTACCGTTGCGGTAGCTGTTGTTTTGTCAGTTCTCTTCATACCTCTTCTCCCAACTGAGAAATATCAGAGGCGACTTATTTTGATTTTTCGGCGCTGCGATGCGAAAGGTCATGAGTCAAAAAACGCTTTGAGACTACATTGGCCTGGTTTTAGCGGCCACGCGCTACGAGCGGAAGTCCCTTATTTGCACATGCTCAGCCGTGCTTTGAACTGTAATTGATAGCACAAACTTACGAGGCCCTACCTACAGTGATTAGTGTATTTAGCGTTTTCTGTTGGCTTTTTGGCAAACTTCGAGGAAAGAAGTCGGTGGCTCATAGCAGATTCGACCAGCGGTCAACTGCTGGCCGCCTGCATTTCGAAGTCTACAACTCGCCGGCGCAGGTCTCTTGCGAGGAAATCTCGTGGAATCTGTCTCAGCCGGAAAAGAAAAAGGGAGGCCTGCTGCGGGCCTCCCCTTTGAACTACAAAGAGCGATCCTAGCTTGCGCTGCCCGACGATGTGCGCCGCACTTTCGCTTCGCCCGCCGGATAATCGGATGACGACTCGCCGGTCGAGGAAATGTCTTCCGCGCCCGTGCTCTTCATCACTTCCTTGGCTCGCTTGATTTCCTCCGACGTATCACAGTGAACCGACAAAAGAATTCCACCTTTCTGGATGCGTCCTTCATATCGTTTCGCTTCGTACTCTGGAATTCCGAGGCCAATTAACGCGCCGGTGAATCCGCCAACTGCTCCGCCAACTCCCACTCCAGCAAGAGCCGCCATGATGGGTCCAGCCGCGATAAACGGGCCCACACCCGGAATCGCCAAAGCTCCAATCCCGGCGAGCAGCCCGAGCGCACCACCGAGTACCGCGCCCGAACCCGCTCCGGTAGCCGCTCCTTCCGGCGCCTTCGTGGCTTTCTGAGTTCCAATTTCCTTGGTGCCGAGATTGTCTGGAAGCAACGCCGAGATATCGGCCGCAGGAAAGCCGGACCTTACGAGCGTGTCTGTGGCGTTATCTGCGCTCGGCAAGCTTGAATAAATTCCGAATACAGCCGTTTTCTTTGCCATCTTGATGGCTCCTTATGTGGAATTGTTGATTCCGTTCCTTTCGTTCGCCTCTTACTGCGATTGTTTCGGGGGAGCCACTTCGAGTTGATCCGTCACATTATTCGCCCCCGCGATTGCGACGGCCTTGGATTCGATGGCAGCCTTTTCGTCTTCGGACCGAACTGGACCTTTCAAGGTGACTTTCCCATCTTGCGTAATGATCTTGATGTTGTGCGCGTAGGTTGAAAGTGACTTGTCTTTCATGATGGAGCTGCGAATTTCCTTGGTGATACTGCGGTCGGCAGCATTCATTTTTTGCTGGTCGGCCGTCGTCGCTCCTTTGTTTGCGTCACCCTGATTCGTCTTGGTGTTGTCCGGCGCACTTTGCTGCGCACAAACCTGCGGGCCAGCACCCAACCACAAGCCCAGAAACGTGCTCGCGGTCAACAGCAGCCCTTTAGATATTTTTGGTACGCTACCCATTTCTATTCACCCCCAGCGGAAGTTGCCGATTCTCTTTCTGACTAACAACCTATTGTCAGTGCGCTCGATTCGCCATACGGAGAACGGCGTAAATTGATGGATGGTGCGCAGTAGAGTGACTAAGCTGAAGTTATCGCGTTTAGCTGCATTCGATGAACGCCCGCCGGTCCAGCAAAAACCGTACAGGGAATCATTCATCTTCCTAGTCCTAAGAATGTATGTGACCTCTAAGCGGGATAATGCAGAATGGTTGAAAGAGGTGGCCTTCGCTTACCCGTACAAACTTGAAGGAGGCATCTTGAAACCGACATCGCTTGCAGGGCTCGTGCTGATCATATTGGGGGTGATTGCGCTTGCCTATCAAGGAATTAACTACACAACTCAAAAGAAGGTTTTGGACGTCGGACCGATTCAAGCAACCAAGACGGAGCACAAAACGATTCCATTGTCTCCGATTTTTGGCGGGGTAGCTCTTGTTGGCGGAATCATACTTATGATTGCGGGCGCAAAGGAAGCCTAAGAATAATTCTTGCGCGCACGGCCACGCGTAAACCACTGAATAAATGATTCCGCGTGCCAGTCGGCTCGCTAATCTCGACTATCCCAAGACGATCCGGATTCGATGTACCGCCCCATCGTCAGCGAGTGGAATGTTCGCAGACCCTGCTTGCAATTTTCCGTCGAGCTCCGTGATCGCCACGCCACGAGTAACGCCCGAAGGATTTTCTACTTTGATCTTGTAGATCGCCGAGTGGTATTTGAACTCGATCGAGTAACCAGGCCAGTCTCGAGGAATGCAAGGATCGATCGAGAGCGCCATCCCTCGCAGACGGAATCCGAGAATCCATTCTATGCCTGCGCGATAAAGCCAACCGGCCGAACCCGTGTACCATGTCCATCCGCCGCGCCCCACGTGCGGCGCCTCGGCATAAATATCGCCGGCTACCACATACGGTTCTACTTTGTATTTCTGCACGCCGGCACGCGAACTGGTGCGATTGATCGGACTGATCATCCGGAAAAGCTCCGCGGCTTTGTCGCCATCGCTGAGAGCCGCGAATGCGATCACCATCCACGTTGCCGCATGGCTGTATTGCCCGCCGTTTTCTCGGATGCCCGGCAGATACCCCTTGATGTAGCCGGGATCATGATCCCGATGGTTGAAAGGCGGCGTTAAAAGCAGAATCAAGCCGCCCTTTGCTCGCACTAACTGTTTTTCGGCCGCGGCCATTGCGCGCGCCCCGCGGCCCGGCTCCGCAGCGCCACTCATGATTCCCCACGTTTGCGCGATCGAATCGATTCGGCATTCCGTGTTCTGCGCGGATCCGAGCGGCGTGCCATCGTCGAAATAGGCTCGCCGGTACCAGTCACCGTCCCACCCTTCGCGTTCGAGCGCCGCTTTCAACGCGCTCACGTGCAGCCGCCAGGCTTCCGCGCGCTTGCCCTCGCCGCGTGCATCCGCGATCTTCGCGAACTCCCAGAGAACCGTGTGCAAGAACCAGCCAAGCCAGACGCTTTCCCCTTTGCCGTCCTGCCCAACACGATTCATCCCGTCGTTCCAATCCCCAGTGCCCATCAACGGAAGACCATGCGCCCCTACCGTGAGGCTGCGATCGAGCGCTCGCGCGCAGTGCTCGAACAAGGTGGCCCGGGTATCCGAGATGCGAGGTTCGAAGTACGATTCCTTTTGGCCTTCTGCCAACGTGTCGCCTTCAAGAAAGGGAATCACTTCTTCGAGAACAGCCATGTCGCCGGTGGTCTCGATGAACTGGATCACAGCGTAAGGCAGCCAAAGCAGATCGTCGGACATGCGCGTGCGAATTCCGCGCCCCGAAGGTGGGTGCCACCAGTGCTGGACGTCGCCTTCGACAAACTGCCTCGAGGCCGCGCGCAACAACTGATCGCGAGCCACGCTTCGTTTCGCTACGCCCAGCGCTATCACGTCCTGCAGTTGATCGCGGAAACCGTACGCGCCGCTTAATTGATAAAACGCAGCGCGCGCCCAGACGCGGCAGCTAAGCGTTTGATAAAGCAGCCATCGGTTGAGCATGACGTCCATGCCCGGATCCGGTGTGCTCACTTGCACCGCTCCCAGCAGATCGTCCCAGCGGCGCGTGACATCCAGCAAAACCTGGTCAAGATCGGCGCTGCGATAGCGCTTGATCAACTCGCGCGCTTGGTCTCGGTTTTCAGCCTGCCCCAGTAAGAAAACAACTTCTGCGCCCGCCCCGGGCTTCAACTCAATCACTGTTTGAAGCGCCGCACAGGGATCGAGGCCAACGCCGACTTTTGCGAGAGTGGCGCGCTTCGTTCGAGCGCCGCAGGCCGATCCGGTCCGCCGTTCCGGCCCAAAAATTCGGTGCGGTCCGCCGTATAGGACGTCTGCCGGCCGCAAAGATCCGCAAATGCGACGCGGCCGCCAAATTCCCCCGCCCAGGCGCTCCGCGCCATCAACGCGCCTGTCGTCGCATCAATTTCGGTGATGATGTAGGGCGCTGTTGCGCTGCGCGAGTTTCCCAGCACCCACTCCGCATAAGCGGTGACCGAAAGACGCCGGGCGCGCCCGGAAGTATTTTGCAAAACGAGTCGCGAGATTTTGATCGGATCATCCGCAGGGACAAATTGCAGCAACTCATGGGTGAGACCATGCGATGTGTGTTGGAAACGTGTGTACCCCTGACCGTGCCGTGCCACATACGTGGCCGTATCGTCGCGAATAGGAAGCGCCGTTGGGCTCCAAACCTCGCCGGTATTTTCGTCACGGATATAGATCGCTTCGCCCGGCGTATCGACGACGTGATCGTTGGACCAGGGCGTGAGCTGATTTTCGTGACTGTTGACCGCCCACGTAAATCCGGCACCGGACTCCGACACGATGAATCCGAACCCCGGATTCGCAATAACGTTGATCCAAGGCTCGGGCGTTCGAAGCCCCGCATCGAGAATCGTCACATACTCCCGAGCCTGCTCGCTGAAGCCCCCGAATCCATTGAAAAATTGCAGTCGCTCTCGCGGCGCTGGCGTCGTCGCTTCGGCGTATCTGCCAGGACGGGCGGCGCGCACCGGCGCAAGGATGCCCGGATCACGAACCTGCGCTCTAGACATCTGCTCGGCGAGCGTGCCGCGGCGGCTCAGAAGAACCACGCGCGCAATCACCTGCAGTTGCGCTCGCGCCGTCGGAGTAAGCAAATCACCTCGCAACAAAAAAATCTTCCCGCTCGCTGAGCTCGTGTCAGGCGAGAGTCTCAACTGGCTGCCGCGCACCACCGCCTCAAGTGAGCCTTGCAATTCCTGAACGTACGACGCGGCCCTTTCGTTGATTATCACGACGTCTGCCGACAGCTGTTTCATGCGCCAGTATTCGTGCGCTCGCAACAATTGCCGGATGAGCTCAAAATCCTCCGCATCGTCGATTCGCGCCAGCACAATCGGCAAGTCCCCGGAGATTCCCTGCGCCCACAATGTGGATCGTTCCAAAGAACTTGCGCTCAACACATCCGGGGGCGGTCGCAACGACGGATCGGAGTAGAGGACCGCGTTCGCGAGCCTTTGGAAAAGATGCGCTTCGTCCGGGCTGATTCCCAGGTGCTGAAGCTGTACTTGCGCCTGCGTCCAGGCCAGCGTTCGAGATCGCTCATACGATCTGGCGTCGTGATACTTATCAGCGAGGGCCAATACCTCGTCGCGAGTGGAGGCAACGACCGTCGAATAGATCAGGTGCGCGGTCTTGCCCGGCGGAATATGCACGGTCATCCTGAGCGACATCGCTGGATCGAGCACAGGGCCAACCGTATTCGAAAGTGGCCGCCCATCCAGAACCGAAACCGGATCGCGCGAACTGCGCGTTCGTCCAAGAAATTTTGCGCGATCCGTCTCGTATTGCAGGTCTCCGATAGTCTCAGCTTCCGAAACCAGCACATGCGCCACCCAAACGGAAGGCTCATCCTCCGAGCGCTTGCGGCGCGTGGCGACAATCGCTCCCACATCGGAAACAAACTCCGTCTCGACGAAGAGATTCGCGAAAGCCGGGTGAGCCACGTCGGCAGCCTGCGCAATGAGCGACAATTCAGCGTAGGAAGTCACCTGGATGTCGCGCGCACGCACGCCCAGATTCGTGATGGACACGCGCCGGATTTCGGCATCGTCTTCGGACGATACGACCACCTCGAGCGACGTACTCAAAGCTCGGTCACGTCGCGAAATCTCGGCGTGATCTTCGTAGAAGACTGCTTCGTAGGAATCCGGTTCCACTCCGACAGGCTGGTAGCCTGCGGACCACACGGCTCCGGTCTGCTCATCTCGCAGAAAAATGTAGGTCCCCCAGCAGTCGCGCGTGAGATCTTCTCGCCAACGAGTGATTGCAATATCGCGCCAGCGGCTGTATCCAGAACCGGCCGCAGTCAGCATCACCGAGTAACGGCCATTCGAAAGTAGCTGGGTCCTCGGAGTCGCATCGTGAGGCGTCTTGAATCGCCGTACCACGGGCGCAATGAGTTCACGAACGTGGGCCGTGGCCGAAACTTCTTCCGCGCGCGGCCGCGCCACCAGTACATCGCGCGGTGTGCGCTCTTGTAGCAATAATTCAGTGGCCTGCACGATCGGCTCGAAATGAAAGCGGCTGCGCATCACGCCGTCGCGCAAGGCGTTTGCGAATGCCACCAGTGACATTCCCTGATGGTGCGCCATGAAAGCGCGCACCACCTCTACGTCCTTGCCCTCAGGCAGACGGCTGCTCGTATAGTCCAGCGCTTCGTAGAACCCATAAGCGCCCAATCCGCCTGCTCGGGCGAGACCTGCAAAATTTTCCACCGCGGCCGTAGGGTCAACCATTGCCGCAAGAGCGGTGGCGTACGGCGCGATCACCAGATCCTGGCTCAGTCCGCGCTTCAGTCCGAGCCCAGGCACTCCAAAACTCGAGTATTGATATGTGAAGTCGATATCACGAGCGTAGTAGGCTGACTCGGAAACTCCCCACGGAACGCCACGCTCGGTTCCATATTCGATCTGCCGAAACACAACGTGCGCATCAGTCTGGCTGAGAATGCTCTCGGCTGGCGAACGCATCACAAGCGCAGGCATCAAGTACTCAAACATCGAGCCCGACCAGGAGATAAGCGCCGAACCGCCCCCCACCGGCGTCAACGCGCGGCCAAGGTGAAACCAGTGCGCTGAAGGCACGTCGCCTTTCGCGATGGCAATGAAGCTCGCCAGGCGAGCTTCTGACGCGAGCAAATCGTAACAACTCGAGTCCAGGCTTCCTTCAGCCGCCCGATATCCAATCGAAAAAAGTTTGCGCGATTGATCGAAAAGAAAACTGAAATCCATTTCATCGAAGAATTGCTTGCACACCGCGGCTATGTCCCGAAGGCGCCGGGACATCTCGGCAGATTCCGCAGCCGATGTCTCAAACGCATCGATAAGCGCATCGATCCGGGCCAACACACTCGAATTCTCATCCGCATCGGAAACCATCCGCGCTCGAAGCATCGTAAGTTCGCGAATAGACGCCTCGAATCGTTCTCGGGCAGTCTCCAAAGTCGGAAGATCCTTAAAAAACGGCTCAATCGCGGCCCATACTGGCGCTTCGTCCTGGAAGCGTTGTGCCAGCGCAGCAACTTCGTTCGCTCCCAGCCGGAGCCACGGGATCAGCACCGTCGCATCGCGATAGTGGCTCTCAACGCATCCAAACGCAGCCTCCGCCCATGCTCGTACTTCCGAATCAATCGGATCGCCGCGTTCTTGCACCAGCGTCTGCGCAATATCTGTAACGTTTCGTCCGTGCTCGCGTAACTCGATCAGCCGCACCGCCCAATCCCGCGCATCAGCGGGCGGCAATTCCACGAGCGGCAGTAAGGCATCCACTGCATTCACGAGGTGCTTCTGCGTCACAGTCTGCGTGCGTCGAACATCCGTGGTCTTCGAGAGCGCCTCTCGCAATAGATCGAGCGAATCCGCCAATCCTTCCAGGAAGCGCGCTTGAGACGACGGATTCTGGATCAGTTCGCGGCAGCCGTTGCCGAGCGCCAGCAAATGCCCCGCCATATTTCCGCTGTCAACGGTCGATACGTACTTGGGATCAAGCGGCCGTAGATCGAGCGTGCCGTACCAGTTGTAAAAATGGCCGCGGAACCGCTCCATCTCTCCCATCGTCTCGAGCGTCGCTTCCCACCGTTCCACAGCATCGCGTGTGCCGATCCATCCGAAGTCGCATGCGGCAAGCGTGGAGAGAAGATAGAGGCCGATATTCGTTGGCGAAGTGCGGTGCGCCACCACGCCTTTCGGATCCTCTTGAAAATTGTCGGGCGGAAGAAAATGATCGGCCGCTGAGACGAATGTCTCGAAGAAGCGCCACGTCCTCCGCGAAACAGATCGAAGCGCTTTCACCTCCAACTTCCGAAAGCTCATCTAATTGCGGCGGCTTGGGAGGCAGGCTGATCCACCAGGCCACAGCGGGCGCGGCAGCCCACATGATTACGAAAGGCAGAGCGACAGGAAGAGCGGCGCGATGTCCCAGCGCGATCAACAGCCACTGCACCGGCCGCGAGCAACACACTGCCTTTCATCCGCGCGAAGATCCCCAAAAGATTCAGATCCACCGTGCGCTTAGCGTGAGCAGCCGTCACCC
Organism: uncultured Acidobacteriota bacterium; assembly: GCA_963767205.1. Taxonomy (GTDB): domain Bacteria; phylum Acidobacteriota; class Terriglobia; order Acidiferrales; family UBA7541; genus Palsa-295. Next base: position 69,276 of record CAVYDF010000003.1, read on the forward strand.
ATTCCAGAAGGTGTCGTCGCGTAACGAACAAGCGGAACAATGTACGCACGATCGCGTCTGACATCAGCCAGGCCTGATAAGTGAGAAATACAATCGTGAGAACGGACTGAGCGGCCCCCAGAAAGAGATCGGAGAGAACATCGCGAAAATGGCTCCGCTTCGAAATTCCGCCTAAACGCGTATTTAAACCCGTCAGAAATGGAATGGAAGCCGGAATTAGGATCGTCGCAAGTATGAATGCTGTCCAAGTCCAAGGAGAAACTTCGGAGATCAACCAACCCGCGACAAGCGCCAGAAACATCATTGGCGCCGAAAGGCTGCGGCGCAGATTATCAATCATCTTCCAACGCCCCAGCGCAGGTATCCGGACTTTCGCGCTTTTCTCAGCCGCCGCACTACGCAGCCCGAGAACCCAGGGCAGGAGTTGCCAATCGCCGCGCGCCCAGCGTTGATGCCGGGCAGCAGAGGCCTCGTAGTGCGACGGAAATTCGTCGAAGAGTTCTATGTCCGTCGCCAGCGCAGTCCTCACGAAAATACCTTCGAAAAGATCGTGACTCAGAAGCGTGTTGTCGCGCACCTTGCCGGCCAGCGCGGATTCAAATGCATCAATGTCGTAGATTCCTTTGCCGGTGTAAGAACCCTCGCGAAAAAGATCCTGATACACGTCCGACACAGCCGAAGCGTAAGGGTCAATTCCGCTGGGCCCCGAGAATACCCTCTGAAAAAATGACCCTTCTCGTTTCGTAGGCAGCGACGGTGTAATGCGTGGCTGCACCAACCCGTAGCCGTCCACCACGCGCCCGTCGTCCGGGCTGAATTGCGGGCGGTTCAACGCATGAGCCATCGTGCCGACTAAACGGGCCACGGCTCCGCGCGGCAGCCGCGTGTCGGCATCCAGCGTGATCACGTACCGCACGCCTGGCACAATCTCCGGCGCGCGCCCTCCGGCCGCTATGAAAGAAGTGGTGGTCGATCCGCGCAAAAGCTGGTTCAGCTCATGCAGCTTTCCGCGTTTGCGCTCCCACCCCATCCATTTCTGTTCGCTCTCATTCCAGAGGCGCTTGCGATGAAACAATAGAAAGCGCTCGCCACCGCCGTCCGGCGGGCCATATCGCTCGTTCAGCGTGGAGATTCCCTCCGATGCTGCCGCGAACAGTTCGTCGTCGCCCGGCTCAGTCTCCGTCGGTGCATCGGCCCAGTCGGTCAGCAATGCGAATCGAAGATCACCATCCGGATTCGCCAGATAGTGAATCTCCAATCGCTCCACTTGCTCCTTCACGAATTCCTGCGAAGTCAAAAGCGTTGGCATCGCTACCATGGTGCGAAAATCTGCCGGCACCCCAGAGCGAAATTCCATGCGCGGTAACGTGCGAGGGCCAAGCAAATCAGTCACGACCCGGTTGATAAGGGCAATCGCCAAATCCGACGCCGGAACAAGAGCCAAAAGGCCGAACAGGACGAGGTATTTCGCACTCAGGCCCAATTCCTCAGCGTGAACCAGAGGAATCGCTACAATCATTGCGGTCAATAGGGCGATGGTGCTCAGGTAACCCGGAACCGCTGCTCGGACATAAAGACGCAAGAACCAGCGTCTCCACAACAGTTTAAAATCCAACTCCTTCTCGAACGAAAGACGTCCGTGCGAAATGAGATAGAAGCCCGGATCAGCCTTTTTATCGTCACCAGGATGCCCGTTGTTTTCAGGCTCTGCGCCTCCACGCTTCGCGCGTTGCACAGCGCGTCGGGCAATTTCGATTTCCGTGTAACGCGATCCGCGCGAGAGGTCTTCAATCGCATGGCGGTATTGATCGCGCGTTTCAAAATCCATTTCGCCAAACTTGCTGCCCTCTTTCAGAATTTCATCCACCAGGCTGACGCTTTCAAAAAACATCTGCCAATCGAAGGCCGACGTCAGCCGCATGCTCGTGATGATGTTGCGCACCGTCACGCTCATGGCCGCTTGTTCCTGATGCTCCGCGCGCACCACTTCGTCGGCCGAAGAGCCTTGTGCGGAGAGCCGCTCGTCCAGCCACAACAGAATGGGTCCCACTCTAGGATCGAGATCGCGCAATCGCTGGACGAGCTGAACCGCAAAAGCGCGATCCAAAGGTTTGCTCTCGAGGCTTCTTAGAACGGCCGCAGGCGCAACTGGTGGTGGGCCGCCGGTGCCCAGAAGGCTGTCCGCGATCTGGTCCGCTTCCTCGCGCGCCACTCGGCTCCGCACGATTCGTTCGGACACTCTGCGAAGATTTTCGACCAGCACCACCCGCAACGTGATCGCCACCGCCCATAGTTCGCCGATCGTGAGCGGTTGGACGCGCTGATAGGCCGCGATGAACCGCCGCAGTATTTCAGGATCGAACCGGCTGTCCGTATGCGCCACATAAGCCCACGCGACGCCGAAAACGCGGGGATATCCTTCCAGATGGCCGGCAGAAAGTTTGGGGAGTTTTCGATAAAACCCCGGAGGCAAATCGTCCCGAATCTCGCGCAGCTGTTCGTCGACGATATAGAAATTATCAAGAAGCCATTCGGCAGCCGGTGTGATTGCTTGCTCGCGCGAAACAGCGGCGGCGGTCTCTTGATAATATTCGAGCAGAACCCGCCCGTTCTCCAGCACGCGAGGAATCAACGGGCGGCCTTCGCCTATCGTCTCAGTCACCGTCTGTGCAGCCGCCAGCGACTCGGCATGCTGCTCCAGCCGTTCCACGCTGAAGAGCTCGGCGCGAATCGGTTCTTCGTGCTCCGGAAACACCACTAGCGGTGAATGAGACATTGCCTCGTCCTGCTCAAAATTACTTCTGCGAGAGAAAAAGAGCTAGTGCATGCGCGAAAACTCGCGAGGACACTCGTGCCTTTAGAAGGATACAGCGGCCCGCGCGCACCTTCACAGCTTATTGGAGACTCGACCCGGCTTATTTTTTAATCCCTGCGCTGGAAGAGGTGGCGAATAAGGATGAAGAGGGTGTTGATAACCGCTGCAAAGTCCGCGCCTGACCAGGGCGCTTGCGCCTGTCGCTCGCTTGCGCGCGACGTACTGGCCATAGAGTGCCCTAGCCTGCCTTGCGCAAATCCGCCTGGCGCCCAACCTCGCGCACGGGACCTTGCGCCACTCGAGCGGATTCACCGCGCTTTGAAGTCGCCGCCTCTAGAATCCGCTCCAAATCCATCTTGCGATATGGATGGCAAAGAAAATCAAACGCTCGCAGATTCAGCGCTGCCAGGTAATCTCGATATTCCTGCGGGCACGATGGTTCGCACACCACGATCGCCGGAATCTCAATCGGTTGGCGTTTTAGATGACGCACCACGTCGCGATAGGTGCCGTCGATCAGCCAGAAACCGCAAAAACAGGCAATCACGCTTTCTTTCGCAAGCGCCAATCGCACCTCATTCACGCCCCTCGCCCAAATCGTTCTGATTGGATATTCCTGAAGCAGATCGCGCATGCTCGCGCTGATTAAGGGTTCAGCCGTCGCTACAAGCACCGTGGCACGTGCGGGAGATGATGCAACCATCACCCCTTCATCCCGCGAGACACGGGTAAGGTTGTCTTGAGTGGCTGCCGGCTTATTCATGGGAAGCGCCTTTCTATCTTGGACGAGAAGGAGAACGAAACTCAGCCCAGCCCTCCAACCTTGCTTTCACAAGGTCACCGAGTTTCATCCTCCTCCCGTACCGCAATAATCGTGGAAACAAATCTCTTCAACAATACGGATTAGGCGTTAGGACAAATGGGAACTTCCTGTAGTAACTCCGAGCCGCGCTCTTCATGACAGAACTTGCGCCCGATGAAGCGCTCCTGAACGCACCAAACCGCCCAGAATTTTGCGCATCTGGATTTCGTTTCTCGGTGAGGGCTACCGAGCTTTATTACGCTTCCACAATCTGATTTCGCACCGCGTAACGGACCAACTCACTCACGGTGTGCAGCTGTAACTTCCGCATTATATTGGCGCGGTGCGTCTCCGCTGTTTTTACGCTAATGCAAAGCGAAGAAGCCACTTCCTTGCTGCTCTTCCCTTCCGCCAGCAACTGAACGATTTCCCGCTCGCGAGACGTCAGTCGATCGCGCAACGAGGTGGGAAGTTCCGAGCGCATCCGGCCTTCCTTGAAATTCGTCAGCATCACCTCAGTTGCCCGGGGGGTCAGGAAGGGCTTGTGATTCGCCAGCGTCTCGACCGCGATAATCAGGTCTCGATCCGAGTCGGACTTCACAATGTAGCCGCGCACCCCCGCCTCCAGAATGTCCCGAATCAACTGGTCCGAATAATGTACGGACAAAATCAAAATCTCGGTGTTTGGCGACTCTTTGCGAATCCTTCGCGCAGCGTCCACGCCGTTCAAGTCCGGCATGCTGATGTCGAGAATCGCGATATCAGGCTTCAGTTCCTGCGCCTTGGTGACGGCTTCCCGCCCGGTATGGGCCTCTCCGCAAATTTCCCATCCGGCATGCGACTGCAACATACCCTTGATACCGCGCCGCATGAGATCGTGGTCGTCGGCGATTAGAATTCGGAGAGCTTTGGTCATCGTTTGACTCCTACAATTTTCAAGATTGCCGTCAATTATACAAGAGGTCGGCGATTGGGATTGGCCCGCCAGGTTGCCCACAAATTGAACTAAACAGCTGATTCGCCCAAGTCAGCTGATCCAGAAAATACCTACGTACCTTAGTCTGATTCCCATCCGTGGCCTATCGGAGCCATCCTTTAGTACTCCTAGGTAAAATCATGTAGTTTTCACAGAATTCACGCCACTTAGGGACTCTCCAAGGTGGCCCCAGGACTCAGTCGACTGGAAGGCTCGATATAATCGTTGTTCCGCCAGCTTGGGATCTAACTTGGAGCCAACCGCCCAGCTGCCTGATCCGTTCCCTCATTCCCCGAATGCCTACGCCCAGCTGGCCGCCACTGCTGTTCAGCGCCATCAGGACGTCATCCGGGATTCCCTTTCCATTGTCCGCCACTTCCAAACGAACAATTCCCGACTGCCGGCTGATTCGAACGCTCGCGGTATCGCTTCCCGAGTGGCGGAATATATTCGTAAGGCTCTCCTGTACGATCCGGAAAAGCGTTCGCTCCACGATTTCGGCAAGCCGCTCCCGGCCAATTGAAACGTCCAGCTCAACCTTCACCTTGCTTCGCTGTGTGAAACCGTCGATGTACCACTCCAATGCAGATCTCAGCCCGGCGTGATCGAGCGTCGGGGGGTATAAGAGATACGACAGTGTGCGCGTCTCGTCCGATGCCTTCTGTGAGAGATCGATTGCTTCGCGCAGCATTTCCGCGGTGTCAGCGTCGATCGCGGAAATTCTTGTGCTCACCGCCGAAAGATGAATCACCAGCGCCGCCAGGCTCTGCCCGGTGCTATCGTGCAGCTCGCGCGCAATCCGGCGGCGCTCCTCGTCTTGCAGTTGCAGCAAGCGGCCGGAGAGATTGCGAAGCGCTTCTTCGGCATCCTTGCGCGATGTGATGTCCCTGTTTATTTCGAGAACGCCGATCGTCCGACCCTTCTGATCGTGCTGCAACACCTGCCGGCTTGCTACGTGGATTCGCCTTCCGTCCTTCGTGAGGTGCACCAATTCGCCTTCCCAAGAGCCTCGGCTCAGTAGCTTCTCCTGCCAGTGCTCGAACGTCTCTGGAAACTGAGTCTTGAGGAATTGATGGGATATATTGCCGCATGCCTCGGCAGCAGACCAACCGTAAGTCTCCTGCGCACCGCGATTCCAGAATAAAATTACGCTATCCACATCGCGAACAAGGATCGCATCGTGGGCGAGCTGCAGTAATTCCGTTTGCTTTCTCAGGTCCTCGATGGTTCGAAGCTGCTCCGTGCGATCTTCGATCGCCAGAAGCATGCATCGCCCCGCGCCGTCATGCCTCGGGATTTGCCGGGCATTCAGGACCAGGAATTTCTGTCCGGCCCCCGGAAAATCGTGGCCAATCTGGTAATTCTTCAATTCGATTTTTTCGCTGACGACGCCCTTGAGCGACGACAACAAACTGGGAATGTTCCATTCTCCTCCGCCGAATTCACTCAAAAGCATGTTTTCGATCTCATGGCGAGTAACTCGGAAGGTCTCCAGGAAGGCTCGATTCGCCGAAATGATCCGCAAGTCCTCATCGAGAATTACAATCGACTCCCGAATTGTTTCCGCCATCGCATCCGCATAGACCTTGGATTCGACGGCTTTCACTTTTTGATCATCAGTTTTCATCGGGATCAGCAAAAGGCATGGCTGGGGTCTCTCGAATAAGAATACGCCTGCGCGGAAGAATTGGTTACCGAGGCGAACTACCGGGCTTCCGATATATTCTTGCCGCCAAAAAACGGCTTGTGTTGGCCGATTGTCTCAACGGCAGCTACAAGCCAGTTCGCCTGAGATTTCAGCAGGTAACCGCTTGCGCCCGCATTCTTAGCCTCGCGGATCATCTGCGAGGATTCATGCTGCGTGAATATCAGAATTTCAGCGCTGGGGATGGCCTTCTTGATTTCCGGGGTGGCCGCTAACCCGTTGAGTTCCGGCAAAGTCACATCCATGATCACCACATCGGGTTTCAGTTCTTTTGCCTTGCCAATGGCTTCGGCGCCGTCGGCGGCCTCGCCCACCACCGTCCATTCCCGGCGCGTACCTAGCAGCCTGCCCAAGGCCGTCCGCACTGCTTTTTCGTCATCCACGATTAAAATTCTAAGACCTGCTGTCATCGTTTTCAGCACGTTGTCTTATTCTATCCGGTCTGTGTTATCACGCCGCATTGTTCTTCTGGTATTTCCGCACCGGGAAAGATGTAGTAACTATGGCCTTTCCGCGAAAAGGTAGCTGCACCGCGTTTTGCCGGCCTCGGGACGCTTAACCTACTGAATCCACTCGCATTGCGGCGAAAGCCCGCTGGAAACACTTCATCTCTTATCGCCGGACGTAGCACGAGGAGCAACTCCCGATTCTAAAATCGAAGTGCGCGCGGCTACAATCTGCTTATGAGAAAAAGCGCCAAGAAAATAAGCACGATAAAACTGACTTCACCGCTGGGAAAGTGACCGCTATTTCGTCGCTGCGAGAGGGCCATGGGAACTGCCAGAACCAACACCATTCCCAGAAAAACCGACATTCGCCTCAGCCTTTCAAGTTTTGCGCCTCGAACGGGGAGGCAGGACCGTTGCCGGTCCCGCTCCCCGTTCGCTCGAATCAACTCCTTAGCGGTTTGATCCCGCTTTCGCGGCCCGCTGCTTCGTCTTCATTTCGCCTGCTTCACCGCCGCCTTGGTATGCTTCGGAATTGATCTCTTTTGAAAGATCGGTCAGCTTTTGATCGGTCTCTTTTTCCTCTTCGAGCGTCTGTGCGAGCAACGACGCTGCCTCGCTCTCGCCCATCAGCTCTGCGTAGGCATGTACGGCTCCGTATGCGGCCATTTCATAGTGTTCCACTCTTTGCGCGGCGGAAATGAGTGCCGCATCCATCACGGAGCCTTCATAGTCTTCCGACATCACTTCTCCGCCTTCCGACACGATTCCTTCCATGCCCTTGCACTTCTTTCCTTTTACCGGCTCGCCCATGCCGCTGAAAATCTTTTCAATGCGTGCGGCGTGCTCCTTCGTTTGCTCCAGATGCTTCTCGAAGCCGCTCCGCAACTCTTCTGACGTGGCAGCCTTCGCCATTTTTGGCAACGCCTTGATCAACTGCTGCTCCGCGTTGTAAATATCCCGCAGTTCATCCACAAAAACCGACTTCAAATTTTTTTCCGCCATCACAACACTCCTGAAAAGGGTCGCGCCCTGAGATTTTGGATGCAGCCTCAGACTAGGCCCCACTCCCCGCCCTCACCATCAAGCAATTGCTGTAACCGTCGGACCGAGTTGCCCTAGCCACGCTTCGAGTGCGTTTGGAGTAAGCTCCAAGGCACCGGCGGAGACTCTCAACTCGTCACACCGCGACAGTTCTCGGTCGCCACTTTCCCACTCCGCCACATACGGCGCATCGTTATCCCACTTACACGGTGCGCTGTATTCCGGCGCGCCTCCAATCCGCGCATCATCGCAATGATGTCCAGCTCGATTTAACTCCAGGGAGGAGCCACATGAATTGGGACCAAATTCAAGGCAAGTGGAAGCAGTCCGCCGGCAAGATCAAAGAAAAGTGGGGAAAACTGACTGATGACGATCTCACAACGATTAACGGCAAGAGAGAACAACTCGTCGGCGTAATTCAAGAGCGGTACGGAATCGCCAAAGACGCAGCCGAAAAGCAGGTCGACGAATTTACCACCTCTTATCGGCTCGACGATGCATCGAAAAGCGCCAAGAGCTCGTACTGATCGGCAACCAGAGTTGTCTCTGAAAAATCAGGCCCAAGGAGAAGCGTGATGGCTCGATACGGCAAAGCTGCGGGCAAGAGCGTGAAGAGCGCGATGCACCGCGAAAAGCGCGGAACTCTCCGATCTGGAAAAGGCGGCAAAGGCGGGAAGGTAACCAGCCGCAAGCAGGCGATCGCGATCGGACTTTCGGAAGCTCGCGAGAAGGGCGCCAAGGTCCCCAGGAAGAAGTCCTCCTCCTAGCCCCATCGCGCTTGACGCAAAAAATAGGGCGGGGCAATTGCCAATCGGCAAGCGCCCCGCCCGTTTTGCTATTACCGCACAGCTACCGGACAGCTAGTGTTTTTCCTTCGGGGCTGACTCTTGATGCCCTGATGTTTGGTGCGCTGGCTGTTGCTTTTGCTGTAAGTGCTGCTGCTGTTGCACATGCTGTTGTTGCATATGTTGCGTCTGTTGCGTGTGCTTCTGTTCCAGCTGCTGATTTCTCGCTTCGTTGGCATTCTGCTTCGTGTATTGCTGATGCTCCCTGTCTTGCTGCTGCTGGAGTTTTTGCCGCTGTTGATCCTGCTTCTTCGACAGATCTTCCTGCTGCTTCTGATACTTCTGATCTGTCTTTGTATTCCCCGTATTCGGAGCTGCCGGACGCTGATACGCGGGCAGATCTTTCGGATGCACCGGATTGTTCGTGTGCCCTGTCTCCGCTCGGGTGGTCTCGCCCTTCGGCGCTCCTTCGTGCCCGTTAAATTCTCCCGGACGCGGAGTCGTGGTCACCGGCGGCCTCCCGTGATTCACTGAATTCCTTAAGTCGCGATTCGAACGAGCCGCCTCTTCGTGACGGATCTGGTTTTGGTCGGGTCCCATATGTCGCTCGTGCTCAGCAGCCTCTTCCTCGCGGCTCGGCCGCGCTTCAATTCCGCCCCGTCCGCCGTTGTAGCTCACTCGAACGTTTTCTCTTACGTTCACTCGTTCCTCGTACACATTGTGAATCTCTGTTCTGTTTACATGCCACACCGCGGTGTTATAGAAAAAGTGGCCGCCATCCCATCGCCCACCTGAAAAACCGTGCCCGAAATAGCCAAATCCATAGTTGATTCCACCGTAGAAGCCCACCACCGGTCCCCAATAACCTGCGTGGAAAATAAAAGCAGAGCCGCCCCAGCCCCAATACGGCGGAGTCCAGAAGTAACCCACCTGCGGCGCCAGCACCCACGTGCCGGGTACCCAGTAGTAATCGTCTCCGTCCCAGGCCCAGTAGCCGGGCGTCCAGATATAGCCGTCACCCGGACAAACCGGCTGCTCGTACACGGGCAATTCAGGCGGAGCAATCCCGACGGAAATAGCGACTTGCGCGGAAGCCGTACCGGCGATGAATAGCACCGGCATTCCCAAAAGCAAAAAGCAAAGTGCATAACGAAGATAACGCATCAATCCTCCTCTTGAGTTGAGTCTGTTCTGGGCCGTGACGCAACTTTCAGAAGTGCGTCAGTCGATGCTTTCACGCGGAATGATTTCTGGATAAAGCCGAGTTAGCTCGATCGAGGTCATATTCCAAATTATTGCGGATTCTACTGATTTCAGCATTCCTTCTCCATACCATCTTGCCTGTACTGCCATATGAATAAAAGACGTACCCCGTTCTAACAACCGTCGGCGGCGGGAGACTAAAGTCCGGGATTCAAAATTTCAGCTTAAGAATGCTCCACAGGCTGCGCTGGTATTGAAGACATCTCCTGCACTTCCCGCACAAGCTCAGCTAGCGTCGTAAATGCGAGCGAATCCTCTTTCAACGCCAACCGCCGGCCGAGTTTCGCTGAATCCCCGGAGAAGTGCCACAAACCAACCAGCACTTTCTGATTGGGATTCTGCGCGTGCATTCGGCCGTAGAGCGCGCGCACGGCGGGTATTGCGAAAGGGGGGAGCGCGGAAATGCAAACGACATCGGGCTTCTCTTTCGAAATCTGCGCGATCATCCGCTCGGCGCTTTCCACTTCCAGGCATTCGGCTCGATGTCCAGCCCACTGCAGCAGCTGTGCCAGCATCGTGCCCACAATTTCGTCGGCTTCATCTCGCGCCGGAACGCATAGAACATTCAGCGGCCGCGCCGGATGCGGGGCCGCAGCTTTTGGCGATATTTCCAAAGATCCGCCGCCCTCCGAGTCCTGCTGGCTTTCTCCGTTGCGCGGCTCCCAAAGTTCATCAATCAATTCGCGCGTGCTCTGGCTGATGAATCTTTCGTTCTCGTCCTGAAGCAGGTTCTGGTGCCGATCCTGCTCCGCCAGCCCGAGCGCCGGGATCATCACATTTTCATAAAGCTCTTCGAGGCTCATTTCGCTCAGGCATTTTTGCAGCACCTCGCGCGCCTCGTCATAGTCCATCGCAAGTAGCCGCTGATAAAAACGCGACTCGGGCGTCAAGGGCGGCTCGTCGCCCAGTAAAATGTGCAGAAACCGCAGTTGCGGCACGTGTCGTCCCACCACCAGCAGGCAAACCGTCAGCGGAGTCGACACCACGAGCCCGATCGGGCCCCAGATCGCCGTCCAGAAAACTGCCGCCATCAGGATGGCCAGTGATGAAATTCCCGTATGCGCTCCGTACAGCATCGGCTCAATAAGATTGGACACGGCCAGTTCTGTGATCACAAAGAGTCCCAGCACCAACAGCGGCTTCGACCAACCGTCAAAGACAGCCATGGATAGAAGCAGCGGCATGATGCCGCCCAGCGGCGGTCCGACGTACGGAAGAAACCGCAAAATACCGACGATCACACCCCAAAGCAGCGCGCCGGGGAGTCCGATGAAGTAAAGTCCCATCCCGATAAAAATTCCGTAGCCGATATTTACAAGGAACTGCATCAGCAGATATTTGCTGACGCGTGAGCTGGCTTCATCCAAAGTTTGCGTGATCAGATGAATATGCCCGTGGCCGATCAGCGAAATCAGGCGATTTCGCAGGTCCTCGCGGCGAATCAGCATGAAAATCGTGAACACCACCACGATCAGCGCCCGGGCCAGCAGTCCAAGCACGCTTTGCATGGATTCGAGCGGCAGCGAAGGCGGCGATATCACTTGCACCGGAACAGGCTGCCTCGGCGTCGCCGGGCGATTGTTTGTGGAACGGGTAGCTTCGAGCGATTGTGTGGAATCCGAAGATGATGGCGCGGGCTTCGCAGCGAGGTCTTTACTGATCTCCGTTACCGTCTCGGATGCGTTGTGCAGGACGTGGCTCTCGGACCAATGCAGCGAGGCCAGCTTCTCCTTGATGTTCAGCTTGTACGACGGCAGCTGATTCACCACCTGCCCGATTTGCTTCGACACGCCCCATCCCAGGCCGCCGCACGCCCCAATCGTAAGAAGAACCACCAGGAGACTGGAGAAAGTCCTCCCCAAGCGCGCTCGCTCCAGCAACCGAACCACCGGCGTGAGAATAAAAGTGAAGAGAACGGCTAGAGCAAACGGGATCAGAACGATTCGCGCGAAGTACAGAGCGGCGATGGTCACCGCCGCCACCACTACCGCGAGGAGATGGTACAAATTCTTCGATGGATTAAATCGCGTCACGACCGGGTCGCTCACGCGTTCGAATCTCACGCCCGGCTAACGAGGCTCATAGCCAGAGAAACGACGAACAGAACCAGAAACACGTAAAAAAGAAGTTTCGCGATTCCCGCAGCCGCCACCATCACCCCCGCGAAACCAAATATTCCCGCAACGATCGCAACAACCAGGAAAAGCAAAGTCCATCGCAACATGAAACACCTCCTAAATCCATTTTTGCCGTCCGCACTCGCGAGGAACTAATTCGACGAGCTGGCTTTCTGATTCTTCACCTGCAGCTCATTCACAACCTGCTGAACGTTAGGCACGGAAGAGGCGATATGTGCCGCCTGGTTACGCCGGATTTCTGAATTCACGTTTCCTTTCAGCGTCACCACTCCGTTCTTCACGTCATAGCTGATGTCTTTGTTCAGTCTGTTCTGAATCAGCGCGGCATCTAAATTTTTGTCGATCCCTTTATCCAGATCGCTGCTCACCGCTTTCGCGTCGCTTTCCGCGCCGGCCGGTAGCACCTGGATTTCGTCGGCCACTACCTGTCCCACCGACATGGACTTCGCGATCGCTTCCGCTTGTTGCTTATCGACATCCGACGCCACGTGCCCCGTGAGAGTCACCACGCCCTTTTCGCGGTCCTGGCTCACTGAGACGTCCTTGTAGCCGGATTGATCCAATGATTTTCTGATTTCATCCGCCACCGCCGGCGATCGCGTATCGCTTTTCGAACACCCGGCAATCGCGGCGACGCACAGCACGGCTACCGCTGCAAAACTCAATGCGCGTGAACCCATAATCGAATGTCCCCTCTCGCTTTGGCAGGTTTGCAAATCCATCTCGGGTCGGGAAGGAGCACTGTAGAGGGTACTAGCGTGCCTTGCGCGGCACTATCAAGGGATGCCTTTAGATATTTTTTGGAGTTTACGTACCGCCGATTTGGCTGCGGCCCGCGCAACGCATTGGCTTACAGCACCAACTCCGTCGGGAATCAGGTCTTATGCCGATAGTATCAATCACCCCAAGAGGCCTACTTTGCCTACAAGTTGTAATGGAAAGCCCACGCCAGGCCAGCTTGCGAAATTCGTTTCATCGTGGTCCCGGTATTCACGGCAATAAACCGGCGAACGCGGAAGGTAGCTACCGATGACATTCCCTCTGCTCTCGAACCCGCTATTTCAAATGGCCGCCGCTTTCATCATCTTCTTTGCAGGCTTCGTCACTCTTTTCTCATTTGTCGCCCTGTGCGTCGTGATCGGATGGGCGCTCTACCGCTGTACGAATCGCCTCGCTATCCTTATTTCTCGATCTCACCAGGAAACCTCGCCCCTGATCTCAGACTCCCCGAACCCCATCGCAGGAATCCGCAACCAACCCGTTCAATCGCGTCCACTCCTGGGATAGACTCGGAGGCTGCTGTTGAATTTTGTAGTAGTCGTTTGCTTTTTCCCTTGTAGCGCCGGCATCCTGCCGGCTCTTTTGACGTCGCCTTTCAGTAGCACAGGCATTCCTGCCTGTGCCCGCGTAACAACACAAGGCCACCGCAATACTTGGCGCCCGCAAGACATCATGGCAGGAGCCGCCCGCTTTGCGGTACGATTCGAATTGCAGGAGAAACGATCTATGACCGACATCTGCTACACCCACTACGAAACTCCGCTAGGCACCACGCTGCTGGCCGCCGACGAACGCGGTCTCCGCCTGATCAGTTTCGCCGCCGGCAAGCGCCCCGAACATCCCGAATCACATTGGCGCAAAGATTCGATACCTTTACAGGAAACCATCCGTCAATTGCGCGCTTACTTTTCCGGCGAATTGGAAGAGTTCCACCTGCCGCTGTCGCTCATCGGCACGGAATTTCAGCTTCGCGTCTGGCAAATGCTCCAGACTATTCCTTATGGCGAAACCACTTCCTACGGTGAGCTAGCTCGACGCCTGGGCAAGCCCAACGCTTCGAGAGCGGTCGGCCTGGCAAACGGATCGAATCCGATTCCTATCATCATTCCGTGCCATCGCGTCATCGGCAGCAATGGCAGTCTGGTCGGTTATGGCGGCGGCCTCCCAAATAAAAAAGCTCTGCTCGCCCTCGAAAGCCGCCAGGGACGCCTGCTCGTTGCCAAAATGCAAGCGCACGCTGGTTAATAATTGTATTTCCGGTTTTTACGATGAACGCTTCCAGCTCGTCCCAGATCGCCGCTCGTCCGCATGGCGCATTTCCGGCTATTTTCGCGGCCGGCTTGCTGGCAGGCGTGCTCGATATCACTGCCGCTTTCATCACCTGGGCCCCGCAAGGCGTTCCGCCGGTGAGAATCCTCCAGGGAATTGCCAGCGGGCTTCTTGGTCCGCAAGCCTTCATAGAAGGGACGCCGAGCGCCCTGCTTGGCGGGGCGATCCATTTCCTGATCGCGTTTTCAGCGGCGACTGTTTTCTACGTGGCTAGCCGGAAAATCAATTTCATGACGCGCCGGCCAATTCTCGCCGGCGTGCTGTACGGCGTTTGTGTTTATCTGGTGATGTACTGGATCGTGATGCCGCTGGCGAAGCTGCATCCGCCGCACACGCTCACGCCCTCCATCGTCGCGATCGTCACGCACATGGTCTGCGTGGGCCTGCCGATTTCGATGATGGTGCGCCGCTATTCGGCCGCGCGCTAGCTATGCCGTCTTGCCGAAGCGGCTCAGCGTCCGGTGCCGCATCTTCCCCATCGTCCGATTCAAGAAATGATCGCGCGTGAGGAATGGCAGTATGGGAGAACGCCGCTTTTCCACTCGGCTTCGCGCCCGCACCAATCGCCCGTCATTTCCAAAACGCGCCAACGCCGCATCGATCGTATCCAGCGCTTTCTCTCGTCGTCCCGCGAGCGCATACACTTCCGCCAGGTTCAAATGAAACTGGCATTCGTTACGCCGCAATTGCACCGCGATTTCGCACAGCTCTGTCGCTCGGTCCCATCGGCGTTCCGCACGCGCCACCGACAAGCCTAAAAACGAAATATAGAAAGGGTTGTGCTTTTCGTATTCAAACGCCGTTCGCATGTGTACGAGGGCTTTCTGGGGGTAACCGTTTTTCAGCGCCTTCAGACCTTGTCGAAACTCGCCGACGAGGTCGAGACCGACGTTGACCATGGCACTCTCCGCTCTCAATCCGAGGTTCCTCGGAGATTTCAAATGTAATTTTCCTGGGCGGGTGGCCAATCTACAGGTATCGAACAGGAAAAATCTACTGTCCTTTAGGACAGTTTTTTAGGTTTGCTCCGGAATTTATTATCGAAGCGCTCTTGCGGCTACGCCTTAGCTCTTAAGGACAGACTGGCTCAAAGTACTATTGGAGAGTTCTCACCCTTTCGCAACAATCACCTCGGAAGCTAATTTCTTGTGAATCCGGCACGCCATTTCCATAGGCTCCGGACTTGGGGCACAGGATGAAGGCTCGAATCTTCGCGTTTTTAATTCTCGTCGCCGCCGCTACTTCTGCGCGCGCGGCCGAGTCCACCAGCTATGCGGTTTGTGGACCGTATGACGCTTACGTTCTGATGTACAAGTCAACCGAGCGATTTGAAGAGCTCGGCAAACTGCGCTGCGGCGAGAAAGTTGAAATCCAGGGCCAAAAGGGCAGCTTCGCTCAGGTTCAAACCCAGGATGGACGAATGGGCTGGGTGCGCTTCGCTGACCTGGTCGACGCGCCGCCGCCCCGGCAACATGTTTATACGTTCGGCCTGACGGAAGATCCAAAGCCCGTTGAGCCCAGCGCGCCGCAGCCACCGCCTTCTGCGCTGACCACCGATGACGTGCTGGCGATGCACGCCATGCATCCGGGCTCGGACTTCTTGCTGAAGAAGATTTCAACCAATCCTTGCGCTTTCGATATGACGCCCGCGCAAATTCAAAAGCTTCGTGCCGCAGGCGTCTCCGACAAAGTGGTCCTTGCTATGTTGCAGGCACCGGTCGCAACCGGTGTGCCGGCACAAAAGATTCCGGAAGGCGTCGACGTCAAAATTCCCGACGGCATGGCGTTCGAAGTTGAGTTGAAGGGCAATGTTTCCTCGGAAGAATTGCAGGAAGGAACGATCGTCGAAATGGAAGCCGTCGAGGATCTTGTCGTGGACGGCGTTCCAGTCGTGGTACGCGGCTCAGAAGCGCGTGCGCGCGTTCTTGCAGTGCGGCCGGCCGGAACACATGGCGCGGGAGCGGTGGCATGGTTCATGCAGGACATCATGGCCACCAACGGCGAACGCATTCCTCTGAATTTTGCGGTGAAGCAGCCGGACAACGAACACACAAAAAACTTTGAAGGCTATCCGTATTTCCTGACTGGCTTTCACAAAGACACGCCCGCAATCAAAGCCAGCGACAGGCGCTTCCGCGTGGTGGTCCACGGCGACACGATCCTAACCGTCAACCAATCGCTATCGGCTGCCGCGGTGCCAAAACGGAAGACGCAAACGATACGCCACATCGCAGCTCAGCAACCTGCGCCTGCTCCGCAGCCAGAATCGCCGGCAGCTCAGCCAGCCTCTGCCCAGGACGAAGCAAAACCTTAACAGCCAATTCTGCCCGCGTTGGATGTTCCAGACATATTTCCGGACATCGCTCCGGAAATATTCTGTTCCGGCGCGGGCTAAACTAGCTTCCGAAGAAATTACGAGCGAGGAAGAGAACGTTGGCGGGGCGTTCGGCGAGACGCCGCATAAACCACGGGTACCAGAACGTGCCGTAGGAGATCAGGACCGCGGAGCGGTAGCCTTCTTGCGTGAGGCGCAATTGCTCGGCGCGCTGAATGCCGTAGAGCATTTGGAATTCGAGGCGATTCTTCGGGACTCCCTGCGCAGTGGCCCAATCGATGAGGCTCGCGATCAACGCGCGATCGTGTGTAGCGATCGCGGCACGCACGCCCGCTTTGCGAGCTTCCGGGCTTAACAATCTTTTGGCCAGAGTCCATATAGCTCGCGTCGACATCGTTCTTGCGCGGATATGCGATTTCGGCGGGCTCGTTGTATGCGCCTTTCACCAGACGAACCGCTGCGCCGATTGCAATCAGCGAATCGAGGTCCTTCTGCGTGCGATACAGATACGCCTGAACGCAAACGCCGACATTCGCATACGCTTTGCGGGCGCGCAGATAGATTTCGAGCGTGACGTCCACGTAGGGGCTTTGCTCCATGTCGATCCAGAGCGTTTTATCCGGCGGCGTGGCTTCGATGAGCTTCGCGAGATTGGCGTAACAGAATTCGCGATCGAGATCGAGGCCGAGCTGTGTGAGCTTCACGGAAACTTCGGTGGGCAAACTGGCCGCACTGATGCGCTTCAGAACATCGAGATAGTGATTGGTGACCGACTCTGCTTCGGTTCGGTTTTCGATGTTTTCGCCGAGTTGCGTGACGAGGGTGGCGATGCGCTTTTCGGCGAGCTGGCGCGCGGCTGCGAGAGCATCGTCAATCGTTTCACCAGGCATGAAGCGCGTGACAGTGCGGCGCAAGAAACCGTAACGTGGCGCATTCTTGCGCATCCACGGGTTCGCGGAAGCCTTCAAGATCGCGGTGCGCATCAGGCTCATTTAGTTGTCGGCTCGCACTGGAATTTTATTGGCACCGGAATTTTATTGGCCCGAACTGAGAACTTTCACGAAGCGGTAGTAGAAATCGACGCCAGTATAAAAGGACCAGACCTCAAGGCGCTCGTCGCGGCCGTGCGAGCGGTCGTCGTTAGGATCCATCCACATGCCGGAAATTCCGTAGGTTGGAATTCCAGCGGCGCGCGAGTAGGCGCCGTCCGAGGCGCCGGTTTCCATCACTGGAACTACGGGAACTCCCGGCCACATTTCTTGCGTGACTTTGTCGAGGGCTCCCATCACGTCCGGACGCAGCGGCGAGGGGGGATTCTTTTGCGCAACGAGCGCGCCGATAAGGACCGGCGTCACCGAGATTTTGGGATCGTCGAGAACTTTCACGAGCGTGGCTTGAGTTTCTTCCACCGAGTGCGACGGGAGAATGCGGCAATTCACATTGGCGCGAGCCATTTGCGGCAGCGCGTTGTTGGCGTGGCCGGCATCGAGGCGCGTGGCGACGCAAGTGGTGCGGGTGATGCCGTTGTAAAACGGCTTCTGCGAAAGCCGTTCGACGCGCTGCAGCGTCAGGCGGATCTTTCAAAATCGCCTTTCATGTCCGCGCCCAGATCTCCTCCCACGATTGTGGACATGTGATCGAGGTAGGAACGCGTCACATCGTTTAGCTCGAATGGGAATTTATAGTGTTCGAGGCGCGTGAGCCCTTCGGCCAGCTCGTAGATGGCATTGTCGGGGACAGGCAGCGAGCTGTGGCCGCCGGGATTCGTGACCTTGAGTTCGAAATCCTGATAGAGCTTTTCGCTGGCCTGAATCGCAACCATGGACTTCTTCCCGTTTACCATCTGAAAAGTGCCGCCATCAGGATTCAAGATGAACTCCGCTTCAATCAAATCGCGATGATTCTTCAGCAACCAATTGACGCCATTGGACTGCCCGCCTTCTTCGTCAGCGGTGAGAGCCATGATGATGTCGCGGTCGGGTTTGTAGCCTTCCTTTTCTAGCCGAATCATCGTCATCATCAGGAAAGTGTCGCCGGATTTCATGTCGATCGAGCCGCGGCCGTAGAAGTAGCCATCTTTTTCGAGGAGTTGAAAGGGATCGACGGACCAATCTTCGCGGCGCGCTTCGACCACATCGAGATGGCCGATCATGAGAATCGGTTTGCGCGCGCCGGTGCCGTGGAGGCGGGCGACGAGATTTCCTTTTCGGGGATTTGGGCCGCCGATGAAAATGTCGCTTTCGGGATAGCCCGCGTCGCGGAGTCGTTTGGCCATGGCTTCGGCGGCGACTGTGGTGCTGCCGACGGAATCGGTGGTGTTGATTTCGACGAGCTGTTTGTAGATTTCGCGCGCGAGTTGATTTGTAGCGTCGTCCTTTTGCGCGCTGCTTAACGATACGGGAACCGCGAAGCACACGAAAACCGCGAAAGCCAGGAACTTCCGGGGTGTCATTGGGTCTCCTGAGTTTAAGAGAGGGGAGACTACCAAAGTGGAACGAGGGATGCCAACTATTGACGGCGTTTGCGGCGCGAAAAGGGCATTTTTGTCTCGATTAGAAATTGGTAGTGGGCTTAGTTTTGTTGGAGTTGTGGTGAATTTTAATCGCGGTGTCTCGATTAGAAAGGCGGTGGCTAGTGACGAGTGGTTAGTGGAGACCGTGCCGCGTGGAGGATCTCGCGCTCGGTCCGTTCGAAGACAAAAAAAGCGACGAGAAATCGCAGAAAATTTGCGATTAGAAAATTTTAGATTATTGATTCTTATGGGACTTAGATCGACTTCTAATTCCAGATTTGCGATTAGAAATGAGGGGCAGGGACCGGAGATGGGTGGGATCGGAGAAATGACGCGTCTGAAGGAAACTCCTTGGTGCGTAGATCTGCCCTTGGGTGCTGATTGATGCCTTTCGCGCGAGTTGTCGGTAAAACGCACGACCTATGATAACGCACTGGTAACTACTTTACAAGTTTTAAAACAGGCGGGATCCGGAGCGATGGAGTGGAATTTGAAAATGAAAAATGTGTCGCACCTACGGCGCTGTGGTAGTTGGAGGACTCGGTTTACCCGGGGTTTCCACCCTGGGCTAAGTGTGTTCCGCGCCTACGGCGCTGAGATTTAGCGAGACGGTGAGGGTGCCAAGGTCCGTTGTGGGATGGCCCCAGGAAATTCGCACAGGCAGGAGTGCCTGTGCCACTGAAAGGCAAAAGACAGAGCGACGATTTCAAACAAAATTTCAGATTTCAAATAGGGAAAAGACAAAAAGAGCAAACGGCGCCGTCGAAGAGGCTAAGGAGCCGGTCAAAACGGGGGCGGGGAGTATGGGGTTTGTGCTGGGGATTTGAGCAGGAAGATGGCGTAGCGGTAGACTGCGACTTTTGTGGCGTCGGGGACGCCGCCGGCGGCGAAGATTTCACCGAAGGCGCGGTGGAGTTCGTGCATTTTGTCTTCGGGGAGCAGGCCCAGGAGTTCGCCGAAGTGGTTTTTGGCTTTGGTGAATGCGTCGGATTCTTCCGGGGTGAACGGCGGGGGGTTGAAATTCTTTTGCTCGTACTCGCGGTAAAAGTCGTAGCGGAACTGTTTTGCATAGAGCGCGGCGTAGGCTTTCTTCTGTGCGTCGGCCGGTGGATCGGTGGCGGCGAGGGCTTTGGCGGCGAAATCGTTGAGAGCGCGCTCGAAATCGCCGAAATTTCCGCGCGCGCCCATTAATGGGCCCTTTCCTGATTTTCCGAGTGAGGCGGCGAGGCGATTGGTGCGCGCGTCGTAGCATTTGCCGTAGGTGGAGATTGCCTTGATTGTGGTTGGTTCGGTGGCGTCTTTTGCGGCGGTGAATTTTTTGATCCAGTCCGTGGATGACGCTTGGAGGATTTGGGTGCAGGTGAGGCCGAGGTGATCGGGTGAGGGGGATAGGTTTTGTGTTTGGCCCGCGGTCGCGATGCAAGACAGCAAGGCGAGGGCGAACGTGTAGATTGATTTCATCGAATTGAGATTATAGCGGGGAAAATGTCCCACATATTTGTGAATCAATGGCGTTTGTGAATCAATGGCGCCTACCGGGAGCCGAGACAATCTCAAATTTAAAATTTCAGAATTTCAAATAACGGAAAAGGCAAGAAGACCGGCAGGATGCCGGCCCAACAGCGAAAAAAACTAGAGTCAAAGGCGCCGGCGAGACGCCGGCGGTACGAAGGGCGAAAGAACGATGTCGTGACGTGCGGCAAGAATTGGTGATCGACGTGAGGCGCCACTGAAGGCGGACGGAGGCGGAGAGACGATTTCAAACTTAAGAATTTCAGATTTCAAATAGCGGAAAAGGCAAAGGAGCCGGCCGGAGGCCAGCGGTACGAGGGGCAAAAAGAACGATGAAAGTCTAGCGCGCCGCGGCGGCTGAGGATTGGGCGTCGAGGAGGTCGAGTTCGTATTCGAGTTTGCGGAGGGTTTCGTCGTTGATTTGGTTTTGATTGCGGAGATTCAGGATTGCGGCGCGTTGGACGGCACGGAGCTGGCGCGAGAGCTCGAAATAGCGGTCATAGTGCCTGGGGTCGTGCTCGGCGTCTTCGGCTTCCATTTCTTCGAGGCGGGCGAGGCGGTGACGCTGGAGGTGGATCAATTCGTCGTAGACGGGCTCGAATTCGGCGGAGTCGTTCTCGCGAGCGGCTCCGAGATAAGCGAGCGCGGCTTCAATCATGTCGCGGCGGGCTTTTTCTTCTTCGGGGTTTTTCTCGTCCGCATCGGAGAGGCCGAGGGCGCGAATGAGCGGAGGAAGCGTGAGCCCTTGCAAGACGAGAGTGACGAAGATTACGGAGAAGGTGAGAAAGATTATGAGGTTGCGCTGAGGAAACGGCGAGCCGTCGCGCAGATATTCCGGCAGCGAGATGGCAGCGGCCAGGGCGACGACGCCGCGCATGCCGGTCCAGCCGATAATCAGGATCGAGCTCGGTTGCGGAAATGGCTCGGGCTGGTGAAGAATGCGGCGGCGAATAAAATTTGACGTCCAAGCGCCGGGATAGACCCAGACCATACGGAGAAGGATGACGACCGCGCTGAACATGGCACCCAGAGCCAGAAGGCGCCCGATCGTATATTCGTGAATTCCTTCGAGGACGTAGGGAAGCTGTAGACCCAGCAGGATAAAAACAAAACCATTCAGGATGAAGGTGAGGGTGTCCCAGACGGCGTAGCCTTTGAGACGCGCGCCGAGCGAGAAATAGAGCGAACTTTTGTGCCCGAGGTAGAGACCGCAGACGACAGTGGCGAGAACGCCGGAAGCGTGGGCGCTTTCGCCTGCAAGGTATGCGAAGTATGGAGCGAGGAGGCTGATGGTGATTTCGATGGAAGAGTCGTCAATTTTGGTTTCGAGGTAGTAGATCAGCTTGGCGATGATGAGACCGATTACGATGCTGCCGGCGATGAGGTAAATGAGACGCTCGACCCTTACTTCGAAACTGGGGGCTTGACCGGAGACGACGAGAGCCACGGCGAATTCGAGAGCGAGCAGGCCGCTGGCGTCGTTGACGAGGCTTTCGCCTTCGATGACGTTGGTGATGCGCTTGGGGATGCCGAGGCGTTGAGCGATTGCGGTGGCGGCGATCGCGTCGGTGGTGCTGACGACGGCACCGAGAACGAGGCCGAGGCGGAAGTCAAAACCGGGAAGAATCCAGTGGGAGATGGAGGCGATGCCGCGAACGGTGAATACGACGAGACCGAGGGCGAGCATGGAGATGCTGACGAGGTTGTAGCGAAAGTCGCGCCAGGAGGTGGTGAATGCGGAGGAGAACAGCAGGGGCGGAAGGATTATTAGAAAAACCATGTCTGGGTTCAGGGCTACGTGCGGTACGCGGGGAAAGAAGCTGAGGATTAGGCCACCGATGACGAGAATGATGGGGTAGGGCGTTTGGAAGCGTTTTGCGAGAGCGGCCAGGCCTGCGACGAAGAGCAGGAGGAGGAGGAAAATCAGTTCGACGCTGTGGATGCCGGATGCTTGCATGGCGTTGGCGGATTAAAGATAGCGGCAAGAAGGCGGGGAGACAAGGAGACAGAGAGAAAGGCCCACGACGAGGAGAGCGTTCGTCGTGGCTACCGGTGCAGTGCGTGCTCGCGGTGCGCGGATTATTTCTTGGGGGATTTTGGTTTGCGGAAGAGGGCTCGCTCGGTGAGGATTTCAAGGGCGCGGGGGAGGCGCTTTTTACGGACTTCGGGCGATTTGGCGGAGAACCAGCGGAGGAATTGCATGCGACCGGCAACGGTTAGGCGGTCGAATTCTTTTTTCAGGCGCGGACGGGATTTCAGGGCGGCTTCGAGTTCGGGGGGAACGGGCAGGTCGCGAGATGCGAGATCGATTTTGAGCGAGATGCCGATGATTTCGCCGACGTCGGCGCGGGCGGCTTTGCGGAGGGTGGCGTTTACCTGGAGGCGATAGCGTCCGGCGCCGGCTGGGACGAGGGTGGTGCGAGTGCTGCGGTTATTTGAGGTGGCGACGACTGGGATGTGTTTCGGGAGTGCTTGTTTCGCGCTGCGTTTGGCTGGTTTTGTTGCGGCGGCGTATTCTTTTGCGAGTGCGAAGCCGACATCTTCCGGGACGTCGACGTAGCGCAGCATCCAGATTTTGTAGATGGTGGCGAGGAATTGCGGAGAACTCACGGATGTAGAATCCGGTCAGGCTGGGTTTTCGTCAAGACTTCAGAAGAACAATTCCGGGGAAACGTGGAATCGGCGGCTGAGACGTTTGATGTGTTCCTTATTCAATTCACGCTTGCCGCTGAGAACTTCAGAGACGATGCTCGCGGTTCCAAATACCTTCACCAGATCCTTTTGCTTAAGTTCGTGCTGCTCCATTAAAAAGCGCAAGGCTTCCAATGGCTTCGCTCGTGGCAGACGATACCGCGATTCCTCGAAGCTTTCGATCAAGAGCGTGAGCAGCTCAGCCAGTTCCTTTTCGGCGGCGGTGAGATTCTTGCTGCGGCGGTCGAGTTCGTAGAGGATTTCGGTGTATGCCTCGTTCTCCTGCTCGGTGCGGATGACTCTCGGAGCAAATTCTTCGAGAAGTGCCGTGTACTCCGAGGTAGCTAGAGAATTCATGTGGCCCTAACGTCCTTTGCTAGTCCTTCCACCAATTCTCGACGACCTTGTCCTCAATAACGATCGAGTAGAGGCCGTCCCACGTGCAGTCCCATGTCCAGCCCTTCTTGCTGCCCGGGGCGTGTGCCTCAATGAATTGCTTCGCCATGATCGGCGAAAGAAGCTCACGACAATGTGGGCAGCGTGGATCTGCGGCGGCTTTGAAGCGTCCACCGCACGGGCAGTCTTTAATCAGCCGCTCGATCTCTTCGTCCGAAATCCGTCGGTGGGATTTCAATCTGGCGGCTGCCGGAACGCGAGATAAGGTGCTGAGTGATACGGTGCGGCCACATCTATCGCAATATGAGTACGCTGAGTCGTTAAAGCCGTTGTGAACGAGATAATACGAAAAGGTCTTCTGGCAATGTTCGCATGCTCCAAGATTTGTCTCACGGGACATGATGACGCTATTATGCGCCAGAAAATAAAAAAGGCTCCGATTGCTCGGAGCCTTTTGAATTTAATCCTGGCGGCGACCTACGTTCCCGCGCAGTTACCCGCGCAGTATCATCGGCTCAGCAAGGCTTAACTTCCGTGTTCGGGATGGGAACGGGTGTGACCCTTGCGATAAGACCACCAGGAAACTGGAAATCGAAACTCGGATCGCGAAAGTTAGCGAGGAGTTTCGATGAGCAACTGAGGGAAGTAGGGTAAACCACAAATTCCACGAAAAAGTAATGCAATGTGGAAAGGAACTTGACCTTCCTATGCGCCGGCCTTACGGACGGACGACACGCGGGTGCTGCCCTTCGACGTCCTAGGGACGTCTCAGGATAACGCTACGCGTTAGGAAAGTATTATGGTCAAGCCGAACGGCCGATTAGTACGGGTTAGCTACACGCATTACTGCGCTTACACTTCCCGCCTATCAAAGTCGTAGTCTTCGACTGGCCTTCTTAGATAGCCGCAGCCATCTTGGGAAACCTTATCTCGAGGCGAGCTTCTCGCTTAGATGCTTTCAGCGATTATCTCTTCCGGATTTCGCTACCGAGCGATGCCACTGGCGTGACAACTCGATCACAAGAGATCCGTCCATCCCGGTCCTCTCGTACTAGGGACAGCTCCTCTCAAGTTTCCTGCGCCCACACCAGATAGGGACCGAACTGTCTCGCGACGTTCTGAACCCAGCTCACGTACCGCTTTAATAGGCGAACAGCCTAACCCTTGGGACCTTCTACAGCCCCAGGATGCGATGAGCCGACATCGAGGTGCCAAACCTAAGCGTCGATGTGAACTCTTGGCTTAGATCAGCCTGTTATCCCCGGCGTACCTTTTATCCGTTGAGCGATGGCCCTTCCACGCAGAACCACCGGATCACTAGATCCCACTTTCGTGCCTGCTCGACCTGTGTGTCTCGCAGTCAACCCGGCTTATGCTCTTGCACTCCACGGCGGGTTTCCAATCCGCCTGAGCCGAGCTTTGAGCGCCTCCGTTACAGTTTAGGAGGCGACCGCCCCAGTCAAACTACCCGTCTGGCCGTGTCCTCCGACCCGTCGAGGGTCGCAAGTTAGAACGACAGAACTATCAGGGTGGTATTTCACCGTTGCCTCCCCCTCAGCCGAAACCGAGGGATCCCAGGCTCCCACCTATCCTACGCAGGCAGTACCGTTAATCATGACCAGAGTGCAGTTAAGGTGCACGGGGTCTTTCCGTCTAGATGCGGGCATCCGGCGTCTTCACCGGAACCACAAATTCGCCGAGCCGTTCGCCAAGACAGTCGTTCGATCGGTACGCCATTCGTGCAGGTCGGAACTTACCCGACAAGGAATTTCGCTCGGTTTCTCCTTACTCTGTTTCCAGAGAAGCCGGACTTTCTCTTACACTTCCTGTGTTCATCTTCGAAGCTATAGCTCGAATTTCTTCAATGCCCTTCAAGTTCAAGTGTTTTCCCTGACGAATCAGGTGAAGGATCTTTCGGAACCTCGCGAAGTCGACTCTCTTCTTCGATTTCAGCGGATGCTGTTCGAAGAAGGGAACGATCCTTTCGCTGAGGTGATCCAACCCCCGAACTCGATAGGCCATTCGGTCGCCGTGATTGGTTCGAACCACTCCACAGCCGAAGAATTTCTTCAGCGCGTGGAGCAGTTGAATATCCCGGCGATGTTGAACGACAGTGAATTCGGGGAGCACTTGAAATTGGCAGGACATCTCTGGGTGAGGATTGATGCCGACGTAGAAACAACCTTCGCCGTCAACAAACCCGACAACCCATTGAGCTTCTAGCTTCTCAGGATGCGTCTGAACGTAAAGTCTCTGAGGGTTCTCCATTTCTGGAGCCTTCCCTGCGGATTGTCCCCATGTCCGCCGGATTTTGACTGCCGCTGATGATTCAGCGACGAGTACCGGACGGCTGTGTGAGGAGTTTCCCGCATATAGTTCAGTTTTACTAAGGCTAGCGAGTTTCTTAACCTTAGGACCGTTATAGTTACGGCCGCCGTTCACCGGGGCTTCAGATCAGGCCTTCGTTGCCTTGCGGCAGCTAAGCCCTCCCTTTAACCTTCCGGCACCGGGCAGGCGTCACCCCCTATACGTCGTATTCGACTTAGCAGAGAGCTGTGTTTTTGTTAAACAGTCGCCGAACGCATTTCACTGCGGCCCCCTCGGGCTATAAACCCTAGCGGGGCACCCCTTCTCCCGAAGTTACGGGGCTAATGTGCCTAGTTCCTGAGCGAGCGTTCTCTCGAGCGCCTGTGGATATTCACCTTGTCTACCTGTGTCGGTTTGAGGTACGGGCACCACCCGAACTCCTTAGAGGTTTTTCCTGGCAGCGTGAAATCAGAGACTTTGCGGCCGTGTGGCCTCGGGACCGGTCTGACCGTTGAATGACCCCGTGGATTTTCCTGCGGGATCCGGCTTACACCGGGCCATCGGGACGTCCATCACCCGACTCCCCTATCCTTCTGCGTCACCCCATCGTCAAACGTTCGTGTGGCGGGGCAGGAATGTTGACCTGTTGTCCATCAGCTACGCCTCTCGGCCTCACCTTAGGACCCGCCTAACCCTGAGCGGATTAACCTTCCTCAGGAAACCTTAGACTTTCGGCGACACGAGTTCTCATCGTGTTTATCGCTACTTATGCCGGCAGAGTCTCTTCCGTGGCGTTCAGTAGTCCTCTCCGGTCTACCTTTGCCACCACAGAATGCTCCCCTACCAAATCGAGCGGCTCTCGCCGCTCGAATTTCGCAATTTCGGTCGCAGACTTAGCCCCGTTGGATTGTCGGTGCGTGAACACTTGACCAGTGAGCTGTTACGCTTTCTTTAAAGGATGGCTGCTTCTAAGCCAACCTCCTGGCTGTCTGTGCGCTCACACGTCCTTTCCCACTTAGTCTGCAGTTGGGGACCTTAATTGGCGATCTGGGTTCTTTCCCTCTCGACCACGGAGCTTATCCCCCGTAGTCTCACTCCTGCACTGTTGTCCACGGCATTCGGAGTTTGATTGGATTCGGTATCCTGGATGGGACCCTAGTCCATTCAGTGCTCTACCACCGTGGCAAATCATGCAAGGCTGCCCCTAAAGGCATTTCGGGGAGAACGAGCTATCACGGAATTTGATTAGCCTTTCACCCCTACCCTCAGCTCATCCGAGCGATTTTCAACTCACACCGGTTCGGTCCTCCAGTCGCGGTTAAGCGACCTTCAACCTGGCCAAGGGTAGATCATCCCGCTTCGCGTCTATTCCCACACACTAGTCGCCCTATTCGGACTCGCTTTCGCTACGGCTCGCTTTCGCTTAACCTCGCGTGTGAGAATAACTAGCCGGCTCATTAAGCAAGAGGCACGCCATCAGGCATTCCGTATCCGAAGACACGGCATAGCCCTCTGACTGCTTGTAAGCATACGGTTTCAGGTTCTATTTCACTCCCCTCGCAGGGGTGCTTTTCGCCTTTCCCTCACGGTACTAGTTCACTATCGGTCGCCAACGAGTATTTAGCCTTGGAGAGTGGTCTCCCCGGTTTCCCACGAGGTTTCTCGTGCCCCGTAGTACTCAGGATACCGCTTCGAGTCCGGTCAAGCTTTCGGCTACATGGCTTTCACATTCTATGGCCCTGCTTTCCAGCAGGTTCGCCTAGCTTCCGGATTGGTAACTCTACTCACGCGGTCCTACAACCCCGGGATATAAATACCCCGGTTTGGGCTATTCCGGTTTCGCTCGCCGCTACTACCGGAATCTCAATTGATTTATTTTCCTCCAGGTACTGAGATGGTTCACTTCCCTGGGTTTGCTCGTACCCTCCTATATATTCAGAGGGCCGTAACCTGGTTTTACCAGATTGGGTTTCCCCATTCGGAAATCCCCGGATCAAAGCTTGCTTGCAGCTCCCCGGGGCTTATCGCAGCTTGCCACGTCCTTCATCGCCTGTTGGCGCCAAGGCATCCACCGTACGCTCTTAGTAGCTTAACCATAAAACTTACCTAACACGTCCCGACGAGAAATCGGGACCCGAGAGAAACAGAATGAAGGGTCTTGCAAGCCCTTCGCCCCGCGTCTTTCGAGTTTGACGCGTGGAACTTTTCAGATTTTTGAGAAATGAAAGGGACCACGAGATCGCGCGTGCAGGAAAGTTCGCCTTTCCACATTGCGCTACTTTCTCGAGCAAAAATTTGCGGTTTATCACGCTATGCGAACCTTGAAATTCGCATAACGCGATGCCTACTTCCTTCAGTTGTCAAAGACCGTCGTTCCGTTCAACAGTTTCCGATCGGAACGTCTCCGCTCCCGGCGGAGCGCGAAATCGGTTTTGGAGCCGAAGTCGCGAGAAATAAAAAACCCGGCAACAAGCGCCGGGCATGTCCGTCCTATTCCTGTGGCCGCGTTTTACGCTAGCAGCCTCCGGAACGGATATGCTCGAAACTCGTTTTGTGCCAACCCGGTGCTTGTAACCAACTTCACCTCTGGTTAAGCGGCAGACCCGGTTCGTCAGGACAATCCCCGGCAAATCCGAGGTACGCCGACATCAGGGAAGTATAGCAAAGAAAAAAATTTCGTCAAGTATTTGTAACAATTATTTCAGGGAGATGAATTGTGGAATTCGAGGGCTCCTGTGGAAAAGCTCGGGGCGTGCGGACTTCGCCGTTATGTTGGCGAGCGGCGGCTGGCTGGGAGGATGCAGACGAGGAGCTATCCTTTGCGGTGTTTGAAGAATTCGACCTGGCGCAGGCGCTTTTCGGCTTCGGCTTTGGTTTTGTAGGGGCCGCCGAGATTTTTGCCGGTTTTCTCTGAGAGTACTTTGTAGCCTTCTTTCACTTTTTTGATCATTTCGCACCTCGGATTCTATTTTGATCAGGCAAGCGGTGGGTGCAATGCACGGATTGCTGTAGCTTGCGACGACAGTGCCTTGAGAGAAAAGCAAAGAGCCGGCCCCGCGAAGTGCGGCGGGACGCGGACAGCGCGCAAGATGTCCTTCGTTGCTCAGGACAAGCCGGCGGTACAAAGGGAACGATGCGGTCGGCTCTGCCGAGAAACGGGGATGCGTGCCGTCAGTTACTGGGGCGCAGGCTGAAGCCTACGCTACCGAAAACGGCTAGGGGTTTGTTACCTGCTCGGAGATGCTGACTTCGCGGATTGGGACGTAGTATTTTTGCTCCCATTCCTGATGCAAGAGGGCTTTCGGCGTAGGCGTCGGCGGCGTCGCGGTCTTTGAATTCGATGGCGTAGGCGGCGTTGAAATCACGGGGTTGAATGCGGTCGGCTTTGATCCAGATATTTTTTATGCCGGGGACTTTTGCGGCCATTTCTTTCACGCCTTCGAGTGCGCGCTGCTTATCTGCGTCGGCGACACCCGGGCGCCATTTCAGAATCACCATGTGGATGATGGTCTTTGGCTGGCCGAATTTGTTTTGTCCTGCGACGTAGCCGCTTGCGAAAAGGCTTAGCGCGGCGAGTGCGGCTCCGAGAATCTTTGTGGCGGTGGTGAAATGAATTCGCATGATTGCTCCTCTCGTTTAATTGGACGCACGAGTCTAAGCGACGGCGCTTGAGCGGTGCAACTTCTGTTGACGTTTTCGCGTATTCTCATTGTGGGTCGAATTGTTGCGGGGTCTGATTGCGACTCGATGATCGTCGATCTCGTCGGCGCAAAGACCCCACGACGAACAAAGGCGTCGTCGTGGCTACGCGATGTTGCCGATTCGAGTTAGGCGGCTGGTCGGATGGCGGCATTTGCATGTTGACCCGCTGGTTTCGGGTTGAGTAGCATGCGCGAGTCCGGTGAGTTGATTTGAGGCACGCGGGCAGTTTGGGGCGGAAAAATGTTTTGTCCGAAATGTGGAACGCAACTCGCCGATGACGCTGCATTTTGCACCAATTGTGGTCAGGGAATTCAGAGGACGCCAAGCGCTGCGTATCCGTCCCCGGCGGCCCCTCCGCCGCTCCAGACTCAGCCGGTTGAGGTTGATCAGCAACCCGCCCCGCCCGTGTGGCAGACATCACAGGTTTCGCGACCGCCGATGGCATACGCCGGCTTCTGGCTGCGGGTTGTCGCGTACATCATTGATGCGATGATTCTGGGAGTCGTGGGCGTGGGCGCTTTCTTTCCGCTATTCCGAGCGAACATCCATGCTTTCACAGCTGAGAACCCGTGGGAGGTTTATACGTCGGTGTCGCGGCCGCTGCTCGCCATCCGATTGCTCGCGCTGATGTTGAGCTGGATTTATTACGCGTCGATGGAAAGCTCGACCTGGCAGGCGACGCTGGGCAAAAAAATTCTGGGTTTGAAGGTGACGGATCTGGCCGGGAATCGGATTTCGTTTGCGCGCGCTTCGGGCCGCTTCTTCGGAAAGATTCTCTCTGGAATGATTCTCGGGATTGGTTTTCTGATGGCAGGTTTTACGGCGCGGAAGCAGGCGCTGCACGATATTCTTGCGGGCTGTCTGGTGCTGCGGCAACTTTAGTTTTTTCCTGGCTGCTCCTACGCCGAAACGAGGCACAGGTGTTCTGCTCAAAATGCGGCGCGCGATTGACGGAGGGAACGGCATTCTGCAGCGTCTGCGGTACGCCGGTGAGCGGACCGCCGGTAGCGGCTAGCGCGCCACCCACTTACGCATCGCCCGCGATTGTGCCCGCAGGCGTGGCGCCGACTTATCCTGTTGCGCCGGCAGCGGTGGCGCTGCCGTCTCCTTATGCCGGGTTCTGGTTGCGGGTGGTCGCCTATCTTATCGACGCGATTGTTCTCGGCGTCTATTTTCGTAGCGCTTTTTTTCATCGGGCTCGCGTTCGTGGGGATGGGATCGATGGAAACGATGGTTCGAGGAATGCACAACGGAGATGCGGAACCGCCTGTGGCGCTCATCTTGATGCTTATATTTATCTTTTTCCTTTCGATTGTTGCGTCGTGGATATACTCACGCGTACCTGGAGAGTTCGCCCAATCAGGGGACGCTGGGAAAAATGGCGCTGGGATTGATCGTGACCGATTTGCAGGGGCGGCGGATCAGTTTCGGCCATGCCACGCGGGCGCTTCTTCGCGAAAATTATTACCGGCCTGATTCCGCTGGGCGATCGGCTACATGATGGCGGGATTCACTGAGAAAAAGCAGGCGCTGCACGACATGATCGCGGCGACGCTCGTCCTGCGCAAGAATTAAACTCCCCAACCATAGCGCTCGGTGTGAACGAGCGCGTCGTGAATTTCACCGCGAATTTGATCCGTGAATTCCGAGCCGCGCAGGATCCGGCTGCCGGGTTCGGCAATGTCCATCGTGCGATAGCCGTGATCGAGCACGCGATCAATCGCTGATTCGATCCACTGGGCTTCGGTGTTGAGGCCAAAGGATTCGCGCAGCATCAGAGTGGCGGAGTAGATTGCGCCGAGCGGCGAGGCAACATCTTTTCCAGCAAGCGTTGGCGCGGAGCCGTGAATCGGCTCGTATAGCGCGGGGCCATTGCCGGAGCCGCGGCTCATGGACGGAATCAGGCCGATCGAGCCTGCGAGTGCGGCGGCTTCGTCGCTCAGGATGTCGCCGAAGAGATTCGAGGTGAGAATTACGTCGAACTGCTTGGGGCGAAGGACGATTTGCATCGCGGCGTTGTCTACGTATAAGTGCTCGAGCGTGACTGCGGGATATTCGCGAGCTACTCCTGTGACTATCTCGCGCCAGAGTGCGGACGTGGCGAGCACGTTGGCTTTGTCGACGCTTGTGACGCGGCGCTGACGAGCGGCGGCGCGCTCGAACGCATAGCGCGCTACTCGTTCGATTTCTGCTGAGCTGTAGTCGGCGACGTCGCGGGCGCGCGAACGGCCGTTGTCGCGATGCAATTCGTGGGCGCCGAAGTAGATGTCGCCCGCGAGTTCGCGGACGATTTCGAAATCGCAACCGGCGACGCGATCGGGGCGGAGGGGCGAAATTCCCTGCAGGGCGTGGCGCAAACGGATCGGGCGAAGATTGATGTAGAGGCCGAGCTCTTTTCGCAGAGCCAGCAGGCCGCTTTCGGGGCGATTCGCCAGCGGAAGCGCGTCCCACTTCGGGCCCGCCGATGGCGCCGAGCAAAATCGCATCGGCTTTGCGGCATTCCGCGAGCGTGCGATGGCGGTAGAGGCGTGCCGAAAGCGTCGATGGCTGAGCCGCCGAAGGGGAGTTCGCGGAATTCGAAAGTGTGGCCGTGTGCGGCGGCGCAATCTTGAAGGAGATGAACGGCGGCGCGAGTGACTTCTGGGCCGATGCCGTCGCCGGGCAGGACTGCGATTGTTTTGCGAATGGAGCCCATGTTTTTTTCCTCTTCAACTGACCGTTTAAACTTCTTGTTCTTCAGCGTGCTGCGACTGCGCGGGGCCGTGCACGAACCGCCGAGCTAGCTGGCGACGCCGTGCGGCCGCGGCGAACCTGGTGGATAAAGGAAAGCAGATCGCGGTCGGTCACTTGCTTTGCGGAATCGGCTAGCTCGGTGGCCATTCGATAGCAGTCCGCGAGTTCTGCTGGAGTGGTCTCGTAGCCGAGTTCGGCGAGCCGGGCACGCAGCGCGTTGCGGCCGGAATGTTTTCCGAGAACGAGCCTGCGGCTGGGCACTCCTACTTTTTCGGGCAAAATAATTTCGTAGGTGAGCGGATTTTTCAGGATGCCGTCCTGGTGGATGCCGGCTTCGTGGGCGAAGGCATTGGCGCCGACGACGGCTTTATTCGGGGGCACGGAGACTCCGGTGATCGCGGTGAGCAGGCGGCTGGTGGAATAGATTTTTTCGAGGCGGATATTCGTGGCAGCGCTGAAACGGCTTTGCCGCACGTGAAGCGCTACGGCGATTTCTTCGAGCGAGGCGTTACCGGCGCGTTCGCCGATTCCGTTGATCGTGCATTCCACCTGGCGCGCGCCCGCGGCGATTGCGGCGAGCGAATTCGCGACGGCGAGGCCGAGGTCGTTGTGGCAGTGCGCGCTGTAAATGATTTTTGGATATGCGCTGAGGCGCGCGCGGACGGTGCGAAACATTTCGCCGTATTCATCGGGCGTTGAGTAGCCGACGGTGTCTGGAAGGTTGATGATTTTCGCGCCGGCTTCGGCAGCGGCTTCCGCCACTTCGCAAAGATATTCGATATCGCTGCGGCTTGCGTCTTCCGCGGAAAATTCCACTTCTTCCGTGTGCTCGCAACCGAAGCGCACCATTTCGCTTACCTGAGCGAGGGCTTCGTGCCGTTCGATGCGCAACTTGTGCTTCAGATGAAGATCGGAGGTGGCGAGAAAAATGTGGAGCCGGGGATGGACGGCCGGTTCGATGGCGCGAAGAGCGGCGTCCACATCTTCCTGACGGGCGCGCGCGAGGGCGGCCACTTTGCAGTTGCGGATTTCGCCGGCCACTGCGCGGACAGCTTCCAAATCTCCGGGCGATGCGATGGGGAATCCCGCTTCGATAACGTCAACGCCGAGCTGTTCGAGTTGGCGCGCCAGGCGAAGCTTTTCTTCCCGGTGCATCGAAAAGCCGGGGGATTGCTCGCCGTCGCGCAGCGTGGTGTCGAAGATGTGGATCGTGTCCATGGGCGCTCCTCACTCGTGCCGCAACCAGTGGAACGCGGCGCGACCAAGCGTGTCCAATTTATAATTGTTGCATGTGGAATAAGCTTCGCTTATACAGAGATAAGGACGGCCTGGAGGGTATGTGGATCTGGCGGCGTTGCAGGTGTTTCAGACGGTGGCGCGAGAGCAAAGCTATTCGCGCGCGGCGGAAAAGCTGTACCGGACGCAGCCGGCGATCAGCATCGCCATGCGGAAGCTCGAAGACTGGGTGGGCCAGCCGCTATTCGTGCGCGGGACGGGCGCTCGTACGCTGACGGATGCCGGCACGCTGCTGCTCGAGTACGCGGACCGCATGCTGAATCTGCGCGAAGAAATTCACAAGGGGATGCAGCAGCTCGACGGACTGAAGCGAGGGCAGGTATCGATCGGAGTGAACGAGAGTTCGATTCACGCGCTGCTTCCGGCGCTCGAGCAGTATCGAAAGCTATATCCGGGGATTCAAATTCGCGTGCATCGCGTGTTTTCGCGGAATGTGCCTCGCGAATTGCTGAACCATCAGCTTGATATCGGCGTGATTTCGTATTTGCCGGAGGAGCGCGAGCTCACAACGGTGGAGTTCTATCGCGACTCGCTGGCGCTCGTAGTGTGGCCGGGGCATCCGCTGGCGAAGCGGCGTGAGGTGGATATTTCGGCGCTCGACGGAGAAACATTCGTGGCGCACATCGTGGAGTCGCCTTACCGGCGGCGCGTGATTCAGATGTTTGCGAAGCATCGGGTGACGCTGCGGATGGACATCGAGCTGCCGACGATTGAGAGTATCAAGCGGTTTGTGGAGATGAAGCGAGGCGTGGCGATCGTGCCGCGCATGTGCGTTGAAGGGGAAATTGCGCGCGGCGATTTGCGCGAACTCAAGCTGCGCCAGATGCATATTGAGCGGCGCGTTTATCTTGTTTACAGGCAGGACAGGCCGCTCTCCGCGGCGGCGCAGGCGCTTGTGGAACTTCTTCGACCGAAGGCTTCGAAGGGCAAGCGAGCGCGGACGTAGTCTTACGCTATCGTCCGCCGCTGTTGCTCCAGATGCGAATTAGTCCGCGCTCGTGCGTTTCGCTGCGAACTCATCGAGCGCCGCGCCAATGCGGGAAAGCCCTTCGTGCACATTTTCCGTCGTGCTGCCCACTCCGATGCGCACGTGTTCGGGAGCTTCAAAAAAACGGCCGGGAACCACGCTTGTGTCGTATTTTTCGCGCAGCAATTGGCAGAAGGCTTCTGACGTGGCCGCTCGTCAGCTGCGGGAATACGATCGTGCCCGCCTCCGGCCAGATTGCGAGCAGATCTTTTCGCGAATCGACGAACTTCTTGAGCAAAGCGCGGTTCGTATCGATATGCGCCTTGGCGCGAGCCGCGATTTGCGGCAGATTGTCGAGCGCCACGACGCTGATTAGTTCCGCCGGATGAGCAGGCATCACACCGAAGAGATCATTAAGCCGCCACATTCTTTCTGCCAGCGCAGGCGCAGCGAGAATCCAGCCGCAACGCAGGCCGGAAAGGCCATAGGCTTTCGTCAAACTGCTCGTAGCAACAAAATTCGATCCGAGATGAAATGCCGATCGGCCGGGCGAATCGAAGCAGGCCTCGAGATAAACCTCATCTACCAGAACGTGCGCGCCCAGGCTGCGTGCAATTTCGCCCACGAGCTTCAAGGTGGAATCGGGCGTGCGAACCCCGGTGGGATTGTGCAGGTTAGTGACTACGATCAGGCGAGTGCGCGGCGAGATGGCGCGCTCCACTTCGCGGGGATCGAGTTTGAAACCATCTTCGAAGCGGCGCGGGAAGCGGCGAATTTTTGCGCCAAGATAGCGTGCCACAGCGAGCAGTGCTTCGTAGGCTGGTTCTTCGATGAGCACTTCGTCATCCGGCTCGAGGAGCGCCGCCATGGCGAGATGATTTGCCATGGAAGTACCCTGCGCTTGAACGACGCAATCGGCCGGAACGCCGGCCTTTTTCGCCAGTCGGTCGACAAGCGGCGGATAGCCGTAGCTGTCGCTGGGATTTGCGATTTCGAGTTGATCGATGCGGACGGGCAAATCCTTCAACGGATAGGCGAGCATATCGCTGCCGGCGAGTTTATAGCGGGCCGCGGAGCGCAGCTTCGCCCACTCGATATAGGCCGACCGGATTTCACGCCGTTGCGGGCTCATTTATCTCACTTAGAGCCGAGCGAGCGTCGCGCGCGCCCGCGAAAGAAGTAAAAGACGGGGATCCCGGCGAAGAGAATACACAGAGCGACGCCTGCATTGCGAGGATATTTGTAAATTGTATTGGCGGTTACGAGCCACGCAATCGAGACGAAGAGGCCCGTGGTCCACGGATGCCCTGGCACGCGAAATCCGATCTTATGCGCGGCGGCCTCCCGGGTTGCGCTGCGCTTCTCGCGGGCGCGAAATACGAAAATGCAGCTCGCCGTTAAGCCAAAAAAAAGCCAGTCCATCACCACGACGTAGCTGAGAATCTGTTCGTAGGTGCCGAGTAGCACCACCGCGATCGTAACCGCGCCCTGCAAAATAATGGTGCCGGTGGGAACTCGGGTGCGAGCGTTGATTCGTGCGAACCAGGCGGGTAGGAGACCATCGCTGGCCATCGCGAAATAGAGACGTGGATAGGAAAGCAGCGCCTGGCTGAGAAACCCAACGGTTGAGATCGCGATGAGCATGGCTACGAGGGAAGCACCGGCGCGGCCGAACGCGAGGCGCATCACTTGCGAGGCCGGTGTAGAAGTGGCCGCGAGTGCTGCCGGCGAGAGCGCCTGCACGTAAACAAGATTTACAGTGAGATAGAGCACGATAATTCCGGCGACTCCGAAGATAAGCGCTCGAGGCAGATT
The DNA here is from genome assembly GCA_963767205.1 of uncultured Acidobacteriota bacterium. Classification (GTDB taxonomy): domain Bacteria; phylum Acidobacteriota; class Terriglobia; order Acidiferrales; family UBA7541; genus Palsa-295. The sequence goes on from CAVYDF010000003.1 coordinate 105,625, forward strand.
CTTGCGGGGCTCGCGAATTTCGGCGGCCATGTAATTCGACGTTTGCCAACCTCCATAGCCGAACAGCACCGGCACCATGGCCGCGCCGAAAACGGAGAGCAACCCAAACGATAGAGGGCGGTCGCTCATGGGCTGCCATGCAACATGCGGGGCTGCGGGAGAATCCCAGATAAACCAGGCGCCGCACAGGACAATCGTTGCGATCGCGAGAATGCGAAAAACCATGAAGACATTCTGCACGCTGCCGCCGGCACGCACGCCAATACAGTTGATAATCGTGAGCGCCACGATGACGACCACGGCTGTGATTTTCTCGGAGCCTCCGGTGAGTATCAGCTGAAAATATTTAGCGAACGTGACCACCACGGCCGCGGTGCCACCCGCGTGAATCACAAGCAATGCCACCCAACCGTAAAGAAATCCCACCGCCGGATGATAGGCCTCGCGCAGGTAAGCGTACTGGCCACCTACCCGAGGCATGCGGTCCGCAAGCTCGGCGTAGATAAACGCTCCCACGAGCGCGATTGCGCCTCCCGCCACCCAGGCAGAAAGAATCACGGCCGGTGTATGAACGATTTCAGCGACGACGTAGGGATTGATGAAAATTCCCGAGCCTACGATCCCGCCCATCACGATCATCGTCGCGTCAAATAGATTGAGTTTTGCGGCGAGATGAGGAGACGAACCCGGCGATACGGCGGAAGCCTTTCCGGCTTGTAGAGACTCTGACAAGGAAGGACGCGATCAACGCCTAGAGCGCCGCGAATCTACCATCGAAGCCAAGATGCGCAAAGCTGGATCGGGGCTTTCGCAGCGGAAGAGCAAGGGAGTAACCTTATCGAGAGGGCGCGCACTCGCATGCTGCGGCGCCCTGCCGGAGGACATATTTTTCAGCTGAGACTCGCGTTGTCCGGGCTGGCTTCCAGCTTGTGGCGCCGGCTGCGTCTGGGGAGTGAATCCGAGGATTCGCGCACGCTGCGCCTCGAGCAGCGCCGGGGAAGGCGCGTGCCCGCCACTACGCACGTCCTTTTATACGGACGACTCGCCGATGAGCCGTTTCAAGAGGAAACGCAAACGATTGACGTGAGTTCGCACGGCGGTCTGTTTCCGATTTCAGCCGCGGTTGTGCCTTCTCAGAAGCTGATTCTCACCAACCTTGAAACGAATGACGATCTGGCGTGCCGCGTCGCTCGGCTCATTCGAACGGAGCAGGGCGCAACTCTGGCGGCGGTGGAATTTCTGCAGCCGTCACTGCGTTTCTGGGGCTCTGCGGTTTCGTCATTTGGACACGAAAATTCCACAGCCGAACGAATTTCCTAACCCTCTCTCTTTCTGAACTGCGAAGTTTGCCGCTTTCGGTTGCAATTCAACTCATGAGAGTGTAATCAAAGCGGACTATCAAATCAGGCGACAGGAGCAGGTTCTTGAAGGAATACATGCAGAGGAGTGGGCGGTGTTTTCGAAAATCTAACGAATCAGGGAAGCGTGGCGCAGCATTCATGATATGCCTCGCGCTCTTGGCAATTCTGGCGGCTTCCACTTCACCCGGGCATGTTGACGCTCAGCAGCAAGCGGATTCCGCATCCTCCCCTGGGTCTTCTTCAGGGCCTTCGCAGGATTACCTGGTTTACGTTGTGTGCGAATCGGCGGACAAAGTGGTGCTGCTGCGCTTTGGTCCCAAAGGAATCCAGATCGAGCGCGAAACCCGAATCGGCCTGCTGCCGATGGGCGATATTAACGGCCCGCATGGAATCGCAGTCTCACCGGACAAAGAGTATGTGTACGTATCTCTCGGCCACGGCCAGCCGAATGGTTCCGCATGGAAATTAAAAGCGGGCACAGGCGAGGTGGTGCGCTACGCTCCGCTCGGCCTTTTTCCCGCCACGATGGACATTTCTCGCGACGGTGAATTCATCTACGTGGCGAACGCGAACTTTCACGGCGACATGGTGCCTTCGTCAATCTCGGTTGTGGCAACCGGCGAAATGGTAGAGGTGAAACGCATCACGACATGCACGATGCCGCATGGCTCGCGCCTGAATCCGCAGGGAACCAAGCAATACTCGGCGTGCATGATGGACGATATGCTCGCGGAGATCGACACGCACAAGTTCGACGTATCGCGCCATTTCGTGCTCACGAAGGACAAGGAAATGGGTATGAGCGGAGCGCCGCACGGACAGATGAAGATGGGCGAGCTCACCTGCGTCCCCACATGGGCGCAGCCTTCGAACGACGGCGAAGAAATCTATGTGGCCTGCAACAAGTCGAACGAGATAGCCGTCATCGACGTAACTTCGTGGAAGTTGTCGCGAAGATTTCCGGCCGGCAATGGAGTCTACAACCTCGCGATGACCAAAGACGGCCGCCTAATCGCAACCAACAAGCGCGGGCAATCCGTCTCGGTGTTTGATCCGAAGATGGGCAAAGAGTTGGCGAAGCTCCCCACGAAACGGAAGGTTGTACACGGTGCCGTTGTGACGCCAGACAATCGCTATGCGTTTATTTCGGTCGAAGGCATCGGCAGCGATCCCGGAACCGTCGAAGTGATCGACCTTCAATCCCTCACTGCAGTGGCAACCATTGACGTCCCGCAGCAAGCCGCGGGCATCGATTTTTGGAAAATTGAGGCTCCGCGGCCTTAGCTCTACCACGTAGCCCGCGCTACATACGGTTTTCGCTGTATTGCCCCAAAATGCAGCAGGGCGCACAGTTTCCTTCGCGGCGAACCCAGGCGAAGAGGAAGAAATGTCCGCAAAACTGCCCGACGCCAGGGAAAACCGTTTCTGATTCTCGGCGTAGTTGCGCTGTAAACCCTTTGTTTTCAGTGTTCCGTTTTGGTCTTTCAGATGCTCCAATATGACCGCTAAGCTGTAAAGTCGGGGCGGGTCGTGAGGACAGAATGCGAAAACTAATTACAATTTTGGCACTTTTGGGGTTGTCAACCGGCTTCGCTGCGCTAACGGCGAGCGCCGACACTACAACAGTGACCTACTTGGTCACCGGGACATTCAGCGCTGATTCTCTTTTCCCATCAACGTCTCTGTCGAATCCTGGCGATAACTTTACTCTTACTTTCTCTGTTCCGTCTGATGTGCTCGGCCCCAATCCCCTATCCAGTGGGATGAGCGATAACATTGGAGTGGCATTTACCTACACAGATCTCACCACTCCGAGTCTGAGTCTAAGCCAAACGTGTACTCCCAGTGCCGCTGCGTCATGTTTGAACTTCTTCACGCCCAGCCTGGGGGGACTTTTCGGCCTTCAGTTTACGGATTCGAGCGGAAATCTTTTCATGTTCGAGCTGTTCGGAGCGGGATGTTTCGTGACGCCAACACCTTCAGCTTGCGGAGGCTATAGCAACGATACGATGCCTCCAAGCTTGATAACTGGCGGACCTTTTACGATCGACGACACCATGAGCGTTCTCGGAGAGGTTAGCCCTTCCTGCAGTAGTCCCATCGGGCCATTCTGCGCAGACGACATTTCCGGCACGGTTACGGCCACTCCATCTGCGGCCGTGCCTGAGCCATCATCGCTTTTGTTGCTTGGAAGCGGTTTCCTCGCACTTGGCGGTTTCGCTCGTAAGCGACTAATTGCGCGCTTCAGCTAAAGTTAGTTAGTCCTGAAGTTTTCGCGGGCAGCTTGGCGCTTCCACGCCGCTGCCCGCTTTCCATTTCTGCTAAACTCCTCGCGTCAAGTCCCATCCTTCGCATTTCGGAGTGCGCCTATGGCTCAGAATTTTGAAAACCATGCCAAGTTTGTGCCGGGGTTTCACGTCGCTGTTTTGGGAATTTTTGCGATTAACCTGATCTGGTCGATCTACCGCTTAATTCACACGTTTTCAGTCGAGTCCGTGATTTCGCTGTTGCTGGCGATCGCGTTCATTCTCCTCGCGTTCTACTCGAGGATCTTCGCGCTAACCGTGCAGGACCGCGTGATTCGTCTCGAGATGCGCCTTCGCATGCAGCAGCTCCTACCTGCTGAGTTGCGGCCTCGCATTCCTGATTTTGGAGTGAACCAGTTAGTGGCGCTTCGTTTCGCGAGCGATGCGGAGCTGCCGGGGCTGGCGAAGAAAGTCCTCGACGAAAAATTGAATGACCGCAAAGCAATCAAGAAAATGATTCGCGACTGGCAACCGGATATGCTGCGCGCATAGATGTGCCGCCGGCTCCGATCCCACAAAAATTCCCGCGCATTTCAGGGCAATGAAACGAAGCGAGCCGGTTGCGAGCCCGTGATTGACGGGGTTCAAGGCACCACGTAGACTGACGGTGTCCTGGAAAGCGCGCGGCAGGCGGGACGCACGTTTTTTGAAAATCGCAATCGGCGTTGCACGGAGCGCGCATGTTAGCTGGGACGGCAGCGCACACTCGACTTTTGGCGCTGTCGGGTCTTGTCCTTGCAGGTTTGTTCCTCACGGGTTTGCCGGGCACTTCGCTTGGTGCGCAAGAAACCCAGAACGCTGGCTCGCAGCAGTCCGAACCAAATCCCGGCGCTTCCGCGCCCGCCGCTCCGCCCGCTAATTCCTCAGACACCACGCAAGAAATGAACACCCGGGATTCAACTACGCCTTTTTCGGTGCGCGTAAACCTGGTTCCGATTCGAGTAGTGGTTCGCGACGCGCACGGCCAAGCGGTGCCTGATTTGCATCAAGAGGACTTCCGAGTTTTCGAAGACGGCAAGTTGCAGCTTATCTCGCATTTCTCGATCGAAAAACCTGTTGCCGCTCCGGTGGCTTCACCAGAAACAGGTTCGCCTCATCCGGCCGATTCTGAAAAGGCGCCGGCGACGCTCGTGCGGCCTGCGCGATTTGTCGCACTGCTCTTCGACGATGTGCATCTTCCGTTTGGGGAACTGGCTCGGATCAGAAATATCGCTGACGATTACGTTAAAAGCTCTTTTCAACCGTCGGATCGCATCGCGGTTTTTACAATCTCCGGCCAATCGCAGACCGATTTCACGGACGATCGCGCGAAGCTGCACGAAGCCCTGCAAGGCGTCCAGCCGCGCCCGGTAACGGCGGGCAGCGCAACGGGCATCGGCGACTGTCCGAGCATCAACTACTTCCAGGCAGATTTGATCGTCAACCAGCACGACCTGCAGGCCATTACTGTGGCAACCAATGATGCGCTTGCGTGCGAATTCGGTGGCAATCAACAGTACCTCAGTGCGGCGCAAGGAGTGGCCCAGGGGATGGCGCTGCAAATCCTTTCCACCGCCGACGTGCAAACCCAATACTCGTTTCAGCGGCTCAAGGAAATCGTTCGGAGAATGACAGCCGTCAGCGGGCAACGGCTCATCGTGCTTATGTCGCCTGGATTCCTGATACCGAATCGCGAGTATGATCTTTCTGAAGTAATCGACAGTGCGGCGCGTTCGAATGTAATCATCAGCACGCTCGATGCGCGGGGCCTCTACACCGTTGATGCCTTGCCGGACGTGAGCGCCAAGCCGACCGGCGATCCCACGCTATCGGGGTTTCACACCTCTTACCGCGTTCAGCAGGAGTCGCGGCAATCGGATGTGCTGTGGAGTGTGGCGAACGGCACAGGTGGACAGGGATTTGCCAACAGTAACGATCTGGCCGGAGGGTTTCGGCGTCTGGTGGCGGCGCCTGAGACTTCCTATCTAATCGGATTCGTTCCACAAAATCTGAAGTACGACGGGCATTTCCACTCCTTGAAAGTTGCTCTCACGTCGAAAGAGAAATATGCGGTCCAGGCACGGTCCGGCTTTTACGCGCCCAAAAAGGTGGAGACCCCGGCCGATGCTGTGAAGCAGGAAATCGAAGAGGCCGTTCTATCGCAGGAAGAGCAACACGGACTTCCGATTCAGCTTCACACACAGTATTACAAGGTGGACGCGACCGACGCAAAACTCGCGATACTCGCGCATGTGGACATCGGGCGGATTCGTTTTGACAAGCTGGACGGGCGCAATAAGAACGATTTGACGATCGTGGCGGCGCTGTTCGATCGCAATGGAAATTTTGTAACGGCTACAGAGAAAGTTCTCGAAATGCGATTGCGCGATACGACCCTGGAAAAGCTGAGCCATACCGGCGTCACGGTGAAGACAAGTTTTGATGTGAAACCCGGCGCGTATCTGGTGCGGCTGGTGGTTCGCGACTCGCAGGCCGCGCAGCTATCGGCGGAAAATGGCGTTGTGGAGATTCCGTATTAGGGCCACGTATTACGGGCAAGCAGAGGTGCCGCATGAAAAGCCAGCGACTTATCAAGGGGATCGTCGGTCGGTTACCAGTCGCAACAGTACTTTGCTGGATCTTCCTCGGCTGGCTCCTCGCCTCACCTTGCATTGCTCATGCTCAAGATGCGCCCGCCGCACCTCCTGCCGTGGCGCCTGCCCCAGTGGAGCCCGCATCGCAACCGCAGCAAAAGGGTCCCGTAGTACGCAGCGAAACACGCATCGTGCGAGTGGACGTGATCGTCACCGACAAGAAGGGCAATTACATTCACGATCTCACAGCGAATGATTTCAAGGTGTATGACGATAACAAGCAGCAAGAAGTGGCGAATTTTTCTTTCGGCGCCGATCCAAATTCGCCCGCGGCCGGCGAACGCAGATACACAATATTGTTCTTCGACGATTCGAGCATGGACGCGAGCGATCAGCCTCGAGCTCGCGCTGCCGCAGTAAAGTTTATTGATGCCAACGTAGCTCCCGACCGGGCGCTGGCGATCGTTGAGTTTACAGGGGCCTTGCGAATCACTCAAAATTTCACGACAGATGCCGCCAAACTGAAGCAAGTCGTGTCCGGCATCCAGAGCTCTTCCATTTCCACCAATCCAACGTCTCCGACAGCGATCAACGCGGCGCCAGGATTGAACGGTCCTTCGCTCAATTCGGCTGAAAATAATTTTGGCGCGTATAGCGTGCTGCTCTCGATCCGGATTCTGGCGAAGAATTTGGCTGGGGTGGCCGGCCGCAAAAGCCTTGTGCTTTTTACTGCCGGATTTCCGCTTACGCCCGAGCGCGATTCGGAATTGACTGCGACGATTGACGCTTGCAACAAAGCGAACGTCGCGATTTATCCGCTGGATGTCCGCGGGCTTGTTGCGATGAACAGATTCAAGCCGCGCGGCGAAGCGTCCGGCTCGTTGGAAGCGGCGCTGCGCTCGAGCGACTCGACTGACGCCAGGGCCGGAATGATGCTTGCATCATTCCATCCTTCTGCAGATTTGGATGCGGAGCCGCAACATGGCGGAGGTGGGGGCGGCGGAGGCGGTGGTCGCGGTGGCGGAGGAGGCGGCGGCACAGGTGGCGGCGGGAGTGGAGGCAGCGGCGGTGGGAGCGGCAAAGGTGGTTCGGGGGGAGGAGGAACGGGAGGCACTGGCGGCTCTGGTGGGAAAGGTGGAACCGGAGGAACGGGGGGCGGCGGAGGCGCGCCGCGCGGCGGGATAGGCCAGCCTTTCGCGAATCCGAATTTCACACAACCGCGCGCGATCGTGCCGCCATTTCCAGAGTCGGCCTCGACGAACCAACAGGTGCTCTACGCGCTTGCGGCCGGCACCGGCGGTTTTCCGATTTTCAATACCAACGATCTGCTCACGGGTTTGCAAAAGATAGCAGCCGAACAGAACGAATATTATCTCCTCGGTTTTGCACCGTCAGACTCGGCGGAGGGAAGTTGCCACACGCTAAAGGTGAAGGTGGAGCGCGGCGGAACGAACGTGCGCGCGCGAAGCGGATACTGCAATGTGAAGCCGACCGATGCTCTGGCTGGAAAACCGATCGAAAAAGAGCTGGAGGCGCATGCTTCCAGCGCGTCCGCCGTTTCCGCAGCAGGTTCCCTCCAGGCACCGTATTTCTACACCGGTTCTAACGAAGCGCGAGTGAACCTGGCGATGGAAGTTCCGCCGGCTTCGGTGGAGTTCAATAAAGTAAAGGGGAAATATCATGCCGACATCAATGTTCTCGGCATCGCGTCCCGTCCCGACGGTTCCGTAGCGGCGCGTTTCAGCGACCAGCAAACGTTTGACCTGGAGAAGGACGCTTGGAAGGAGATCACAAAGTCTCCCATCCATTATCAGAATCAATTCGTGATCGCTCCGGGTCAATATCGTTTGACGGTGGTCCTATCCGGCGGCGGGCAAAATTTTGGAAAATATGAATCGCCGCTCAACATCGACGCGTACGACGGCAAGGCGTTCAGCCTCAGCGGCATTGCTCTCACAAAACATCTCGAGCGCGTGTCCGATCTCGGCGGAGCGCTCGACGCGGATTTGCTCGCCGACCACACGCCCCTTGTGGTTCACCAGATGGAAGTGATCCCCTCCGGCAGCAACCGTTTCAAGAAGACGGACAAGGTAGCCCTCTACGCGCAAGTGTACGATCCGGGTGTCGCCAACCCGAATCCACCATCGCTGCGCGTTGCATATCAGGTGGTAGATCAGAAGAGCGGTAAGCCGATATTTGCCACCGGAACCATTGACGCTTCGCCGTTTGTGGAAAAGGGAAGTCCGATGGTTCCCCTGGCCCTCGTCATTCCGACGGATACCTTCGCACCGGGCGTATATCGCATCGAGCTGCAAGCCGGCGAAGCCGGCGGTGCTTCCTCGCCGGTTCGCACTGTGGATTTCATAATGGAATAGGCGAACCGCGCTGAAACGGCGAACCCGACCCAGGCGTCCAAAGCCCGTTAAACCAATACAGCCCACGCCCGGAACGTGGCATCATATCGGGCGCACATCTGTCCTATTTGCTCCAGGTCTTCTAATCCGGAGGCGTGTCCGGAAAAGAAATGGAACTCGCTGAGCGGTTAGACGGAATTTAACTGAACCGCATAAATTTGTTCTCGATTTGACACTCTTCGGGCCTAAGCCTGTGAGTCGGAGATAAATTATCTGATGCTACGGAAAGCCCAGCTCTTTTTTGCTTTAGCGGTGGTCGTGCCTTCGCTTTTTACACTTGCAGCGTGCGGAGGTGGCAGCGGCGCGACAAAAATTACCTCGGTTTCCATCACTCCGACGACGGCCACAGTTCCCGTCAATACCACGACTCAGTTCGTTGCTACAGTGAATCTCTCTAATTCCTCCACCACCACAAACACGACTGTGACTTGGGAAGTTAACGGTGTGGCGGGCGGAAATTCAACAACCGGCACGATTGCCCCATCTACTACGGATGTACAGGTGGGCATCTACACCGCACCCGCAGTCGCTCCCGGCGGTACGGACAACGGGATGGTGGATGTGACAGCGGTTGCGACTCAGCTCGACAGCAGCACCGGCATGACAACTACAACCGTCACGTCCAACACTGCCGTGGTGACCGTCGGTGCGGGCACAGGGCTGGCCATCACCCCCACTACCACCACGGTGCCTGCGGGCGGCAGCCACCAATTCACCGCAACTCTGAACAGCGTAGCCGACCCGAATGCGACCTGGACGATCTCTTCCTCGAATGGGGGCGACATCGGCTCGATCGATCCAACTACCGGGCTTTACAAGGCGCCTTCGTTTCCGCCACCTGGAGCTACGATTACGGTGACGGCGTCGACGGGGCGGCGATGGCGTCTGGCACAGCGACGATCGTTTACTCTGACGCTTCGTTGAAGGGGCCATTTGCATTTTCATATTCCGGCGACAATTCATCCGGATACTTCGCAGTTGCCGGAAGCTTCGTATCCGATGGAAACGGGACGATCGTGAGTGGTGTGGAAGATGTCGACAGTTTTTCGACCGGCGTATCAGGCCCGCTGGCGATCAACGGTACATATCTGGTGGGTCCGGACGGACGAGGAACGATGAGCCTGAACTCCGGACTTCAATCCGCCGGCACGCTCGCATTTGTTCTCACCACGAATCAACATGGCTTGCTGGTCCGATTTGATAAGAACGTCACCGGCAGCGGAACCCTCGACCAACAGAACCTGAATGACCTCACGATTTCGCCCACGATCATCAATGGACCGTACGTCTTCAGCATCGCGGGAGCGGACAAGAGTTTTCGTCCGATGGGAGTGGCCGGCAAATTCTCCGCGAACGGCGGGGGAGGCTTGACGGCGCCAGCGATACTCGATGCCAAGATCAACGGAGCAGCGCAGACGAGCGATCGAAGTTTGACTGGCTCTTACTCGTTCGACGCCACAAGATCAGGCACGGGTCGCGGAACTATTACGCTGACGTCCAACACGCACAAGCTCGATGCAGTATGCGTTTTACGTCATCGACAGCACACACGTTCATCTCGTCGAGGCGGATAGCTAACGCCTTCCTGGCGGGGGACATGTTTGCCGGAACCGCGGGGAATTCGTTTTCAGTAAGCGAGTTAACTGCCGGCAACTACCCGTTCACGAATGGCGGCACGTCGAGCACGGGAGCGTACGGGAGCGGCGGCGTGTTCGTGTCGGACGGCGCTGGAAACATCAAGAGTGGAGTTGTTGACGCAAATAATGCCGGAACGATCCAGTCAGCCTCGATGCTCGGCTCGTGCGCTTACACGGTGGACGGGACGACGGGGCGAATCGATCTGAAGCTATGTCCCTCGGGCGGAAGCACGCTTCGAATTTGCGGCGTACCTTACGTCAACCGGTTCCGCGGTGATGCTGGAACTCGATTCTGCGGCCACGGCAAATGGTATGGCAATGCCGCAGCGTGTTTTGGCAACATCGGTCAAAGGTATTTTCGCGCTCGCCCTGGGCGGCCAGGGAATTCTTAACAGTGCTCCGTCGAATCGGACGGATGCGAGCGGACAGGTCACTTTAGCAGGCACAGCCGTAGGCTTAGGAAATCTCGACATCAATACCTTCAACTCCGTGTTCCAAAGCGATCCTTTGGACACCACGAACAGCACGATTGCGGCTCCTGACGCCACTTTAGGCCGCGGAACGGCCAAAATTGTGGGAACCAATCCAGCCGTGACGTTCAACGTCTCCTACTACATTGTGGACGACAATACGGCTCTGCTGATGGGCACGGACACCGTTCGCACGCAGACGGGCATCATCACGTTGCAGTCTCCGCCTCCTGCAAACTGAGGAATTAACGGTAGGCAGTGGCTAGCGGGTGCGTTCGTCGCGCTCGATCTTGCCATCGCGAAGGCGAATCACGCGATGGGCGCGCGCGGCGATGTCCGGTTCATGCGTGACGAGAATGATGGTATTGCCTTGCTGATGCAGGCGGGCGAAAAGTGCCATGATTTCCTCGCCTGTGGCGGAATCGAGATTTCCTGTGGGCTCGTCTGCAAGCAAAATCGAAGGTGAGTTCACGAGAGCTCGGGCGATCGCTACGCGCTGGCGTTGCCCGCCGGATAGTTCGTTCGGCTTGTGCATCATTCGATCTGAAAGATCCACCTGCTTCAACGCGGCTTTCGCCCGCTCAATTCGCTCCACAGAAGGCGTGCCGTTGTAAATCATCGGCAGCTCCACGTTGTGCAGCGCCGTCGCACGCGGCAACAGATTGAAGGTCTGAAAGACGAAGCCGATCTCCTTGTTCCGGATGTATGCGAGTTCGTCGTCGTTGAGTTCGCTGACGAGCTTGCCCGCCAGCCAGTATTTCCCCTTCGTAGGCGAATCCAGGCAGCCAATCAGATTCATCAGGGTAGATTTGCCGGACCCCGAAGGGCCCATGATCGCGACGTACTCGCCCTTCTTGATTTCCAGGCTTACGCCGCGCAGGGCGTGCAATTTCTCCGCGCCCATTTCATAGGTCTTCCAGAGCTCTTCCACCTGGATGACAATTCCTGAGGTGATCAGATCTTCGCGGTAGCTTTGCAGGACGCCGGCTTGTTCGACAGCCATTCTTACGAACTCCTTGGATTAGAACCGGCGCTCTAACTCGTCATCTCTTCGCGCTTCGGAACGGTGTTATCCACTTTGATGCTCGCTCCGGGCTTGAGAGTTCGCAGAGCCTTGTAGCTGCCAATCACAATTTCTTCGCCTTCCTGCAAGCCGCTGGTGACTTCGATGTCGGTAACGCCGCTGATTCCCGTCTTTACCGGGACGAACTCCACCTTCTTGCCGCGCAAGACAAAAACCCCCGTGATGTCGTCCTGCGAGCCTTTTCCGGCAGGCTTTGACGCCGCGAGCGTGACGTTGCTGCTCTTGCCCTGTTTTTGATCGTCGAGTTCTTTTTGCGAACGGACTGCAATCGCCTGAATCGGAATCGTCAGCACCGCCTGCTTTTGCGCGGTTTGAATTTTCGCGGTCGAGGAAAGGCCCGGACGAATCGAACCCGGCGCATTGTCAATCGTCACTACCACTTTGAAATCGCGCGCCTCTTGCGTGTTCGCGGTCGTCTGCGTGGTGGCCGCCTGGCCGGACGTTCGAAGAATCGCCAACTCGCCCACCTGGCTCACGCGGCCTTTGAAAATCTTCCCGGGCATAGCGTCGATGGTCACGTCGGCCGTCTGGCCTTCGCGCACACTCGTGATATCCGTCTCGTCCACTTTCACTTCGGAGGTGACAATGCTCATGTCCGAGATCGTCATCAGGAAACTGCCTTCGGCATTTTGAATGCCGGGGACGACGTTTTCGCCCACTCGGACAGCGATGTAGCTCACGATGCCGTCGATAGGCGCGGTGTAAGTGGTCTTACGCAGGACGTCCTTCGTATGGGTCAATACAGCGCGGTTCTGTTGTGCAGTTGAACGAGCTTGCTCGCGAGCTGCACGCGTCTGCTCTACCTGCGCTTGGCTGGCATTCAACGCCGCTGTAGCGCCGTTGTAAACGGCCTTCGACGCGTCATAATCCTGCTTGGAGATGAGTTGCTCTTTATAGAGCTGTTGCGATCGCTCCCAATCGAATTTCGCTTTTTCAAGGTCGGAGGTGCGCTGCGCCAGCGTAGCAATCGCCGACTGGTAGTTCGCATCGGCGACCCTCATACCCGCTTCGGCCGCGTCGATAGTCGCTATCTGGGCTTGCACATCGGCGCCAGGCTGGATATTTTCCAGATGCAGCAGAACGTCGCCCTTCTTAACGTGATCGCCTTCCTTTACAGTGATTTCCGTGATTTTCCCGAAGCCCTCGCCCATCACGTTGGTGTAGTTCTTTGGCCGAATCTCGCCGGAGGCCGTAACAATGGACGTCAAATCATCCCGGACCACCCGGCCGCTTTGCACCGTTACGACGCCCTTGTTCAACTCGTACGAGATGACCCCATACGAGATTCCAGCGGCGACGAGAGGCCCGCGCCAATCGCCACTTTCTTCCACGTCTTCATGAGCGCAACCTCTATGACCTATGAGTAGTACGACCTATGAGGCGGATACCCGAGCGGCTCCTGCAAACCTCTCCCTTCATACTACGCCCTGGCAACTCAGAATGTTTCCTGTTTAGACGTCCGGTCGCGGATAAGGACAGGGAGGGGATTCAGTCGAATCACCGAGTTCCTTCCCCCTAATTCCTTCAACCAGGAAGAACCATTCTAAATCTAAATGGCTTCCAAGGAAACCGCCGGTAGCAACCCCATTTCGAAACTGCTCCTCCGGCGTCAGAGAGCCGGGGGTCCAAGGCGCGCCTGGCTGGAACCCGATCTCCTTTAATTCAAACGAGCGGGCAACCCCCCAGCGGGGTAGCTATTCCAAGTCTTCAAGGGCTTTCCGTCGTTGACCTGTACTAGGGGACAGGTTAGACTTTTGGGGCTTTTTGGCGTCTAAGAGGTACCGATGGGCCGGGGGATCAAACCACTTCTTTTCGGGATCTTAGCAGGGGGCTTGGCGTACGCGCCAGGCGTGTTCGCCCAGGATTCCACGAAGAATCAAACCGACCAGAAATCGGCAAAGCAGGCGGCCAAGCAAAAAGCAAAAAGCGACAAGGACCTCTTCAAAGAACTCGATTCACAGTATAAGAAGTGGCTCAACGAAGACGTCGTCTACATCATCACCCCCGAAGAACGCAGCGCTTTTGTGCACCTTCAGACCAATGAAGAGCGCGAGCAATTCATAGAGCAGTTCTGGCAGCGCCGCAACCCGGATCCCGATTCTGCAGAAAACACCTTCAAGGAAGAGCATTACCGCCGGATTGCATATACCAACGAGCACTACGCCTCGGGCATTCCAGGATGGAAATCGGATCGTGGACGAATTTACATTATGTGGGGTCCGCCGGACGAAATTGACTCCCATCCGAGCGGCGGCAGCTATGACCGGCCAGCCAGCGAGGGGGGCGGCAACACTTCCACATACCCGTTTGAAGACTGGCGCTACCGCTATCTCGAAGGCATCGGAGAGGATGTCAACATCGAGTTCGTCGATCCGACCATGACGGGCGAGTACCACCTGACAATGGATCCGAGCGAGAAGGATGCTCTCACCTATGTCCCCGGCGCCGGCCTCACACAGATGGAATCCATGGGCTTGGCAAGCAAGACGGACCGTTTCAGCAATACTGACGGTACGCACTCAGCGGCGCCCCTTGGCATGACGCCTGAGAACCAGACGGAATTCTCGCGGCTGGAGCGGAACGCGAAGATCCAGCAGGCACCACCGGTCAAGTTCAAGGATCTGGAGGCGGTAGTTACATCGCGAGTTGTCAAGGACCAGGTAAAGTTCGATTACCGATTCGACTTCCTGCGAATTACATCGGACACAGTGTTGGTCCCGATTACGGTGCAGATCCCGACGCGGCAACTGAGCTTCGCCGAGAAAGAGGGCGTGGATTCCGCGACCGTGAACCTCTTCGCCCGGATCACTACTCTCAGCGGCCGGCCCGTGCAGACATTCGAGGACACGGTGCACAGGGATGTCCCGGCTGCCCTGTTGCAGCAATCATTGAGCACGTCCTCGATTTATCAGAAGGCTGTTCCACTCCGCCCCGGGCTTTACCGTCTCGATATCGTGTTGAAGGACGTGAACAGCAACAACGTAGGCGTGGTGAATACCCGCCTGGCCGTGCCGCACTTTGAGGAAGACAAGCTTTCGGCGAGCTCGCTGATTATCGCCGACCAGATTCAACGCGTCTCGGCCAAAGAAATAGGGCTTGGTCAATTTGTGTTGGGTGATGTAAAGGTTCGTCCGAAGATGGATTCCGCATTTTTGCCATCCGAGACGATGGGTGTTTTTCTGCAAGTCTACAATCTGAAGGTGGATGAAAAAACGCATAAGGCGGATGTTTCCGTTCAGTACCGTGTGTTGAGAGAGAAGGAAACCGAGCCGCTGAAGAAATTCGATTTGACTCCCGACCAGATTCCCGAGCACGGGGAGGAACTGACGCTCCAGAACGTGGTTACACTCGGCTCTTTCGGCCCCGGTAAATACAAGCTCGAAGTGGCCGTGACGGATAATCTCGCGAAACAAACGATTACACCGACTTCAGAATTCACCGTGAAGGCCGCTGCCTCTCCGGCGGCTCCTCAAGGGAAGTGAGGTATCGTGAATCTTAGATCGATTCGCGTCTTGGGCCTGGGATTTGGGATGCTTTTGCTGTGCGCGCTGCCTTTGGCGGCCGCACCAAATTCCGGGAAAATTTCGGGAGTTGTGATCGACCCGAAAGGAACGCCTCAGATGGGCGCCACCGTCTCGATCTCGGCGGAAAACCTTCTGAGCTTTGCCCCCGCCGAACTTCTCACAAACGATCGCGGGCGCTTCTCTACTCTCACTCTGGCGCCTGGGATGTATTCGGTGAAAGTGACGCTAGCCGGTTTTTTGCCGGCAATTCAACAACACATTCAGGTAAGCGACCAACAGACGACCCTGCTCGAAATCGTGCTTGGATCGGTGCTTTCTTCGTTCGAGAAACTGCGAAAACAACCGGCCGAACAGTTGGCTTCAGACGAATGGATCTGGGTGCTGCGCAGTTCGTCGGCCACACGGTCGATTTTGCGCTGGCAGGACGGCACCGTGATCGTCGAGGGAATTCCGACTCAGGGTGAGGTGGCCCAATCGCAGTCGATTCACGGGCGCTTCGACGTGACTTCCGGCTCCGACCATCCGGGCTCGGTTTCGAATCTCGCGAGTTCACCCGCAACGGCTTTCGCCTACGACGTGGCTGTGGGCGAGCACGGTCGATTGTACGTGGCAGGGCAGTTCAGTTATGAGGGCGGCGCTCCGGCCGGCGGGCTGGTGGCCGAGTGGGTTCCGTCCGGGAAAATTGGCGATGGGCCGGTTACGAGCGTAGTGGTTCGCGAATCCGAACTGGGCGGCTTACGGCCCAATTTTCCGCGGCATCCGCATGTCCCACGATAATCAACTGGCATTGAGCGATCGCGTCAGTTTTCGCTATGGCAGCGACTACGTGGCGGCTGGCCTTCGAGAGTCCACGATGGCGTTGCGTCCGCGAGGCGAGGTTGCCATTCAGCTTTCTCCCTCGTGGCAACTGGCCGCACTCGCAGCCATGAGCACCTGGCAGCAGACGTCGGATGGTACACAGGCCGGCTTGCAGTCGGCGATGAATTCTCTGGACGCTTTCCCGACGTTGCTGCTTCGCGATGGGCGGCCGGTATTTGAAAATAATTTGCATGCTGAGGTCTCGGTGGAGCATGCGTTGGGCACCGGTTCGAGCATCAGTGCAGCCGTGTTCCACGACAACTCGAGCCACACGGCAGTTTTTGGGCGAGGACCTGTCTCCGGCCCCGACTATCTCCAGGACTATTTCTCCGATGTTTTTGCTTACGATGGCGGGAAGACCAGTTCGACGGGCGCGCGAGTGGCCTTTCATCATCGCTGGAGTGACAATCTCGACGCCACGATCGTCTACGATTACGCTGGAGTTCTTGGCGCCCGACGATGATGCGTTTGACGGCTCTTTGCGCGATCAACTCCTTACTCGGTATCGCCAGAGCCTCGCAGCACGAGTGTCAGCGAACGTGCCCCACCTCGGAACGAAGGTCTCCGTCGGATACAAGTGGATTGGCGGACAAGCGGTCTCCCACCTCGATCCGTACGGAGAGTCTTTGTTCCATCTCGATCCTTATCTAAATATGGAAATCCGCCAGCAACTTCCCAGTTTCTTTCCCGGCCATATGGAAGCGTTGGCCGACTTCGGAAACCTCCTGGCTCAAGGATACGTCCCAGTCTCAACCGGAGACGGACGGGTGGTCCTTGTGCCTTCCTACCGGTACTTCCGCGGAGGGTTGAGCGTTCAGTTCTAAAGCCTGGCCGCCTACCGGAATTGGGAAGGTTAATCCCAAAAACAGAATTTCTGGAAAATGAGCAGTCGTAGTACCTCCTAATATGAACAAAAATAGGCACTTCCCCGATATGAAATCTGTGGTTTGTGGAAATCTACGTGCTGGCATAATAGTAGAAGGATAAGGGTGTAGGTGCGTGAACGATAGCCTTCGCATGCGGCTCGGCGCGGTAGTGCTGGCGGTCCTCACGCTTGCGGCTGTCATTTTTGCCGTCCTCAACTATCAGCAACGCTCCCGCTATATCCTGCCTGACGACGGCGTTACGTGGATGGACAGCCCGCAAGGCGTCGTTGCTTGGCACGTGGTGGGGGATTCGCCCGCTTCCAGAGCCGGAATCAAGCAGGGCGATTACGTGCAGACCGTTCGGGGTTTCTCGATTCATCGAGCCACTGACGTGACCCGCGTGCTGTTCAAGGTGGGCCCATGGGCTGAAGTTCGATACGGAATGCGGCGGGACGGCGCGAGTTTTGAGACGCCGGTTGTGACGGCGCCGCAGGAAAATCCCTCGTCGATCGAGAATTACCTGCGATTCACGGCACTGCTCTATCTGTTCATCGGCCTGTTTATTTTTGCTCGCCGCTGGAATGCGCCTCGCGCAATTCACTTTTATGTCTTCTGCCTTGTTTCGTTCATTCTTTACAGCTTTCACTACAGCGGCAAGCTGAATTCCTTCGATTGGGTGATTTACTGGAGCAACGTCGTCGCTTTGCTTCTCCAGCCGGCTCTTCTCGTTCATTTCGCGCTCGTGTTTCCGGAACGCCGCGGCTGGATCTGGCCAAAGCTCGCCATTACATATGGAATTCCAGCCGGTCTTCTGACGCTGCACGTTTTTATTGCCAGTGGCACGCTTGATTTCCTTCCAGCAGTGAGTACGCGTTACTGGCTCGATAAAGTGGAGCAAGCGAATCTGGGAATTTATTTCCTTGTCGCCGCGGTGATTTTCTTGATGAGTTACCGCCGGGCTCCCACCGCGATTCTGCGGCAGCAGCTCAAATGGGTTACGGGCGGCACTTTTGCCGGCACGATTCCATTTCTGCTGCTCTACATCGTGCCCTACGTCTTCGGTATCGTTCCGGCATCGTGGATGAAGGCGTCGGCGTGCTCGCTGGCGCTGATTCCGCTGTGCTTTGGTTACGCCATCATCCGGTACCGCTTGATGGACGTGGATATTATCTTCAAGCGCGGCCTTGCCTATACATTTGCGACCGCGGGTGTGGTGGCCATTTATTTTGCGGCGGTGGCGCTGATCGGTGAGGCGTTCCACACCACGCTGACGGCGGGGCCAGCAGGGAGCGTGATCGCGATTGTGGTCGCGGCGTTTCTGTTTCAGCCCCTGAGAGACTGGGTGCAGGCTCGTCTCGATCGCTTTTTCTATCGCGACCGCCTGGACTATCGCCGAACGCTGATCGAATTTGGCTCTGCGCTGACGAATGAGGTCCGGCTCGAACCGTTGGTTGGCTCGGTTCTCGACCGAGTGTCGCAAACTCTGCTTGTCGATCGCCTTGCGATTTTTCTCGAGGATCCGGCGGCTCCGGGGAAATTCATCCTTTCGCGTTCCATGGGCTTGCGGCCCGAGGGTTCGCTCGATCTCAGCTTTCTTGATTCGTCGCGGCCGGGGCTCGAGCACGGCTGCCTCTTCTTCGAATCGGCGCGCGCCGCCTCGCCGGAGTCCGAATCGGTTCGCCGCACACTCGAAGAGCTTGATCTGAATTACTTCATTGCTTGCCATTTCCGCGAACGCACTGTCGCGGTTCTCGGACTGGGTAAGACGGTTGATGGCGATTATCTCTCGAGCGATGACCTCGAACTTCTCTCCACGATTGCGGGTTACGTCGCGATCGCCATTGAGAATGCGCGTCTCTACCAATCGCTTGAACAGAAGGCCATGCAAGTGGAGCGGCTTAAGGACTTCAGCGAGAATATCGTTGAGTCGCTCAATATTGGAGTGCTCACGGTCGATCTGGAAGACCGCATCGAATCGTGGAATCCGCAGCTTGAAGGTTTGCTCGGAGTGCCGCGCCAGGATGCGATTCGCAAACGCTTGCAGGAAGTGCTGCCTTCGGATTTGGCTGCCGAGATAGCCGCGCGAGCGGCAGGTGATCACGTTTCCGGGATTTACAAATTCCGCCTGAGCACTCGCGGCGGAAGCCAGCTCGTAATCAACGCTTCGATCGCTCCGCTCGTAGGCAAGAATGGCGCGCGGCTCGGCCGGCTCATTCTGCTCGACGACATCACCCAGCGCGTGCGCCTCGAAGAGCAGATGGTCCAAACCGAAAAACTCACTTCGCTCGGATTGCTGGCGGCCGGCGTCGCGCACGAAGTGAATACGCCGCTCGCGGTGATCTCGAATTACATCCAGATGCTCGCCAAGCAGATCCCCTCAGACGATCCGCGCCAGAAAACGATTGAACGCATCGTCAAACAGACCTTCCGCGCCAGCGAAATCGTCAACAACCTGCTCAACTTCTCGCGCACCGGCGCCGCGGAGTTTATCGAAGTGGACGTGAATCATGTCCTCGAGGAAACGCTCACTTTGGTACAGCATCCGTTCAAGACGGCGCAAGTGAAGGTAATCAAGAACTACACAGAGGAACTGCCGACGGTCCTGGGTTCGATCACGCGCTTACAGCAGGTGTTTCTGAATCTTTTCATGAACGCGCGTGACGCGATGCCCAGCGGCGGGATGTTGGAAGTAAGGACGGGCGCCCACAACGGTTCGGTTGAAATTGAAGTTACCGACACGGGCGCCGGCATTCCTCCCGAGCACCTCCATCGTATTTTCGATCCATTTTTCACAACAAAGGCCTCCGGTAGGGGCACCGGCCTGGGCCTTTCGGTGAGCTACGGCATCATAAAGGAGCATGCGGGCAAGGTTGACGTGCGCTCTACGCCGGGAAAGGGAACATCTTTCCGGCTCGAATTTCCCGTAGCAAGAAAACCTGTTCATGCCTAAGGGATCCATACTCGTCGTTGACGACGAAATCGAAATCCGCGAAGGACTCGAAGCCCTTCTAACGTCCGAAGGATTCGAAGTCACTCCCGCGGACACCGGCGAAGCCGGCTTGCAGAGGCTCGAAGATCGTCCGTTTGACTTGATGCTGCTTGATGTGAGCCTGCCGGATCGCAACGGTCTTGAGCTGCTCCGCGAGATCCGCCGCCGCGACCCGAACCTCTCGATCATTCTCATCACAGCGTTTGGCTCGATCGACATGGCTCGCGCAGCCTTCAAGGGCGGCGCGCAGGATTTCATCACCAAGCCGTGGTCGAACGACGAACTGATTGCGCAAGTTTCCGTCGCGATCGAGGGCCGCCGGCTACGCGAAGAGAACGTCCAGCTGAAGCGCGCGCTGAAACAGCGCTACAATTTTCCCAGCATCATCGGCAAGAGCGAAAAAATGCTCGCCGTCTTTGATCTAATCACGCAGGTCGCGCCGTCGCGTTCCACCGTTCTCATCTACGGTGAGAGCGGCACGGGTAAGGAATTAATCGCAAAGGCGATTCATTCCGCATCCACTCGCGCGGACAAAGCGTTCATCCCCATCAACACCGGCTCGATTCCCGTGGATTTGCTCGAATCGCAGCTTTTCGGCCACGTCAAAGGCGCGTTCACAAGCGCTGTCGCATCGAAAAAGGGGCTCTTTGAAGTTGCCGATCAGGGAACGATCTTCTTCGACGAGATTTCCACCATTGGCCCCGAAACGCAGGCCAAGCTATTGCGCGTGATTCAGGAACGCGAATTTATGCGCCTGGGCGGCACGGACACCATCAAAGTAGACGTCCGCATCCTCACCGCGTCAAATGAAGATCTCACCAAGCTCGTCCGCGAGGGCCGCTTCCGCGACGATTTGTATCACCGCTTGAACGTGATTTCCGTTCAGCTTCCGCCCCTGCGCGACCGCAAGGAAGACATCCCGCTGCTCATCGACCGCTTCCTTGAACAGTTCTGCCACGAAAACGGCAAGCCTCTGCGCCGGTTCTCACATGGAGCAATGAAGCTCCTGATGGACTACGATTGGCCCGGCAATGTCCGCGAACTCGAAAATGTCGTCGAGCGTGCAGTGGTGCTCTCCACGCAGGACGGAGTCGACGTCGACTTATTGCCTGAAAGTGTCCGCACACGCGAGATCGTAAAGGGTGTCCGCCTGCAGCTCGCAGAGTTCCTGCCGCCGCTGCCGGGTGAAGTGGGGTCTCGCACCACGGCACCTGCTCCCTCGCTTTTTGAAATTCTCGAAGAGGTAGAGCGCCGCATCATCGTGGACATGCTCGAACGCACCAACTGGAACCAGACCGAGGCAGCCGAGCGCTTTCAGATCCCGCTCTCCACTTTGAATCAAAAAATCAAACGCCTCGGCATTGAAACCCGCCGCCGCGCCAATCCGCCTCGTGGTTACGGCTACGGCGCGGACCCTGCCGATTTTTCAGCCGGCAAATAGACGCGAAAAAAAAACGGGGGCCCGGACCAACTCCGGACCCCGATTTACTCATCTTGCCTAAGAACCCACTGCCCGCCTTAACGAGCGTGATCGAGCAAGTGGGTCAGGTCCAGCAGAATCTGTGCCTGGAACGTCAGCAACTCAGCACGTCCCGGGGGAATCTGCTTGCCGTTGAATTCGGCATCCTGCAATAGCTGGAGCATCTGAGCCGCTAAAGTATCGCGGGCGGTTGTGATGTTGGAGATCGCGTTCTCTACGTGGATGTATTGCGAGTCGTTACCCGGACTTCCTGAAGCCAGCGCGCGCGTCGAAATGCGCAGGCTGGTCTGCCCGAGATCTCCGTTGGGTGCGTTGATCTGCTTGTAAGCGCGGGCTAGCTCGATGAACTCGTTGCCGAACCGCCCGTTACCCTGGGTCAAGCCTTTGGGCAACGCCCACGGGTTGAACTCTTCCACGAGCGCGCGGCCATCATCTTGATAGTCGTCCCTCAAGCCGGTCAGCACGAGCATGGTCGCGCGGATATCCACGTGATCCGACCAGACAGAATTGTCGACGCCGTTCGTCACGATTCCAGGCCCCACCAATCCCAGAAACGTCGTGACGATTTCCTTATCGATGCCGCCGTGGTTCCAGGCGAACCCATTGCCTTGGAACACGCACGCTTTGCTGCAGTTCGGTGCACCAGTCAAATGGAAATAGTCCGGGTTGCCGAACATCACAAACGACGGCGTTCGTTGCGGGTCGCCCGTGACCATATGGAGCAGCTTAAGTTCCACCGGATCAGCCAGAGCCTCCGTAAGGTTGTCTGTCGCACCCGTGAGAGGATTCACAGCCGTCAGATTCGCCGAGGCCCGCTCGAAACTGCGGGCCAGAGGATCACCCACCGGCGGATTGCCCTCGATGTAGAACACAGGGACCATGTCGGTCTGGATATCGAAAGTAGAAGTGATGTTCTCTTCGGTCGCCATCAACCCGGTCAGGTTCGTGTCAAATTCTCCCACCACGCTCTTGCCTGTCGCCGGATTAATGTAGCTGCAGGGGATCGTCACGCCATCACAGGTGGAATTGAACGGGCCGCCGCCAGCATAGTGGTCGCCCTCGTCAGCCGTGATCACAAATAGAGTGTTCTGCTTGTTGATGCCATCTGCCGCCAACCGCGAAAAGAATTTCCCGAAGGCTTCGTTGTACGCGACAAGTTGCGCCTCGTAGCAAACGCTGCCGGGCCCGTTGGCGTTTCCAAATGCAAGCTCCGGATCAGTCGAGCAGGCTGACGGTGCAGTGGCGATATCATGTGCGTGGTTGTCATGCGCGTCCGAAATGTACGCGTAGGTCACCGGCACTCCGTGCTCCTGCATCGCCGCAACGTACGATAGCGTCTGGGCTGCGGAGATGCCGCTAAAACCCGGAAAGCCGACATTTCCCTTGCCGTCCGTCACCACATTCCCATCCAAATCAACCAGAGGGCCGCTCGGGCTGACCTGAGGAGCGACATACTTGTGACCGAACAGCCCGTTGAATCCAGAATATCCGCCGGGCTCCTGCGGGAGCACGTCCGGCTTTCCATTGTTTGCAGAGGAACAAAGAGCGTTGCCCGCTGCGCAGTGAATCGCGATGCCTTCGAAATCGGCGACTGCCGGTGCGGTATTCTTGGCCGCCACGTCGGCTTGCACTTCCATATTCTCCGGCGAATTTGCTCCGAAGACGTTAACCACGTCACCGAATATATTCTCGAGTTCCATGTTCGCAATCGACACAGCTCCCACGTTGCACCCTGCGCGAGTCCATGGAACCCAAGGCGCCGGAGCATTCTTTCCATCCTTGGTGATCATGAAGAAGGAGGGATCCGTCGTAGCATTGACGATATTGGTCCAATATTGAAACGAAGCAGCAAAACCGTCGAAAAATGGGCTTCCCGGAGGCGTGAACCACCCGAAGGCGTTCGCAATTGGCTGGCCGTGTTTGTCGGGATACACGCCCGTCAGCGAGGTGATGATGTCGTCCGCCGTATGCGACTTGAGTGGAGTGTGATGATTGGTCATAAGCACGCCGTTCTCTGTGATGAAGTTCAACAGATTCGGCATCTGCTCCAAATCGGAAGGAACGTTTGGATTGTCGCGGGTAAAGTGAACGTTATCGAACTGAATATAAACCACGTGCTGGATCTGCCCTCGCGCAGAATTCAGTTCACATCCGTTGGTCGGACCCGAGCTACCGGCGCCTGAAGCGTGCAGCGTCCTGGCTTCGGTCGCAATTGGAAACGCAGCGCCTCCAATCGGCGCAAAAATGAACGTGATTGCCACCACGACGGCCAGACTCTGGCGTAGCAGGGCGGAAAAATGGACGCTTGAGGAACGAAGTGGGCGCACGAATGCCTTTGCAACGTGACTCGTAGTTCGCAAGGATACCCCTCCTAAAGAAAGATGTGTTCGTTCTAGGCCGATTCGAGCGGGGCTGGGTTAACCCGAGTGGAAAAACAGATTAATAATCCGAGACCAGCACTAAGTCAACCCTAAGTTTCGGGAAACCCGAAGCCAATAGACCCGAGGACTTCGTTATGTTACGAGCGGGTGTCCAGCCAGATTCTCGAGAATCCGGTAGGGTGCTGCGTTCGGAGCGACCAGCGCTTGCGGAGGAATCAGGAGGGTCTGTTCGATGGCGTACTGGCCGGAGATTACTGCGTGTGCCACGCAATCCGTAAAAACGAGCCATGTGGCGAGAGGCGGAAATTCCAGCCGGAATTTCGGGCAGTCTTCCTGGAATTTTGAGTTCTCTTTCAAGTAATCGTGAAAACGCAGCATAAACATGTCGTAGCGCGTTCTGCCCATGCCCGCGAAAGCCGAGCTTTTCGCCCCACGTTTGCACGGTGCGGCTGATCACCGTGTCGCCCTCGGCAATTTGTCCTAGCCCCGCATCTTTGGCGAACTGGCGAGCGAGCGATTCAAAGCCTTCCGTCGTGTTCCAAACGCGCGGGCGCTTGGGATTGAGATTCGTGAAAACCCGGAGAATTCTGCCGCCACGCGTCGGCCGGCTCGGAAACGCATCCACATGCAGAAGATCGTTTCGTTTGTGGATGGGAAGATCCCGCCCCTCTTCCTCGATTGGGCGAAAACTCGAGAAATCGAGGTTCCATCTCGTCGCGTACGGAGCCAGGAATTTCGTCAGAAATTCGATCACCTGTGCGCTGTAGTTGCGCATGATTGCGTGGATTCGTTCGATCGTCCGCGCGTCTCCCGAAACGCCGCGCAGAACGTCCTCTGACGGACGGTAAGACACATTCTTGTGCAGCCGCAACTCGGTCCATTGCTGCGCCAGAAGAAATTCCTGATCCTCAATCGGAAAATGAAAAGGAAGGGACGGAAAAAAAACGATCTGCCCCTTTTCGAGGAGATCGCAATAACCACGAGAGCGCGAAGCCACGTGTTCGCGTCCCACCCATCCGCCCGGCAGGCGGTAATCCTCCACCTGAATCCAGGAAGCCTGGGTTTTGCCAGGTCGCTTCAGGCGGCGCGGGCATCGAAACTCCTAACCGCTGGCCGCGCTCGAGCGCTTGTAACCAGGTGGCAGAAGCGTGGTCGTGAGGTCAATGCCTGAAAGATCGACGCCGTCGAGATTGGTTTCGCGCAAGATCGTAGTTTGCAGGATTGCGCCTTCGAAATTCGCCCCGCCTACTTCGGCTTGGCGGAAATTCGTCGCTCCAAAATTCGCGCGACGCAGGTTCGCATGGCGCAGGTCGGCGCGAAAAAGCTCCGCTCCGCCCACTTGTGCCTCAGAGAGATCCGCTCCGCTGAGATTCGCTTCCGTCAGGTCCGCTTTGCGCAAGTCAGCGCGATGCAGTTTGGCTTTGCTGAAGTCGACAGACGCCAGTTTTGCCTCGCGAAGATTGGCGCGCGTCAGGTTTGCGCCTTGCAGATTCACATAGGCGAGATTCATCTTGTGCAGGTCCGCGCGAGATAAATTCGCGCCGGCAAGGTCTGCGCGAACACCGGACTCGTCGCCACGCACGAACTTTGCGTGCGCAGCGAGAATGTCTGACAGCCGCTTCCCGTTGTGCCGGATTCGGTCCGGAGACCGCAGTCCGCCCGTAATCGCGCTCAGAATGCTCATTTTCGTTTTGCCGCTGGACCCTTTCGGGGCCTGCTAATTTTACTAGAACTCAGCGCAAATAGGGCAGCGAAGCTCGTTCACCTCGTTCCGCGGGCGCACCATCGCGCATCCTATCGCTCTCCGATTTATGATAAGTTCACATAAATGAACTTGCTCGACAGGCTCAAGAGTAAAGCGCGGGCTTATCCGCAGCGAATCGTCCTGCCGGAAGGCGAGGACGAGCGCGTGATCCGCGCCGCAGTTCAAGTCACGGCCGAGCGTTGTGCGCAAATCACGCTCCTGGGCCGCTCGGTCAACATTCGCGCCACAGCCGATAGAGCAGGCCTGAAGCTCGACGGTATTAACATCATTGATCCGCTATCGAGCCCTCGCGTTAATTCCTATGCGGAAATCTATTTCGAACGCCGGCACGCTCGCGGCCTTACGCACGAAGAAGCTCAAGAATTCGCGCGCAAACCGCTCTATTTCGCAGCGCTGAGCGTAGCGGCTGGCGATGCGGACTCAACGGTCGGCGGCGCTGCGAACTCAACCTCGGACACGGTTCGCGCGGCGCTGCATTCTATCGGGCTGGCCCCGGATGCGCGACTTATGTCGAGTTTTTTCCTGATGATCAGCGACCGGAACGCAATCGCGCGCGCCTTCGGCGAAAAGGGCGCACTGCTTTTTGCCGATTGCGCCGTGGTTCCTGATCCAACGGCGCAGGAGCTCGCGGAAATCGCCCTGGCCACGGCCGAAAATGCCCGCGTTTTCCTCGAAACCGAACCACGCGTAGCACTGCTTTCATTTTCAACCAAAGGTTCTGCTGCGCACGCTCACGTGGAAAAGATCCGCGAGGCGTTGCGTATCGTGAAAGCCCGCCAACCGGAACTTGCAATCGACGGAGAGCTGCAAGCCGACGCCGCACTCGTCGCCGCAATAGGCGCAAGCAAAGCCCCCGGCTCGCCTGTCGCTGGCCGCGCGAATGTTTTGATCTTTCCCGATCTCAATTCCGGCAACATCGCCTATAAACTCGTTGAGCGCCTTGCCGGCGCCGAAGCTCTCGGTCCGATTCTTCAGGGTCTCGCACGCCCGGCGAACGATCTATCGCGCGGTTGCTCCTCGGATGACATTGTGAAAGTTGTCGCCATCACCGCAGTGCAAGCCATCGCGCGCAAGGAAATCGCATCCGTCTCGGGAGACTAATCTTCGTGCCGCTCCGCCTCCGTCGCGCGCCTATCGTTTCGCTATACCGCATCTTTGTGCCCATCGCTTCTCGTCGGTCTCGCCGCCGTTTCCTGGTCTTTCCACGGACCTCGTGCCCTCGCTCAGAATCCGTCCGATCAGCCGGGCGAAGAAGTCATCGCTAATCTCGCTGCAGGACGCGTCGTGGTTGCAGTTGTTAAAGACGCCATCTTAATCGTCACCGTCGAAAATCCTTTCGAGGCCCAAACGCACCCGCCCGCTCCGGTCCCTCTTTCCGGCCAGCGCGCAGGCGTACTTCTCGGTGCGGTCGATTGGTTTTCCCCTTCAGCGAATATTCAAATCGCTCGACTCGATCGCGAGCTTCCACGCCTTCACGGGCGGGTGAGCATTGACGCCCCGAAACTCTCGCCGGCATTGGAAGGCACAGAAGCCACCGACATTGAGTTCATCGGGCAAGGCGTTGGCGATCGCCTGAACGAAGTCGCGAAACAACTCCACGCTCAGATGAAATTGCCGGAAGGCGAACCGCTCGTTGAGCTCGTGGTCGCCGATATTGTTCCGGGTTACGGCCCGGAAGTATGGCACGTAGACTATTTCTTCGAACAATATCCGCAGCGGGGCGATTTTTGGGAGACGCGCATACCGCGGCCGCGTTATCTTCAGGATTGGCCGCCCGAAAAAGAGCAACCAAAGACGCTCATCGAATTCGACTATCCGCCCGGCATGGTATCGTCCACTCTGCTCGAGATGCTGCGGCAGAAGGATCCTCGACTCGAAAAACTTTCCATTTCTGACTCCACTATGTTCTCCGTCGCTTCCATGTTCTTAAATGGATCGAGCAACAAAATTAAAGCAGCCGATGCCACGCAGTTTCTCCGCGCTGCCATCCACGCGATTTCCCCGCCCAACTCTCGCGAAACGATGGCCTCGATCGGCTTTGAGTCCGGCTTCACATGGATAGTTCAGCCGCCAAACGAGCCAAAGCCCGCGCTTCAAACAAAAGGAACGCCCGGCCGACGCGCCAACGCTCATCAAGCCATCTGGAAATTAATTGCGATTCGCGGTGCTTAGCGGACAGGATGGCCTTACGAGAAGAAAGTGACGTCCGACCAGTACGCATTATTTCTTTTGCTTCAATTGTTCCTGAAGCTTTGCGTTCTTCTCCGCCACTCCACGAACCAGATCTTCCTTGTGAGCCACGAGCCGGCGCGCTATTTCCGCGTCCGCCAGACCTAGAATCTCGGCAGCAAAAATCGCCGCGTTCACTGCTCCCGCCTTGTCGATCGCCATCGTCGCCACCGGAATTCCGCCCGGCATCTGCACCGTCGCGAGCAGCGCGTCGAGCCCGTTGAGTGCGCTCGTCGCGAGCGGAACGCCGATCACAGGCAGCGTCGTATTCGCCGCAATCACGCCCGCAAGATGTGCCGCCGCGCCCGCGCCGACGATCAACACCTTCACTCCGCGCCCCGCCGCAGACGTCGCATATTCGTGCGCCCGCGCTGGCGTCCGATGCGCCGACACCACCTCCATCTCGTAGCGGATCCCAAATTTCTCGAGCGTCTTGCCGGCTTCGCTCATCACCGGCAAATCCGTATCCGACCCCATCAGAATTCCAATCACCACAGCTTTATCGCTGTCTCCTGCCGTCACCCTGAAACCTCCTGTCGCACCGGCTTCCGGAATCCCAGCCAATACCTCGATCCGGTCACCGCGCCGAATTTTTCCGCCCTCCACGACGCGGCACAACCAGCCGCGCTGCCCGCGCAATTCCTCCTGCAGCCCTTGACGGATTTCATCCATCCTCGAGCACGGATCGCACGGCAGGGTTATCTCAAGCAAGCTGCCGCCAATACGCAGGCGCTGACCCACCTCCAGACGCTGAAAATCCAATCCGCGGGTGGCGATGTTTTCCTTCACGGCTCCGCGTGCTATTCCCAGCTTCTCCAAGGTCTCCACATCCATCAGCGAGACCTGCCGCTTGCTGCCCGGCCGTCCATGAATGCATCCCTTGAGTCCCTTGTCCTGAACAGCTTCTGCCTCCTCGACTTCCTTCATCGGAAACCGGTGCACCAGGCACAAGAACAAGGTTCGCTACCTCAGGCATTCCGCGCCTCGGCGGCCGCTTGAGCCTTGCTTTGGTCGGTAGCTCCTACGTCACCCCGATATTGCCGCCCATCAAATGCAACAGTACTACATAGAGAGTAGACAGCGCGACGGCAGGAAGCTAAGTCTTGACCCGAGGCCGCGACGCCAAGGACCCTGCCACCACTACGTGTAGTATTTAGATACCCTCGCGGCGTACGCCGGCATGGAACGCCTTTCCGGGCGCGCCAACCTGACCCTTTGCATCCAGTCCCGAGATCTCCTGGCCTGTCTCTGGTTTTTCGGGATAGCCCTTTGAAGCCAGCACAACACAAACGCTCGAAGCTGGCGCCCATTTTGCCTGCACGCCGCTAAGTTCGCCCCGCGCAGCTGCCATGCAAGCCTGCGCAAAATCAAAATCTGCCCGCATCATAATAGCCTGCGTCTCCGGGTCTCCGAGCCGGCAATTGAACTCGAGCACTTTCGGCCCCTGCTGAGTAAGCATCAGTCCGAAATACAGGAATCCCCGATACGGCATGCCGTCTTTCTCGAGTCCAGCCAGTGTCGGCCGCACGATAGATTCGACAATCTTCTTCTCGAGCTCCGCTGGCAAAAGGTCATCCGTCGAATACGCTCCCATGCCGCCGGTGTTTGGACCGCGGTCCCCGTCATACGCGCGTTTGTAGTCGCGCGTCGGCGCCATGCGCATAAAATTCTTGCCGTCGGTCAAAATGATGAACGACAGCTCCTCACCCTGAAGCCCTTCTTCCAGAAGCACTCGCCGGCCCGCTTCACCAAATTCTTTGCGCTCCATCACTCGATCGATAAAAGCGGTCGCTTCATCAGGCGACGACGTCACCAGAACGCCCTTTCCCGCGGCCAATCCGTCCGCCTTGATCACCAGCGGCCAATCGACCGAACAAAGATCAGTGTAAACATCCACAGCCTGCTCATAAATTCCATACACTGCGGCCGTGGGAATACCGTGCCGCTCCATGAATTTCTTCGCGAAAATCTTGCTGCCTTCGAGCTGCGCGGCTGCCTTCGAAGGCCCCAGCAGCGTAAGGCCCCGCGCGGCGAATTCGTCGGCGATGCCGTGAACCAACGGGATCTCCGGTCCAACAATGGTCAAATCGGCGCCGAGCTTCGCAGCAAGATCGGCCGCAGCTCGCACATCGCTTAAATCAAGCGGAAAACATTCCGCATCGTTCGCGATCCCGCCGTTTCCCGGCGCACACCAGATTTTTTCCACGCCCGGCGATTGTGCGAGCTTCCACACCAGCGCATGCTCGCGTCCGCCGCTACCGATGACTAGAATTTTCATTCAGTTCTTCGCACAAATGCGCCGAAAATTTCCGAACCAGAACCATACGGCGTTCGCTCCGCCAGTGTCAACACGCAGTCGCCAATACAGTTCCGATCAAGTTGCAGCCTGACAAAAAGTTTTCCAACTGCTCCGCGTCTCTGTCGATGCGATGTACAATCATCTGCCGGCATCTGCAGCAAACGATCGATACTGCTACAGAATTCGATCAATAGTGGACAGAATTAAGGTGGCTTAACGTTGCATTGGGATTTTGCCCTCATCCTCGGCGTGCTCGCCTTTGTCGTCCCCGTGATGGGGCGGCGGCGCGTCCGCGCTTTGCTCGAGCTTCCCGATACAACGAAACTAGATCGCCTCTCGATTTACGCATCGACAATTGCCTTCCAATGGCTAGCCGCTGCTTTGATACTTTGGCGCACGATTCGCCACGGCATTACGCCCGCGCAGCTCGGAGTCTAGTCTTGGTCATGGTTATTTCATTATTACTATAACTGTAGTATTATGTGCTTACTGCTCTTGCTGAATCAGATTGCCAGCGTTCGCAGAATTAAATCCGATTCCACCGCATTTCGTTCCGAAACGGTTCAACTGGCCCTCAAAGTATTTCCGCGCGACGGCATCGAGCGCCTCGCTTTCTCGGCGCTGGTCACTACCGTAGCGGTCTGCGAAGAATTCATATACCGCGGCTTTGCCCAGTATGTCTTTCAAGATTGGTCCCGCTTCTTGCTCATTGGTATTCTCGGATCAGCTTTGCTCTTTTCATTTGCGCACCTCTACCAAGGCAAACGAGGCTTGGTTTCGACGTTCGCCGTCGGATTGCTCTTTTCAGGAGTTCGCGCTTGGACCGGCAGCCTCGTGCCGACGATCGTCGCGCATTTCGTCGCGGACCTTTCAATCGGCCTGTTAGCTCCTCGCCATATTCAGGAAGCGTTGCGGCAAGGCCGAAACCTGCAGGAAGAAGAGGCAGACGGCTCAGCAGGTCACGACGACCCGCTGATGCTCTCCCTGACCAACACGCAGATCAACGAAGCTCTTAAACCCTACGGCGTTCTGCCGGCGCCCGATCTAACGGCCGGAATAAAAACCTACATCGAATTGCTGCTGAAGTGGAATAAGACCGTCTCTCTGACGACAGTAACCGAGTTAGATCAGATTCTAGCCTTCCATTTCGGCGAAAGTCTGTTCGCCCTACCGATGCTCCCTGTGGAAAAAAGTCGGCTCGCCGACGTTGGATCCGGTGCCGGCTTTCCAGGGATTCCTCTCGCGATGGCGCGGCCCTCCCTGGACGTCACGCTGATTGAGCCAAATGCAAAAAAGTTTGCATTCCTCAATGAGGTGATTCGTCAACTCGACCTGAACAATGTCAGCGCTTTCCGCGGGCAGAACATCTGATCTTCAATCCTCTGACGAACGGTTTGAGATCGTCACCGCCCGCGCCGTGGGACAGTTTAACGAGCTAATTGGCTGGGCCCAGGCCAAGTTAACCCCTGGCGGAAAGTTGTTACTCTGGATGGGTATCGAGGACGCGGATGAGATCGCAGACGACAAGCGCTTTAAGTGGAGCTCGCCCGATAAAATTCCGCGCACGGACCGCCGATTTATCCTTGTGGGCACCCGGCAGAAAGCAGAATCGGGCTGAACTCTGTTCCACGTGGAACAATTCGCACTACCACCGCCACTTTCGCATTTGTTTCACGTGAAACATATTGCATCGCAAAACGACTTTCTGTAAATTCCAGCTTCAACATTTTCCGGGGGCAAAGTTTGGCGCGCATAATCGCGGTCTCAAATCAGAAAGGCGGCGTAGGAAAGACCACTACAACCGTGAATCTGGGAGCCTCGCTCGCCGTCGCCGAGAAGCGCACCTTGGTGATCGATTGCGATCCACAAGGCAACACCACCAGCGCTTTAGGCTTCCCGAAAGACCCCGCCAGACGCACTCTCTATCAACCGCTTATTCTCAACGAGCCCCTCGAGCGCATTATTCTTCACACCCAGGTGGAATTTCTCGATATCGTCCCCTCCGACAAGAATCTCGCAGGCGCGGCCGTAGAACTCGTATCAGCCGACGAGCGTGAGTTCCGGCTAAAAGAAGTCCTGAAGCAGGTTCAGGACAAATACGAATTCATCCTCATCGATTCTCCTCCCGCGCTAGATCTTCTCACCCTCAACGCCCTGGCCGCCGCGGATTCCGTCCTCGTCCCTATCCAGTGCGAGTACTTGGCTCTCGAGGGTGTCTCCGAACTCCTCGATACCCTCATGCGCCTCCGCCGTACTATCAACCCAGCGCTCGCAATCGAAGGTATTTTGCTGACCATGTACGACGACCGAACCACCCTCTCAAAGCAGGTCGCGGCCGACTTGCGGAGCTTCTTCGGATCCCAGGTCTTCGAGTCCGTCATTCCAAGAAATGTCCGCCTTGCCGAAGCTCCTAGCCATGGGAAGCCAGTAATATTCTACGACATACATAGTAAAGGTGCCGAAAGCTATATCCAACTAGCTAAGGAGGTTATCGCCAATGCCGAGAAACGCTCTGGGCAGGGGACTGGGCGCACTAATTCGGGAACCGGAGCCGCCGCAGCCACCCCCGCAACCGCAGCAGCCGCAGCAGGCGCCGGCGTCAGTACCGGCGGGATCGGGAGCAGCAGCAGCGACAGCTCCGGCTCTGTCGCAGCCACCGACGACACAAGCACGCGGGTGAGCCCACCGGCGGCGATCCCGGCGAGCCCGCAGAGTGAAGGGCTCTTTCACGTCGACATAGACCTGATCGACCCCAGCCCCTATCAGCCGCGAACGCGCTTCCGAGAAGAAGCTCTCGAAGAGCTGGCCCGTTCGATCATTTCGAGCGGAATCGTCCAGCCGCTCGTCGTTCGCCGGATCAACAATCGCTACCAGTTGATCGCAGGCGAGCGCCGCTGGCGTGCCGCGCAGCGTGCTGCGATCCAGCGCGTCCCTGTCGTAGTGCGCGACGTGCCCGAAGAAATGGCGCTCGAGATGACGCTAGTTGAGAACCTTCAGCGCGAAGATCTCAATCCCATCGAGCAGGCTCGCGCTTTCCAGCGCCTCACCGAGGAATTCAACCTCACGCAAGAGAAGGTCGCCGAGCGCACTGGAAAAGACCGCGCCACCATCGCCAATGCGGTCCGCCTCCTGAAACTCGATCAACCGATCCAGGATCTCCTCGAGGAAGGCCATCTCACCGCAGGCCACGGCCGCGCCTTGCTCGCGATCGCCGATACCCAAGAGCGCCTCGAACTCTCGCGCCGAATCGCTCGCGGCGGTATGACGGTTCGCCAGGTCGAGCGCCTGGCCGGTCGCCTCGCAAAGCCGAAAGCCGAGCGCGTCGCCGTCCAACAGGACGCAAATGTCAAAGCAGCCATCGAGGAACTCCAGCGAGCATACGGCACACGAGTTTCTGTTCATCCTGGCTTGGCCGGACATCCTGGTAGACTAATATTTGAATACTATAATGATAGTGATTTGGTGCGTCTATACGATCAACTCATTGCCAAGTAATAGCTATATATGTAGGAGAAACGCGTGGCGCTTTCCTGGTTTGATCGAAAGTCCCAAGACTCCGGCGAATGGACCGGCTTTCTCGAGAAAGGCGTTCGCTTCGAGGGCAAGCTCGAAGTCCCCGGAACATTTCGCCTCGACGCCGCCATTAAGGGTACGCTCATATCTGCAGGGACGCTCATCCTCGGCGAGCACTCCTCAATGGAAGGCACAATCGACGGGAATGCCGTCACCATCGGTGGCCGCTTTGATGGGATCATCAACGCCAAAGGGAAAGTCGAGATCCAGACCGGCGCCATCGTTATCGCCGAGATTCACACGCCCTGCCTGATTATCGAGCCGGGAGCCGTATTCGATGGGCGCTGCCACATGCTCGCAACAACTCAAGCCAAGACCGAATCGCCAAAGACCATCACAATCCCCATCCGCTCAGCCGCGGCGCAAGCCTGATTGCAAGCCGGTCGCTCCCGCCTGAATTGCTAACCTGAAGGTTTCATCACCGTCGCGCTCCCAAGGCGCTATAATCAAAGTTCGAATTCCGGAGGCAGAATTGACGGAAGCAGTTCGATTGACCACCACAGCGAAAGCCGCTGGCTGCGCGGCCAAACTCAGCCCCAGCATCCTCGACGCAGTCCTCAAGCGCCTTCCCTCGCAAACCGATCCAAACGTAATCGTCGGCTTCGAAACCAGCGACGACGCGGCCGTATACCGCCTCACGGATGACCTCGCCATCGTGCAAACCGTGGATTTTTTCACGCCCATCGTTGACGACCCCGCTCTGTTCGGTCAGGTAACCGCGGCAAATGCTCTCAGCGACATCTACGCCATGGGTGGCCGGCCGATCTCGGCTCTAACGATCGTCGCGTTTCCCACCGCCAGCCCACCCGAAGTTCTCGAAGAGATTCTGCGCGGCGGCCTTTCGAAAATGATGGAAGCCAAATGTACGGTCGTCGGCGGCCATTCGATCCGCGACGACGAATTGAAGTTCGGCTATGCCGTCACGGGTGTGATTAACCCGAATCACATCTGGAAGAACGTGGGCGCAAAGCCCGGCGACGTCCTCCTCTTCACCAAGGCCATCGGAACGGGAGTTATCTCCACAGCTCTGAAACAAGGGAAAGCCGAGCCGTCTTGGATCGCAGCGTCCACCGCATCGATGACCCGCCTG
This sequence comes from uncultured Acidobacteriota bacterium, assembly GCA_963767205.1. GTDB lineage: Bacteria > Acidobacteriota > Terriglobia > Acidiferrales > UBA7541 > Palsa-295. Next base: position 140,524 of record CAVYDF010000003.1, read on the forward strand.
AATCGCGAAGCCGCCGAGGCATTGCATGAAATCGACGACGCGACAAAATCTGAAAAACCCATTCACGCCGTAACGGACGTCACCGGCTTTGGCGTCCTCGGCCACGCGCGCGAAATGGCCATCGGCAGCGGCGTGTCCCTGAAAATCGACCATGAACGCATCGAGTACCTGCCGGGTGCAATCGAGGCAGCTCGCGCCGGCTTTTTTTCCGGAGGCATGAAGAACAATCGCGAATTCGTTGAAAGCTGCGTCGAGTTCGCTGACAGCGTCGCCGACGAATTTCGCGCGTTGCTCTTCGATCCGCAAACGTCCGGCGGCTTGCTCGTCGCTCTCGCGCCCGGCGCCGCAAACTCCGCGCGCGCAGCGATGGAGCGGCGAGGCATTCCCGCTCGAATCATCGGTGAAGTGGTTCCCAAGCGCCATCCGCTCATCGAGATTTTTTGAGCCCTCGCCCAATCGTGTACAATTTCTCCTCTTCCACTCGTTAAATGGATCCCGTAACCCACGGCATCACCGGCGCGCTTCTTAGGCAAAGGCTATTTCTCGGACCGTAACGGCCGCGTCGCGATTTTCGCCGCAACGCTCGGCGCCGTTTTTCCGGATATTGACACGGTCGCCGACGCAATCTCCCGCGATCCGCTCGCAATCATCAAATATCATCGCGGCATCACGCATTCCTTCGTCGGCCTTCCGTTTTTCGCGGCAATCCTCGCGTGGCTCACGCGCTGGGCCGCGCGCCGCCTGAAAATCGAAGCGCCTTCCTTCGGCGTGCTTACATTAATTTACGGCGTCGGCATCGCCAGCCACATTCTTCTCGACGGTATGACCTCATTCGGTACACGCATGCTCACACCCATCTCTCAACAGCGCGTCGCCTGGGATCTGCTTTTCATCATCGACCTCGCATTCACTTCGATTGTCCTGTTGCCGCAAATCATTGCCTGGATTTATAGCGATCGCGCCGAGAGCCGCGTGCGTGCAGCGAAGATGTGGATTCTTTTCACTCTGGCCGCCATCGCCAGTTGGGTTCTGGCAAGCGGAGTCGGTTACCCGTTCCACGTTTGGGTGCTTGTCGTCGCGATTCTTGCCATCGGCGCATTGTTTTTTCTTCCTGCGCTCGGCGCTTGGGGCTTTCGCCTCAGGCGTTCAGCGTGGTGCCGGGGCGGAACCTACGCGATGTTTGTTTACATCGCCCTCTGCTGGACTGCTCATCATCTCGTAATGGCACAAGTGAAATCTTTCGCCGCCGAAAACCACATCGAAGTGGAGCGCATGGGAGCGCTCCCGCTTCCTCCCTCGTGGCTCAGCTGGGGCGGCGTGATTCGCTCGACCAACGGCGTCTACCAATCGCGCTTCGATCTCCGCCATCTTCACCCGCAATCATTCACCTTCACCGCTGATTCGCCCCCCGACCAATACGTAGACGAAGCATTGCAGCTTCCTGAAGTAAAAACGTACTGGGGCTTTGCGCGCTTTCCCGTGATTCGAAGCGCTGCGGAAGAAGGTCTGCACATCGTCGAATTCGGCGAAAATCGCTTCGTGAATCCCAAGCGCCGCCGCCCGCAACCTTTCACCTACGTGGTCGTGTTTGATTCCGGTGGTAAAGTGGTGGAGGAAGGCTGGGAGCAGAACGGAATGTTTATGGAAAATTTAACGCGCATTCCACATCATGCGGTGGCGCCGTGAAGGTTCTGATCTTCAGCGATATCCACGGTGACACGCGCGCTCTCGAAAAGCTGATCGCGCAGCCCGCGGATATCTATATCGCGGCCGGCGATCTCTCTACATTTGGCAAGGACCTCGACCGCTGCGGCGAAATCATGAAACCGCTCGGCGAAAAAGTGTGGGTCCTGCCTGGAAATCACGAAAGCCACGACGACACGCGCAGCTTTTGCGAACGTTTCGGTTTCTTTGACTTTCATCGCCAAATCCGCGCCCTGAAATCCGAACACGGCACCACGCAATGGGCCGGCCTCGGCTACAGCAACATCACGCCCTTCAACACGCCGGGAGAATATTCAGAAGAGGAAATCGCAAAAGCGCTTGCGCCGTTCGACAATTTGAAGCCGCTCTATCTCGTCGTCCACTTTCCGCCCCAGGGCACGCGCCTCGACGAATTCGCCGCCGGAAAACATGCAGGCAGCCCCACGCTGCGCGAATGGGTCGATCGTGTGCAGCCGCTCTACCTTTTCTGCGGCCACATCCACGAATGCGCAGGCCGCAGCGATCGCCTCGGCGCCACGCAAGCCTTCAACGTAGGGAAAAAGGGCTACACCCTCGAAGTCTGATGTTCCCGCGCCACTGGAAATTTGTCATTCCGAGCGGAGTCGAGGAACTCTCTTCTTCGTGTGGCGTCATCGAAGAGTAGCAGGCAGGCGTAACTAGGCGAGCTCATCACGAAGTCACAAGTAACAGATTGCGAGCTACCTCTTGTTCGTACTATTCGCAGGATAAATCACAAGCTGGCGATGATCTCCGGAGCCTTCGCTCATCGTCCGCACTCCGGCCGCGCCATTCAATTCCAGATGAATCAACCGCCGGTCTCGCGACGACATCGGATTGAATCGGAAGGGCTGCCCCGTCTCGCGCACGCGCTGCGCTGCCACCCGCGCCGACAATTTTAATTCGTCGAGCCGCGTCGTCCGATAATCCCCGCAATCGAACCGCACGTGATCGTGCAGCCGCGGATCGAGCCGCAGCCAGCGATGTCCCACATGTTCGAGCGCCAGCAGCAGCTCGGCGTTGTGTTCAAGCAGCAATGCTTCATCCGCGCCGCGAAACGCCACCACCACGTCCCCAGCCTGCGCCCCGCCGTCGCCTTCCGCGCCCGCGGCACCCGAAGAAATCTCATACTCAAGTTCCAGCCCCATCCCGCGCACGCACACATCCAGATAACGCTTCATCTCTTCCACCGCGCGCGCCCGGTCAAAATGCGCTTCCTCGCGCGGCTTCTCTTTCATCGGCGGCCTTCTACCGGCCGAACTGTTCCCTCGCCCTTCGTTCATTCGTTTTTCTTCTTGAATTTGCTTCTCGACGGCAGCGGCTCCGTGCGATTCAGATAATACTGCTGCCCCATGCCCACGAGGTTGCTCGTAAACATATACAGATTCAGCCCGCTCGACAACCGGAAGAAAATCACGCCCATAAACAGCGGCATGAACTGCATCATTTTCTGCTGCGAAGGATCGGTCGTCGTCTGCGGCGTCATCTTCGTCGTCAGATACATCGTAATCGTCATCGCAATCGGCAAAATATAATAAGGATCCTTCGCCGAAAGATCGTGGATCCAGCCAATCCACGGCGCATGCCGCAATTCAATCGCGCCATTCAGCACTCGCCATAGCGCCCACCAGATCGGCATCTGGAAAAGCATCGGAATACAGCTTCCCATCGGATTGATGCCCTCGCGCGAATACACCGCCATCACTTCTTCGTTCATCTTTTTCTTGCGCGGGTCGCTCATCGAATATTTCTTGTAGCGGTCCTGAATCTGCCGGACTTCCGGCGCCACTTTCTGCATTTTCTGCATCGAGCGCCAGCTCTTCATCTTCAACGGGAATATCGCCATGTTGATGATGAGCGTCAAAATCACGATCGCCCAGCCGTAGTTCGGAACAAATCGGTAAATCCATTTCAGAATCTCGAAAATCGGCTTGGCGATAATCCCGGTCCATCCGAACTGCACCAAATCCTCGAGCGGCGGCTTCATCTTGCTCAGCAGCGTCAAATCTTTCGGGCCAACGTACACGCGCGCCTTTAAAGTCGCCGGCTCCGTCGTTCCCGCCGCCATTTCCGCTTCCGGTTCCCCGACGGTCTTTCCCTCCACAAGCACGTCGTGATTCTGCATCCAGTGCCACAGTGACAGGTTGGTTCCGTCCGGAATAAACGCTGCGGTGAAAAACTGATCCTCGACGCCCAAATATTCCAGCGGTCCGCTTTGCACCGCCGGCTCGGCCTGATTTCCCGATACGCCGAGTTTCTTGTACTGCAGCAGATTCAGCTTATCGTTCTGTTTGTAGAAAACGGTGACGAGCTGCGCCGCGTTGTAAACCTCTTTGTCGCCGAATCCGCCGCGCCACGCAATCGCGACGGGAATCGCCTTGCCGTCCACTGTCACCGCGCACTCCACCGTCAACTCATAATCCGGCGTGAACGAAAGCTTCTTCGTCACGTCTACGTGGCCGTCGCTCCAGTGAAACGTCACATCAGCAGGCGCCTGCAATTCGCCGCTCGCTCCTGCCGCGGCTGGAGTCACTTCGTACAAACCAGAATTCACCTGCGCTTCGAGCTGCTTATCGGTGAGAACCAGCGAGAAAGGCCAGCCCAGTTGCTTCGCTGCATCCGCGTTCACAAGATCCAGCGGCCGCGGCGGTTTCTGGTCGGTCGAATATTTTTTGAGCTTCCAACTCCGCACCACGCCGCCGCGATTCGAAAACTCCACGCGATACAGCGGGCTTTCCACCACGATCGTTTTTTCTTCCGCTGCTTGCATAGCGGCAGCCGACGCAGGTTTTTTCTCGGCAGCCGACGCAGGAGCTCGATGATTCTCTGCCGCAGGCTGCCCGCGATCGCGGAGCTGGCGCCCGTGCCACCCTGAGACGTTCGCCTGCGTCCTGCTGGCGCAGGCGCCGGAACAGGCGGCTTGAAAAAATGTCCCCACGTAAAAAGAATCAGAAGCGCGAGCAAAATAAAAACGACCGCGCGAATCTGATCGTTCATTTCCGTCACTGCGCGAATCCCTTTCCTCTCGGGCCATCTTCCTGCCGCGAGGCTTGCCGCGCTCTTTTCGCGCAGCCCAAGCTCCGTCGAATCTCCTCAACATCCGGCACAGGATCAAATCCGCCCTTCGTAAACGGCCGGCAACGCAACAATCGCTTCGCCGCCAGCACACTTCCGCGCCAAGCCCCATGCTTCGCAATCGCTTCATATCCATATCTCGAACACGAGGGATAAAACTTGCAGGCGCCGCCAAAAAACGGCGAAAGAAAAACCTGATAAATGCGCACGAACAGCAGCAAAATCCATTTCCCGGCAGAACGCAGGGTCTCCCGAACAGAATCGTGCTTCAAGTTGCCGCGTCGCGCTTCGGCAGTAGCTTCAGCAATTCGCTCGTCACCACGGCAAACTCCGCCGTAGCCACTGACGTGCGCGGATGAATCACTATGTCCCATCCTGGAGAAATCTCCTGTCGGTGCAGTCGTACGATTTCGCGGATTCGCCGGCGGATGCGGTTGCGTTTTACCGCGCTCCCCAGCGCTTTCTTGATGCTCCATCCGAACCGGCTTTCATCGAGGCCATTGGCGCGAAGAAAAACGGCAAATTCTCGGCTCGTCCGGCGGCGGCCCTCGCGATACACCGCGTCATACTCCGACCGGCGCACCAGGCGAGCGGTGCGGGGAAAATCATGCCGCGGCGTGTCAGACGCGCGTAAGACTGTGGCGCCCCTTCTTGCGGCGTGTCGCAAGTACCTTCCGTCCACCCTGGCTCTTCATTCGTGCGCGAAATCCATGCTTCTTATGGCGGCGCCGCACATGCGGCTGAAAAGTGCGTTTCGGCAACGATCCCTCTCCTCTGCTTTTCGCTCAATCTCTGTATGTACTACGTCCCGCGCGCCCGGCGAGTTTCGCCCAGCAAATTCCGTTCTCTCACTAGAACGAATCGCGCACCCAAACGAAACAATGAGTCTAGACGACCCCCGCACATCGGTCAAGGAACGTCGGCGGCACGATCAAGCTACAGGCATTTTCCGCACCGCCAGAGTTATATTCGTCGTAAGATTCCTCGCAAGATCGTCAATCATCCTCGGGAGACAACCTTGTTGCTTTTACCACGGCCCTTGCTCGCGCTCCTGCTCGTTCTTCCCGCGTCTTCAGCAGCACAGGAAACCCACAACCACGCTGCGCCCGAAAAACTTGGCGTCGTCTCCTTTCCCGTCTCATGTCGTCCTAAAGTCCAGCAAGAGTTCGACCGCGCTGTCGCCCTACTTCACTCCTTTGCCTATGCAGACGCCCGCAACGCATTTCAGTCCGTAGCAGCGCAGGACCAACGCTGCGCCATGGCGCACTGGGGAATCGCCATGACGTATTTTCGCCAGCTTTGGGACCCGCCCATCCTGCCCGAGACAGTTTCGAGCGCGCAAAAGGAAATCGAGCGGGCCCAACAGCTCGGCACGAACTCCGAGCGTGAACGCGAGCTTCATAAAAGCTCTGGCCGAGCTATATCAGAATGCTGGCTCAGTTCCATATACGACGCGCGCCTTGAACTACGAACGCGCGATGAGCGCTCTCGTTTCACAAAACACTGCGGACGTGGAAGCAAATGTGTTTTACGCGCTCGCGCTCCTGGCCAACTCGTCGCCCACCGACAAAACGCATTCGAAGCAGAAGCAAGCGGCCAGCCTGCTTGAACCCCTCTATCGCTCCCACCCTCAGCATCCGGGGATCCCTCACTACCTGATCCATGCTTACGACAATGCGGAAATGGCGCCAAAAGGCCTCCAGGCGGCAAAGGCCTATGCCCAGATTGCGCCCTCAGCCCCGCACGCATTGCACATGCCCTCGCATATATTCACCCGGCTCGGCCTATGGGACGACTCCATCGCTTCCAACTTAGCGGCGGCGAAAGCGGCGCAACAGCAGGGCGATACGGGAGAAGAACTTCACGCCATGGATTATCTCGTCTACGCCTACCTGCAAAGCGGCCGCGATTCGGAAGCGAATCAGGTCGTTCAGCAACTGCAAGCCATGTCCGGCCTGGACGCAGCCGATTTCAAGATCGGATATGCATACACAGTCATGCCGATTCGCCTCGCCGTCGAAAGAAGCGACTGGGCAAGCGCCGCAAAAATCGTTTCTCCGCACGGAGTTCCGCCCCATGTGGCGGCGATTGCAGTCTGGGCCAGAGGGATGGGTCTAAGCCGCACCGGACACGTCGCAGAAGCTCAGACGGAAGCGGATCGGCTGCAGCAGATCGAAACCCAACTTCGTGCATCCGCCAGCCAATCCAACAATCAATCGACCAATCAATCGAACAACGATTATTGGGCTGCCCAGGTCCACATTCTGCTCCGCGAAGTCATGGCGTGGTCCGCCGAAGCCAGCGGCAATCACCAGGAAGCCGTGAACTTGCTTCGCGAGGCGGCAGATCAGGAGGACGGCATCGAAAAGCTTCCCGTCACCCCTGGGCCGATCCTTCCGGCGCGCGAACAGCTTGGCTATCTGCTCCTGGAACAGAATCACCCAGAGCTGGCCGCAACAGAATTTCAGACGGCTCTCGCCAATGCGCCCGGCCGCCGCGGCGCCTTGCAAGGCGCAGCACGCGCTGCCGAACTCTCCAGCCACGAATAGAATTCATCCCGCTTAAGAGGTTGGATACACCGCGAGCGAAGCGACCAACCTCGCTGCGGATAGCTCATCGCCCTCGGCAGAAAAAACAGGATGAAGGCCACGTCCATGTCGTCGAGTCCAACGATCAAACCGTCCGCATGGGGGTCTACGACACCACGCTTCCTCCCATCCTCAAGATCGATTCCGGCGACACCGTCAGCTTCCCCAACACGTGGTCGCACTTCCTGAATCAAATGCAGCCGGGCGTTCCCATCGAGACGTTAGCGAAGATTCGCGTCAGCAATCCCGGAAAAGGTCCTCACTCGATCATAGGTCCCATCTACGTCAACGGTGCAGAGGCCGGCGACGTCCTCGAGGTTCGCTACAAGCGAATTCTTCCATTCAACTGGGGCGCCGTCTTCAATAATCCCGGCTCGCTGGGAACCGGTTTGCTCCCGCAGGATTTTCCCGATGGCCAGGTGAAATATCTAAATCTAGATCTTCCGAAAATGACGGCGGAGTTCGCCAAAGACATTCACGTTCCACTTAAGCCGTTTCAGGGGACTCTCGGTGTGGCCCCACCCGACGGATACTTTCCGCCTCTGAGTCCCGGCGTCACCAGCTCCGTTCCTCCCGGCCCGCATGCGGGCAATACAGACCTCAGCGAAATGACCGAAGGCTCCACAATGTTCATTCCCGTCTGGAAACCCGGTGCACTGATCTTCACGGGTGATTCGCACGCCGTGCAGGGCGATGGCGAAATCACCATCACCGCTCTAGAAACGCGCATGCGGGAATTGCGCATCCAAGTTGTTCTCCACAAACAGAAAAATTTCTCCTGGCCTATCGCCGAAACTCCCACGCACTGGATCATCCTCGGATTGGACAAAGACCTGAACATCGCCATGAGTCTCGCGGCGCGCAATGCCATTAACTTCCTCGCCGCTCGCACCAGCCTCACCAAGCTCGACGCCTACGCCCTGTGCAGCATCGCGGTCAGCTTCCGCGTAACTCAAGTCGTCGACATTGTGCGTGGCGTTCACGCGATGATTCCCAGTACCGGTGTGAGTTGGCGGCCTCAGCGGAAAGTTTTATCTCTTCGCTCGCCTGCGCCAGAAGTTCTTTCGCCCTTCCCGCATGTCCGCCGAGATTGTAATTATTATCCTTTTGCGCTTCGTCAACTTTCCGCCACGCCTGCTGAATGTACTCCTGCGCCGCTCGCATGTTTCCGTGCTTCTCACCAACGGTCACTCGCGGAGCTTGCGCAAACAGAGCTGCACCCAAAGCGAAAGCCGCACAAAGCGTTACGCACATCATCACAATTCTCTGAACCATCGAATTCCTCCACATTGTTTTGCGTCCTGCGTTTTGTGCCCTGCACAACACTCAAACTCGAGACGCGGCGTTCGATTCACCTCCCGCTCAGCCTACTTGAACGTGAGCACCAGAAACCGCGAAACCTCCGCCCCTGGATTCGCCAGCGACGGCGCCGCTCCTGCCGGCAGCCAAAACGCATCGCCCGTCCGCAGCGTCTTGTCGCCTGACCCGGGAATCGTAATCGTCAGCTCTGACTTATCCAGCACGAGATAGAGCCGCGGTGACTTCTCCGCTCCCTCTGTCCGCTTCTGCTGCGCGGCGAGCGATCCGGACTGGACCAGCATCTCGTCCGTCTCGAAGATCATCACGTTCGCATCGGGAGACGCCGCCTGACTGCATCCCCCGTCGGGCGCATCCGCCACCACTTTCACGCACAGGTTGCGCACCACGCCCTGCGGCTTCAGCAGCTCCACCGTGAAATTCTGAAAAGGCGTGCCCGCATCGGTCCGCACGATGTGCGAAAATCCGCCTTTCGAATAGCCCACCTGGGCATCTTTCAACGCTGCATGCGCTTCGGGTTTGCCGGTCACCGCGTTTATGAAATCTCCCGGTCCCAGCGCCACCGAAACGCACGGCAAATCGTGCGCGTGCGGAAGAGTCGCTTCGTGCCCGGCGAGCTCGAAGCGCAGCACACGGACGTACACATTTTCGAGCACCAAATGATGATGCGGCTCGTCCTTCGGCGCCACCGGATTCGCCGCCGGCGCTTGCCCCCTCGCTGCCAGCGCCACGCTCAGCACTGCCACTCCCGCCAAGATCGCTTTCATCATCCCTCCTTCGCTGCAGCCGCAAACTACTCCGCGTACGAGCCCCTGTCAACGAAGACAAACTCAAGAATCCTTCCCCCCGATTCTGGGTCATAATGGGGTATGCCTAACCCGAGCATAACCAAGCGCGAAATCCTGTCCGCCTGGGGCAATATCCTCACCGGCAAAGTCCCCATGCTCTCCATTGAAATCACTCGCGAATGTCCGCTCACCTGTCCCGGCTGTTATGCTTATGGCGATTCGCATCTCGGCGGCGAAACCACTCTTCGGCAGCTCAACGATCTTCGCGGCGACGCTCTCGTCAACGGCGTCGTCGATCTCGTCCGCAAGCATAAGCCGATTCACGTTTCGCTTGTCGGCGGCGAGCCGCTCGTCCGCCACAAAGAACTCAGCCGCATTCTCCCGATTCTCAGCGGCATGAATATTTTCACGTTGGTCGTCACCAGCGCCGTGATCCCCATTCCCGTCGAATGGATGAAGCTTCCGCGCGTCCGCGTCGCAGTCTCGATTGATGGCCTTCCCGAACACCACGACGTCCGCCGTCAGCCCGCCACCTACGAACGCATCCTGAAAAATATCGAAGGCCGGGAGATCAACGTTCACTGGGTCATCACGCGTCCGATGTTCGAGCGCCCCGGCTATCTCGATGAATATGTCGCGTTCTGGAGTGCCCGCCCCGAAGTGAATCGCATCTGGGTCAGCGTCTACACCCCGCAAATCGGAGAAGAGAGCGCGGAGAAGCTCTTGCCGGAACATCGCGAAATCCTCGCGCGCGAGCTGCCCATCATGTACAAAAAGTTTCCCAAATTCCTGTTCACGAAAGGCATGGGCGAAGCCCTCCTACGCCCGCCCGAAAATCCCGACGATTGCCTATTCGCCAAAATGTCCGCCAATTATTCCGCCGACCTTAAAAGCCGCGTCGAACCCTGCGTCTTCGGCGGCACGCCCGATTGCTCCCAGTGCGGCTGCACCATCAGCAGCGCCCTCCACTGGATCAAAACCGAAAAGGTAGTAGGCCCACTTCAAAGTTGGCCACTTCGTCTCCGGTTCAATCAACACAGGTCTCTTCGTCAACAAACTCCGCGCCAAGTCAATCCGTCCCTCGCGCTGGCGCCCAGGCAACTCAACCCCAAAGCCGGAGCCAGGCCTAATCCAAATCCAACCGTAGCTCCCACGGTAGGCACGACGACGCATTTTTCGCCGTGGGCCTCACGGTGAGCTTTTCAGTAGCACAGGCAATCATGCTTGTCCTGAGGAACGAAGGGTTTACCCTGAGAACCGAAGGGCCTGTGCCACAAGTAGAAACACATAGCCAACCCGATGCTTGGCAACCCCACGAAATCGGACGTTAACCACAGAACCTTGGTGTGATTACGATGTGATTACGACGATCGTTACGCTTGACGTAACGCATAAAGACTGCTAAGATTAGACATGGTCGTCAGCTTCCGGGACAAGCGGACCAGAGATTTTGCCGCAGGGAAGCGCGTCAGAGCCTTTTCGGCATTTGGGCGATCCGCCAGACTGAAACTCGACCGTCTCGAAGCCGCCACATCGCTCAGAGACTTGGCGGCGTTGCCCGGCAACCGGTTTGAAACTCTGCGTGGCGACCGCCAGGGCCAGTTCAGTATCCGCATCAACGATCAATGGCGAATCTGCTTCGATTGGCCGGATCGTGCGCCGGGTCCCTCGAACGTTGAAATTGTCGACTATCACTAGGAGGCCGCTATGCCAGTCACTGCCATCCATCCGGGCGAACACCTCGCAGAAGAGCTGGATGCACTCGACATGAGCGCCGCCGAGCTCGCCCGAAGGATTCGCGTTCCGACGAACCGCGTCACGCAAATCATGAACGGTACCCGCTCGATCACCGGCGACACAGCCCTTCGCCTCGCTCACTTCTTTGGCACCAGCGCCCAGTTTTGGCTCAATTTACAAAGCCTCTACGAACTGCGCCTCGCCAAGCAAAAAGCTGGCAAAGCCATCAACGCGCTTCCCAAACTGAAGCGCTCCGAATCCATCCACGCGTGAACCATGCTGGAGGCGGATTCAGGTAGCCACGACGACGAATTTTTCGTCGTGGTGTTTTTTGCTCTGTCATCCTGAGCAAAGCGAAGGATCTCAACCGAAAAACCTTGGCATACCGAACAACCGAGGAAGGACTGGACTCCACCGCGAAGGAAAAACCACCACCGACACCCACCCGCCAGTCTATGAGGCCAGGACCTCACGGGCCGGCAGTTCTAGTGGCGAGGCTCTCGAGGAACCACGCCCAACGAGCGCAATGCCTGCTCGTCAAGCTCGCGCGCGTGTTCCCACATCCCTACAATCGCCCCGATCACGCGCCGCATCTCGTCCTCGCAAAGCCGCAACACTTTGCGCACCATGCGCGCATCCTACTCCACCCACCCCACCCGCGCATTAATTTTCTCGATAAGTTGTCGTATACAAACCGCTTCGACATCCGCAACCCGCCTTCCCGGTCCTCACGCCCAAAAATTCTTGCGCCAGTCTACCCATTTGCATCATTCCGTTATCGTGCTAGCCTAATGATGGCTATGAATCGAATCGCAAATTCGGACGGGTCGAGCGGCCCGGGTCGAGAAACGGGTTTAGAAGAATGAGTCGCGAGGAGGGGGCATTCAGCCTCAGCGGGCCTGCCAACTCCGCCGAACACAGGCAGCGCAGCGCCATTCGTTTGCCGAAGTCGGCGGCGCACCGGATTTTAATACACGGTAGCGCGATTAAATCTTCGCGTATCACCCCGCAAATCAATCACTTACAAATTTCTAATAGGCGGCAAACAGCCCCCTTTAGCCGCGCACCTCGCGCCCAGAAAAGAGAACCGCATGAGTCTCAGTCAGCTCGATAAAGCAATCAAGTTCCGCACACTTCACGGCCTCACCGCCGAAGTCGGCCAACCGAGCAACTCGCTCGGCCCCACAAGGCTCGGCGCCTTCATCATCCCGAATCCCTGGGACACAGGTTCGGCGCGCATGCTTGCCGGTCTCGGTTTCGAAGCTCTCGCCACCACAAGCGCCGGCTTCGCCTTCACCCTCGGTCGCAGCGATGGCGAAGTAAAACGCGAAGAAGCCCTCGCGCATAGCGCCGCGATTGCCGCAGCCACCGATCTTCCCGTTAGCGCCGATCTCGAAAATACTTTCGGTCACGTCCCGCGATTCGTCGCGCAAACGATTCGCCTCGCCGGCGCCACAGGAATTGTCGGCGGCTCCGTCGAAGACGCCACTGGCAACGAGAACCGCCCGATTTACGATCACGAGCACGCCGTCGAACGCGTCGCCGCCGCCGTCGAAGCCGCCCGCGCGCTCCCGTTTCCTTTCACGCTCACCGCGCGCGCCGAAAATTATCTTCACGGCCGCAACGATCTCGACGACACGATCCGCCGCCTCCAAGCCTTCGCCGCAGCCGGCGCCGACGTGCTCTACGCGCCCGGCCTTCCCAGCCTCGAAGCAATCCGCGAAGTCTGCGCCGCCGTCGCTCCGAAACCGGTGAACGCGCTCTCCGGAATCAAAGGACTCAATTTCCCGGTCGCCGATCTCGTCGCAGCAGGCGCGCGGCGAATCAGCCTGGGTGCAGCGCTCTCCCGCGTAGCAATCGGCGCATTCCTCAAAGCCGCAAAAGAAATGATGGAAAAGGGCACTTTCAGCTTCGTCGACGACACGATCTCATCCGCAGAAATCAGCGCACTCTTGAAAACTACAGCCGCGCCTCCAGCCAAACGCGCCGACGCAGCCAAGCAAGCGAGCAACTAGCGAAATGAAGACTCGCGCCGCAAATGGACTTCGTCAGGGCACGGCTTTTTACCCTGAGCTGCGAAGGGCAGCCATGCCGAAACGTTTCGAATACTCAGGGGTTTTAACCCCTGAGGCCGTTCGGCGCCCAGCGGAAGCTCATGTGAAATGCGGCCTTTCCACGAGTCACGAAGAACAAGTCACGAGTCACGGGTTTTCCCATGTTTGAAACGCTCACCGAAAAATTACAACGCGCCTTCAAGAACATGCGCGGCCAGGGCAAGCTCACCGACGAGCATCTCGACGCCGGCCTCGCCGAAATTCGCGAAGCGCTTCTCGATGGCGACGTAAACCTCGGCGTCGCCGACGAATTCATCGCCCACGTCCGCGAAAAAGCCCTCGGCCAGGAAGTTCTGCTGCAACTCTCGCCCGATCAGCAAGTCGTAAAAATCGTGCGCGACGAACTCGCCGACCTGCTCGGCCGCGAAGCGAAACCGCAATTCGGTTCGCGCCCGCCTTCGATCTGGCTCGTTGTCGGCTTGCAAGGCTCCGGCAAAACCACCTCCACCGGAAAAATGGGCAAATGGCTCGCTGAACACGGCCATCGGCCGATGGTCGTCTCCACTGACGTCTATCGCCCCGCCGCACGCGAACAGCTCGCCCAAGTCGCCCGCGCCACTGGCACGCCATGCTGGCCAGGCACAGGAACCGACAAACCTCTCGAAATCGTGCGCGGCGCCGTCCGCGAAGCAAAGCTCTCCGCCAACGACGTAATCCTCGTCGACACCGCCGGCCGCCTCCACATCGACACCGAGCTGATGAACGAATTGCAGATGCTGAAGCGCGAACTGAATCCCACCGAAATTCTGTTCGTCGCCGACGCCATGATCGGGCAAGACGCTGTTCGCTCCGCAGGCGAATTTCACAAACAGCTCGGCATCACAGGTGTCGTCCTCACGAAGCTCGACGGCGACGCGCGCGGCGGCGCGGCCCTCTCCATCCGCAAAGTTTCCGGCGCGCCCGGTAAAATTCGTCGGCATCGGGGAAAAATACGACGCGCTCGAGCCCTTCTACCCCGACCGCATCGTCTCCCGCATCCTCGGCATGGGCGACGTCCTCGGCCTGATCGAAAAAGCCGAAAAGCACATCGACGAAAAGAAAGCCCGCGAACTCGAACGCAAGCTCCGCGAAAATGATTTCACTCTCGAAGATTTCCGCGACCAGCTCCGCCAAATCAAAAAGATGGGCTCGCTCGAACAGCTCATGGGCATGCTCCCCAAAGTAGGCCCGTTCGCGAATCTCCCCAAAAACACCGAAATCGACGAAAAGCGCCTAACCTCCGTCGAAGCCATCATCAATTCCATGACCTCCGCCGAGCGCGCCGACGACCGCCTGATCGACGGCAAGCGCCGCAAACGCATCGCCCGCGGTAGCGGCACCTCCGTCCAGGAAGTGAATCAGGTCCTGAAGCAATACGCGGACATGCGCCGCATGATGAAGCAGTACGGCAGCTACGCAAAAACCAAGATGCGCGGCCTCGGCAAATTCGCCGGCATGAAGCCGCCTCCCGGCCTGGCAGGCGAAAAGTAGCTCTTCAGACCAGATCGCCATGCCTACAGGGAAACCCCTAAATCACGCGTCAGATTATCGATAGGTGAATCCCATTCATTCCCATATAATGGTACGATTGCACTCAGGAGGAATTTCTAGTGTTGATGATTCGCTTGGCCCGATTTGGTAAGAAGAAGCGTCCGTTCTATCGCGTGATCGTCACCGAAAAAACTCGACCGCGCAATGGTCGCTTTGTCGAAATAATCGGGACATACGATCCCCTTAAGAAGCCGGCGGCGATTGAGCTCGACCGCGAGCGCGCACAATATTGGATCAGCAAAGGCGCGCAGCCCAGCGACACCGTCCGCAGCTTCCTACGGAACCAGAAGCCTGCCTGAGCCGTCTCACTCCCAGCCGTGATATGTGCTTAGTTCACGTACATGTTCGTGCGAGTTTTATTCCACTCGCCACGCTGCGGAGGAATCGCGATGAGAGAGCTCGTCGAGTCAATTGCGAAAGCGCTGGTAGATCATCCGGACCAGGTACAAGTTAACTCAGTAGAGGGCGAGCAGGTCACCGTGCTGGAGCTCCGAGTCCATCCCGAAGATCTAGGCAAAGTGATCGGGCGCCAGGGCCGCACGGCGAAATCGATCCGCACGC
Organism: uncultured Acidobacteriota bacterium; assembly: GCA_963767205.1. Classification (GTDB taxonomy): domain Bacteria; phylum Acidobacteriota; class Terriglobia; order Acidiferrales; family UBA7541; genus Palsa-295. Next base: position 155,956 of record CAVYDF010000003.1, read on the forward strand.
TGCTCGGTGCAGCCGGAATGAAATTGCGGAAACGGTTCACGCTGGAAATTCTCGAGTAGCGCCAATCGAGCCTTCACCTCAATCGAGCCGCGTCACCGTAGCGCGCATTTTGCGCCCGCACGGCGTACGCGGCGAAGTGGCCACAGAAATCCTCACCGATTTTCCTGACCGCCTCACTCGCCTGAAATCCGCGCAATTATGGAACGGCCGCGCCGAGCCGCCACGCAGGGTCGTCGTCCGCTCCTGCTGGCTGAGCCACAGCCGCGGCGGCCAGGCCATTTTCCTTTTCGAAGGCTCCGATTCAATGTCCGACGCCGAAAAACTGGTCGGCCTCGAAGTTCAAATCCCGCTAAGCGAACGCATAGCTCTCCCCGCCGGCACTTTCTACGTAAGCGATCTAATCGGCTGCGAAGTCTACGAACGCGAGAGCGGAAAACGAATCGGCCAAGTGCGCGAGGTGCAATTTCCAGGCGAAGAATTAAAAGGAACGCCCCTACTAGAAGTGGATCCCGCGAGCGGCGGCGAATTATTGATCCCGCTAGCCCAGGAAATCTGCGTCCACATCGACACCTCCGCCCGCCGCATAGAAGTCGTCTTACCCGAGGGCCTCCGCGACCTCAATCAGAAATAGCAGCCGCACGAACAGGCGCGGGCTTCAGTAGCGTAGGCTTCAGCTTGCGCCGCAAGTCGCCAGACCCGAGCGTGTGCGAAAATGAGCGAAGAATCGTTTGGTGGATTATCCCTCGCAGTGCCGCCTCGAGTCATTTCAGCGCCGTAGGCGCGGCACAATTTAGCCCAGCGCGTAAGCGCTGGGAAAAAAAGACCGCGCGAAGCGCCACCGCTTGCGCAGCCTCACCCGCGCAACTTCATTCGTGCCGCCCATCGCGCGGGAACCGGACACGTCGCGCTCCGGCACCGTATTTAATGTACGATTGTCACCAATGCGCTTCGATCTCGTCACAATTTTCCCTGAATTCTTCGGCGGCCCGCTCGACTACGGGATCGTTCGCCGCGCCCGAGAAGCGCGCCTCATCGAAGCGCACATTCACGACCTGCGCAATTTCACTCACGATCGCCACCGCACAGTAGACGACCGCCCCTTCGGCGGCGGCGAAGGCATGGTCATGAAATGCGAGCCGCTATTCGACGCAGTCGAATCGCTCGTCGGCCCTGTTTCCAACGCAAATCCGCCCGCCCGCACAGCCATAGTGCTGCTTTCCGCCGCCGGCAAACTTTTCCGCCAGGAAACCGCGCGACGCTTCGCGCAACTCGACCGAATCATCCTGATCTGCGGCCGCTACGAAGGCGTAGACGAACGCGTCGCCGAGCACCTAGCCACCGACGAAATTTCCATAGGCGATTTCGTGCTCTCAGGCGGCGAACTCCCCGCCGCGCTTATCCTCGACGCAGTAACGCGCCTAATCCCCGGCGCCCTGGGCAACGAAGATTCCACCGTAAATGAATCATTCAGCGCAAGTGATGCAGAGCCAGATCAAGCACGGATGGCTACAAGCGGGGTAAGCGGCACAAGTCACCAGTCACTAGTTACGAGTCACGGCAATCGCGGCATCCTCGACTATCCGCATTACACGCGCCCGCCGTCATTCCGCGGCTGGGACGTTCCCGAAATTCTCCTAGGCGGCAACCACGAAGAAATCCGCCGCTGGCGGAGCCAGCAAGCCCTCGAAAAAACCAAGCGCAACCGCCCCGACCTCCTCGCGCGTGATCATTCGAATCGACCCTAAATAGGCAAAGCGCCCCAGACTCCGCCGGGACACTATCGCCAAGGATGCACTTCCGTAACGCCGGCGGCTCGCCGGCTCTTTTGCGCCGAGCCAGCAACATCGCGCCACATTGAAAAGCCCCGCGCCGAATCAAATCGCAATTTAATGTAGGCAAAACGCCCGAATTTCGGTAAAATCATAGATTGTGCGTCGTAAGCTGGCCCCACCTGAGCGGGTCTGCACGGACAAATAGAAATGAAACCGATCATTCGCAGTGTGCAAGACTCTCAACTCCGCAAGGATCTCCCCGAATTCAGCCCGGGCGATACCATTCGCGTCAACGTCCGCCTGAAAGAAGGTGAGGGCGACAAAGAGCGCATCCAGCCATTCGAGGGCGTGGTGATGAGCCGCCGAGGCGAAATGCTGGGCGAATCGTTCACGGTGCGTCGGGTAAGCTTCGGAATCGGCGTCGAGCGAATCTTCCCCATGCATTCCCCGATGATCGGCTCAATCGAAGTGGTGCGCCAGGGCCGCGTGCGCCGCGCCAAACTCGGCTACCTCCGCGGACTGCGCGGCAAAGCTGCCCGCATCAAGCGCGTCGAGAAATTCGAAACAGCCGCTGCCGCCGCCGGAACCACAGAAACGAAGTAGCCTCACCACAGAATCTCAGACTCAGATTTCGAGCCCGCCCCGAGCAATCGGCGCGGGCTTTTTGTTTGTAGGGAGGCGTGGTGCTCCGATCGGGATTTCACTGATAGCTGATTCACGCTCGTAAGAGCACAGGCAGGAGTGCCTGTGCCACTAGTGCAGGAACGACCTCAAATCTCACCGAAGAAGCGCGCCCGCACGCTGTCATCCATCGGCAGATCGGGCCCGCTGAACAAGTAGTCGGGCACACGCGTGGGATCCTGCGCGATCAACGGCATCGCCTTCTGCCGACGCAATCTCGCTTCCGGCGTCTGCTCCTGAAACACTTGCCGCTGCCATACTCCAGCGGTGTGGCACTTTGCAAAATAATTGTCGTGCTCGGAAGCGTACGCGTGCCCCGCGCTGTCCCAATCGGGCGACGCGAGAAGGTGGTCGCGCAGCACCCGCGCGTCGCGAAGCGAAATCGCCATTCCTTGCCCATGGGTCGGATCGCTCGTCGCAGCCGCGTCACCGATTAGCGCCACACCGTTCCGGTACGGATGCTTCACCCAGAACTCGTCTGTTTCAAACGAAGCCAGCGGCCCGATGCACTCCGCGCCGCTCAGGAAAGGGGCCAGCGCGGGTGCCGTCCGCGCGAATTCAGAAAAAAGCAGTTTCGTATCGCCGCTGCCTTGCAGGCGGTAATTCATCGTCGTGGGATAGCCGAGGTAAACGCGGAAGCGGCCTTTCGTCTGGGGAAATATCGTGGCAACCGTGCCTATTTCTGGGTTGAACTGGACGAAGGCTACATCTTCCCGCGTTGTTACTCCCCTCAAAACTACGCCGCAAATCAAAAATGGATTAGGCTCTTTTGTCAGCTCGAATCCCGCCCATTTTCGTGTTTGCGAACTGCGCCCGTCCGCGCCCACCACCAGCCGTGCCGAAATTCGCTCCGAATTCTTTCCGCTCGCGGCAATCACGATCGCCGGCACGCCCGGCTCTACTCCCTGCACCGTAACCCCGCGGCGTACTTCTGCGCCCGCTTGCTCAGCGGCCGTCAGCAGCACCTCCTGGATTTCCGGATGCGAGTAACCCATGGCGGGCTGCTGTTGTGGAGTCGTGGTAGTGAATTCGCGCGGAGGGCCGCCCATGCCCAGGTCAATCCACGGAATTTTCTGCGCGCACTCCCGGCAAAGAAGTTCATAGATTCCAAGAGTTGCGATTTCGGCCACGCCCCACGGCATCATGTACTCGCCGCGGATGCGATCGCGGAAGCGCGTCTCCTGCTCGAGAACCAGCACCTTCGCGCCGCTTTCCGCCATACACTTCGCCAGAGCCGAAGCCGCCATCCCTCCACCAACGGTGATCAGGTCATAATGTGAAGACGACATGCTCTTTCGCTCCTGTTACGAAGCTCACATAACGTGAGAACGGAGGAATTGCGGCCCATATTACACTCCACAAAACGCGTGTTGTAAAATGGCAACATGAGTCGCGCTATCAGGCCGCAGCGCACCGCCAAGCCTGTGCTAGAATTCGCGGACGTGGAACGGCTCTGCTCGAGGCGTTACGAACGCGAAGCGCGGCAGCGTGGCTGGCTTCGTATCGCCGGACTCGACGAAGCAGGCCGCGGATCGCTGTTCGGCCCGGTAGTCGCCGCCGCAGTCATCCTCAGTCCCACTCGCCGCATCGTTGGCCTCGACGATTCCAAAAAAATCAATCCCGAGCGCCGCTTCATTCTCGCCGAACGCATCCGGCTGCACGCTTTGGCCTGGGCGGTAGCTGAAATTGACGCCAGCCGCATCGACGCCTGGAACATCTACCAAGCCAGCCGTCAGGCGATGGTTGCGGCGATTTCGCAGCTTCAGCCTCTTCCGGATTATCTTCTCCTCGACGCGCTCGAGCTCGATCTGCCCATCGAGCAAAAAGCTCTAATCCATGGCGACATGCGCTCCGCCTCAATCGCCGCCGCCTCGATCCTGGCAAAAGTAGAGCGCGACCGCCGGATGGAGGAATACGACCAGCTCTATCCTCAATATGGTCTGGCGCAGCACAAGGGCTACGGCACTCCGGAACACCTGGCCGCGCTTCGCCAGCACGGTCCCACGCCCTTGCACCGGTTCTCATACGCTCCAGTGAGAGAAGCGCGCTGCTGGTCGACAGGCGCGACGCAGAATCCTCTGCCTCTTGCGGAGCAGTCGGCCGCCGCTATTCCCGAGTCCTAGTGGTACCCTAGTACTGTGTTATCCCCTTCGTCACCACAGCTTCGCCCTCTCATAGACCCTCCATTTTCAGGCGTGCTAACCTTCCTTCTCTACCTGCAGTAGGGGGCTAACGGGGCGGAAGGCTCTGCCGTCGAGGCTGCGCGCGCGAGGCAGACGAAATCATCCATGGCGTTCAACAAAAGCAAAGCGCTCGAAAACGCGCTGAAGTTCCTCAATCAGGGCAAAGTCCCTCAGGCCATCGCCGAGTATCAGCAAATTCTGCGCAACGACCCGAAGGACCAAGCCACGTTGATGACGGTCGGCGACCTCTATGCCCGCCAGGGCGACATGTCGCACGCCATCGAATATTTCGAGCGTCTCGCGCAGGTCTATCTCAACGACGGCTTCAACAGCAAAGCCATCGCGATCTACAAAAAAATTGCCAAGCTGGCGCCGAATGAACTCGCGCCGCTCGAACGCCTCGCCGACCTCTACGTTCAGCAGGGAGTGCTGAGCGAAGCGCGTCCGCTCTTCCTGCAGATTGCCGAAGCGCACCTGAAAGCCAATCACGCGCAGCGCGCGGTGGAAGTGCTGCACCGCCTGCTCGACGTCGAGCCCGAAAATTTGCGCGTGCAGATGCGGCTGGCCGAGCTTTACAACGTGATGGGCCAGAAAAAGGAAGCAGCGCAGACCTATTTGAGTTACGCCCAGCGCCTGTTCGATCGCGGCGAGCACGACGAAGCGGAAAAGCTTGTCCAGCGCGCGATTGAAGTGGATCCGGCCAACGGCGCGGCTATGCTTCTGCGCGCGAAATCTCTCATTGCGGGCAGCAAGGATCACGACGCGATCTCGCTCCTTGAATCCCATCCCGAAGCGCACGCGGGCGGCGAAGTGTCGCAGATGTTGCTGGACCTTGAAATCAAGTCCGGCCAAACCGAGAAAGCTGCCGATCGCGCCCGCAAGCAGCTCGCGCGCGGCCATCAGCACACCGCTCCGCTTTACACCGTCGCTGAAACAATGATCGCCAACGGCCAGGGAATGGAAGCGATGCGCCTGCTTGAAGAGCTTCGCCACCCGATGATCGAAGCGGGCGAGCAGGACAAATTCCTGAAAGCTGTTTCGTCCATCGTCGAGAAACAACCGAAGGAAGCGGCACCTCTGGAACTGATGGTCGATTTCTGCCGCTATACGAGCAATTCGCATCAGCTGCCGCTCGCGCTCAGCCAGTTGGCCGACCTTTGCTCGGCCACCGGAAATTATTCGCGCGCGGAAGAATGTTTGCAGGAGCTTATCGACCGCAACAAGGACGACGAGCGCCTCGTCGAACGCCTGAATCAGCTGCGCGCGCAGAGCGGCGGCACCTCGGAACCCACGGTCGAAGAGAAAGCCGAGAAAGCCGCTTCAGAACCACCGCCAAGAATTGACGTAGACGAGAAGCCGATTGTTCCGCCACCGCCCGCCATCATCGAAGAAACGTTCGATGAAGAAACGCAGAAATACATCGCGCAGGCGCTAACCGATGTGGACCTCTTCTCGAGCTACGGCCTGACGCAGAAGGCCACGCACCTTCTCGAAAATGTGCTGCAACGCGCGCCGCGCCACACGCCGACGCTCGAGCGCCTTCTCGACCTGCACCTCGGCGCTGGAAACGAACGCCGCACCGCAGAACTTGCCTCGCAGCTGGAACAGATTCATCGCGAACGCAACGACACGGTAAACGCGGACCGCTTCCTCGAACTTCGCCAGCGATTCCAGAAAGCCGCGGGCATGTCGGAGGCGGAATTGCCGGCCGCGCCGCCACTCGGGGCGCCACCCGTTGCGCCAGCTGCGCCGGCAGCAGCACAAGCATCGGTCGTAAGCGCAGTGCCGACGTCTGAGCCGCCCGCGTTCGAAGTGGCTCCTTCGCCCACTGAGGCCGAAGCGGCGGCGGCTACTTCGTCAGTTTTCGAAGAATTCGAGATTTCGCTGATTCAACCGGAACCGCAATCGCAGCCAGCCGCGGAGAGTGCCGCTTCCGCTCCGCCAGTTGCTGCGCCAGAAGCGCCCGTTGCAGCGGAAACGCATACGCCGCCACCGGCACCTGTTGCCGCGCAACCGCCCGCAGCCGTCGCGTCTTCCACTGCGTCTTCTCCTTCGCCGGCCGAGGAAGTTGACCTCTCGGACGAGTGGGAAGCGATGATTCAGGACGTCGCCGACACGGCGACGAAGGCGCCTGTCGCAGCCGCTTCACCGAAAGCGGCCACCGAACCTCCGGCTGAGTTCGTCATTCCCGAAGAAGCTGCTCCGGCGCTCGAGGCCGAGCCAGCATCGATTCCCGAGCCCGCGCCAATTCCTGAAGCCGCCGAAATTCCCGAGCTCACTCTCTCGCAAGTCGATCTCGATGAACCCGCTCCTGCGCCTGCGCCGCCGGAAGCCGAAGTGATCGAGCTGCAAGATATCGTTTCCGCAGAATTCGGGGAAGACGCAGCGCCGGAGCCCGCCTTCGAGCTCGTCGAGGAACCGGCAGAAGAGCGCGCCGCCCAAGCGGAGCCAGTTGCGCAAGCCGAGCCTTTCGATCTCGATCAGGTGCTGCCTGCGGAGCCCGTCGTCGAGTACAGCGCAGCACCCGAGACGCTTCCGGCCAGCCACGAATTTGATCTCGAGCTAGCGGCACCAACCAAATCCAAGAGCGCTCCAGAAGCGGCCACCACCGAAGATTTCATCAGCGAGCTCGTCGCTGAAATTGACGGGCTCGAAGCCCCGCGTCCCAGCGCTGAAGTACACGCGAAAGCGTCTGCTGAAGCCGCGTCGCTCAGCAAAATATTCGAGCAAGAGCCGCAACCGATGAAAGCGGTCACGCTGCCGCATGTTCCCGAGCCGGCGAATGGCAACACGGCCGAGCCGGCTGGACCGCAAGTGACGGCCGAAAGCCTGAACCAGCTCTCCGAAGTGTTCCAGGAATTCCGCGCGGAACTCGGCGAGCTCGGCGAAGAAGACGAAGATCTCGAGACTCACTACAATCTCGGCATCGCCTACCGCGAAATGGGCCTGCTCGACGAAGCCATTGGCGAATTTCAGAAAGTGGCCAAAGCCATACAGAAAGGCAAGCCCTTCCGCTACGCGATGAACTGCTCCACGATGCTCGGCCTCTGCTTCATGGACAAGGGCGAGCCGAAGGTCGCGTCGATGTGGTATCAGCGCGCCCTGGAATCTCCCGGACTCGAGCAGGACGCGGTTCTCGCGCTGCGCTACGATCTGGGCATGGCCCTCGAAAATGCCGGCGAATCGAAGCAAGCGCTCGATAGCTTCCGTCAGGTCTACGCCATGAACATTGATTATCGCGACGTAGCCGACCGCATCGCCGAACTCCAGCGCCACTAATTCCGCTAGTTTGTAGCGCCTTAGACTCCCTTTTACCCCCGATTAGAATTTCGCATGTTATTGAAATGCCGGAGGTTGGCGCGAGTGTTGATCGCGGAACCGTAGATTAACTTTATGGCGCGGTGCGCCGGTGGCGGGATTGTTGAAGTGATTTCTCGCGATCCGCATGTTCCGCTAGCGGATGCCACCTGCCTCCTTTTCGGCGTTTAGCGCCTTTTTCTTTCTCGGTAGCTTTCTGTCGAGACCATTCCTACAAGGTGGGACGCTTGCCGCGCGGAAGAAGTTGTCCGGGTCTCTTCCCGGAACGTAACCTGCGGTTAACTAACAGTTTAATCAGTATGCCAGCGACCGAAGTGACCGGCGACAATGCTTCGACACAGTGGTTTGAAAGAATCGGCGGTCGCTGCGCCAGACCTGTCTTCGTTGACTTGCCTCAATATGCATCCTAAGATGCGCGAGCCATGCAGGATGCCCAGCCTCTCATCGGCCACACTGTCTCGCACTACCGGATCATCGAGAAACTCGGCGGCGGCGGCATGGGCGTGGTCTACCGCGCGGAGGACACCAAGCTCCGACGCCAGGTGGCTCTGAAATTCCTTCCGCAGGACGCTTCGGCCGACAAGTCTTCACTCGAGCGATTCGAGCGCGAGGCGCAGGCGGCCTCGGCATTGAATCATCCCAGCATATGCACTATTTACGACATTGACCGGGATTCGGGCGTGCCTTTCATCGCCATGGAATTGCTGAAGGGCATGACGCTGAAACATCGCATCAACGGCCAGCCGATGCAGCTCGACGCACTGCTCGAAATCGGCATCAATGTCGCCGACGCGCTCGAGGCCGCGCACAGCGAGGGAATTATTCATCGCGACATCAAGCCCGCGAATATTTTCGTGACCGAGCGCGGGCAGGCGAAGGTGCTCGACTTTGGGCTGGCAAAGCTGGTGGCCAAGAACGTGGGCGAGACGGTGACGGCGGGCGGCGTAACCATGGGCACAGACCCGAATCTGACGAGTCCGGGGACCGCGCTCGGCACGGTGGCTTATATGTCGCCCGAACAGGTGCGCGGCGAAAATTTGGATGCGCGCTCGGATCTTTTTTCCTTTGGCCTGGTGCTTTACGAAATGGCGACGGGGCAACAGGCGTTCAAGGGAAACACTTCCGGCGTGATTTTTGCAGCTATTCTGGAGCGCGAACCACCTCCGGCAACGCGCGTGGTTCCTGAGCTACCCCTTGACCTTGAACGCGTGATCGCGAAAGCCCTCGAGAAGGATCCCAAGCTGCGCTATCAGCACGCTTCCGATTTGCGTTCGGATTTGCAGCGGCTGAAACGCGACACGGAGTCGGGAAGGTCGGGATCGGTACGCGCGATTGCAGCGACGGGAACATCCGGCGCGTCAGGAATCTTGCCTGCGGCTGCGCGCGAATCCGGGAGCTCAGCGGTTGCGGTGGTAGCGCACGAGCACAAGGGGAAACTGATCGCGGTTGCGGTGGTGGTTGCGCTGCTGTTGGTGGGAACAGGCTACGGAGTCTATTCGCTCTTACGCGGAAAGGCGGCAGCGATCCCGTTCCGGAATTTCACGATTACGAAAGTCACCGACAACGGGAAATCCATCCAAGCGGCCATCTCGCCCGACGGAAAATATATTTTGAGCGTGGTGGCGGATGCCGGCAAGCAGAGCCTCTGGCTGCGGCATGTCGAAACGAACAGCGACACGCAGGTGGTGACGCCGGAAGCCACGCGCTATTCGAGGCTCGCGTTTTCTCCCGACGCAAGCTATCTCTATTTCCGGCGCCCTACCGGTACTGTGGAGGACGTGCACGACTTTTACCGCGCTCCAGTACTGGGCGGGACGCCAAAAGTGATCGCGCATGATGTGGATACGAACATCACGTTTTCACCGGATGGCAAGCGGATCGCCTACGCGCGCGCCAACGATCCGGAAGTAGGCAAATTTCAACTTTTGACCGCCAGTCCCGACGGCAGCGATGAAAAGATGCTTGTGGGCGGGACTGCCCGGGGAATTCCCCAATTCATTTACTGGATGCCGGACGGGAGAAGTCTGCTGGGAACGACAATCCAGGTGGGCGGATCGCTGGCGGGGATCGAGGCTTTCGACGCGGCTACCGGCGAATCGAAAATGGTAGCCAAATACAATGACATGCTCCTGCACGAACTTGTCCCATCGGCAGATGCCGCGGGAGTGTTCGTGAATCTAACCCGACTCGATTCGCTCGATTTTCGTTCTCAACTCGCGTTCGTTTCGCTTCCCAGCGCGAAAATGCAATCCGTCACCAACGATATAAATAACTATAGCGGACTTAGCGTCTCGGCAGACAACAAGACGATCGCGACGGTCCTTCGCAAGGATATTCGAACTTTCTTTTTTCTGCCGGCTGCGGGAAGCAAGGGGAATCTTCCGAGCCCGGCGCTTGCACAAGAGAGGGATGTGGATAGTTTCGGCTGGAGCGCGGGCGGAGAACTTTATTTGTCGGAGCCGGGGAAACTTGTGCGGATTTCGCCCGACGGAAACAATCGGATCGTCGTGCTGAATCAATCGGTCACTGAGCCGACGGGCTGTGGAGCGGCCGGTTCCGGCACGTCCACGCCGCACCCGATTGTATTCGTCAGCGGCCATCACTCACCATCAGGAATCGACGGGCGAAGCGTTTGGCGGGTGGATGCGGACGGGGCCAATTTGAAAGAGATTACCGACACCAAGATTGACTTTGGTCCCACGTGCTCGCCGGTCAGACGATTCACCGTGTTTCGATTGATGGAGGGAAGCCGGAAGCCATTCCGGGCGTGGAGATTCCTGGTGCGATTGTCGGCTCGCCGTATTTTGACATTTCTCCCGACGGCAAGACGCTGACGTTCCTCGCGACGCTGTCCCCTCGCCCCGGAGCAGAAACTCAGCAGAAGATTGTGCTGCTGGCGCTCGATGCGGGGCCGCAGCCCCCGCGTCGCATGCTCGATCCAAACCCGTTGATTTCAAAGCCTCCAAGCTTTTCACCGGACGGCAAGTCCGTGATGTATGGGATCCGCGAAAACGGCGTGGAGAATCTGTGGTTGCAACCGATTGATGGCACCGGGCCCGGCGGCGGCGGGCACCCGATCACAAATTTTAACGCAGATGAATTTCGCTGGTATGGCTACTCGCCGGACGGCAAGACCCTTGGCGTCCTGCGCAATCACGCGGAGTCGGATGTGGTGCTGTTGCGCGAGTCAAGCACAGCGGCGCAGTGATTGATCAAACCAACAAGCACACTGCAAGAACATGGTCGGTTCGGGTAGTGCGTGTTCGGAATTGTGCAAGGAATCAGCAGAGCAATCCTATAAATTCTGTGTTTCGCAGGCGATCACGTTTGGGCTTGGGATTGCTGGCGATGGGCTTCATAGGGGGAATTTCATGAAAATTCGTGTGGCTTTACTGGGATTCTGTTTGCTTCTCCCCGGCCTGCTTCGCGCTGATACCGTCTACACGCTCGACGTCAATGAGGATGGCGTTTCGACAGCAAATATCCAAGTGCAATTCGACGTTCCTGCCATACTCACAACGACTACGACCGGCATCGTTCCCACTTCGTCCTCGCTCGGCACGTCGTTTCCATTGTGTTCGGTCAGCTCTGTAACTGTTAATACTCCCTCGGCACCTACGGACATCGAGATAGACGTTTTCTTTAAAGGCGCCGGTTGTCTCTCTATTGGGGGCACCGCCGACTTCAACGCGCCGATCACTTCACTGGCTACCTTCACGGCCTTTAACGATTTCACGTTCACGCAGGAAATCGGGACGCTCGTGATTGCCTCTTCTGGCCCGGTTGGCACACCCGAGCCGGGCAGTCTGGCTCTGCTCAGCTGCGGTCTTCTTGGCCTGGTGGGAGCGTGGCGCCGGAGACGACTCGCATAGGATTCACTTTATCGCCACATGCGCCGGCTCCTTGTGTACTTCCGCGAGCCGGCGCGCAACGAAGACATTTTCCCTCTGTATCCCACGCTGCGCTTATAGAATGCAGTCGAAACGAGCAGTCTCTTGTGTCCGTCGTGCTCTTTATGCAGATTTTCCTTTGCGAGCAACGGGTTCACTCTTGGCTTTGTTCGACTTCACGAGATCGGCCGACGACGCTCCTTCGAGCGACAATCCATAGCCGACTTCCCGCACAATCCGCTCTTTCAACGGTTGAATAAAGTGGATGCGCGTGTTGCGGCGCGTCACTTCCGGAGCTTTCAAGTACAACTCGGCCAGTTCGCGCGCCCGGCTGAGCGCCTTACCGCTCGGCACAACTTCGGCAACCACTCCCCATTCGTGCGCGGTACGCGCAGAGAGCGGCTGTGGGTTCAGCAGAAACGCTTCCGCTCGTCCCGCTCCAGCGCGATAACTCCAGGTGGTAAAGATTCCGTCGCCGGGCGCAACGCCCGCGGAGAAGTGGGCCACATCCTGGAAGGTCGCTCCATCCGCCGCCACAATTACACTGGCAAGTAGCGCGTAGTCTGAATGCACATGGGCACGTCCCTCGACAGCCGCGATCACCGGCACTCGTATGTTGGCTATGTTTTCCAAAACCTGAACGCCTTCGTCGTGAACCTGACTCCAGACGCCGGGATCGGTGACATCGCCGAAAGAGGACCAATCGACATCAGTAATGAAGTCCCCGCCTGCGCCCGTCAGGATTACGATCTTGTTCGCCCTATCTTGCGCAATCCGGTAAAAGGCATCGACAAATTCTGTGTGAGCTGGCGCGGTCATGATGAATGGTCCGCCGTTGGTGTGGAATTCAGCAAACAGCACACCTTTGTCATCGCGTGTCAGTTTTAGGTTGTGATAGTCGGAAAAATAGTTATTTTGAAGCGGCATTGCATTCTCCTCTCTTTGTTGCCCTCACTGCGTCGACCCAAATCTGTTACTCTGATCAGCATTCTACTGCGAAAATGCGGTCCGGGCGAACAAGACCGCCATCGGCGCGAATGACCTCAATCAATAAGTCCAAAGTCTCATCCTCGGATAGATGTCGAGAAATCCTCTTCCCACCATCAGTCTTAGACTGAGATAGATAAGAGCGCGGCAGGATGCCGGAGCTACAAGGGAAGAGGCAACAGAAGGGCGAGAGCAGAGGAGCATTCGAATATAATTTGAATTTCTTCGGTTTCGTTCCCGGCATCGACTCTTCGTAGTTCGATCTATAGTCTATGGCAGCCGGCTCTCACCTCTTAGGGAGTAGAATCTTTCTGGAGCGTCTGATTTCTTTAGGTCGTCACAGTTGCGCGACGCTTTGCAGAAATCGGCCGACTGGAGGAGCCTTGCTATGCCTGCCGCTCAAAAGCTCGACACTCACCATAAAGCGCTCACGCTAAATCTCGATGCCTCTGTCTTTGGATCTTTTGCCGAGATTGGCGCCGGGCAGGAAGTGGCGCGCTGGTTCTTCGTGGTTGGAGGCGCATCGGCCACGGTGGCCAAAACGATTTCCGCTTACGACAAGGAAGTGAGCGACGATCTCTACGGCGCCGGAACGCGCTACGTATCGAAGCAGCGGCTTGAGGCGATGCTGGACGCGGAGTGGACGCAGCTTCTCGCGGAGCTGAGCAAAACGCGCGGGCCGCAAACGCGCTTCTTCTCCTTTGTTGATACCGTCTCGGCGCGGAACTACGCCGGGACGAACGATCCGCACGGCTGGGTCGGCCTTCGATTTCTCGTGGAGCCCGGCGGCCCTCCCAACGACATCTTGCTGCACGTGAATATGCTCGACCCTTCGAATCTACTTCAGCAGGAAGCCATTGGTATTCTGGGCGTGAATCTCATCTACACCGCGTTCTATGAACTGCAAACCAAGGAGTCGTTTCTGGCGGGCCTGGCGCAAGATGTGGTGAAAGATCGAATCGAGATCGACTACATGGATCTTCGCGGACCGGCATTCGAGAGTTGGGATCGCCGTATTCTGCCAGTCGACCTTGTGCATGGGGGATTTGCCGAAGCTGTATTTTTTTCCGCGAAAGGCGATGCCGTTCCGCCTACCGAAGCGCTTTACAAAAAAGCCGTGGTGCTTGCGCCTGGAATCTTTGGCCACGTGGATTCAGATCACTCGCAGGTTCACATGCGATTGCTGGCATCGGGCATCGAGGAACTTCGGAAAGAGCTAGGCGACGCCAAAGCCGCTCCCGCTGGATTTTTTTGCCTCACGGCAGCCGCGATCGTGCCCGGCGAGTCGGTGCCGGAAATTCCCGATTTGCTTCGTCGTATCGATGCTCTTGTCGCTGCCGGCGGCGATGTGCTGCTTTTTCGCCAGGGCGAGCTCTACAATATGACAACTCTCGTGCACCGCTACACGCAGGCGCCTGTGCGTTTCGTCGCTGGCCTTTCCCTGACCATTCGAGCGTTTGAAGACATTTATGGCAATCTGGAAGGAAGACTTCTCGAAGCGCTTGCGCGGCTCTTCGCGCAGAACGTTCGCATCTACGCCTATCCGATGGCCGCTTCCGAGCTGCGCGAAAGGTTGAAGGGCGTTTCCGCTGCCGGTTGGGAGTGGAGCGAGACGAATGGGATGGTTTCCGCGGCCCAGCTGCGCCGGGCGCCACCTCTCGGACATTTGTTTGACTATCTTCTTGCCAGCAACTTTCTGGTGTCGATGCAAGATCCAGCGAGCCTGAAAGCCGGCGCTTGATCAGCGCCTGGAGTTTTCTCTCATGTAGCCCGGCATCTTGCGGGGCATTGCAGTCTTCCGGTCCTCGCTTTTGAAACCGAATCGGCCCCGCAGCCTAGATAGCACTTGCCGTTTTGAGAACGGCTGCCGCGCATTTCTCGTTACAGTTGCTGCGATTACCTCTACGCTGATTGTTGCAGTTAGTCCCGCGCAATTCTTGGTCCGCGCAACTCCTGGCGTGCGCAATTCCAAGTTCCGGGAAAAACGCCGATTTGGAATCGCAGGCACCCCTTCATGAACGAACACAGACTTTCGCACTTTTTGAAGTCGCTTTGGTCGCAGCCAGACCCGGTGATGGCGGAAGCCGCCGTGGCGGGCGAGCTGTTGGTGGCGAAAATCCGATTGTCGCTGGCGGCGCTGCTTTTACTCATACCGCTGATCGATATTTTCTTCTTCCCCGCAGATCCAAAGGAGACCTTCGTAGGCCTCAGCTTAGCGGCAGGAACCTTCCTTGTGGCCTCTGTGGTATACGTTCTGATTTCGCGAAACTACAATCCTTCGTGGCTGCGCTTTGCGAGCAGCAGCTATGACGTGACGCAGATCAGTTGCGCGCTGGCCCTGTTTCTGGTCCTCAACCAGCCGCACACCGCGGTGAACAGCAAGGTCGTGTTCGAAGGTTATTTTCTGGCGATTGGCGCGAGCAGCCTGCGGTATGACAAGCGCATATGCATCACCGCGGGCGTGCTGGCGCTGGTGGAATATTTTGCGATCGTCTATTACGCAGATACGCATTGGGACCTCAACAGCGCGATGTATTCGCCCTATCCGTATGGGTTGTTCAGCTGGTCGAATGAGATTGCGCGATTAATCATGATGGCCACGGCTTCGTTGTTGAGTCTGGCTCTGGTTTCACGCAGCCAGAAGCTGTTGCTCGCGGCGACGAGCGATACGTTGACCGGCCTTTTTAATCGCGGCTACTTTGAAGAGAGATTCGCGATTGAGTTGAGTCGCTCCGGGCGGTATGGGCATCCATTGACGCTCGCGGTGATCGACACGGACCGGTTCAAGTCCTTGAACGACAATCATGGCCACTCGGCCGGCGACATGGTGCTGCGGAAACTTGCCGAGCTGCTGCGGGATTCCTGCCGGCAGTCGGACACGGCGGCGCGTTATGGCGGTGAAGAATTTGTGGTGCTGCTGCCCGAAACGGATATCGAGGCGGCGCGGCAAAAGGTGGAATCGCTGCGCGAGTTGGTGGCGAGCACGGCGTTCGCGCTGTCGCGGTCCCGAGGCAGTGAGAATGTACAAGTAACCATCAGCGCCGGATTGGCCACTTTCCCGCAAGATGGAAGCGATGAGAGGGAACTTTTTGCGGTGGCAGACGAGAGAATGTTCCAGGCCAAAAAAGAAGGGCGGAATCGCGTGATCGCTGGTTCCGAGCCGGTCCTCGCGGAGCGATAGCCATTCACTAGGTTGTTGGACACGTAAGAAGCCGCTACAATCGCGCGTGGCTGCCGCGGCCATGCGCCATCTGCATCTTCGTTTTGTGCCGCTCCGATTTCAGCCCGTCTGCATAGATCCGCTTCTCGCGCCCGACATGGGGAGAACTCGATGAACATGCCCGCACTATTCGACCTGAAAGGCCGCGTCGCTATCGTCACCGGTGGCAATGGCGGAATCGGCCGCAGCATTGCGCTTGGATTTGCGGAGGCTGGCGCAGCCGTCGCGATATTCGGGCGCAACGAGGAAAAGAATCAGCAGGTGCTCGCGGAACTGAAATCAGTAGGCGTTCCTTCGATGGCGCTGAAGGTGGATATGACCGAACGAGCCGGGTTGCAGCCTGCGCTGAATCAAGTGGAGAGCAAACTCGGCGGCGTAAGCATCTTGGTAAATAATGCGGGCAACGTGTCGTTGAGCGGCGGCGTGCTGCAGGAAAAACCGGAAGATTGGGACAACGTGATCGAGACCCAGCTCAATTCCGTCTTTCTTCTCTCTAAGCTTGCGGCGGCTTCGATGGTCCGCCAGAAATCCGGGAAGATCATCAACATCGGCAGCATGTACTCGTTCTTTGGATCGGGGCTGGTGCCTTCGTACAGCGCAGCGAAAGGAGCGATCATCCAGCTGACGAAGTCAATGGCCATCGAACTCGCGCCGCACAACATTCAAGTGAATTGCATCGCACCAGGATGGATTGAAACAGCGATGACAGTGGCCGTGCACAAAATGCCGCTGAACGACGAAGTTCTTTCGCGGACCCCCGCGGGCCGATGGGGCCAGCCAGATGAACTTGCCGGCACGGCCGTCTACCTGGCCTCGCGCGCTTCGGATTTCGTTACCGGAACCACGATTCGCGTGGATGGCGGCTACGCGATCCGCTGACGCTACGCCGGGAGCGATCCGTCCCTCACTTTCCGCGTCCACTTTTCCGATTCCCAAGTCTCCAAGTATCTCAATTAAAGAACGCGGGGCTTTCGCCGCACGGCCAACCACATCCGAATGTGCGAAAGTAATAAAATAAGGAGCGGGAGCAGCGGGGATTCATGGCAAACGTGACCAGCAAACGAGGCGTAATTGGAATTCTTACCGGGGGCGGCGACGTTCCCGGCCTGAACCCTGCCATTCGCGGCGTTACTCTACGCGCCTTGCGTGAAGGCTATCAGGTGATTGGCATTCGCCATGGCTGGGCGGGCCTTGTTGACATGGTCCGTGAGAAGGACTACGACAACTCCGACAATTTTATTCTTCTCGACGAGGAAATTGTCGATCGCACCGGCCGCACAGGCGGCACCTTTCTGCATTCTTCGCGCACCAATCCTGCGCGCGTGGCCAAGTCCAGCGTGCCCGCGCATCTTAGCGGCAAGTTCACTGCCGAGAAGAATGACCTGACTCCCGAAATTCTGAAGAATCTTGGATGGCTCGGCATCGATACTCTGATTCCAATCGGTGGCGACGACACGCTCAGTTATGGCGTTCGTCTCCACAAAGAAGGCTTCAAAGTCGTCGGCATACCGAAGACCATGGACAACGACGTCCCTGGCACTGACTACTGTATTGGCTTCAGCACTTGCGTCACGCGCACGATACAGATGGTGAATAGCTTGCGCACTTCCGCGGGTTCGCATGAGCGCTTGATGGTGCTTGAAGTTTTCGGCCGTTACGCAGGGTTCACTGCCATGCTTCCCACTCTGGCTGGCGCCGCCAATCGCTGCGTGATTCCCGAATACAAATTCAATATTGAGCACCTCACCGAACTGCTGGTTGCCGATCGCCGCAAGAATCCGAGCCGCTACTCGATTGTCCTCGTCTCGGAGGGTGCCACGTTCGAGGGCGGCGCGATGGTGTTCGAGGGCGAAGCGACGGACGCTTTCGGCCATAAAAAACTCGGAGGCATCGGCGACATCGTTGCCGATCAGGTGAAGGACATCTCCGCCAAGTTCAATAACGGCAAAAAAATCGACGTCATCGCGCAGAAACTCGGTTACCTGGTGCGTTGCGGCGATCCTGATGCCATTGACTCCATCGCTCCCATGGCTTACGGCAATCTTGCTCTCGACCTGCTGCTCAAAAACATCAGCGGTCGCCTCGTCGCCCTTAATAACGGCCACTACGACAACATTCCGCTCGAGACCGTGACCGCTACCAAGAAGATCGTCAACATAAAGGAACAGTACAACACCGAGCGGCTCCGCCCTCAATATGCCAGCTTCGAAATGCGCCCCCTGTTTCTCATTTAGCTTTAGCGCTGAATGGGCAGGCCTGGCGCGGCAGTCCACTTCATGCAATAACAATGGCGCGACAAGGGAAAAGGCAGGCTAAATGCGGCACGATAGGTCAAGGTACTTGACCGTTTTAATGTCGCTTTTTTGAGGTCTTCGAAGAACGAGATCAAAAAAAATAGGCAGTATGCCTTCGTGCTTAGGACGTGCCGGCGCTACCGGAGAAAAGGCGACGGCTGTTGCCACCCCGGAAATAATCCCCGATAATCCTAGGCTGATGATGACGCGTTTGTTTCGAGTGGTGTGGCTCCTCGTCTGGCTGGAACTTGGGCTGGTGCTGATCCTCGTGCCATGGTCGGAAGTCTGGGAGACCAACTACTTTTTGTATCAGTACCCGTCGCTGGCTTTCTTCGTTAATAATCCTTTCATGCGCGGAGCAATTTCGGGTTTGGGCATCATGAATGTTTTCCTCGCGCTCGAAGCATTTCGCCGCAGGGCCGTCACCGTTGCCAGCCAGGGATAGCCAGCCTCCTTCCCGCCCGATCGCCCAGCCGATCACCCCACCGATCGTTTGTTATGTCACGGACCGCAAAGCGCTTCCTGCGGGCAAGACTGCGAGTGCGCTGCTCGATAAAATTCTGCTCGATACAATTCGCGCCGCTGTGGCCGCCGGCGTGGATTGGGTGCAGATTCGCGAGAAAGATTTGTCCACGCGCGAACTCTTCGAGTTCGTCCGGGAGGCGGTGGCGCTTGCGTCGGCGCGTCCGGATTCAACTCACTCTCACTCAAGTAAAGTGATCGTCAATGATCGGCTCGACGTCGCGCTCGCAGCTGGCGCGGCAGGCGTGCACCTGGGGCATGCGTCAGCACCGGCGCGCGAAGTGGTTCGCTGGTGCCGCGCGGGAAACGCGCCGGCGGATTTTCTCGTCGGCGTTTCGTGCCACAGCCTTGAAGGCGCGCAGGAAGCGAAAAACGCCGGCGCCAGTTACACCTACTTCGGGCCGATCTATGAGACGCCTTCGAAGATTCCGTTCGGCAAGCCGCACGGAATCGACGAACTCGCGCAGGTAACGAAAGCCGTGACGATTCCAGTAATCGCGATCGGAGGAATAAACGAATCCAACGCCGCCAACTGCATTCGCGCCGGCGCGACAGGGATAGCGGCGATTCGCATGATTCAAGACGCGGTTGATCCAACCGCACTCAAGAACGCGATCGAGGCGATTCGCCGCTCGGGCTGAAAACCTTGGCGTTAAATTCGGAAGAAGGCACTCCTACTTCGCAGGAAATGCTACGCGCTAAGCCAGCGTCCCACGGGTTGTAGGCTTTCGACGTGATCGCAGATCACTTTGATCACAGCGGTGATTGGAACCGCGAGAATCAGGCCCATCGGCCCCCACAGCCAGCCCCAGAACAGCAGCGCCACCGTGAGCGCCAATGCATTGAGGCGCACGCGCCAGCCGACCAGCGCGGGCATCAACAGGTTTGCCGCAATCAGGTGGAGCACCGTCATCATCACGACGATCCCAATGAAAGGCTCCACGTGCTTGAACTGTTTGAGTCCAATGATCACGGGCGGAAACCACGAGAGAACCACGCCGAAATATGGAATCAGATTCACCGAGCCCGACACGAGCGCGGCCAGGAACGGGAACTCGAGTCCGATGCTCATGAAGAACATCCAGCTCGCGAACACAAGTATTAAGCCCACCAGCGCTGTGCCGATCACGTAACTACGCAAGACGAGCGTCACTTCTCCCAGAGTTTGTTTCACACGCGTGCGCTCTGTGGCCGGGAATAGCTGCATTGTGGCGTGCCAGACTTGCCGTTTGGCTGCCAGCATGAAAAATAAAAGGAACGGCACAAATGTCGCCGCTACAAAGACAGCTTCGAGAGCGCCGAGCCGCGACAGCACGGCGTTTCTCACCGGATGAGAATCGGCGACGGCGATGATTCGTTCGCCGGGCTTTTCCGCGGGCTCGATTTCAGACACGTGGGATTCGAATGTCTCAAGTTTTTTGGAGACCGCGCTGGCAACCACCTTTAGAGGTTTTTGGTAATTCGGCCAGTCCTGGCCAAATTGATCGAAGCGCAGGATGAGCGTCCAGGCAAGAAGCAGCATCAGGCAGATCGTCGAGAGGACGACGATCAGCGCGCCCAGCGCGCGCGGAACATGCCATTCCTCGAGCCAGTTCACCACCGGATCGAGGAAATAGGCCATGAGAACGGCGACGACGAGAGTGACCAGCACCGTTGAGGCCCAGTAGCAAAAGGCGATCACGATGCCCGCCGCGATGATTCGAGCGCTTACTGAGTTGGGGTTCGCGGTCGCTTTGACTGGGGTGGTGGTCTCGACTGGCACCCGCGTACGATATCACAGCCGCGCGCGTTGGGAACATGATGTGCCGCGCAGGATAATGGCGTTCGCAGCGCCGCAAAACGGCTAGGTAACGGGTTGGTTTGCTTGCTCGGCAGCTGGTGCGGCTGCGCGCAGGCGCGATGATAGAATTGTTGGCTTGCCTCTCGCGAGCCAGGATCGGGTTCAATGGCGACGGAACGCGCAAAACAACTTTTCGGCACAGATGGAATTCGCGGCATTCCCGGCGAATACCCATTGGACGACGCGACGCTCGAGCGCGTCGGCTCCGCCCTGGGCCAATATCTGAGGGCGAAAGCGCCCTCAGTAAACGCAAATCCAAGTGTCCTCATAGGCCGCGATCCCCGCGAATCCGGGCCGCACATTGCGGAGTTGATTGCGCGGGGGTTGGTGTCGGGGGGAGCTGAGCCCGTGTCGGCTGGCGTTGTCACTACGCCTGGAGTTGCATGGCTTGTGAGCCGCGAGGGATTTTCCGCGGGCGTCGTGATTTCCGCGTCGCACAATCCGTATCACGACAACGGAGTGAAGCTGATTTCTTCGTCGGGAATGAAATTTCCCGACGCGGAAGAGCACGAGATCGAGCATTTAATTCTTTCGCCGAATGGAAACGCGGCAACTGCTCGCGCGGCCGGTGCCGCGGCAGCCAATAAGGCGCATCCGGACGGCGATGAGAAGTTGCATCAGGATTATCTCGGCGGGCTGCGCTCCGCGGTGCTGTCGGGCGCCAAATTCGCAGGGATGAAAATCGTGATGGATTGCGCGAATGGCGCGGCCAGCGAGCTGGCGCCGCAACTTTTTCGAATGCTTGGCGCCGAGGTGGTGGCGATCAACAACGCGCCGAATGGCAAAAATATCAATGCTAGCTGCGGTTCGCTGCATCCTGAGGCAATGCAGAAACTTGTTGTTGAATCAGGCGCGACGCTTGGCGTTGCGTTTGACGGGGATGCGGACCGCGCGATTTTTTCTAGCGCCTCGGGAAAGCTGGTGGATGGCGACGGCGTATTGCTCGTTGCCGGGCGCTATATGAAATCGGCGGGCAAGCTGAAGGGCAACGTGATTGTCGGCACGACAATGGCAAATCTCGGGCTCGAGCGCGCACTGGATCAATCAGGACTGAAGCTGGTGCGAACGGCGGTCGGTGACCGGTATGTGCTTGAAGAGATGTTGCGCATCGGCGCGAACCTTGGCGGCGAGCAGTCTGGGCACGTTCTTTTTCTCGACGACGCTACTACCGGCGATGGAATGCTCACGGCGGTGAAAATAGCGTCGATTGTTTCGCTTGCCGGGCCGCTCGATTCGCTTGTCGCCGACTTGAAAATCTATCCGCAGAAGATCGTGAATGTCCGCGTCAAATCGAAGCCGCCATTGGAATCGCTTCCGGAGGTTTCGCGGACGCTGGGCGAAGCGGAAAAGGCGCTCGGTAAATCCGGGCGCGTGATTTTGCGTTACTCCGGCACTGAGCCGCTTGCGCGCGTGATGGTTGAGGCGGAGCGCGATGAAGATGTTCGGCGGTGGACGGATTCGCTGGCATCGGCTGTACGTTCCGCTATCGGCGCCTAACGGCGCTCGGCGCCCTGCAAGAAATCTTCCCTCGCACGTTCTTACCTTGTGAGCGCAACGCTACCAGACCCCAAAGACCGGTCGATTTACAAGTTTTGGTGGGTGGAGCTGGGTGTGGATTACGGTCGAGCGGGCACGGCATGCCGTGCCCCTACTGGTGGCAGAAATTGGCCTCGGGTACTAGGGAACTTTTTGCCTCGTCGTGACATTACACGTAGTAGAGAGCTAAAAAGGCGAGAGCTTCACGGTGGCGAGAACGACATGGCGGCGATTCAACAGCACCTCAACGGAAACTTCGATGGCGACTGACGAGCAACTGATCCTCGAATTCCAGAAAGGCTCCCGCGAGGCCTTTAGTGAACTTTTTCTTCGCTACCGGGAGCTGATCTACGCGTTCTTCCGGCGACGGGTGAAAGATGCCGGGCGCGCGGAAGAGTTGGCGCAGGAAACGTTCGTCGCGATACTGCGCGGCATCCAGCGATATGAACCGCGCGCCACGTTCCGCACTTATCTTTTTGGAATTGCGTACAAGATTCTGGCCAATCACCGCCGCAAATTGGACCAGAACTCCGGCGGCGCGGGGTCTGGGTTCGATTTGCCCGACCCCTCCGCGCCCGGAAACGCGGAGACCGGGATGTGGGTTCGCGAGGCGATCGCAAAGCTCGACCGCAACGATCGCGACGTGTTGCTGCTGCGCGAATATGAAGAGTTGAGTTACGAGGAAATTGCCGGCGTGCTGCGTGTGCCGGTGAACACGGTGCGCTCGCGGCTCTTCCGCGCGCGCCTGGCATTGAAAGAAATTCTGGTGAGTGTTCCCGGAAAATCAGCGAGGAAAGAAAATGCGCTTGACTCATCCTTTTGAAATGGAAGAAGTGATGGCATACCTCGACGGTGAAATCTCCGCCGACCGGGCGTCGGAAATCGCGCAACACATGCAACAGTGCGCGGAATGCCAGGAGCTGGCTGCCGATTTCCGCAACCTGTCGCGCGAGCTCGCGGCATGGGAAATCGAAACATCCCCCGAGCGGCTGACTAACGAAATGAATGCGGAAATTGCCGCAGCCACACGGACGCAGCCCAGGCAAACGCCATCGGTGCCAGTGGAATTGACGCCTATCGAGCGATTGCTCGCGCCGCTTCGTTCGCTGAAAGGGCGACCCTCGGCTTGGGCTGGTGCAGGCGCGTTCGCCATAGTAATCCTGCTCGCCGTTGCAGTTGCAGTCCCGAACTTCCTTCGCGCTCGGCCTGCGGCTCTGATCGCCGCGCGCGAGATGGAATTGCGCGAACTTCAACAAAAGATGGTGCAGCAAGAGGTTACGAGTAACCTTGCAAACAACTCCTCAGCTGGGCGCTATTCAGTTTCCATCGAGCCCGGGGCCGCGCCGGCACCGCCGGTCTCTTCATCGGCTGAGAACATTGCAACCTCAGCTATTTCACCGATGATCGCGCGCACTGCTTCGCTTTCGGTGGTCGTAAAGGATTTCGCGAACGTCGAAGCGGCGGTGAAAAATGTGGTGTCTCGCCATTCCGGCTATATCGGCGAACTCAATACGTCTACGCCGCCCGACGCAGCAAAAACGTTTTCCGCTACTCTACGCGTGCCTTCTGCGCAACTCGAGCCGGCGCTTGCTGAATTGAAGCAGCTCGGCCGCGCAGACCAGGCGTCGCAGGGAGGCGAAGAAGTGACGAAGCAGTATGTGGATCTCGCGGCGCGCCTGAAGAATTCACGCGCCACCGAAGAGCGCCTGCTGGGCGTGCTTCGCAACAATACGGGCAAAGTGAAAGACGTGCTCGAAGTCGAAAACGAGATCTCGCGCGTTCGCGGCGAAATCGAAGAAATGGAAGCCGACCAACGCGCGCTTCAATCGCGCATCGACTTCGCGACCATCACGCTGTCGGTCACCGAAGAATACAAGGCGAGCCTCAACGGCGAGCCTTCGTCAACAAGCACGCGGCTGCACAATGCTTTCGTCACGGGCTATCACAGCGTCGTTGAGAACGTGATTGGACTTCTCGCGTGGCTGCTCGAAGCCGGCCCTACGCTGCTGCTCTGGGCGGCGCTTCTCTTCTTTCCGATCCGCTGGGCATGGAGGCGTCTGCGACGAACACTGACATCCACGCCGAAAGCAGCCGCCGCGTAGGAATTGCGGGGCACGAATTCACGTTGTATATACTTTATCCTCCATGTACTTAAACCGTGCTTCCCCTGAAAGTGTTTTCGATGCGAGGATGTACCGATGAACGTCTACCCGGGCGTGATCCTTGGCGCGCTTCTTCTTCTCGCGGCTCCATTCGCCTTCGCGCAGGGGGTGGCCTCACCCTCAAACACACCGGTCCGTATCCGCGTCGGCGGCAACGTGCAGCAAGCTAAGATCCTTCACCAAGTCGCGCCCGTCTATCCGCCCAAAGCCAAAAGGAAGCATATTGAAGGTACGGTGGTGCTTCACGCCGTCATCGATCGGGATGGATCAGTGATCGAATTGAATGTCGTTAGCGGCAATCCGCTTTTGGCTCAGGCGGCTCAAGATGCTGTCAAACAATGGACCTACATGCCAACGCGGCTGAACCACGAACCAGTGCAGGTGGACACGACGATCTCCGTCGTCTTCACACTGGACGGAAGGAGCTTGAGTAATTCTTCAGATGGACCTTCAGCGCCTCAAATTTCGATCCCGGCTGCGGGAGTTACTCCACTGCCGTTTTCCGGTGCTCCTCTCGACGATATTCCTGCAACGCCTCCGCCTTATGCGGATTCAGCTGATGGCATGAGATTGCAAATGGGAACCGCGCTGAAAGGATGGCGGGCCGAGGACAAACAAAAATTTGCGGCACAACTCGACAGCTTCGCGATCGCAGAGCCCAAGATATGGCTCGAGAAGACCTTCGGCAATATAACCGGCGCTTCTTTAGTCCCGGAATATCAAACAAGCCTTGAGAAATTCAAATCGCATATTTCATGGGTGAGCGGCAATTGGTCGAACGCGCCAGACGCCGCCCTCGCGGTTGAGGTTTCCCAACTTCCTGATCCACCCGCATCTGCCGAAGAGGAAGCTACGTTGCCGAAACCGGATGCCGCCGTGCGGATCGAAAACTTTCGGTTCACGATCAAGGCGGACGGCAAGGTTATCGAATCCTGGGTCTTTTCGTTCATTTACCTGGATGGACGGTTTCGCATCGTCGGCGGCACCTACCCTTTCTGGCACGAGGTCTTGCAATGGCAGCGGGTGTCGGTACCCGAACAACTCGAAGGCGTCGCATACAAGAGTCCCGACGGTAGCTTGGTGCGTATTTATCGCTCCCCAGAGCTGCAAGCGATGTTGCTGGAGAAACGAGTGGAGCCGGCCTACCCGGAAGCGGCGAAAAAGGCCGGACTTCAAGGAGCAGTAGTTTTCCATGCGATCATCGCGAAGGACGGGACGGTGAAGGATCTCAGCCGCGAAGTTGGTGATCCGATCCTCGCAGAGGCTGCCGAAAAGGCAGTTCGCCAGTGGAGGTATGACGAGGCCATTTATATCGATCCCTCGGGAGATCGGGCGCAGCTCGCAGAAGTCGATACGGCAATCGCCGTAGAATTTAGGCTTCCTCAGTGATCAGCTCGGCTTGACTTCGCGATTATCTTCCAAAGACTGTAGAAAACGGGAGACTGAATTTCAGAAACTGGAGGTTTACGGATTTATAGTCATCCAAAAACTGGCTTATGACGGGCTAAGTCATGTCCTGCCAATCCGCAGTTCCTTTCGCTGAAGAATGAAAGTGGTGGCACTCCGCGTGCAAATCAAATAAACGGCTGTCTCTTATCCCGGGGTGGGCCGGTTTCGCCGCGCCGAAACCGGAATCTTGGGTAGAGCAATAAAGGGAGTCCCTCTGGGGCTCCCTTTTTTATTTGTGCATTGGTCCTCTCGCGGCCAAAACTCTCTCTTCGCGATCAATTTCGCATCTTCTGGCGAAAAGAGCCGGCGAGACGCCGGCGTTACGGAATGACAGCTTTGCCATCAAGATGCGTGGAGATCTGTCTCGGCTTCTGCATTTATTCGCTTAGAAGCAAGAGCGCCCCGGACTCGGCAGCCCTCTAGCACCACAGGTGCACTTCCGTAACGCCGGCGTCTCGCCGGCTCTTTTGATTTTGCCTTGTGCAGTGCTGCCCGCTGTAACACTAGAAAGACGGCGCTACTCGGCCGTCCACAGAGGAGTGCTGCATTCGTCGCAGGCCATCTCGACGTGGTCGAGCGCGGCGAAGATTTCTGCGATGGCGGGAAATTTGTGGCGGTCGATGATCCATTGCGCGAAGAGCTCGCCATAGCGGTCCGTGACGAACACGCCGCCGCGGACGAATCCGCGCGATGCGAACGCGTCTTCGCCTAGAAACGCGCGCGCCGAATTTCCAGGCATGTCCGTGCCGACGATGATTCCCGTCGGAAGCGAATCGGTAACGCGGTACGCGGGCTGCTCGAGAAACACGATGAGCGCGACCGCATCTTTTTCACGCAATGCAGCTGCGCTTGCCACAAGAGCGCGCAGAAACTCCTCGCACGGCGCGCAGTCGGTATCGAGAAATGCGATGACGAGATTTTTCTTCTGTTTGTAATCCCATGCGCGGACAGTGCGTCCGTCAGGCGTGTGAATCGTGAGTGGCGGGACGAGTTGCCGGTTGCTCAGCAAGGCGCCTCTTTAAATCTCGGAGCCGGCCCATGATAGCACTCTTGGCGTGAGTGCTACGCGGAGGCACCGGCCGGAAATAAAAAAGGGCGCCCCGCTCAGCGGAACGCCCTTTCTGAACTTACCTTAACTTTCTAGTCTAGCTGCAGCCTGAGGTGCTGCCGCAGTTCGCGCATTTGTAGCAGCTACCGTTGGGCGTCATCAGCATGCCGCACTCGGAGCACGACGGTGCGTCGTCGATAGCTGCGCGCGGCCGCGTAGCTTCCGCCTCGGCTGCCTTCGCAGCGAAAGACGGCACCGGTGCTTGCGAGGCTGTCGCGGTGGGTGCTGGCGTAGCTTCAACTTCTGAAGCCATCGCGGCTGCTACGTCCGCGTCCAGATAATCGAACGAGATGAATTTCCCGCCGAGCCATCGGCCGATGTAGTCCACGATCGACTTCGCGTAACGGATCTGCGGGTTGCCGGTGTAGCCTGAAGGCTCGAAGCGCGAGTTGACGAATTTATCCACGAGCGCGCGCAATGGGACGCCATATTGCAATGAGATGGAGACGGAAAGCGCGAACGCGTCCATGATTCCGGAAAGCGTGGAGCCTTCCTTCGCCATCTTGATGAAGATTTCGCCCGGCGTGCCGTCGGAATATTTTCCGACGGTAAGATAGCCTTCGTGACCGCCGATCGAGAACTTGTGCGTGATGGAGTCGCGCTCGGCTGAAAGTTTTCGGCGTTGCGTACCCGGGAAGAGATTTTGCTGCACCGGAGCGACTTCCGCCAGGGGAGCGACAGCAGCCACCGTGGCCGCGGCAGTTGCAGGCGTAGCCGTCGCCGTCCCGGAAGTCTTATCGTCTTCTTTCTTCCCCGCGGCCGAAAGCGGCTGCGAACGCTTCGAATTATCGCGATAGATGGCCACGGCTTTCAGTCCAAATTTCCAGGACTCGATGTAAGCCTCCATGATGTCTTCCACCGTGGATTCTTCCGGCATGTTGATCGTCTTGCTGATCGCGCCGGAAATGAACGGCTGCGCCGCCGCCATCATTTGCAGGTGACCGCGCCAGGAAATCGAGCGGCCTCCGCCCATCGAAGTGAGCGAGCAATCGAACACGGCGAGGTGCTCGGGCTTGAATCCGGGCGCGCCTTCGATCGTGCCATTCGCGTCAATGTAATCCACAATCTGCGCCACTTGCTCCGGCGGGTAGCCGAGCTTCATCAGCGCTTGCGGCACGGTGTTATTGACGATCTTGATCACGCCGCCGCCGACGAGCCGCTTCTGTTTCACGAGTGCGAGATCGGGCTCGATGCCGGTGGTATCGCAATCCATCATGAAGCCGATGGTGCCGGTGGGCGCGAGCACTGATACTTGCGAATTCTTGTAGCCGAAGCGTTCGCCGAGCGCGACGGCATCGTCCCAGGACTTTTGCGCTGCGTGCAGCAGCGAAGGCTGGACGTTGTCTTCTTTGATCGGCCGCAGCGCGTCGCGATGCATGCGCACCACGTCGAGCATTGAATCGCGATTGCGCAGGTAGCCGCCAAACGGACCCATGCGCTCGGCAATCCGCGCCGATTGCGCGTAGGCTTCGCCCGTCATCAGCGCCGTGATCACGCCGCAGAAATCGCGGCCGCCGTCTGAATCGTAGGGAAGCGCGAGCGACATCAGCAGCGCGCCCAGATTCGCGTAGCCGAGCCCGAGGGGACGGTAGTCGTGCGAATTGCGCGCGATGCGCTCGGTGGGATAGCTGGCGTTGTCGACCAGGATTTCCTGCGCCGTGATCGTCACGTCCACAGAGTGCCGGAATCCCTCGGTGTCAAACTGGCCATTGGAGCCCAAAAACTTCAGAAGATTCAGCGACGCGAGATTGCAAGCCGTGTCGTCGAGGAACATGTACTCCGAGCAAGGATTCGAAGCGTAAATACGGTCGGTGGCCTTGCTGGTGTGCCAGCGATTGATCGTCGTATCGTACTGCATGCCAGGATCGCCGCATTGCCACGCGGACTTGGCCATCTCTTTCAGCAAATCCTTGGCGCGGTATTGGTCGCAGGGCTTTCCGTCGTTCACGTTGCGCGTCCACCAATCGCGATCTTCTTCGGCAGCGCGCATGAAATCGTCGGTGACGCGAACGGAATGGTTCGCGTTCTGGAAGAAGACGGAGGCATACGCTTCGCCGTCGATCGAGGGGTTGTAACCCTGCTCGATCAGCACGTGCGCTTTGCGCTCTTCCTTCATCTTCGACTCGATGAATTCCATGATGTCCGGGTGGTCGGCGTTCAAGATCACCATCTTCGCGGCGCGGCGCGTCTTGCCGCCGCTTTTGATCACGCCAGCGAAAGCGTCGAAGCCCTTCATGAAGCTCACAGGTCCCGACGCGATGCCGCCGCCGGAGAGCGATTCCTTGCTGCCGCGCAGCGATGAGAAGTTCGTTCCCGTGCCCGAACCCCACTTGAAGAGCATGCCTTCCGTCTTGGCCAGGTTCATGATCGAGTCCATGTTGTCCTGGACGGAATTGATGAAGCACGCCGAGCACTGCGGCTTCGCCTGCACGCCTACGTTGAACCACACCGGCGAGTTGAATGCCACTTTTTGCTCGACGAGCAGGTGAGTGAGCTCGTCGCGGAAAATATTGCGGGATTCGGTGGAGGCGAAGTAGCCGCCTTCTTCCCCCCAACGCACGATCGTATCGACGACGCGCGCGATCAACTGCCGCACGGACGTCTCGCGTTCCGGCGAGTTGGGCTTGCCGTGGAAATATTTCGAAACTACGATGTTCGTAGCGGTCTGCGACCAGGACTTGGGTACTTCTATGTTTTCCTGGCGGAAAATTACCTGACCCTTATCATTGCCTATGAGTGCGGTGCGACGCTCCCATTCAACCGCGTCAAATGGTGACACTTTTCCGTCTGTAAACCGGCGCTGAAATTCCAGTCCGGTCGCTCGTCTTGCTATTTGTTGCGCTTCCGTGTGTCCGTTCAATGCAGTTCTCGTTTCTGCCATCTCTGCCTCCGCGCCGGCAGTATTTCCGCCGTGATGTTCGCCGGGAAGCCGTGCGGGAGGGGCAATTACTATTTTACTCCCAACCGCAAGGGTCCGGAACCCTTGTTGTTGACCGAGCTACCTCTGTAGCCCGCCGAAAGCTCGGTTACAATCGAGGACGTAGCAAACAAAGCGAATTTGCTCGCCCCAGACCGAAAAAAAGAGAAAAGCCCAGCCAAGCCGCGCTGGAAATTCAAGCGCGGTGTGATTTGCGGGCGGTTCCCTTCGGATTTTCGGTAAAACCCGGTTTGCTATGCGCTAACCGGCTGCTCTAAGTAGCGAAAAACCGGCTCACGTTCCCCCGAGTCTGGGTGCGCAGTATCAGCGGTTGAAGAAAAGTTGTCAAGAAAAATTCATACTGTAACCACAAAATCTTCCACAGCAGTTGTCGAAAACGTCTATCCGTAGTGGTACATATGCGGCTGGCCACAAGCTACTTTTTCTACCTGAAGAGCATCATATAGTGATGAGCGCAATGGTTTCGAGATTCTTGCGTACGCTAGCGAACGGAATTGCTATCGCTGCATTGTGTCTGCCCGCTTACGCTCAGGAAAACCACGAAGGCAGCAGTTTCCTCCGCGGCCGAGCACGTATTCGCTCAGAAAGTGGTTTTGTCGGGCGTGCCTAATTTCGGGCAAGTTACGCCGTCGCTTTTCCGCGGCGCCCAACCTTCGGACGATGGATTTGGCGCACTTGCGAAAATGGGCGTAGGTATCGTGGTGGATTTGAGAGGCGACAGCGACAACGAGCGCGAGCGAGTGACGAAGCTCGGAATGGAATACATCGCGATCCCATCGCAGTGTTCGCACATGACTGACGATGGCATCGCAAAATTTCTCACGATTCTGCGCGATCATCCGGATAAGAAAATATTCGTTCACTGCAGACAGGGCGTGGACCGCACGGGCATGATGGTCGCCGCTTATCGCATCTCGCAGGGCTGGACGGCCGAGGAGTCGCGGCGCGAGATGGAATCGTTTGGCTTTTCGTTCAAGCATCGTATGGTCTGCCATGGATTGGGCTCGTTCGAATCGAATTTCCCCAGCGCCTTCGCAAGCAGTGCCACATTCGAAAATCTTCGTCCCTCCGCTGCCGACCAGGCTATCAGCTCGACGGCCGCGAATCAGGCGACGACCGCTTCGCTTTCCGCAAACTAAGATCTAGTTCAGATGTTGCCGAACTCGCGCCGATAACTTTCCGTTTCCTTCTTGATTTTCGCCAGCAGGCGTTGGAAAGGAACGTAGGCGTGCATCGCCTTAAAATGCGGATCATCGCGGAAGACAGGATAGTTCGGAAGCCCCGTCTTTGCGGCGCGAGCGAGCAGTGGCACAGCGAGTTGCGGTTTGCCAATCGTTGCATACGTTGCTGCCGCGGCGTGCCACATGTGATGCGTATGAAGCATCGACGTGCCCACCTTCAGCGCTTTCCGAATCGACTGCTCCGCTTTGCGCGGTTCGCCTCTCTTCGCCCACAGCAATCCCTCCCAACTCGTCAGCAGCGCTTCTCCCGGGAAAAAATGCTGCGCGCTCTTGATAATTTCGACGGCATCCTCCGGATTGTTTCCATAGAGCGGCACCATGGGAGAAAATAAATTTACCCACAAGCTCGCCGGATCGAGCGTTAGCGCGCGCTTGAACCAACTCGCCGCTTCGTCGTAGTCGCCTTGCAGCATTCGCGCTTGACCCAGGAACGTCAGCGCGAATCCGTCGTCTGGTTGCGTGGCGAGCGCCGTGTGCAATCCTTCGACCGCTTCCTCGATCATTCCCACGTGGAGAAATATCAGGCACTGCCAGACGAGCGCCGGGTGGTAACCCGGGCTTCGCCGCAAAGACTCGCGAAGAGCCACCAGCGCCTGGCGATTCTTGTAACCCTTCAGCGGCGTCCACAGCACACGCGCGTGCGCGCAATGCGCCTGCGCGTTGGTTGGATCGAGAGCAAGTGCCCGCCGCATCGCGAGCTCGCCCTTCTTATACCAATTGGGTGTGGCGTCAAATGTTCCGGCCATGAATACGCACGCTTCCGACAACCGGGCCCAGGCATCGCCAAAACGGGGATCGAGCCGCGTTGCTTCCTCCAGCATTTCGATCGCCGTGCGCATGTCCCACTTGTTCACGCGCGAGAGTCGCTCCACCGCGCGCAGAAATAATTCATACGCTCTGGGATTCTTTGTCGGGGGTTCCGATGGCGAGTCCGAACCTTCCGATGCCTTCAGGCCGAGGGCGCCGGCCAACGCCTCCGCCACCTTATCCTGCAAATCGAAAAGTGCCGCCATTTCCGAATCGTACTTGCCGGTCAGCAGCGTCGTTCCGTCCGCCGCATTCCAGGCCTGCACGTGAACGCGCAATCGCGATCCGGATTTCTGAATGCTTCCGTCCACCACCACGTGGACATTCATCTCGCGCGCGGCCAGAAGCGGATCTACCGTCTGCTTCGCGTAACGCCTCACCGTATTGATCGGCCGCACCAGCACTTCGCCGCGCCCGCCGAGATGATTGATGATCGCATCCGCCAGCGCCACTCCCAGGTATTCATCTTCGGGGTTGGGAGTCAGCAGCTTGAACGGCAGCACCGCGACGGCTCGCTTGCCGACCACCGCTGCCGGGAGTAGAGCACCGAGTTCGAGATCGCGCAGCAGATTCGTGAGGTCCACCTGCAATTCGCGAGCGGATTGGTAGCGTGCGTCGGGTTCCTTCTCTAGAAGCTTCTGAACGATGCGACCCAGTTCCTGCGGCACGATGTTCGCACCCCCCAGCCGAGGGGCCGGCTCATGAAGAATCTGCGCGATCAACGCGGTAATCGTTGGACCCAGGAAGGGACGGTGGCCTGTCGCAATCTCAAACAGGACGATGCCAAGTGAATACAAATCGGAACGGGAATCTCCCACCTCGCCTCTAAGAATTTCGGGTGGCATATAAGCGGCTGTTCCCGCGATCGCTTCTCGCGGCGTTTCACTGGCTTCCTGGTTCGAGCGCGTCAGCGTCACAGTCTCCGCGGCCATTTGCCGCGCAATTCCGAAATCGAAGAGTTTAGGAACGGCGGCAGCCTGTAGCACGATATTTTCGGGCTTGATATCGCCGTGAACCACACTGTGTGAGTGCGCCGCATCGAGCGCTTCAGCGATTTGCGCTCCCAATCGTGCGAGATCGCGCGCGTCCAACGGTCCGGCCGAGGAGAGCCGCGCTCGAAGAGTCTGGCCCTCAACCAACTCCATTACGATAAAAAGATGCTCGCCCGATTCAACCACGTCGTAGATCGTCGTGATTCCCGGATGATTCAGAGCCGAGGCTGCGCGTGCTTCGGCCAGAACGCGGGCGCGGCGATCGCGCTGATTCACCACATTGTCGAGCATCAACTTCAAGGCCACATCGCGGTTCAGCAGTTGATCGCGCGCGCGATACACCACGCCCATTCCACCGCGGCCCAGTTCCGACGTAATCAGGTAATGCGAGAGGGTCTGGCCGATCATGAGGTGACTTCCGCTGCGGCGAGCCTACGCAGGCACCTGGCGATTGTCAATCTGTGAGACGATTCCCGAATGGACTGGGTCGTCGTAGCCTGTGTCATACGAAGCAACAGGCCACGATTGACACGAGCTAATCATCTAAAAAAAAATAATAATAATGACAGCCATGACCAGCACGGCAATCGAAATCGACGGTTTGACGAAGGACTACGCCACGGGCTTCTGGCGCAAGCGCGTGCGCCGATCGCTCGACAATCTTTCTCTGCGCGTCGAAGACGGCGAAATCTTTGGATTCCTCGGCCCCAATGGCGCCGGCAAGACCACCACGCTGAAGCTGCTCATGGGCCTGATTTTCCCCACGGCTGGAACGGCGCGTATCCGCGGCAAATCGATTGACGACGTCAGCATGCACCGCGAAATCGGCTATCTTCCCGAGCAGCCTTATTTCTACGACTATTTGACGGCGCGCGAACTGCTCGATTATTACGCGCGATTTTTTGGCTTCGCTGCCGCCGATCGCCGCGAGCGCGTGGCGCGATTTCTCGAACTCGTCGGCCTCACCGCGGCAGCTGACGTTCAGCTGCGAAAATTCTCCAAGGGCATGCTCCAGCGGGCGGGGATCGCGCAGGCAATTTTGCACGATCCCAAGGTCGTCTTTTTGGACGAGCCCATGTCCGGCCTCGATCCCATCGGCCGCCGCGAGGTCCGCGACATTATTCTCGACCTGAAAAACCAGGGCCGCACCGTGTTTTTCTCCACACACATTCTTTCCGACGCCGAAATGCTGTGCGATCGAGTCGCTGTGCTGGTTGACGGGAAATTGCAGGGCGTCGGCGCCCCGGGCGAAATCGTTTCGATGGACGTCGTCGCGATGGATATTCTTTTTGAACTGAAGGAAGGCCGCGCTTTGCCCCAAGGCGCTAGCCACTGTGACGACAAAAGCTGGTGCGCACTATCGCGCCGAAGTTCCCGAAGCGGATCTTTACGCCACGCTCGAAAAACTGCGCGGCTGCGATGCGCGCATCCTTTCCGTGCAGCCTGTTCGTCCGTCGCTGGAAGAATATTTCTTCCGCATGGTGAACCGCGAGAAAGCTGCTTCTCACGCGGTGGAGGTTCTTGCTCGATGAGCGCGATACCAGGAGTCGTCGCTGTCAATACGTTTCGCGAAGCGGTTCGCGACCGCGTCCTCTACAACCTAGTTTTCTTCGCGCTGATGATGATCGGCGCGGCGATTCTGGTAGGCCAAATTTCGATCGGGATCGACAGCCTCGTCATCGCAAATCTGGGCCTCTCGGCGATTTCCGCCTTCGGGCTCGTGATGGCCATCTTCATCGGAGTCGGCCTGATCTACAAAGAGATGGAAAAACGCACGCTCTACAGCCTGCTGGCAAAACCGATTCGTCGCTGGCAATTCATCGTCGGAAAATATGCGGGCCTGCTGCTCACGCTATTCGTGAACACGTGTTTCATGACCATTGGCGTGGGCGCAGCGCTCCTTTACGTGAACCGCTCGTTCGCCCGTTCGGATGTGTACATACTTGTGGCGGTTTATTTCATCCTGCTAAAGTTGGCGATCGTCACGGCGCTCGCGCTTTTCTTCTCCTGCTTCTCAACGCCGATGCTATCGACGCTCTTTACCATCGGAATTTATCTCGCGGGAATGTTTTCCACGGATTTTCTGAATATCGGCACGGTGACGCAGAATCCCGCCGTAAAAGCCATCACCCGCGTTCTCTACTACGTGCTGCCCAACTTCCATAACTTCGACGTAATCGGCCAGGCGTCCCACGGCTTTTCGATACCGCCTCAACTCATCTTCCAGAATACGCTGTACGCACTGCTTTACTCGGCGATCCTGTTGGTTGCAGCAGCAGCGGTGTTTTCTGGGCGGAATCTGAAGTGAGCGAGCGCCACCAAAATCCGGTCGCCTGGCTCGCGGCAATCGCCGTGCCCCTGTTGCTTGTCGCTGTTGTTGCGCTGCAACGGGGAATCGATTCCTCGCGCGGCACCCTCGAAAAACAGGGCGATGAACTTCTCGTTCAATCGGGGCCGCTTCTCAAAAGGTTAAGCCTCGGCTATGACGCCCTGCTTGGCGATATTTATTGGACGCGCGCCGTGCAGTATTACGGCGCCAAGCTTCCCACGTCCGATCGCGACTTCCATTTGCTGGCTCCCTTGCTCGACGTGGCCACGACGCTCGACCCGATATCTTGTCCCCGCATATCACTTCGGCGCTTTTTTCCTCTCAGAGAAGCAAGGCGGAGCTGGCCGGCCCGATCTTGCCGTTACTTTGGTGAAGAAAGGCGTTGCCGCAAATCCGAATAACACGCAACTCTCTGCCGATCTCGGATTTCTCTATTACATAAAACTCAAGGACTATGACAAGGCTGCTGCAGCCTATCTCGCGACCAGCAAGATTCCCGGCGCTTCGCAAGTCTTCAAGATTCTGGCTGCGCGCATCGCCTCGAAGGGCGGCGTACTCGATACTTCGCGCATGATCTGGTCGGAAATCTACGAGACGACGCAGGACGAGAAGATAAAAAAGCATGCGCTCGAGGAATTAAAGGGGCTGAAAGCTCAGTCGGACGAAATGCAGCTCGATCAACTCGCGCAGGACTACCACTCGCGCTTCGGCCGCTACCCGCAATCTACGCGTGACTTGGTCGAAGCTGGAATGATTAAAGGCGTTCCGTTAGATCCGGACGGCTTCCCCTACGCGTTCGGACCCGATGGCAGATCCCAACTGGATCCGAAAAGTACAGTAACGATCGACCTCGGCCCCACTCCGAAATAATCAGCTCAACTTCTATTCGATTGCGTTTCGTGGCCCTATTCATAGCGAAGCGCTTCCACCGGATTCAACTTCGCTGCCTTCGTCGCCGGCCACACCCCAAATATCAACCCAATTCCCACAGATACCGTGAATCCCACGATCACCGCCCAAAGCGGCACAATCGCTTTCAACGAACTCACCACCGGAATCAACATGACGATCGCGCTGCCCACAATGATTCCAATCAACCCGCCGGTCCCCGTCAGCGTCATCGCCTCAAATAAAAATTGCCAGGTGATGTCGCGGCTCCGCGCGCCAATCGCTTTTCGCACGCCAATCTCTCGCGTTCGCTCCGTTACCGAAACGAGCATGATGTTCATCACGCCCATTCCGCCAATCAGCAGCCCGATCGAACTCAGTACCACGATCACCAGCACCACACCGCCGATGATGTCGTTGAACTGCTTCACCATCTCGACGTTCGTCTGTATCGCAAAACTGTCGGGCTTATCGTAAGGAACATTTCGCCGCCGCCGCAGCACGTCGCGAACCTGATCCACCGCCAGGTCGAGTTTCCCGGGATACGCCAGAATCCGCATCGCCAGTTCAAAGCTCGCCGGATAAATCTTGAAAAATGTGTAGTACGGCATCACCACGCGCCGGTCTTCATCCGAAGTGCCAAATAGTCCCACCGGCTTTTCCAGCACGCCTATCACGCGGAAATTCACACCGTCCACAAGCACCTGTTTATCGAGCGCCGCATCAACTTTTCCAAAAAGCGCCGTGGCGATATTTTCGCCAAGCACCACCACATTCTCGCGATGCTCATTTTCAGTGTCCGTAAAGAACCGCCCCGCTTTGATGTTCGCGTTCGAATAAACCTCGAGGTATGCGGGAAACGTTCCGCGAAATTCTCCGCCCGCCACCTGATTGCTCTGATAACGCACCGTGTGCGGCTGCGTCCATTCGAAAACGGAAATCGCCGTCTGTTTCACCGCCGGGCATTGCGTCATCACCGCTTGTGCGTCTGCAAAAGTCAGTGGTTTGCGCTCGCGCTCTTCCTTCGGCCGGCGCCCATTCAGTCCCGGGCCTTGCGTAAAACGCGCCACCCACGCCGTATCCAGCCCCTCGGACGCAATCTCCTCCGAAATCGACGTGCGGAATCCCTGCACCAGGCCAACCACGAGAATGATCAGCGCCACGCCGATCAACACGCCCAGCACGGCGAGAAAACTCCGCAGCTTGTGCGTTCGAATCGTGTCAAACGCAAGCCCGAGGTTCTCGCGAAAATCCTGCCGCACCGGCATCATTTCAGGTCTCCGCCCGCAACGCTTCAATCGGATCCAGCTTCGAAGCCCGCACCGCCGGATAAATTCCAAAAA
Organism: uncultured Acidobacteriota bacterium; assembly: GCA_963767205.1. Taxonomy (GTDB): domain Bacteria; phylum Acidobacteriota; class Terriglobia; order Acidiferrales; family UBA7541; genus Palsa-295. Next base: position 193,456 of record CAVYDF010000003.1, read on the forward strand.
ACAAACCCACACCCGTCGAGAGCGCCAGCGCAATGGAAACCGCGTACAGCGGCGTCGAAATCGGCACAGGACTCGCCGCGCGCACAATCGCAGCGATCGCCAGCGCAAGAATCACGCCAATCACGCCGCCCAGCGTTGCCAGCATCGACGACTCCACCAAAAATTGCATCACGATTTGTCCGCGCCGCGCGCCCAGCGATTTCCGCAATCCTATTTCCCGCGTCCTCTCCGTCACGCTGGCCAGCATGATATTCATAATCACAATTCCGCCCACCACCAAAAATACCGAAGTCACCCAGATCGCGATTCCGAAAGCGTTTCCCGTGATCCGGTTCCAGATCCCGGTGATCGAGTCCGGCATGATGATCGCAAAGTTGTCGTCCTCTTCGTAGCGCAAATGGCGGCGCGTCCGAATAATCACGCGCGCTTCATCTTCCGCGGCAGACATCCACTCCGGCCCGCGCGCCTGCACAAACATCGTCACCGAATCGCCCTTCTGCAGCCACACGGAACGATACGTTCGCAGCGGAATCATCACGAAATTGTCTTGCGGCTGGCCCAGCACCGTGCCTTTCGGCTTCGCCACGCCAACGATCTGATACTGGCCCTGTCCCGCGCGAATTTCTTTGCCCAGCGGATCCACTCCCGGCATCAGCTTGTTCACCACGTCCATTCCAATCACGCAGACATTCGCCGCATGGTCTTCGTCCGCCTGCGTGAAAAGCCGCCCGCTTGCCACTTCCATCTGGCGAATATCTGCAAACGCCGGCGTCGCCCCCAGGATCGTCACGTCCTCGCTCAATCCATTTCCGTAGCGCACGTCTGCCACATTGTTCTGCTCCGCCGCCACCGCCGATGCCAGCTTCATCCCGTCTCGCAGCGCTTCGTAGTCCGACATATCGAGTGGCGGCCGTTTTTTCGCCTTCGTCCATTGGTCGAGATTGGTAACGATGCCGATCTTGTCCACCACGAGCGCGTTCGCGCCCAGGTTGGCCACTTTGTCGGACACGTAAACGTTGAGGCCATTCAGCACGGATATCACCGCCACGAGCGTCGTCACCGCCAGGATCACTCCCAGCAACGTGAGAAATGTCCGCAGCTTGTGCGATCGCAGCGTGTCGAGCGCGATGCGAAAAGTCTCCTGCAGAGCCACGGCGGCCCGCTGCACTTTCGTCAATCGGGAGGGTTCGTTCACTGTATCCATTATAGACGGCTGACCAGCCGAAAAAGTTCAGCGCCCCATCAGAAACAATCCTGTAACACTCCGTCCCTCCGCCGGGTCTGCAAAAGCAGAATTGCGGTTACAATAGACTTGCAACTCGGCTGCCAGCCAGCGCAATCCAAACGGAATCACCCATTCGATGCTCAAATCGTTTGCCATCTCCGTTACTGTCGCCGCGCTCGCTCTAGCTACCCTCGCGCCGGGTTTCGCTCGGCCCGCCCAACAGGCCCAGCCTCCGTCTGACGCCGAACTCCTGGCTCGCGCCGATAAGCTCATCGCCAACCAGCACCGCAACGAGCAGTCTCTCGACGAGTACGAACGCATCGAGCGCCAGGTGGATCAAACCGCCGGCATGAGTCCAAAAATTCTCGAAGACCGCACCTACCGCATCGTCCCCACTGGCACGGGAACCATGAAAATGCTCATCAGCGACCGCGGCAAGCAGGTTGAGCCCGCCGATTACCGCAAAGAACTTCAGCTCTGGCAACAGACCCTTGAACTCGCGCTGAAACCCGACGATTCACGCGCCAAATCCGCCTACGCGAAATTCGAGAAGAAGAAAAAAGATCGCGCCGAACTGATCAACAGCATGAGAGAAGGCCTCCTGCGGAAATGGATAGGGCAGGAAACCGTCGACGGCCATTTGTGCGACGTGATTCAACTCGATCCCAACCCCGCATTCCATCCGCATTCCTGCTTCAGGAAGCGATCACCCACGTCACCGCGAAAATCTGGGTGGACCACGGCGTGAACCAGCTTGTCCACGCCGAAGCCCACGTAACCCGCGACATCTCGTTCGGCGGAGGCATTCTCGGAAAGCTTTATCGAGGCGGAGTCTTCTCCTTCTCCCAATCCGAAGTCGCTCCGGGCATCTGGCTTCCCACTCGCTATCAATACGATTACACCGCGAGAAAGTTTCTGTTCACATTTGAGCAGCATCAGTGGATCGAAGTCTCGCGTTACCGTCGCGTCGGCTCGCCGAAGGAAGCCCTCGCCCTCGTGCAGAGCGAACTCGCCAGCGGCAAATCCCTCACCGCCGACCCGTAACTTTTCGGCGCCGGCTGGGTTTAATCCCATAGCTCCAATTAGGTCCTTAAGCGCCTAATAGTAATAAGTCTCGCGGCCTCGTAGGAGGCATTATGGGCACGCCATTCTTTGCTCGATTCTCGCCTGTCGTATTTGCCTCGCTGCTTTTCTTACTGAGCGCAGCGCCAGCGATTCGCGCGCAAAGCGCTCCTGCGCCGGCTTCAACGCCCGGATCGACTCAATCGCAGCCGCAGTCACAAGCACCCCAGAAGAAAGTTTGGACGAACGAGAATCTCGGCGGCTCCCACAGCCAACCCGACGATTCATCGGCGGCCCCTCAGCCGGGCTCAAATGCGGGCTCCGCCGTCGCAGCAAGACCCAAAAGCAAAAAAGATGCGAAGTGGTATCACGATCAGATCGCAAGGCTGCAGGCGCAAATACCGCCTCTCGATAAGACGATTGCCGAGCTGCAGGCCGCGATCGAGGGCAAGACACTCAACGAGCCGCTGCACTACGGTGGCAATCGAATCGGTGACTGGAAAGAGCAATTGGAGAAGCTGCAGACGAAGCGCCAGGACGCGCTGGACAAAATCGCCGCCCTCGAAGACGAAGCCCGCCACAACGGCATCCAGCCAAACGCGCTTCCCTAGCCCACGCTCAGCGCCCAAAAATAAGAAAGCCCCGAGGCCTGAGGGGCGCTCGGGGCTTTTCGCAGTCAACCGAAACCGCTATGTTTACGCGATCGCAGCCTGAGCCGTTCGTTCGCTCATCTGCTTCGCGATCTGCTCCCGGAACTTATGCATCGCCTCAATCGAACCGGGCGCACGCTTCTCCTGCCACGCTTCGAAGCGCTTTGCCTGCTCTTCGAGAGCTGCAAGAAACTTCGGATTGCTGAATGTCTTCCGGAAGTCCCCGGCTATCGGCTTCAGTTGCTGCCAGACGCCCCACTGCTCGCCGGTGCTTTCGAAGAACATATCCTCCTCGATCAACCCGCGGTTCACGATGCCCGCCACCATTTCCCAGTAGCCGGCCACCATGCGCATATAGGCGTTTTCCTTGCTGCCGAAAGGAGCAAAGCCGCATCACATCCTCGGCATTCTTCACGTGAAAGTTTGCTGCGAACCAGTCACGCGCCTCTCGCAACTTCGCCTCTCGCCGCAAATCGTACAACTTCAACATCAAATTCACTTCCTCATGCGTTGCGTTTCCCATGTTTTCTCCTATTTATGCTTTCGTTTTTTTACGCCCCGTAAGACCATTCGCGCTTCAAACCGACTCATTGATAGCGATCGTGATGGCGAACCCACGCCATCCCGTGCGGCAATCCTTCTTCGTCCCGGCCCTTTGGCGTCAGGTCCAGGAAGTTATAGGCTCCGATCAGAATGTCCAGACCTCGTGAATACGTCGAGTAGGTGTGGAAAATTTCACCAGCCGGATCCTTGTAGAAAACGCTGGCGCCTGGACGTTCTTCTCCGCCAAATTTGCTCTGCATTTCGAAGTTGTAGAAAGTATCGCCCTTCGCCAGTTGGTCTTTCGTGAATGAAACGTGATAGTCGAAATTGAAATCGCTACCCGACGACGAAACCCACTTGAATCCCCATCCCATGCGCTTCTTGAAAACTTCAATCTCCGGAAGCGGCGCCCGGGAAACCGCCACCAACGTCACGTCACGCTGCGCCAGATGCACCACGGACGGATTGAAATGATCCGCGAGGAACGAACAGCTTGGGCAGCCCTCTTTCCATCCCGGCCCCAGCATGAAGTGATAGACAATCAGCTGGTTGCGCCCGTCAAAAAGCTCAGCCAGTGTCTCTTTTCCCTTTGGCCCTTGGAACGTGTACTGCTTCTCCACCTTTTCCCAAGGCATCTCGCGCCGCTCCCGGCTCAGCTCGTCTCGCAACTTCGTGAACTCCTTCTCTTTCTTCAACAGCTGCTTTCGCGCCGCAAGCCATTGATCTTGCGATACCACTTGCGGAGCAATCGTCCTGCTGCTCGCCGTGCTAGACATGTTGATCTCTCCTTGTATTCAAATTTCTGGGCTCAGTCGCTTTCACACGCCCGGTGAAGCGCCCCTCGGATCTTTTGTGGCCGCGCAGCTTTCCTGCAATCGCTGCCAGCCCGCCTGTTGATATCGCCCCGGTTATGATCAGTGCCGCCGTCGCCATACATGCTGGACACATCTCTCACCTCTTTTATTCCAATGCCCTACGCCGGGCCGTTTATGCTCCCGTTTTTCGCCCCGCGCGATTCTCGGCGCGCTTCCGCACGTTTTCGTTAATGTGCCCCCATCCGGTTGACACTCCCTTTCGATGATCGTCGGCAATCAATCCCAGCGCCAGATGATGGAACTCGATAAGCGTCACGCCGTTCGCCTCGCTCAACCGGTACTGCACATTCGAAATCGCGGGATACGACATGAACAGCGGCCCCGTGATCTCCAGCAGCGTCGGACGCTTGATCGCCTGCACCACTCCCCAGAAGTGCCCGTCTTCGCCTCCCAGATCGCGGAACCACCTGCCGCCGGGCCGCGCTTCGAGCGTCATCGGCATCGCCGTTCCGTCGCCCCTCTCGTTCCCCGGCCCAAGCTGTTCAAGCAGCGCCGCGAACGTGGTCTCCAGCGACGCCCGCACTCGGACTTCCTCGTTGATGCTCAACGTCAAGTTTTCAAGCTGCATAGCCGTCCCAATCATCGTTGCTCTCCTTTGTGAAAATCAGATTAAAGACTGTTATTCCGCCTTCTCGGGGTCCTCTCGGGGTCCTCTAGCCGCGCCGCCCGCTCTTCGGCTCTCTCCTTCACGCGTTGCAATTGATGTTTCCAGAAACGCTCGAACGTCTGCGTCCATTCGTACATTGGCCGGATCGCTTCCGCATCAAGGCTGTAGAGCATGTTCCGCCCCTCCCGCCGCACCCGCACAAGTCCCACATCCCGCAAAACCCGCAGGTGCTTCGATACCGAGGGCTGTTCGAGCCCCAGCGCAGCGACGATCTCCCCCACCGGCCGCTCCTGCATCGCCAGGTAGTTCAAGATCTCCCTCCGCCGAGGCTCAGCCACCGCATTAAACGCATCCGAAGTAGTAGCAGCTCTGGGCACACCCCAAAATACATTCCCATACAGGAATATGTCAAGCGAAAAATTCGCCCTTCCAGCGGTGGCCACGGCGACGCCTTCCTCGTCGTGGGCTTTCTCTTGGAATTGCTAGCGGCTCTGCAGTCCAGCGCGGCGCAAAAAAAAAGCCCCAAGGCCAATTTCACCTTGGGGCTTGCATTCCTGTGCGGGGTGCTGCACCCGCCTTCAGTTAATTTGTCCTCTTCGTTTAGGTTGTTCGGTCATCCCGAGCGAAGTCGAGGGATCTCTCTTCGCTCTTGTCCGCCAATGCCTCCGGTGCCCAGCAGCCTTACCGCGCCGCCGCCGCAACCTCCTTATCCACCGGCGCGCCAATCAAGTTCCCCCACTCCGTCCACGACCCGTCGTAATTCTTCACATTGTCGTACCCCAGCAAATATTTCAGCACGAACCAGGTATGTGAACTCCGCTCCCCAATCCGGCAATACGCGATAATTTCGCTATCGCCGTTCACGCCCTTCGCGCCATAGAGCTGCTTCAGCGCATCCGCCGGCTTGAACGTCCCATCCTCATTCGCCGCCTGCGCCCACGGAATATTCGCCGCGCCCGGAATATGACCGGCCCTCTGCGCCGTCTCGCTCATCCCCGGCGGCGCGATAATCTTCCCCGTAAATTCATCCACTGACCGCACATCCACAAGCTGCGCCGCTTTCTTCTTGTTCAGCGCGTCGAAAATCTCTTCCTTGCGCGCGCGAATCGATTCATCCGGCCCCGAAGCGTGATACGTCGTCGCCGTCACCTTCACGGGATCAGCCGTCAGCGCCCGCTTCTCCTCGATCCATTTCTTCCGCCCGCCATTGATCAACCGCACATCCTTGTGCCCGTAATATTTCAACTGCCACAGCGCATACGCCGCGAACCAGTTGTTGTTGTCGCCGTAAAGCAAAATCGTCGTGTCGTTCCCCACGCCCGACTTCCCCAGCAACCCCTCCAGCGTAGCCTTGTCGATCAAATCCCGCCGGATGTTGTCCTGCAGCTGCGTCTGCCAATTCCAACCCACCGCCCCGGGAATGTGCCCCTGGTCGTAAGCCGTGGTATCCACATCCACTTCAATCAACCGCACCTTCGGATCGTTCAGATGCCCCGCCGCCCACTCCGTAGAAACCAGCACTTCCGGATGCTTGTACTCGCTCATCGTCCTCCTTGAATTCCTCCTTGAAGTATGTGAAATTCGATGCCCGCCGCCCCCATCTCAATTCAACAAAAATCGCCCCGCCCTGCGCCTCCCCGAGGTTCTCCCGCCCGTTCTCCCTTGTAGCGCCGGTATCCCTACCTGCTCCTTTGACTTGTTCCGCCTTGCTGTAACGCCCCTGCGGTGCCCAGCGTCTGCGTCGCCACACAAGTACCACTCGCCCAGGTTTCAGTGGCACAGGCACTCCTGCCTGTGCTCTGACGAGCTCCCAATCAAACTTCGAAGTAGACCCCGTCGC
>CAVYDF010000004.1:0-99915 GCA_963767205.1 uncultured Acidobacteriota bacterium
GTGGAACCGATCACGAGAGAATGCTCGGCGGAGCCGTCGGCGCTGGCGATGAGCAAATGATATTTGCCAACTTCGGGGTCGTTCTGGCGGACGTAGGTGATCAGGCTGCCGTCTGGAGAAAACGAAACATTCGAGTCCACATCCTTCACCACTACTTGCGGCGCGCCACCGAGCACCGGAATGCGATAGATGAAACGCACGGTCTCGACAGTGTTTTCCGAGCGGCTGAAGTAGATGTAGTTTCCGTCGGGAGAAAAAGTGAAACCGTTGTAGCTGCGCGGCGCGGGGGGAAGCACCTGGGTGTCGCTCGAAGTGGGGACGTTGCGGAGCCAGACGCTTTGGAGACCGTTATCGGCGATCGCGCTGACGACGTATTTGCCGTCGGGGGAGATGGCGGCGTTGACAGATTTACCGGTGTTGGTGATTTGCGTAATGGTGAAATTTTGGAAGGGCATCGCAGCTTTGCCGCGCAGCAGCGAGAAAACGCCGTAACCCGCGGCTGCGATGAGGATCAGCGCGACGACAGCGCCGATGATGAGTTTGCCTTTGTGTTCACGCGCCGCTTGCACGGCGACGGAACCGGAACCGCTTGCATCCCGTGGCCCACAGGCGCGGCAGCGGCAGCAGCGTAGCTTGCGGAGGAACCGGGCCCGACTGCTGACGATTGTGCGCTCGATTGCGGTACTTGAGCGGCCACAGTCGCGGCCGGCGCTGAACCCGAACCGGGCTGGTCAACATATTTCACTTGAGCTGACCGGCCAGAACTGGTGTCGCGCTTGAGGCGCTCGAGGTCAGAGGCCATGTCGCTGGCGGTCTGGTAACGCAAGCGCGGATTTTTTTCGAGCGCTTTGCCGATGATGCGGTCGAGCTCGGCGGGCACTGCGGGATTTAGGCGCGCGGGGGGCACGGGTTCGCGCTCGAGAATCGCTGCAAAAATTACCCCGGTGGTATTTCCGGAGAATGCTTGCTGGCCGGTAGCCATCTCGTAGAGGACGAGGCCGAAAGAAAAAAGATCAGAGCGAGCGTCGAGCTTTTCGCCGCGCACCTGCTCGGGCGACATGTAGGCGACGGTGCCAAGCGCCATGCCCGGGCTGGTGAGATTCGGATCGGTGTCGAGCACTCCGCCGGCAGTAACAGTTTCGGCTACGGCGCGCCCGGCGACTTGTTTCGCAAGGCCGAAATCGAGAACTTTGGCTCGGCCGCGGGCGGTGACGAAAAGATTCGCGGGTTTGATGTCGCGATGAACGATGCCGCGTTCGTGGGCGGCTTCAAGCGCGTCGAGAACCCCGATGCCGATTTCGAGAAGCTGATCGAGCGGCACGGGCTGGCCATTGATGCGATGCTTGAGCGTGACGCCTTCGAGCAACTCCATCGCGATGTAGGGGATGCCGTTGTCTTCATCAATATCGTGAATCGTGCAGATATTGGGATGATTCAGCGCGGAGGCGGCTTGCGCTTCGCGGCGGAAGCGCTCGAGCGCGGCCGGATCTTTGGTGACGTCGTCGGGGAGAAATTTCAGGGCGACAAAGCGCTTCAGTTTTATATCTTCGGCGCGGAAGACAACGCCCATGCCACCGCCGCCAAGTTTTTCAAGGATGCGATAGTGGGAGAAAGTGCGGCCTTCGAGGGAACTGGGTTCGGGCATCGGGGATGCAGTTTAGAGCGAGGATAAAACTAAGTCAACGAGTCGGGGAGGTGCCCAGCGCACCTCCCGTGATGTCGCAAGACATCCGCGGCACCATCTCCCCCACTTCAAGAGAGCGCAACTCGGAACCCGTTTGGTATTTCGCAAAGCGACGGGCGAGTTGGGCTTAAGCCCCAGCTGCCTTGCCGCGATACGCCGGAACAAAAACTTCGGCAACGAAGGTCTCGAGCGTCGTGGGAGTTGAATTCGCCGGTGAACGCGGTTCGAGCATTTTCATGTAGCCCGAATTCAGCGACTCCGACATTTCGAGCAGCAAGTCCGCCATGTTGGACGACATTCCCATCTGCATCAAAGCGGGCTTCAACTGCGCTGCAGGCATTTGCATATATTTCAGGTCAGGCTTGCCAATCGCCGCGCCCACTATTTTCGCAACGTCGTTGTAAGTCACGTCACGAGGCCCTTGCAATTCACGCGTGTGCTTCCCGTTGAAATCAAGTTTCAGCAAGGCTTCGGCGGCTGCGGCGCCAATGTCGCGCGTCGCGATCATCGGCAAAGGCAGATCCGGCCGCACGGGTCCTGCTATCACGCCGAAAGACTGAATCACGCCCACCTGCCCCAGAATATTTTCCATGAAGTAGCCGGCTCGCAGATAGAGAGCGTTCAGTCCGGCTATCCCGTTGAGCTTCTTCTCGAGAGTATGCAAGCCCAACCACGGGGCCGGTTTTATCCGGTTTGTCCGCGCCGACGCTGCTTAATACAACGGCGTGCTTTACCCCGCTCTTCGTGATAGCGGCGGCCAAGTCGTCGCTCACTTGCTCCTGGTACGCGCGAAAATCTGAGGAACCGATGTTAGGCGGAATCATCGCGTACACGGCCTTCGCGCCAGAGAATGCTTTCGTGAGAGCGTTTCTGTCCGTCTCATCGGCAACGAATGCCTCCGCACCCTTCTGTGTGAATCGTTCCAGCCGCTTCGCGTCGCGGCCTATGACGCGCACTTTCTCTCCCTTTGCCAGAAGTTTCTCAGTGACCACGCTTCCCGTGTTTCCTGTGGCGCCAGTAACAACGTACATAAGCTCCTCCTTGGAGATGACAGCGGCAATATTTCGACCGGTCAAATAGGATGTTCTCTGAGGGCATCTCGATTCTACCGCCAATTTTAAATATCGAGCGGTCTTTCGAGCGGGCGTGGCCGAATCCACGCGGTTAGATTTAGGTCTGCTCTCCTCTCCGCTGCGCGCATTCCATTGACTTCAGGTTCACAGCACACCTAAGATGGCGTCCAATGGCAGAGTCTCACCCGCTTAGTGGGCAGACCATTTCACATTACCGCGTGCTCGAGAAGCTTGGCGGCGGTGGCATGGGAATTGTCTACAAGGCTGAAGACATCGAGCTGGGGCGCTTCGTCGCTCTGAAATTTCTTCCCGATGACGTTGCCAGCGACCCTCAAGCGCTCGAACGTTTCCGTCGCGAGGCGCGCGCCGCTTCGGCGCTGAATCATGCCAATATCTGCACGATCTACGAAATCGGGCAACACCAATGCCAGCCGTTCATCGCGATGGAATTCCTGGATGGGGTGACGTTGAAGCACACGGTCACGTCCAAGCCGATGCCGCTCGAACTTCTGCTGGAAGTGGCCATCGAAGTGGCCGAAGGCCTTGACGCTGCGCATTCCGAAGGCATCACGCATCGCGATATCAAGCCGGCGAATATTTTTGTGACCAAGCGGGGCCGCGCTAAGATCCTCGACTTCGGACTAGCCAAGCTCACGCCGGCCGGATCGCCCAAAATCGTAGATATCTCCCACGTCTCGACGCTGCCAACTGCAAGTGTCTCTCCCGAGGACCTGACGAGCCCGGGGACCACTCTCGGGACCGTTGCGTACATGTCTCCCGAGCAGGTGCGCGGGAAAGACCTCGATGCGCGCACGGATTTATTCAGTTTTGGCGTGGTGATCTATGAAATGGCCACCGGTACGCTGCCATTTCGGGGCGAGACTTCCGGGCTCATCACCGACGCGATCCTTCATCGAGCGCCGGTTGCGCCGGTGCGGTTGAATCCGGATTTGCCGCCGCAACTCGAACACATCATCAACCGGGCTCTGGAGAAGGACCGCAAGCTGCGTTTCCAGCACGCGTCCGACATGCGCGCGGAATTGCAGCGAGTGCTGCGCGACATCACGTCAATCATTGTGAGCGGCTCCGACCTTGAGCCGCCGGAGTTACCCGCGACGGCGTTGCCATCCATCTCGCCGGCTGTCTCGAGCGATTCCGCATCGAGAACTCCAGCTCCCTCGAAGCCAATATCCTCGAGCTCCAAAGTAAAACTCGATACGGAAGGGAAGCAAGGAGAGGCGCTGAAGCCCATCGAAAAATATCTTGCCACTTTTCTCGGACCGATGGCGGGCATCATCGTGCAGCGGACCGCGGCTGAGGCCCAGGACCCGAAAGAGATGTTTGCTCTGCTGGCCGCGAGGCTTCGGTCGAAAAAAGATCGAGATGCCTTCCTTGCGCGAAGGGAGGAGCTGCTGAATGGCTTCGGGCAGATTCAGGCTCGGGATGAAGGTTCAGGATCGGGAAGTGCATCGCGGCCGTCGACCGCTCCGCGTGAAGCGGAACTTACCCCAGACTCAATCCGTCGCGCATCTGAATTGCTCGCCAAATACGTTGGCCCAATTTCACGCGTACTGACTGAACGGGCGGTGACGCGCTCCGATAACCTGCGGTCGCTCTACATCATTCTTGGGGAGCATCTAAAAGATGGGCCCGAGCGGGCCAGGTTTCTTTTGGAAGCCGGTTTCCCGGAATCGTAGTCGAGCACAACTCCGTCAGCGGTCTGTCCGCCGTGTGATCCGCATTCGCTAAACCGAGCAAACAGAAACCGTCGCACTTATACCTTGAGCAACTTCATCGCTTCGAGCAGGCTCCTCGCCATGCGGTTGAAGGATTGCGCCAGCTCCGAGATTTCGTCCTTACCGGATACGGGGAACTCGCTGATTTCTGAATTTCCCAAGCTCACGCTACTGGCCATGCCCGACAGGCGATTCACGGGCCGGATGACGATGAAGATCAGAAGCGCATTAATCGCAAGAAGCAGAATTCCAAAGACCGCTGCCAGAGAGAACATGAATGTCTTGAATATGTATTTGGCGCGCTGGAGAACCACTTGGGTGGGCACCGAAACAATCTGCGCCGTTACGATATCGTTCAGCTTCCAACCAAAACCATTCGCACTCCCGTAGCGCTCGACCATCGTACGGGGCGCGTCCTCCGCCGTATCGTGACAGGAGAGGCAAGCCATGCTTGAGACGGCCATCGGACGAGCAATGAATAGCGTTCTGCCATTCGGAGTATCGCGCTCGCCGACGATTTCCTTCTTGTCGTGCGATTTGCGAAATTCCTCGACAAGATCAGCTTCCCAGTCAGTAGCGCGATTCACAGGATTCGTCGGGTTTAGTGTCGCCTCTTTATAGGAATAATCAGGAAATTTCTTCTGCAACTGGCCGAAATAGGAGTTTGCCGAATAGGCAGGGACACTCTGCGGCAGAAAGCTGTACTTGATTTGCGTTTCGAGCAGCGGCTTGATCTGGGTCGCGGTGTAAGTCCGCACGGCAATCGCGGCTTCGATCATGATTCGCGCGTTCTCCATGATTTCAGCCTTGGCGTTTTGTTGCAGAAGGCGATTGCAAACGTAACCGGCGGTGACGAAACCTATCGCGAACACGGCGCATAGCACCAAATTGAATTTCACCAGAAGTTTCATTTTCACATCCTCGAATGCGGTGACTCGGAATTGGAAGCTGCGGGTGGCGGACTCTGCTGTGGGTGCGGCTCCGGATGCAATATCGGCCGCCATTCCGGGTATTCGGCTTCGTGGCTTTCAAGTTGCCTTCGGAACTCGCGTCCTTCAACCGCGGCTCGAATCGATCAACGAAGCTTCTTCGCCAAGCCGAGGGCATCGTGAGCCACGCCTGAATTTCGGCGTAGGAAACTGGATGCTGAACCTTTGGCTCGGCGGGCTTGCCGGTAAAGTGAGCGAGGCGCGACGGGAAGAGTATCTCGAAACGATGGCGGCAGGGATTCGATAAAGGCAGAGCTGGGGCGCGAAGCGGTGACGATGCCTTTGCCTTGATGGCGCGAGAAGAATTGGCCTGTGTTTCCGGTTGTTGGCTTCCCCACGCTTCCATTGGGGCTTACCTCACCGATTGCAGCCGAGCCAGCCTCGACAAAAATTTCGCAGCCACTTTCGTTGCTGTGAAAAACGACCGTGCCATTTCCCGTCGTGGCAGCGAGCGCGGGGCTTTCATACCTGTACGAGCCCGCGTGGGCGTCTGACTGTCCCTTCAACCAGCCACTCAACAGAACCAGTTCCGTTCCAGGAGCGCCGCCCGCGACCTTTCCTCCCGCTCCGTGCCGGAAGACGTACATGCGGCTCGAAGGGCCAAGCGCGACAATAGCGCTGCCTATAAATTCCAATTGCGCGAATCCCTTCTCGGAGTTTTCGAGAATGTCGCCCTGCCTCAGGCGCATTCCTTCGGCAGCCTGCAGCACTGTTGTGCCGCGAATTATCCGCAGCGAGCCTTCAATGAAGGTCACGGTACCTACGTCTTGGACAGCAGCTGGGATCGGCAGCAGCGATGAGAGCACCAATGCAACGCCGAGTAGATTCATGTGGACCCAAATTGGGAAATTGCGGGAACACGCCCGATAACCGGCGTCAGTCTGGCGCTATCTTATAGCGAGCCACATACCGAGAAGTCAAGGCGATTGCCGTCTAGCGCCAGTTCTATGGCGCTTTTCCAGCAGGAGAAAGAGCGACGGCCGACTCGGAAGTAAAGTACAGGAAGGTAAACGTTTCCTGCAGATAAAGACGCACAGCCGCGTCCGTGTGGCTGAGATAGCCGATGGAGACGTCCTGGCCTAGATACAAGGCGAAATCGCCGCCGCGCGTGGTGAGCACGAAGGCGCCAGCGATGGCAGGCGCCCAGATGATTTTATCTTTGACGAGGCGCTTGACATGCTCGAGCACCGGGTAGCCGTGGTCGCTGGTTTCGGCGAGTGCGGTGTAGGCATCGGCACCAAGGAGAACCGCGTAAGGGCCGTTGACGCCGACGAGCCGGAGCTGGCTGAGACATTGCGCGATCGCATCCGGATATTCGCGTACATCGACCGGGAGATTCTTAATAGGATTGCTGGTGCCCTGGCGGATTCCGCCGATGCCCGCGGCAGTGTAGCCATCGAAGATCGCGCCATCTTCGGCGAAGGCGATCTGGCGCGCGGCGTCTTTCACTGGCTGCCAGTCGGAGTCATTGGCGCCGCGCTCGACGTCGTCAATGGCCTGGCGATTGAGCTCGAAGGGAAAACGCAGCTCGACCAGCGGTTTTACTTCGCGTTGCCGTGCGACGATGCCGTCTTTCGAAGCCGCGATCGTCTTCAAATGGCCCGTGCCGACAGCCGAAAACGCAGCCCCTGCCGGCCCCTCGACGTCAACCACACGGCGCCCGGCGATGTAGCGCTTGAACGTGCGCGATGCTTCCTCTTCAATTTGAGCCCAAGCTGCGTCGGAAATGGGAGCGAGCTCGCGATGGAGGTTATTCATTGGCGAAATCTCCTTTCAGGGAACCGATGCGCAGCGAACCGTCTTCGCGTGCCGGGACGGATTGAGAATTTTCGACCGCTGCGGGCGTTGTTGAGGGCGCCGCATGAGCGGACTGTTTTTCCGTTGCGTCTTCCGTTAGGTCTCCGGCTCCATTGTCGGGCATGTCCGCGACTGCTTCGAGAAACGTGGAGGAGGGGACGAAGAACAAGTTGCCCGTGACGGCGCGGCTGAAATCAAGAAGCCGATCATAGTTGCCGGGGGCCGGCCGATAAACATGTTCTCGAGCATTTGCTCGATTGGTCGCGGCGAACGGCAGTAGCCGATGAAATAGGTGCCAAATTCCCCTTGCGAGGGCCGGCCGAAGGGCATGTTGTCGCGCAGGATCTTCACCTCTTTGCCGTCGACGGTGATGGTGGTGAGCGCGTTGTGCGCTGAAGTCGGTTTCACGGAATCGTCCAATTCGATGTCCGACAATTTTTTGCGGCCGATGATTTTTTCCTGCGCTTCCGTGGGTAGCGCATCCCAACCCTGCATGTCGTGCAGGTATTTCTGCACGACGACGTAACTTCCTCCCGCGAACGCCGGGTCCTCGTCACCTATTACAACCGCGTCGACGGCGGCCTGCCCGCGCGGATTCTCGGTGCCGTCAACGAAGCCGATAAGATCGCGATCGTCGAAATAGCGGAAGCCTTGCACTTCGTCCGCGGGCGCCACAGCGTCGCCCAGAGCCGTCATGATTTGAGTCTCGAGCTCGAAGCACAAATCCATGCGCTTGGCGCGAATGTGGAAGAGCAAATCGCCCGGTGTGGAAACTGCCGTATGTTTCTCGCCGCGAATTTCACGAAAAGGATGCAACATCGCCGGCCGCGGCGAGCCGAAGAGCCTGTCCCAGGCGTCGGAGCCGATGCTCATGATGCAGGAAAGGCCGGCCTCAAGGTCGCGCATTTCCACGGCGCGAAAGATCCCGCTAAGGTCTCCGCAGAACGATCGGACGGCGGCGCGAGCCTGCGGCTCCGGCTTCAGAGTCACGACCAGAAATATCGCGGCGCGGCTGAGCGGCGCTGCCACCGGCTGAGCCAGGGAAGGCACGCCTTGTGGGGCATTGGCACCGTTTTTCGGATCGGGTTCCATCGGATTCAATCCTGGGGCCTCACGGAATTTCGCGGCGCAAAATACCGCGGCCTTAACGCGAAGATTAAACGCGAAAGGTTACCATCGCCTGCCAACAAACGTCTACAACTCGCCGGACTTCTGCGACAGTGCGTTAGAAGGTCAGCGGTCGAGCCAGCCGTCGCGAAAACCTGCGCGCTGGAGGCCTTTCACGATGTAGGGCATTGCTTGATTGTCTTCCAGATAAGCTCTGAATGATAGTTTTCGATCATCATCAGAATCGGGCCCTCATTCAGCCCGAAAATCCACGGAGATGCCCACGCGTGCAGATTGCTGGTGTCGGGATAAGTCGGATTAAAACTGGCAATGAACCCGCCATATGGGTTGCGGCACAGCGATTTGAGGTGTTCGATGATGTGACGCATCGTCTTAATCACAATCTCGGGCGCGAACGGGACCGATGTCGCCACCGCCCAGGGTGAAATCGTGCCGTCGTCCGGGCCAAATGGGGCGCCACGCGCTTCATAGCCGAAGAATGTTCTTTCGACGCCGTTCACTTTGACGACTGCTGGGCCTGGTCCGTCGCTCGCCGTGAGTCCCCATGCATATTCATTGTAGTGCGCAAACTTCAGTGGATTCTCGATTCCATATTGCTGATGAACGAGTGTGGCTCGCCGGCTGTTCTCGAAGTAATCGATTCCCACTTTCCGGTTGAAGTCATCGCGGATGCCGCGAAAATCAAGCCAGAGATGAGACATCTGGTGAATAAAAAGCGGCCCGGCATAGAGGTATTCGATGTCGTAAACTTTTCTCCATTCGAAAGTCGAGATCCATTCCTGGTAGCCTTGCGGGTCGATGGGAAACGTGGGCGATCCGAGTGCCAGCACATACAAAATAATCGCTTCGCTGTAGCCCGTGGCCCAGCGGTAGGGAAGAAAGCCCGACTCGGGCTTCCAGCCGTGAGTGATCGTAGTTCCGCCGTTGAGAGCCCATTGCCAATCGATGCGGCGGTAGAGAGCGTCAGCGAGTTTCCGTAGTTCGATTTCCTTTTCGTTATTCCCGGTGAAATATGCGGCCGCCGTAAGAATGCCCGCCATCATGATCGCGGTGTCCACGGTCGAGAGTTCGCATTCCATTGCGCGCAGGCCGGTTTGCATGTCGAGGAAATGGTAGTAAAAGCCTTTATAGCCGGTGGCGTTCGGTTCTGGGCCCTGGGGCGAGGAGTGAAGAAACCTCAAGAGCGCAAGAATTCTGTCGACTGCGTTCGTTCGCGAAATTATTCCACGCTCTACCGCGACAACATAGACGCTAAGTCCCATCCCTACGGCCGCGATGCTCGAAAGCGATCCCGGTTCGTTTTTATCCGCGATTAAACCGTTCTGAGGGTTCGACTCATTCAGATAGTAATCGACTATGGCGAGGCGCAAATTGTGGAGCAATTCCGATTCAGTCGCTTGCGGATTCAAATGCGGCGTCCCGGTAGCCAACGTAATCTCCCCGCGAAGGGTATTACACCGCGATGCGTGCGGCCCAGTAGAGGACAGCGGCGCCGAGGATGATCCGATAAATGGCGAAGGGAGCGAAGCCGCGCGTGCGGACCCAGTTCATAAACCACGCGACGCTGGCGTAAGCGACGATGAACGAAACGACGAAGCCGATGGCGAGGACGATCCAGCCATGCGCGTCAATCTGGCTGACGCCGATGGGATTTTCGATGCCTTTGCCGCGCAGTGATTTGAGCAGATCGTAACCCGTGGCTGTGACCATCGTAGGAATCGAAAGAAAAAACGAGAATTCAAGAGCCGAAGCGCGCGACATTCCCGCGACTTGTCCTGCGGCGATCGTCGACATCGAGCGCGAAGTGCCAGGGAAAACCGCCGAAAGAATCTGGCACGCGCCAATCCAGATGGCCTGGCCAAGCGACATATCCTCCATATGCCAGGTGTGAATGCGGCTTACGGCGCGTCCGGGCCCGGCTTTTTCGGACGGGCGAGTTCATCGCGTCAATGAACCACATCACGATCCCGCCGACCAGCAGGCTCATGCCCATGATGTAGAGGTTCTCGAGATGCTTGCCAATAATTTTTGTGAGCAGGAACGCGGGAATCGCGGTGACGACGAAAGCTACGATGACGAGGCTGAGAGGGTGCGTGAGGATCGATGCGATTGCCGCGTTCGCCCCGCGGAAACGTGGAGAGAAATTTCGCAATGCGCTCGCGAAAATAAATCGGCAGGCAGAGAATCGCGCCGAGTTGGATCACGATCGTATACATCTTCCAGTAGCCGTCGCTCAGATTGATGTGCAGCAGAAATTCGGCGATGCGCAGATGGGCCGTGGAACTGACGGGAATAAATTCGGTGAGGCCTTCGACGATCCCGAGGATGAGAGAGATTAAATAATCGTTCAAGATGCCCCCGATAATGCTTCCGCGAAGAATATCAGGCGATCGATTTGATCATCGCGTACGCGTCGCGGCCGCCCGGATAATAGCCTTTCCAGATGCCGCGAGTACGATAGCCATGCTTTTCCCAGAAGGCAATTGCGGAGTGGTTTTCGGTTGCCGTTTCGAGAATTACTTCATTGACGCCAGATTGTCGCGAGGCGCGATTCGACAGCTTCGATGCAGACGTGAGCCGATCTTGTGGCGACGATAGGCTTCGAGCACATCAATGGTGATGATGTGCCCGCGATTTTCGCGGTGCGCCGTAAGACAAAAGCCCACGCGTTTGCCGCGCATCACTGCCATCAAACAATCCGCATGAGGGAAGCGCAGGTAAGCGCGCAGTTCAGCTCGTGAATACGCCACGTCCGCTGCATAACACGCTTGGTCAATTTCGTAGAGCGCCTCGAAATCTTCTGGCGTATACGGGCGCAACGAGATTTTCGCGGACTTGGCGTGCTGGTTTCGCGGCGGGCACGGCAATCACACTTCCAGAATCACCGGCAGAATTAGCGGACGCTTCGAAGTCTGCTTGTTCAAATAGCGCTTCAGGTCGGCGCGGATTTTTTCCTTAATCACGCCCCAGTCGGTTTTCTCTTCGGCAGTGGATTGCTCGACCGTGCGCAAAATTACCTCGCGCGCTTTACTAAGGATTTCCTGGCCGTCCTCGGACAAAAACCCGCGCGTGACGATTTCAGGCGGCCCTTCAAGATGCCCGGTGTGCTTGTCGATCGCGATAATCGGTACCACAACGCCGTCCTCAGCAAGATGCCGACGATCGCGAATCACCACTTCTTCGATTTCTTCGAGCGAGCCGGAATCAACGCAGACGCGACCGGCGGTAACAGGCTCTCGCCGATACGCGCTACCATCAGGCGTAAATTCGATTGGCTGCCCGCTCTCAAGCAAAAAAATCTCGCCCGAAACGGCATTCATCTGCTCGGCAAGCGCCGCGTGCCGGAAAAGATGCCGATATTCGCCGTGCAGCGGAATGAAATATTTCGGCTTGCACAGTTGCAGCAGGATTTTCTGCTCTTCCTGGCTCGCATGACCGGAAACATGAATCGGCGCAGATCGTCCGCCTTCGTAATAAACAAGAACGCGCCGCCGGAAAAGATGATCGATCATCCTGAAAATCGCTTTTTCGTTTCCCGGAATCTGGCGGGCAGAAAGAATCACAGTGTCATTCTCGGCGATGTTCATCAGCCGATGATTATCCACGGAGATCCGGGACATCGCCGAAAGCGGCTCGGCCTGCGTCCCGCTCGCAAGCACCACGATGCGTTTAGGATCAAAGCCCTTAATATCCTGCGGGCGAACAACACTGCCATCCGGAATGCGCAGCTTGTCGAGCCCGTGCGCGATTTCGATGTTGTCCACCATGCTGCGCCCGACGAATCCCACTTTACGCCCGACCACCCGCGCGAGATCGATCACCTGTTGAATGCGATGAATCGAGCTCGAAAAACACGACACGATAATTCTCTGCGGAGCGGCGCGGAACAGTTCTTCAAGACGCACAACAACCGAGCGCTCCGAAGGCGTGAAACCGGGCCGCTCGACATTGGTGCTGTCGCTAAACAGCGCCAGCACACCTTCCTGCCCATAACGCGCGAACGCATGCAGGTCAAAAGGCTTGCCATCAACCGGCGTCGGATCAATTTTGAAGTCTCCGGTGTGAATAATCACTCCGAGAGGAGTGCGAACGGCCAGCGCCACGCAATCGATCGTGCTGTGCGTCACATGCAGATATTCAATCTGAAACGCGCCAAGAGTAGTCGTCTGGCCCGGAGCCACTTCGTGCAGTTTCACCTTATCAAGCAGCCCGTGCTCTTCGAGCTTTTTACGCACGAGCGCGAGCGTGAACTTCGTGCCGTAAATTGGAACATCAAGGTCGGCGATGATGTAGGGAATCGCCCCGATATGATCTTCATGCGCGTGGGTCAGCACGATGCCGCGGATCAGCCGCTTGTTCTGCTTCAGGTAAGTGGTGTCCGGGATGACGATGTCAACGCCGAGAAGCTCCTGCTCGGGGAACATCAACCCCGCATCGATGACAATGATGTCGTCGGCGGTGCGCACGACGAGCATGTTCATTCCGAACTCGCCCATCCCGCCGAGCGGGATGGCCCATACTGAGGATTGGCTCAATTTATCTTTCTTTCGAGTGCGGCCGACATTCTTGATTTATGGGCGGCGCATAGCTTCGCGTCATGCGGGCACGGCCCCCAGGGCGGGTCTTCCACATTCCTTGCCCCTACTGCAGAAATGCATGCTTGGCACAACAGAATGACACGTATGAAGCGGCAGTTCAATCCCTGCTGCCGGCGAAGAGGCGAGCGATAGCTACAAGAAGAACGGCGCCGACCGTAGCCGCCGCGAGCGTGCCCCAGAAACCCCATGGCGCAATCGCGATTCCGAGTTTTATGAAGAGCCAACGGCCGATCACCGCGCCAATCAGGCCAAGAATTACGTCAACGATACAGCCGAAGCCACGCCCTCGCGTAATGTGACCTGCAATCCAGCCCGCCAGCAACCCAATGATAATCGTGGCAATAAAGCCGGGCGAAGTCACTTGAACGTAAACGGTATGCTCGTCGATTTGGTTCGCGAATGTGTTGAAGGTCGAGATTGAGGCGAATGCCAAGCTTGTCATGAAACTCCTCTGAAAGATCTTCCATACAGATTATTCCGCTGCCGGTTGGTGTGGTAAAGGCTACTCCTCTATAGAATAGCCGGATGCGGACGAACAGGCTACTGCTGGCAGAAAATATATCCGAGGCACTTGTAGACGAGCTTTGCGGCGAGGAAATCCGACGCGTGGTCGCCAGGTTGAGGCAGTAGCTCGACGACGTCCATCCCCACGATTTTCTTATGATCGGCAACGGCGCGAATCAGGGAAGTGACCTGCATCCAGTCGAGTCCGCCCGGTTCGGGAGTGCCTGTCGCCGGAACAAAGGCGGGATCGAAGCCGTCGAGATCGATAGTGAGATAAACATTCGGACTGAGATCGGCGAGAACTTTTGCGATCCAGCTTTTCAGCGGCGCGCGCGCAATGTCTTTTGCCCAGTAGATACTCGTGTTCAGATGAGGAATCGCCTGCGCTTCTTCCACGGAGAGCGAGCGAATGCCCACCTGCACTGCGGGGCACACTTCCACCACGCGGCGCATCGCGCAGGCGTGGCTCGCGGGATTTCCGTGATACTCGTCGCGCAGATCTGCATGGGCGTCAATTTGAAGCACGCTGAGGTCTTTGAATTTTTTCGCGGTGGCGGACACAAGCGGAGGCGTAAGCGAATGCTCGCCGCCGAGCGCGACGGTGAATTTGTCGTCTTCTAGCAGACCCATCTGCGCGGTGAAAATTTCGGTGATCACTTCGTCGAGCGTGCCGTCGGAAGTGTCGATGGCCGGAAGCGTGTGAATTCCGATTTCCTTGTAAGGCTCGAGCTCAAGTTCTTCGTCGTAAAGCTCCATATTGCGGCTGGCGGCCAGGATGGCGGCGGGGCCATTGCGCGTGCCATGCTCGTACGAGGTCGTGCGTTCAAGCGGCACCGGAAAAATCACGGCGCGAGACGTTGCGTATTGCGAATGTTCGTCGGGAAGGCCACCGAAATTTTCGGGCGGCATCGGAGTGTATCGTGTCATCGTCGGTTTAGGCTCGCTGTGGATTCACGTTCACACGCAATTCACATTCAATGCTTGCGCTGAAACTTATGCTTAACAGATTTGTCTTTCAACGAATGCCTCATCTGTACTATCAATGAGGCGCGCGAGAACAAAACTTTCGCGCGAGACGGGCCAGACGGAACTACATTACCTGCGAGGACGCTGAATGGCAAAGAAAAAGGGCGCAACGGGACGAATCCTGCACGACCCGATCAAAGACAAACTCGTTCCCATTTACCCTCTCGATCTCTCGCGAATTCGGACGATCGATGAACTCGTGCGCGCAATGGGGCAGACGGCCTTTACGGCGCGGCAAATCGGTGACGCGGCCGATGTTCTCGAAGCCATGGCGCGCGACAAGGATTGTTTTGGCGTGATGACGCTATCGGGCGCGATGACCGTGGCGAAAATGGCGCTGGTTTTTTGCGATTTGGTCGAAGCCGGCATCATCAAAGCTATCGTTTCAACCGGCGCGCTGATGGCTCACGGACTCGTGGAGGCGGAAGGCCTGCATCACTATCGCTACGACGAGAAAATGAACGACCGCGAACTTTTCGCCGCGGGTTACAACCGCGTCTACGACTCGCTCGAACCGGAATCGAACCTCGATCACGTGGAAGAAACTATGCAGCACATCCTGGAGCAGTGGGATGCGGACGATGTGCTGTGCAGCTGGAAGATCAATCGCAAAATCGGCGAGTATCTTTCGAAGCATACGAAAGGGCGGGGAATCCTGAAAACATGCTACGAGCATAAGGTGCCGGTGTTTGTTCCCGCGTTCACGGATTCCGAGCTGGGGATTGATGTTGCGCTGCACCAGCGTCTGCGGAAGAAAGCCGGGCAGAAGTTACTTCGATTCGATCCCTACGAAGATTTCGAGTTTTACGCTTCCACGATGCTGGCTACGAAGCGCATGGGAATTTTCACGATCGGCGGCGGCGTTCCGCGCAACTGGGCGCAGCAGTTCGGCGTATATGCGGAATTGCTGGCGCGGCGCGGCTACGAAAAGCTTCCACTGAAGCGATACAACTACGGCGTACGGATCTGTCCTGAGCCGGTAAATTGGGGCGGCCTGTCGGGAAGCACGTATACAGAGGCCGTCTCCTGGGGAAAATTTGTGCCGCCGGAGGAAGGCGGACGGTTCGCGGAAGTTCTGGACGACGCCACGGTGGCCCTGCCGCTGGTTGTAGGCGCGGTGCTCGAGCGAATCGGCTATTTGAAGAAACGCTAAGCCTGTTCAGTCAAAAGGACAAGTCGGACCTAAGCGATCCTGATTCGCAGTCAACTCCGACTAGCAGGAGAAGACTTCCTTGCCCGGCTTAACTTTTCTAGAGCGAAAGATCTGAATTTGTCCACCACCGGCGCTCGGCCTCGTTCACCGACGGCGATACCAATCTCAGACATCGGTATCTTGTCTAGAATGTCGCAGGCGATTACGGAAGCAACGCTGTGTTGCACTGCCGATAAAGGCAAAATGGCGACACCCATGTGCGCGTCCACTAGTGAAATTAGCATGGAGAGCTCTGCCGCAGTCTGAGAAACATTTGGAACAATTCTGGCGTCACGAAGCATCCCGAAGATCAAGTCATGGAACCCGGGAGCATAGGTGCGCTCATACATCACGAAGTCCTCACCTGATATATCGCTTAGGCGCACCCTTTTCCTTTTGGCGAGTTTGTGGGACGCAGGTACCACGAGTACGAACCGTTCGCGATGCACTGTGACGACATCGAGAGCCGAGTGCCCGCCAATTGGCAGACGAAAAAATCCAACGTCAAGCGAACCGGTCTCCAGCATCCGTACCTGATCCGCCGTTGGGATAGCGCGCAAAGAGAACTCCACTTCGGGATTCAACTCTCTAAACTGACGAATGATATTGGGAACAATCTCAACTCCGACAGTTGAGATGAAGCCGATCCGCAGCACTCCCAGTTTTCCACTGCCAGCCAGCCTCGCCTTGTGCGTCGCTCGCTCCAATTGCAAGAGCGCTGCAGAGGCCTCATCGCGAAAAGCAAAACCCGCCGCAGTGAGGGTCGTTTTCCGTCGGTTCCGCTCGAAGAGTCGTACGCCGACCTCCTCCTCAAGAGCTCGTATCTGAAGGCTTAAGGCTGGTTGACTGAGATGAATTAATTCCGCAGTACGCCCGAAGTGCAGAGTCTCGGCAATGGAGAGGAACGAGCGAATGTGACGAAGTTCCATACGTCTGTCTTATTTGCCAATCCTATCACAGACCGCAGAACAAACAATGTCTCCAATCACACCCAGAAGTGCCTAACCGGGTGTGGCAAAAGAAATAGTCCGATGCCATCGAACGAAAGGAGCAAAAAAACGTGAAATTCGATTTCTTATACAAGCAAGCCTCACGCCGCGAAATGTTGCAAGGTTCCACCATGCTGGCCGGCAGCACCTTTCTGGCGCACCTCTTTCCAGCGACGTTACTTCGCGGCGCTGCGACGGACAACGCGCAACGAGCATCTTCGCCGGCCGTCCTGCTCGCGAGTATGCGCGCCAAGTTCAATGCCGTGGCCATAGAAACGCAAAAACTCGCTGACAATGTCACTATGTTCGACGGTCCCGGCGGAGCTGTGACAGTACTCAACGGCCCAGACGGCAAATTCGTTGTGGACACTTTCGTTGCACCTGCTTGGCCCAGGCTCGAAGAGGCTCTCGATGGCCTTGGCAGCGCACCGCTGAGATACGTCATCGACACCCACTGGCACTTCGACCACACCGACAACAATGCACATCTTCACGCCGCAGGAGCCACGGTCCTCGCGCACGAAAACACTAAGAAGCGCATGTCCGAGCCGCATGATCTGCCCGTCCTGTATAGAGGACAAGATGGCGCACTCGCCGGATTACATTTCGACCCCTCGCCCGCGGAGGCCTTGCCGCAGCAGACCTTTGCTACGAGCTACCAGTTGCGAGCCAATGGCGAAGTCCTCGAGCTCCAACATGTTGCTCCTGCGCATACGGATTCGGATATCTATGTTCATTTTCAAAAGGCCAACGTGATTCCGATGGGCGACTTGTTTTTCAACGGCATGTACCCCTACATCGACCCCGGTACGGGCGGCAATATCACGGCACGATTGCCGCTGCCGACAAAATTCTCTCGCTCGCCGACAATCACACAAAGATCGTTGCGGGGCACGGCCCGCTCGGCAACAAGAGCGGACCTCGCGAAATTCCGGGACATGCTCATCACTTCGCGCGATCGCATCGAGAAATTGAAGTCCGCCGGAAAATCCGCCCAGGAAGCCGTCGCGGAAAAGCCGTTCGCCGATCTCGATCCCGTCTGGGGTAAAGGCATCATCAACGGCGACCAGTTCGTCCAAGTTGTCTATCTGGTGCTTTAAGGACCAGGGCTAAGTAAAATGGGACTCGGGGAGCTGAAACGCTCCTCGAGTTCCTTCCGAAAACACGTGTCGCTGTACCAAGACGCAAATCGATTCACGAGGAGAAGCAAACAATGTGTGATCCAATGAGGTCCATACCGATAGTCCGAGCAATCGCTCAGTCACTCTGTAGCGTGTTATTTCTTCTCGTTCCGTGCTCCGCGCTCTACGCGCAGAACCCGAAGGCAAAAGAAGATAACCATCCGATTCGAAATATCGTTCTCGTTCACGGCGCTTGGGCGGACGGTTCCGGCTGGAAAAGCGTCTACGACATTCTAGTGAAGGAAGGCTTCAATGTGAGCATCGTCCAGGAACCGGAGACGTCATTCAAAGAAGACGTCGCGGCCACGAAGCGCATTCTGGCGCTACAAGACGGCCCCTGTATTCTCGTCGCGCATAGCTATGGCGGAGCCGTGATCACCGAGGCTGGGAATGACCCCTCGGTCGCCGGTTTGGTTTATATCGCGGCTCACATGCCCGATGCAGGAGAAAATGAGGCTGACGACGGGAAAAAATTTCCGAGCGACCTCAGCAAGTCTGGTGCGATCAAGAAGACGCCAGACGGATTCACTTACATCGATCCGGCGCAGTTTCATGACCTGTTCGCTGCCGACCTCTCCGCGGATCAGTCCGACTTGATGGCGCGATCGCAGGTGTTCAATTTCGCCGACAATTTCAAAGCACCGATCACCGCGGCTGCGTGGCGAACGAAACCAAGCTGGATGCTGGTGGCCGGGAAAGATCGAACGATTAGTCCCGACCTCGAACGTTGGTATGCCAAGCGAGCCAACAGTCACACGGTGGAAGTTGCGGGCGCCAGCCACGTAGTTTACGTATCCAGGCCGGCGGAGGTTGCAGCACTCATCTTAAAGGCTGCGACAACGCTCAGTGGGAAACCCTAGCGTAAGAGATTCGCAGACGCTACGAAACTTCGCTTCAATGTTGTTGTTCGACGGAAAAGAGAAGGGCTAGTCGTCTTCGCCGAGAAGAATCGCGGCGGCAAGAACGGTGCTCCACAATCCGCGCTTGTCGCCGACAGCGGACTGCGTGATGTTCATCGTGCGGACGATCTTGTTCGAGATCCGGTAAACCTCTTTCTTCTCGTCCCACGAAAGGTCCGGATCGAATTCCACGTTCAGAGTAGTAGCGAGCATTTCGGCAGCGAGCTCTTCGGCGTATTCTCCGGCCACTTCTTCCGGCTCGCCGAAAGAGTGGTGCTCGGAAAGATAGCCGAACATGGATTTGTCGCCGGGAAGAGCAAGCCCAACGCCCGCGGCAATCAACCGGTGCGGTTCGCGCGTTTGATTCTCGCTGATCACGGTAAAAGCCACCTGGCCCGATTTCAGATGCTTCAGCCCTTCGCTCCGTGAAATCAGTTTGCAGTAGGGAGGAAATATGGAGGAGACGCGGACGATGTTGCAGGCGGCGATTCCCGCATTGCGCAGGGCCAACTCGAAGCTCGAAAGGCGCTCGCGGTGTTTTCCGACTCCCTTGGTGAGGAATATTTTCTTCGCGACGAACGCCATGGACTGGTTAGCGGTGCCTCTTCTCGATTGAGTTGGGAAACTTTCTTCTTCGGCGAAATTAACAAGCGCGTACCGCGAAGTCAATCACTATTCATGCACGAGCGTTACAGCAGTGTTACAAAGCACTAAGGAAGAAACTCGAGCGGACTAAGCGTTGGCTTTCACGCCGATGCTGACGCAGGGAGCGAGAGCCTCGGCGATTGTCTTCAGTTCGCGCAACTGTTGGTGCGTGAAATCGGGGCCGGCATCGGGTGCGGAATTCGCTTTGCGAGAGATCTGAATCACGCCGACCACTTTTCGGTCTACCACGAGCGGAGCGCTCATGATCTTCTGGATCGCCTCGCCGGGCTGGTTGTCGGCGATGGGAACCGCCTCGAATACCGACGAGTGCGGAATCACGGAAAAGTGATTGATCACCTCCGCGCGCTTCTCGCGAACGGTGCGCGCAGCAAGCGAATGAGTGCTTGTCGTGGGGATTTGCCCCACCTCGCGCAGCTTTTCGGGCGTGAGAAATTGCAGAAAACGTTCATCCGGAGTCAGCGCGAAGATCGCTACTTCGTGCGGGCGCACCGAAAAATTATGGCTGATCAGCTCCACCGCGCGGTTCAGCCCGATTGCATCGCCTTCGCCGCTGCGGCGTGCCAATTCGGCAGCCCACTTCTTCAACTCGTTGATGAATTCTCCGCCCATTTTCCCAAGTCTTCGCCTAAGAAAGCTTCGCCTAGAATAAGTCTAGCAAGCCCTCCGCTCTGCCCGATTCATTTCTCCGCTGTCTGACACCATCTTGCAAACCTTTACACGCCGACTTATACTTTCTCGTTGCGCACTGACAGAAAAACGATTCGGAGAGTGCATGTCGGCCACCGCGGCTGATTCCAAAACGAGTTACTTCCTCGACAAACTGCAGTCCCTCAGCGGCGTAATTCCCATTGGCGCATTTCTTCTCGAGCATTTCTGGTCCAATAGCTACGCCCTCGTCAGCGTGCAAAAATACAACGACGTCTCCGTCGAACTCCAGAGCATTCCGTGGCGAGTCATCGTCGAAACCTGCGTCCTATGGCTCCCAATTCTTTTCCACGGTTTTTACGGAATCTATATCTGGTGGATGGGCAAGTCCAACGCGATCGGCCACCCGTGGATGGCCAACTGGCTCTGGGTCCTTCAGCGCTGGACCGGAATTATCGCGCTCGTTTTTATCTTCTGGCACGTCTATCTCGAGCGCTTCGTCGGCCACGGCCGCACAAACTACCAGGATCTAGCCGACGCGATGTCGCACCCGGGATATTTCGCGTTCTACATCGTGGGAATCACCGCCGCATCGTTCCACCTTGGCAACGGCCT
Source organism: uncultured Acidobacteriota bacterium (assembly GCA_963767205.1). Taxonomy (GTDB): domain Bacteria; phylum Acidobacteriota; class Terriglobia; order Acidiferrales; family UBA7541; genus Palsa-295. The sequence continues at coordinate 20,723 of CAVYDF010000004.1, forward strand.
CTGGAATTTCGCCTGCAAATGGGGCATCGCAGTCTCAGCACGCGCGCAACGAGCGGCCGGCTGGTTTGGCGCCGCAGTCACAGTAGCGCTCACGTTCGTCGGCATCGCCATCGCGATCGGATTCCGCAGCCACTGGTTTCCCCTGGGTACTTACGTTCAATGAGACACCCGAAAATTATCGTCGTAGGCGGTGGTCTGGCCGGTCTCATGGCCACAATTCGCGTCGCCGAGCACGGCGTCCGAGCAGAATTATTTTCCATCGTGCCCGTCAAGCGCTCGCATTCCGTCTGCGCGCAGGGCGGAATCAACGCCGCGAAAAATCTGAAAGGCGAAGGCGATTCCACCTGGAAGCATTTCGACGACACAATTTACGGCGGCGATTTTCTCGCCAATCAGCCGCTCGTAAAAGGAATGTGCGAAGCCGCGCCCGCCATCATCGATCTACTCGATCGCATGGGCGTGATGTTCAATCGCACGCCCGAAGGCTTGCTCGATTTCCGGCGCTTCGGCGGCACGCTCTATCATCGCACCGCGTTTGCCGGCGCCACCACAGGACAGCAACTCCTCTACGCGCTCGATGAGCAAGTCCGCCGCTTCGAATCCGAAGACAAAGTAAAAAAATTCGAGGGCTGGACGTTTCTCTCCGCCGTAATCGACGACCAGGGCATCTCCCGCGGCATTTGCGCGATGAATCTGAAAACGATGGAGATCAAAACGTTCCCCGCCGACGCCGTAATTTTCGCTACCGGCGGAAACGGTGCGATCTTCGGCCGCTCCACGAACTCAGTCGTCTGCACAGGTTCTGCCCAATCCGCGCTCTTCCAGCAAGGCGCCTGGTACGCAAATGGCGAATTCATTCAAGTCCATCCCACCGCGATTCCCGGCGAAGACAAATGCCGCCTGATGAGTGAATCCGCGCGCGGCGAAGGTGGTCGCGTCTGGGTCCCGAAACAACCGGGCGACAAACGCAGCGGCAAAGATATTCCCGAATCCGAGCGCTTCTATTTTCTCGAAGAGTGGTATCCGAAATACGGCAACCTCGTCCCGCGCGACGTAGCCACCCGCGCCATTCACAAAGTCGTTTTCGAAATGAAAATGGGTCTGCCAGGTGAGCCCGCCGTTTATCTCGACGTCTCGCACATTCCCGCGGACGTCCTCGACAAAAAACTCGAAGGCATTCTCGAAATTTACGAGAAGTTCGTAGGCGTCGACCCGCGCAAAGAGCCCATGAAAGTTTTCCCCGCCATGCACTACACCATGGGCGGCCTGTGGGTCGACAATGAAAATCAAGCCACCAACATTCCCGGAATCTACGCAGCCGGCGAATGCGAGTATCAATATCACGGCGCAAATCGCCTCGGCGCGAATTCGCTCGTCTCCTGCATTTACGGCGGAATGCTCGCAGGACCAGCGGCCGTGAAATACGCGCACAGTCTCGAGCAGGGAGTCGAGAACACTCCCGCAAGTGTTTTCGAACGCGAGCGCGTCCGCCAGCAGGACATCAACGACGCGCTCCTGAATCAGCACCAAGGCACAGAAAATCCGATAACCATCTGGCGCGAAATGGGCGACGTAATGACGGAGAATGTCACCGTGATCCGCTACAACGCCAACCTGCAGAAGACCCTCGTAAAACTCGACGAACTCAGCGACCGCTTCCGCCGCATCAATTTGCAGGATCGCACACAGTGGGCAAATCAAACGCTGAATTTCGTCCGCGAACTTGGCAATATGCTCGTGCTCGCGAAAGTGATCACGCTCGGCGCGCTCGCCCGCAACGAAACACGCGGCGCGCACTACAAGCCGGAGTTTCCAAATCGCGACGACGCGAATTGGCTGAAGACGACCAAAGCATCCTTCGTGCGCGGCGAGATCAAGCTCGATTTCGAGCCGGTTGACACGTCGCTTCTGCCGCTCCGCGAGCGCAAGTACACAGCGACGAAATAGTTTGGGCCATATTACCGGCGTCGCGAAGCCGTCGTCGCTCAGTCGGCGAAGTAAGTTTTTCGTAGCTCAGGTCCCATTCTGGCCCGACGTCGACCAGAATTGACCTGAGGCCTTTGACTGGTTCCGGGCGGAACGAATCGCTCGCTGTTTTAGGATGAAATAAATGTCTGAAACCGCGCAGAACAAGACAGGAAGCACTTTCATCGTTCGAATCAAGCGCCAGCAGCGCCCCGACGAAGCCGTTCGCTGGGAAGAATACGAACTGCGCTACCGCCCGTACATGAACGTGATTCAATGCCTCCGCGACATCGCCGAAAAGCCCTACACCCGCGACGGCAAGGAATCCACGCCCGTAAGCTACGACGCGAATTGCCTCGAAGAAGTTTGCGGCGCCTGCGCCATGCTGATCAACGGCGAACCCCGCCAGGCCTGTTCCGCCCTCGTTGACAATCTCGCGAAGCCGATCCGCCTGGAGCCGCTAACAAAATTCCCGCTCGTGCGCGACCTCGTAGTCGATCGCGACTTCATGTTCGAAAGCCTGAAGCGCACCCAATGCTGGATTCCGATCGACGGCACCTACGCCCTCGGTGAAGGCCCGCGCGTGTCGCCAGCCACGCAGGAAGTCGGCTATCCGCTCTCGCGCTGCATCACCTGCGGCAATTGCCTCGAGATCTGTCCGCGGGTCAACGAGCACTCTCATTTCGTCGGCGCAGCAATCGTCAGCCAGGTGCGCCTGTTCAACCTGCACCCCACCGGCGCCATGCACGCAGCCGGGCGGCTCGAAGCGCTGATGGGCCCGGGCGGCATCGAAGATTGCGACAACGCGCAGAATTGCGTGAAAATCTGCCCCAAGGGAATCCCGCTCACGGAATCCCTCGCCGCAGTAAATGGCCAGGTGCTGAAGCACGCAATCAAAAGCTGGTTCCAAGGCCACGACTAGACGATCCTTACGTCAGGGCACGGCTTCAGCCGTGCCAAAATGATGCAACATCTGAGCGGCTTTAGCCGCTGAGGTTGTACTGAGGGGCTACGTTTACGCGTTGCCCGAAACGCCTCGTAGGTCGCCCCTTCAGGGGCGACACGAAACAAGAACGAGCACCGGGGCTTTAGGCCCTGAAGTACCGATCAAAATCTGAGGACCGAATCCGAATGCTGACTCGCATGGGACTTCTTCTGCTCTGCATCGCCCTCGGCGCCATCCTCCCATTTCTCACCGTCACCGCCCAAAGCGACATCTCGCAAAAAGCTCACGACCTCCATTTCAGCTCCATCGTCGTTGATACCCACGACGACACCACCCAGCGCCTCCTCGATCCAAAATTCGATTTCGGCGTTCGCCACAACGACGGCTCGATCGACATCCCGCGCATGCGCGAAGGCAACCTGAGCGCGATTTTCTTCTCCATCTGGATTTCAGGCACCGTCACCGGCCCCGAAGCCGTGAAGCGCGCAATGGATCAGATTGACGCCATACGTGAACTCCCAGTCCGCTATCCGAAAGACATCGCCCTCGCTCGCACCGCAGACGATATCCGCCGCATCCATGCCGACGGGAAAATCGCCGCGCTCATGGGCGTGGAGGGCGGCCACATGATCGACAACGACCTCGGCGTCCTCCGCGATTTCGCGCGCCTGGGCGTCCGCTACATGACGCTCACGCACATGGTCGATACCGACTGGGCCGATTCCTCGACAGGGAAGTCCACCCACAACGGTCTGACGGATTTCGGCAAGCAACTGGTCCACGAGATGAACCGCATGGGCATCATGGTGGATATCTCGCACGTCTCCGACAAGACCTTTTACGACGCGCTCGCCATCAGCGAAGCGCCCATGATCGCGTCGCACTCTTCCTGCCGCTCGATTTGCGACGCACCGCGCAATATGACGGACGATATGATCAAGGCCCTCGCGGCCAAAGGCGGCGTGATACAAATCAATTATCACGTCGGCTTCCTCAGCCAGGAATTTCGCAACGCCGACAAGGCCAATCCGGACATGGGTAAAGCCATGCAGGAAGAAATCAAAAAGCGCTGCGGAGAAAATGAGGGCTGCCAGCTCACCGAAGGCGATAAACTTACAAGAGAATACGTCGCGCAAGGCAAGCTTCCGCGCGTCGAATGGACCAAGATCATCGAACATATCGATCACGCCGTGAAGCTCGTAGGCGCAGATCATGTAGGCTTGGGTTCGGATTTCGACGGCGCGAACATGCCCTACGGAATGGAGGACGCGTCGCATTTGCCCCAAATCACCAACGCGCTCCTCGCAAAGGGGTATTCAGCTGGTGATATTCAAAAAATTCTGGGTGGCAATACGCTGCGCGTGATGGAGCAGGTGGAAGCCACCTCAAAACGAATGGGAGGGCAACCGTGAAGAATTTGCTTTCGAGATGGTGCATGGTAACAGTTGTGGCGTGTGTACCGGTGTCGGTGTGGGCTCAGGCAACTGCTTCGAAACCCGCTGCGCAGGGCACGAAACCAAAAAGCGCGGCGGTGGCGCATTCGGGCGCCGATCCCGCTCTGCTTCATCCGGCCACGCTGAAAGCTCAGGCTCCGGCCGAATATGATGTGAAGTTTGTTACCACCAAAGGCGACTTCGTGGTTCACGTCACGCGTGCGTCGGCGCCAAACGGCGCGGACCGCTTTTACAATCTCGTGAAGCATCACTTTTACGATGGAGCTTCATTTTTCCGCTACGTCGATGGATTCGTTGTTCAGTTCGGCCTCACCGGCAATCCCGCGGTGAACAAAGCCTGGACGGACGCCAACATCAAGGACGATCCAGTAAAGTCCAGCAACAAACCCGGCACTCTTACGTTTGCAATGGCAGGCCCCAACACGCGCACCACGCAGATATTCATCAATCTCGGCGACAATTCACGATTAGACGGAATGGGCTTTGCTGCATTCGGCGAAGTCACTTCCGGCATGGACGTGATCAAGAACTTCTACAGCGGCTATGCCGACGCGCCTACGAGCCATCAAGGCGAGATCACCAATGAAGGCAAGGCGTATCTCGACAAGAATTTCCCCAAGCTCGACAGCATTAAGACTGCTACGATTGTTCCTGCGGCAGCCGCCACTCCTGCACCAGCGCACAAAGCGGCCGCATCAGGCGCAGCCAAGCCGCAGTAGCGGCGTTACCCGAATACTCGGCGCGTATTTTCGGAACTTATCTCAGATCACAGGAAGCCTCTCATGACAACTGCATCGCCATTGCATCAGCCAGAAAATGCCAAAGAGCAGGCCCCGGCAGAGTACGACGTTAAATTTGACACCACCAAGGGCAACTTCACGATTCACGTAACGCGTGCCTGGGCGCCTCTGGGTGCGGATCGCTTCTACAATCTTGTGAAGCACGGTTTCTACACGGACGCGCATTTCTTCCGTGTGCTTCCAGGCTTCGTAGTCCAGTTTGGCTTGAACGCCGACCCGCAAGTAAGCCGCGTCTGGCGCGCCGCGAATATCAAGGACGATGCCGTAACCCAGAGCAACAAACCGGGGACGGTAACGTTCGCCACTGCCGGACGCGACACGCGAACAACACAAGTCTTCATCAATCTCGGCAACAACGGCGGCCTCGACGCCCAAGGCTTCGCTCCCTTCGGCCAGGTCACCGAAGGCATGGACGTCGTCAAGAACCTGCACAGCGGATACGGCGAAGGCGCCCCGAATGGCCGCGGCCCCGATCAGGGCGCAATCACCACTCAGGGCAAAGCATACCTGGACAAGAATTTCCCGAACCTCGACAGCATCAAATCAGCAACAATCCAAGCCGCCGCCGGAAAGTAGCCGTCGCTGACAAAGGAGAGCCAAAACGCTCGCAAGCCATTGGCTCTCGCTTCGCCGACTCAGGTGACACAAGCAAGTGCAATCCCACACACCTAGCCTCAAGTGGCACAGGCACTCCTGCCTGTGCTCTGACGAGCACCAACACACTACAATCACCCACCACCCTCGGCCCCATTTCACCTGCACATCAACGCAATCCGACCCACGACCTGCAGAACTATTGCGTCGAATACCGCTCCCAATGAATCTCACCTCATGATGGACGGAAGCTTCCCCGACGCAGCCACTCCGGCCCTGATCCGGACCCGCGCACAAGAAGGCGCACTCAGCGCAACAGCGATGCTGTGTGCTCTAGCAGGACTCTCCATCGCGATTCACCTGCCGGGCATAGCCCGTTACGGCTTCTTTCGCGACGAGCTCTACTACATCGCATGCAGCGAACACCTCGCCTGGGGATACGTAGATCAGCCCCCGCTGATCGCGCTCATCGCATGGATTTCGAGGCACGTGCTAGGCAATTCGCTGGCCGCGTTTCGAATCTTCCCGATCTTGGCTGGCGCTGTAACCGTCTATCTGACGGGCTGGCTCGCCGGAGAGTTAGGTGGCGGCAAACTCGCGCAGTTCGTAGCCGCTCTCGCGATTCTATTCGCGCCGTTATATCTCGCCTTCGACAGCATCCTCACCATGAACGCGTTCGAGCCAGTCTTCTGGCTGGCGTGTGCTTGCATCACCGCTCGAATCGCGAATGGCGGATCGCCGAAGTTGTGGCTGCTATTCGGGCGCGATCTCAGGAATTGGACTTGAGAATAAGCACACGATGGCCGTCTTTGGTTTCGGCGTCGTGCTGGGACTTCTGTTGTCACGCGATTTGCGCCCGTTCCGTTCCCGATGGATCTGGATCGGTGGGCTAATCGCGCTGGCCATTGCGGCCCCGAATCTCGTCTGGGAAACGCGCCACGGCTGGCCGCAAATCACCGTAGTTCGCAACGCACAGCTATTGAAAAACGAGCCGGTCGGTCCGCTGCGCTTCCTGGGCGAGCAAGTACTGTTCTATTCGCCCATCGCCCTTCCGCTATGGCTGGGCGGACTCGCGTGGCTTCTCACTGCGCGCGACGCGAAGCTGTTCCGCTTCCTCGGATGGACTTATCTGATCGTGCTCGCAGTTTTCATCATCGGAGACGGAAAAACCTACTACCCAATGGGCGCCTATCCGATGCTGATGGCCGCAGGCGGTGTCGCCTTCGAAAAAATCTCAGCCACTCGCGCCCGGAGGCCACTTCGATTCGGATATCCCGCCCTGATCGCTGTGGCTGGTTTATTGACACTCCCGTTTGGTGTTCCGCTGCTGCCGGTAAACACATTCCTGAAATATTCGGACATGTTGCCCTACGCGCACGAAGTGAAAACAGAACGCGATTCCACGGCGCGCCTACCGCAAAATTACGCGGACATGTTCGGTTGGGACGCCCTCGCGACGACTGTCTCGCACGTCTATTACGCGATGCCCGAAGCCGAGCGCGGAAGCTGCGCAATCCTGGCAGGGAATTACGGCGAGGCCGGAGCAATCGACTACTACGGTCCAGCCTTAGGCCTGCCCAAAGCAATCGGCGGCCACAACAGCTATTTTTATTGGGGCCCGCGCCAATATTCAGGCGAGTGCGTGATCCTGTTTGGCGAAGGCTCGGAGGAATACAAGAATTACTTCAGCGACGTCCAGCAGCTAGCCACAGTACCGAATCCGCTAGGCATGCCCTCAGAACAAAATGTAGCAATCTACCTCTGCAGAAAACCCAAAGCACCACTAGCCGAACTCTGGCCCCGCTTCAAACTCATTATCTAATCCTTGTCGCGGCCAATCTTGCACTTGTAGCGCCGGCCTTTAGGCCGGGATCTTCGATTCCAACCTATCGCAGCGGCGCATGACGCGGATTCCGCGCCGCCCGCTCCAGCATCGTGATATCAAGCCCAGTCTCGCGCAACCGCAGCCCAAGCTCCGATCCATCATTAAACGCGATGCACAGCAACACGCACTCGCTCGTAAGAATCGGAATCTCGCGCCCATTCACGGTATCGTGGTGCGGAGCGATTGCCTCAGAATTGCGCAAAACTAAATCCAGCTCCGCCGATCGCGGCAACGGCTTCCCGTCCTTCTTCGCACCCTTCTTCGCCTCGAAAAAAGAGAAACCCGGCTTCGTGTCGGTCTCCTTGCGCGAGTTATCGTAAAACTCAATCCACCGATGCCACCTCTGCGGGCTAATCTGGCAAATCCGCTGCAGGAGCGCCTCGATCTCGTCATGCTCTTCCCAAAAGCGCGAGAGGCGATCCCACTCATAGATGTAGATACCCGCCAGAAAATCGGGAACATCCACCACGGCCGCCGCTCGGCTTTTGGCGAGCATTTGCGCAAGTCGTTCGGCGCGAACGAGATCGCGGGTCAGACGGTGAGTCAGATCTCCGCGATTTCCCCCGTCACCCACGTCAGGCGAGACGGTGGGGCGGAGGCTTGCCGAGTGCGGCGGTTTACGCTTGAAAAGTTTCATTGGTGTTTGATGGCGCCTAGCTTAAGTGTATCAGGACGGCTCAGGTTCGCAGGCCAGGTTAAGTACAGGTCGTACCTAACCGAAACGAAGCGCAGCCAGCGCAAACACCGCACTCGACCGCGACAAGAGGCGATTCTGGCGCGCTGCAGCCGCTCGGTAAGAACTGCTTTTTGCGGCAACCTGGTTGCCGCAGTTGCAGCGACAAATTTTGTCAAAAGGATGAATCCAGCGATGCGAAACAAAAAACAGAACTGCAGATCCCTCGCTTCGCTCCCTTCGTTCCTCAGGGCAAGCGGGATGACAATCGCTGAGCGGGCGAAGCCGACTACAAGCCGAGCACTGTAACCAGTTCGCGAACCGAAGCGGCCGACTTGTCCAGCGCGGCTTTTTCTTCGGCCGTGAGTTTGATTTCGATGATCTGCTCGATGCCGCGGGCGCCCAGTTTTACCGGCACGCCGACGAAAAGGCCGCTGATCCCGTACTCGCCTTCGAGGTAGGCAGCGCACGGCAGGATTTTTTTCTTATCTTTCAAAATGGCTTCGACCATCTCCGCGACCGCAGCAGACGGCGCGTAATAGGCGGAGCCCGTCTTCAGCAGGTCGACAATTTCGGCGCCGCCTCTGCGCGTACGCTTCACAATCTCTTCCAGCTTTTCCTTGGGCAGCAGCTCGGGGAGGGGAATCCCCGCCACGGTGGAATAGCGCGTGAGCGGCACCATATCGTCACCATGGCCGCCAAGAACGAACGAGTGCACGTTCTCCACCGACACGCCAAGCTCCATCGCCACAAACGCACTCATCCGCGCCGAATCCAAAACCCCCGCCATGCCAATCACTCGATTGCGCGAAAATCCGCTGATCTTGAAAGCAGCCTGCGCCATCGCATCCAGCGGATTCGTCACGATGATGAGGATCGCGCCGGGCGAGAGCTTCACAATCGCATCCACCACGCCCTTCACCACGTCGTAGTTAGCTTTCAGTAGATCGTCGCGCGACATCCCCGGCTTGCGCGGGAACCCCGCCGTGATCACCACGATGTCGCTATTCGCTGTCTCGCGGTAGTCCCCGGCGGCGGTAGAAATTCCGACGGCGCGCGCATCGGTACCCAGAATCGGCGCGGACTCGGCCATGTCGAGCGCTTTACCAGCCGGCGGCCCGTCGAGAATGTCTGTCAGCACCACGTCGGCAAGCTCGGCATCGTGAATCCGCTGCGCCGTTGTGGAACCGACGAAGCCTCCGCCCACTACCGTCACTTTCTTGCGCATTACGACCTCTCCTCGTCTCGATTTTTACCGATCAGCGTTGCTGATCTCACCGAAGCTAATTTGGCGTTGAAATTCAATCAGCTGCGACGGCCGATTGCATGTTCTCGATAATCGCGGACGCGTACTCGGACGTTTTCAGCTTTTTCGCGCCCGGCATCATGCGCTCGAGATCGTAGGTGACCCGCTTTTGCCTAACGGTTCGCGCGATGCCGTCTTCAATCAGGCGCCCCGCTTCCTTCCATCCCATGAACTCAAGCATCATCGCGCCCGAGAGCATCACCGAACTCGGATTGATAACGTCCTTATCGGCATATTTCGGCGCGGTTCCATGCGTGGCTTCGAAGACGCCGAAGCCGTCGCCGATATTCGCGCCGGGAGCCATACCCAGCCCGCCCACCTGCGCGGCGCAAGCGTCGGAAAGGTAGTCGCCATTCAAATTAGGCGTCGCGAACACCTGATACTCGTCCGCGCGCGTCAGCACCTGCTGGAACACGGAGTCGGCGATGCGGTCATTGATCAGAATCTTGCTTTTCCACTGGCCGTGCCCGTGCGTTGCATAGATGGTGTCAAGCGTCTGCTTCACTTCGAGCGCCACGGCTTTTTGAAACGCCTCGTTGGCCTGGCTGAGCCCCGGCTCGATCATCGCGGCAATCTGCTCGATCGTCAGGCTCTCATTCTGGTCTTTATTATCGAGAATCCAGCTTTCGCGCTCGGTGACGATCTGCTGGCGAAATTCCGCGCAGGCGAGGTCGTAGCCCCAGTCGCGGAAAGCGCCCTCTGTAAATTTTTGAATGTTGCCTTTGTGCACCAGGGTGACGATGGTGCGCTTATTCTCGATCGCGTACTGGATCGCGCGCCGCACGAGCCGCTTGGTGCCGGTGGGCGAAATAGGCTTGATGCCGACGCCGGAATCTTCGCGAACTTTTTTCGACGTTCCCGCGAGCATTTCGTTGTTCAGGAAGTCGATCAGCTTTTTTACTTCGGGAGTGCCGGAGCGCCATTCGATTCCCGCGTACACGTCTTCGGTGTTCTCGCGAAAGATGACCACGTTCATGCGCTCAGGATTCGTCACCGGCGAAGGCACGCCGTGAAAATAGCGCACCGGGCGAACGCAAGCGTAGAGGTCGAGCACCTGGCGCAGAGTAACGTTGAGCGAACGAATGCCGCCGCCCACAGGAGTGGTGAGCGGGCCTTTGATTCCGATGCGGAAATCGCGGAACGCATCAACAGTATCCTGCGGGAGCCACTCTTTGAACTGCTTGAAAGCCTTTTCGCCCGCAAAAACTTCCATCCATGCGATCTTGCGCTTGCCTCCAAAGGCTTTTTCGACGGCCGCGTCGAACACGCGGCGCGATGCGACCCATATGTCGCGCCCAGTGCCGTCACCTTCGATGAAGGGGATGATGGGCTGGTCGGGAATTTGAAACTTGCCGCCTTCGTAGGTAATTGCTTTGCCTTCGGAGGGAACTGCCACGCCGCTATAGGAATTTTTCATGCGCCTCGGGACTCCTCGCAGGGGTCGAATCGTTGTACGACGTTAAAATGTGCCGCTGCGGAGCCAACAACGTTAACACAATCGGCGGGGTGGGTGCAGCAGTCCGCCGTGACCTCGTTCTCGCCCCTGCTGTTCGTACCGCCGGCTTGCCCTGAGGCATGAAGGGCGTCTCGCCGCTCTCTTTCCTGTCGTTGCCTTCCAGTAGCACAGGCATTCCTGCTTGTCCTGAGGGACGAAGGGTTTACCCTGAGAACCGAAGGGCCTGTGCCCCAACTTGAACGCGGCACGCGCACAAATACTTGGCTACGATCGCGACCTCATTCTTGTTTCGCCGTTTCCCTCGTAGCGCCGGTTTACCCTGAGGCATGAAGCAGGGATCTCAGAATGTAACTGCTGATGATAAACGGATTTCTCAACATCGATTCCGTACCTGTCACGCCCGCCTACCGATCGTTCCGGTTATTTACGTAACCTATAAATATAGTTGTTAGTAATAACGCAAATGCACCACAGATGGGCAACGCTGCGGCGTACTGTCCGTTCAGGCGAGGCACGACGGTTCGGTGACGTGGCGCAGCCTCCTTGCGCATTGAGCATGGTACATATACACTGCCCTTACTAAGTAAGCCGAAATTACACTCAGATGAGAATCCCAACCGAACCGATCGGGAGCATTCCACGCCCGACGAAATTGATTATGGCGATCGAGAAAGCGGGAGACTTCGCGGATCCGAGTTTGGATCCCCTCTACGACGAAGCGATTCGGGACACGATCGAACGGTTTGAGGCGACAGGTTCCCCGATTATCACCGATGGCGAGCAGCGCAAGTATCATAATTTCTGGACGTATTGCGTCGATGGGTTGCCTAACACTGCGCCAGATGGATTCCGGATTCCATTTTCGGCCGGGCACGTTCGACGAATGCCGCGGCTAACGGCGGGCCCGTTTCGCTACAGAGTGTACGCCGATCGCTACGTGGAGTACGGCGAAGCGCTGCGCGCACGTGCCATTACAGCAGGCGGTGATTTCGCCGTCCGCGTTGAGTTTGATGTATCCGGCGGACGACGTTCCGGGCTACTCGCGCCAGGAGTTCATCGACGATCTGCTGCGGGAGCACGAAACAGAGGTTCGCCGCTGTTTCGAGAAGGGCGCGCTAAAGGTACAAATCGATTTCACGGAAGGACGATTGGCGGTGAAACTCGATCCGACGGGCGAGCTGCTGAACAGTTTCATCGGGCTGAATAATCTGGCGCTGACGCGGTTCACGACCGAGGAGCGCCAGCGCATCGGGGTGCATACCTGCCCGGGTGGTGATCTGGATTCAACCCATAGCGCTGATGTCGATTATGCGGATCTTTTGCCTAGCCTCTTCGAATTGCGAGTCGGAAATTTCTACATCGCGCTGGCGGGCGAGAAAGATCGGCCGCGCGTGTTGAAGATTATTCGCCAGTACCTGAGGCCGGAGCAGCGCGTTTTTGTGGGAGTGATTTCGCCCATCGATCCGCGGGTGGATCGCCCGGAGGACGTTCGCGATCGTGTACTTGAAGCCGCAGAGTATATTCCGCTCGATCAACTCGGAACTACGGACGACTGCGGGTTCGCACCGTTTAGTGATGACACGTCCACAACGCGTGATACGGCATTTGCGAAGATTCGCGCCCGGGTGGATGGCACCCGGCTTGCCGAAGAGATTCTAAGAAGCCGATAATGTCCTCGGACGAAAAAGACGAAGAAAAATTGCTGCGGTCCGTGGCGCTACAGAATGCTCAGGCAGTGCTGCTCGCCCGCGAACGCGCCGAACGTGAGCTTATCTCTGCAAAAGAAGAGCTGGAACGCAAATCCCTGGAACTCGCCGAATCGAATCGGTTGTTGATCGAGACGCGTGACCACCTTGAACTGCGAGTTCAGGAGCGAACCTCAGAATTGAAACGCGCCAATGAAGAACTTCGCAACCTTTCCGGCCGTCTCCTCCAACTGCAAGACAGCGAGCGCCGGCGGCTGGCTCGCGAGCTGCATGACAGTGTCGGGCAGATATTTGCAGCGCTTAGTCTCAATATCGCTACTGTGCAGTCTCAGTCACATAAGCTTGATGCGCTCGGGGCGAGAGCTGTTTCGGAGAATGCCGAGCTATTAGAAGAGGCTTCCAAGCAGATTCGGACCATATCCTATCTTCTTCATCCCCCGTTGATTGATGTGGCTGGACTCGCCTCTGCGCTTCGATGGTATGTGGACGGTTTTTCGGAACGGAGCAGTATTAAAGTCGACTTGGAAATCCCGCCTGATTTTGCCCGGTTGTCAGATGACACGGAGCTCGCCATTTTTCGAATTGTCCAAGAATGTCTGACCAACATTCACCGTCACTCCGGAAGTGCTACAGCCACAATACGCATCAAGCACGAAGGCAACCGCATTGATGTTCAGGTGCTGGACCAGGGCAAGGGCATACCCAAGGACAAACAAGCGCAACTCGCGGGATTGGGACGTAGTGGCGTCGGTCTTGGGGGTATGCGGGAGCGCGTCAGGCAGCTAGGCGGCACTCTAGAAATTCAGTCTGATAATAACGGAACTGTAGTCAGCGCAGTTCTCAACGTTGGATAAAATAGAACCGCACCATAGGACTTCATGATTCTGCATTTCGATGATTTTAGATAACTGCTGTGAAAAGGAATTGTCACTATTGATCCCCGGCTGCGACAACCCCACCGAGGCTTTGATTTTCCCCGAATTGGCACTGTTGCCGCCTCGTAACCCTTTTGCTTGCAACCCGCGCAATACCCGTAGTCCTGGAACAATTCTGAGTTAGTTAACCGTAAAACTACGTAGCCCTCCAATTAGCGAGACCCAAACAACCTCCGTCCACTTATAAGCGTCCATCTATGTGGGATTGGCGCCGCAGAAAAAGACGCCAAGGAGGCGACTGAACGAAAGTCAGCCGGCGCCAGCCGGTTGACGACAAATCGAACGATCTCCCACCTCACCACAACGCGCCCGCGTCCTGCGGCCCGCGAATCCAAAAAAGGACAACTCACCATGACCTCAAAAACGACCACGGAAGCCACCAGCCCGAAAACCAATAGAAAGCAATCCTGCAGCCTCGCAGCTTCCGTCGCGCGAGACGGATGCTCAACGCGCCGCAAAGTTAATCTACGGTTCCGCGATTAAAAAGCACGGTAACCCATGGCCAGTCAGAAGCTTGAAAAATTCTAATAGGCGGTAGAAGGGGGGTAAAGGCGACCGTGACTCACAGAAAAATTCGGCCAGCCGGAGAGAAGAGAGATCCTTCGACTGCGACTCGCGCCATCGCTTCGCGATGGAGGAAGAAACGCGCGAGTCTCCGCTCAGGATGACAGGTTTGGTGCGGGACGCAAAGGGAGGCAAAGCCGAGAGCAAAAGAGCCGGCAGGATGCCGGCGCTACAAGGGAAAAAGCAAGACGCCGGCCCCGCGAAATTCGAGCGGGACGCAAACTGCGCGCAGTAGGCAAGCGGTACAGGGTAGGAAAGGCGAAAAGCGCCGGCCAGAGGCCAGCGGTACAACGGCAAGGGCCACGGCCACATCGGCGATATCGCGGGAATATTTTGGGCGCTGCCCCTGTATAGACAAGAGAAGGCGATCCGAGGCGCTTGAATTTTATGGCGGCCCGGCGAGGGGGGAGCGGAGCGATGGGAGATTTCATTAAGGACAATTTCAATAAGGACGGCGTGGACCGGCGCGGGTTTCTGAAGTGCATGGCTTGGGCCGGAACTGGGACACTGTGCGTGATTCAGGGCGGCGTGCTGAAATCGTTTGCGCTTAGCGACATGGCGAATCGGGCGCTGGCTACGGCGAAGGCGGATTTGAGCTTTGTGCAGATCAGCGACAGCCATATTGGGTTTGATAAGGCTGCGAATCCGGATGTGACGGCCACTCTGGATGCGGCGATTGCCAAGGTGAATGCGATTGAGACGGCGCCTTCATTTGTATTGCATACAGGCGATTTGAGCCATCTTTCGAAGCCTGCAGAGTTTGACACACTCGATCAGCGCCTGAAGAGCCTGCGTACGGACAAGATTTTTTATGTGCCGGGCGAGCATGACGTGTTGAACGATGACGGGGCGCAGTACCGCGAGCGTTATGGAAAGGGATCGAAGGGCGACGGTTGGTACAGCTTTGACCAGAAGGGCGTGCATTTCATCGGGCTCGTCAACGTGATGAACCTGAAGGCTGGCGGGCTAGGCAATCTCGGCAAGGATCAGCTCGAGTTTGTCGAGGACGATGTGAAGCATTTGAAATCGAGCACGCCGATTGTGGTGTTTGCGCACATTCCGCTGTGGTCGGTGTATCCGGAATGGGGATGGGGAACTGACGACGGAGCGCAGGCGCTGGGATATTTGAAGCGGTTTGGGTCGGTGAGCGTATTGAACGGGCACATTCATCAGGTGATGCAGAAGGTGGAGGGGAATGTAACGTTTCACACGGCGATGTCGACCGCGTTTCCGCAGCCGCAGCCGGGGACGGCACCGTCGCCGGGGCCGATGAAAGTGCCGGCGGACAAGCTGCGCGGGTTGCTGGGCGTTACGGATGTGAATTTTGTTCGCGGGCAGAAGACGCTGGCGGTGGTGGATTCGACGCTGGCGTAGACGGATAAACCTAAACAACAATTCCAAAAATTCAATCGAGAGGATAAATGAAATGAAGAAAACGATGCTGAAGGTAGTGGTGTGCGCGGTGGTTGTGGCGGTGGCTGGCTGGGCGGCGGGGAACCGGACGCATTTGTTTGCGGCGGCTACGCCTGCTGGCACGGCTTCAGTGAACGCGCTGGCGAGCGGGCCAGCAAGCGGACCGGCGAATGGGCCAGTGGAAGTGAAGATCGACAACTTCAATTTCATGCCCGGGGATCTGACGGTGGCGACGGGGACGACTGTGACCTGGGTGAACCACGACGACGTGCCGCACACGGTGAGGACCATGGATGGGGCGATCAAGTCGAAGGCGCTGGACACGGACGATAAGTTTTCGATGACGTTCGACAAGCCGGGGACCTACGAATACTTTTGCTCGATCCATCCGAAGATGACGGCGAAGGTGGTCGTTAAGTAGCTGAACGCGATGCGAGCGGGGTGCGAGCCGCAGAAGAAACTGCAGATCCCTCGACTGCGGCCCGCGCCATCGCCCCGCACAGAGCCGGGACGCACAATTCGCGCTTCGTGATGGAAAGAAAACGGCGCGGGATGACACGGGTTGCGTGTGGGGCGAGGGTGATGTGGAAAGGCAAGCGCGGGGAAGTTTAAGGGAATAAAATGAGCACGGTTGCGGTCTATAGATTAGACAGTTCGAGTGGCCGGATGCCTATGGCGACACCAAGCGCGGGAAACGCGGCGGATGCAGGGCGGTTCGAGCAGACGGTGATGCCGCATCTGGATGCGGCTTACAATCTGGCGCGCTGGCTCGTTCGGAACACGCACGATGCGGAAGACGTGGTGCAGGAAGCGTGCCTGAGGGCGTACAGATTTTTTGGCGGGTTTCAAGGCGGCGATGCGCGGCCCTGGCTGCTGAAGATCGTGCGGAATACGAGCTATTCGTTTTTGGAGAAGAACCGGCCTGCGGCGCTCGGCGAAGAGTTCGACGAACGGGTGCATGGGCAGGATGCGGCGCCTCCGGATGTGGAAGCGACGATGGTGCGGAATGTGGAGAGCCGCATGTTGCGCGAGGCGCTGGAGGAATTGCCGGTAGGATTTCGCGAGGTGCTGGTGTTGCGCGAACTGGAAGGGCTCTCGTACAAGGAGATTGCGGAATTGGTGGGCATACCGATTGGCACCGTGATGTCGAGCCTGGCGCGAGGGCGCGAACGGCTGCGCGAAGCGCTGTTGCGCGCGCGGGCGAAGGAGGGCACACGTGGTCTGTGACGATAATGCACGGCTTTTGCACGGGTATCTCGATGGGGAACTGGATCTGGTGCGCAGCCTCGAGATTGAAGAACATTTGAAGACTTGTCCGGATTGTGCGCAGGAGCTTTGGAACCAGCAGACGTTGCGGAAGGCGTTTCGGTCGTCGAGCTTGTACGATCGGGCGCCGGCGGGGCTTGCGGATCGGATTCGTGCTTCGATTGCGTCTGAAACCGCTGGCGATGCCGATGCGGCTGGGCATGCAGCTGCGCCTGCATCTGGAGCTGCATCTGCGGAGAATGCTCCTGCGACGAAGAAGGCGCCGGTCGTTTCGATGGCTTCGAAGTCTGTGAGTTCGCAGCGGGCTGCCTGGAGTTGGCTCGCCGTAGCGGCTGCGATACTCATGGTGTTCGCGATGAGCTGGCGCATTGGGCCGGGTCTGACGAGGAACGCTAATTCCAACTTGCTGGCTGAGGAAATTGTTTCGAGCCACATTCGTTCGCTGCAACCGGACCATTTGTACGACGTGAAATCCACGGATCAGCACACGGTGAAGCCCTGGTTCAACGGGAAGCTCGACTTTTCGCCGCCGGTGCGCGATTTGGCGGAGGATGGCTATCCGCTGGTTGGCGGGCGATTGGATTATGTGGATCATCGCGCGGTGGCGGCGCTGGTTTATCAGCGGCGGCAGCATCTGATTAATGTTTTCATCTGGCCCGAGGCGAAAGGAACCGAGGAAGCGCTGAAAACGAAGTCGGTGCAGGGTTACAACATGATTCCGTGGGAAGGCGGCGGAATGTACCAGTGCGCGGTGTCGGATTTGAACAAGGGCGAACTGGAACAGTTCACGGAACTTTTGCGGAAGTAGTTTTGCGCCTCGCGATTATTGAAGGAGGGAAGGGGCTGACGGCGGTCAGCCCCGGCAGGTTGCTAACCGAGCGGGAGAATGCGCGGTGACGTACTGATCGGTGGCGGCTCTGAAGCTCGAATGCTACGAACTCGATCTCGAATGCTATGAACTCGATGATGTTGAGAAGGAAAAGGGACTCGCATCAGGTCGCTCACTGAACCTATATTCGACCCATCACGGCAAGGATAATCAGAATCAGCAGAATCAGCCCAAGCCCGCCGCTGGGGTAGTAGCCCCATCCGGTGCTGTATGGCCACGCAGGAAGCGCGCCGATTAGCAGCAGCACGAGCACGATGAGCAGAATAGTCCGCATCTATTTCCTCCAGTTTGTGCGCTAGGTCGATCCAGTCTCAAAACTCATTTCGGTTCGCTTGCGACCGCGGAAGCATTTGCCGTCAGGCGCCCGACGCAACTTTCAAACGCTAGCAATGTGGCGCAGTATAAGAACGTAGGGGAAGCTGTTCCATGCCGGGAAGTCTGTAAGGACTTAGGGGATTTGCTGTAGCGAATTTTGGCTGAAGCTCGGCCTAGTGGGAAGCGGAATAGGCTTGAACGTCCGCCAAGATGCGGTCCAGTTGCGTCCGGGAGTAATAGCGGCCGTTGGAGAAGACTGCGGCGATTTTCTGCGTGTTGCCGATGTCGTCGAGGGGATTGGCGTCGAGGAGGACGAGGTCGGCAATTTTTCCTTTCTCGACCGTGCCCAAATCGCCCTCTTTACCCAGGAATTTTGCCGGGTTGATTGTTGCGGTCTGGAGAGCTTCCATGGGAGTGAATCCGGCAGCGACGAAGCGCTGTAATTCGAGATGGAGGCTGAAGCCGGGGAGCACGTCGACGCCAGCGGGAGTGTCCGTCCCGGCGAGGAACGGAACATTCGCCTGGTGGAGTTTCTTGACGATGTCGAGCTCGTGTTCGACGAATTTTTGGCGCACGGGTAGGGGATCGGTGTCGAGGTCCTTGATGATTCCCGCCGTAAATTTTGGCCAGCTCTTCTCCCGCCAGAATACGGGCGCGTATTTGCCGTCTGGGTCCTTCGTGACATCAATCGCATCAACTAGCCATTGGCCTCGCTCCCAGTAAAGCGTGGGGCATTGCCAGGTCTGATTTTTTGCGAGGAGCTGTATCAGGGCGGCTTCATGCGCCGGGTCATAGGTCTCCAGGAACCGGCCGGGACCCTTCGGGCCTTTCAACAGCTCGTCTTCGACGGTGGAACTGCCCTCGAAAATGCCAATCAAGTGCTCGAAGCTTTTCTGTCCGGCGTTGGATGCTTCCGAGCCGCGAACCGCGTCTGGCACATGGCCAACGAAGACGATATTTTGCTTCTTGCACTCTTCGGCGATCGCGAAATAGGCGTCGCGAGGGACGTAGGATTGGATCTTGATGAAATCCACGCCCCGGCTTTTCAACATGTCCACCGCGCGGCGGCCGTCATCGGGAGTGGCGATCGCGATGGAGGCAGGAAATTGAGTTTTGGGGCCGTCGAGCATCGGGCCGGCGACGATCATGCGAGGGCCGAGCATAGAGCCCGAGGCAGTGTCGCGGCGCGCTGCGAGGATTAGGTCTAGATCGCTGCCCATGTCGCGCACGCCGGTGATTCCGTTAGCGATGAATAGCGGCAGCGTCACTTCTTTGCCGCCCGGAACCCAATCGCCGAAAAAGGTGTGGACGTGCATGTCCCATAGGCCCGGGATTAGAAATTTCCCGGTTCCGTCAATCACATGCGCCTGCTTCAGGGCGTGGAAGTGGCCCTTGCCGACGTAAGAGATTCGGTCGCCTTCGATTACGACGGTGAAGTTCGGTCGCGAGGGGCCGCCCGCTGTGTCCACAACGGTGACATTCGTGATGGCGTAGGGAACGCCAGACCCTTCGAGGCCCTGCGCCCATTGCGGAAGCGCGAATAGCAGCCATACGACGATTGCGAAGCCGAATTTTTTCACAGGCCCCCCTCGAGCAGGCGTGATTGTACCCGTGGTTTTGAAATCGAGTTGAAGAAAAAGGCGGTTTGGCGCGATGGAATAACTGTGTGCCAACGCAAATATTTTTTGCTCTTCACGGAATAAAGCCTTCTCCCAGACGGTAGGGAGCATTGAGCGCACGCCCAGCCCGGCGCCCATGGGGAATTCCTGAGGAGCCCAGGGATGAAAACATCCACGCATACGCGAGAGAGCGACTTGCCCGATTCTGAAGCGATCAGGCTCGCACAGCAGGGCGATCCGGCGGCTTTCGAGATTCTTTATCGCCGGCATAGTAGAAGGGTGTTCGGAATATGCCTGCGAATGACCGGCAACCAGAGCGAGGCGGAGGATCTGGCGCAAGAAACGTTCTTGATGGTTTTCCGTAAGATCCAGAGCTTCCGAGGAGAATCGGCGTTTTCGACCTGGGTGCATCGGGTGGCCGTCAACACGGTCTTAATGCGCCTCAGAAAGAAGAACGTCGCATCCGATTCGCTTGACGAACGGAACGATCAAGATGAAGAAGAATTCAAGTCGCCACTGCAGTTGGGTGAGAGGGACCTGCAACTAAGCGGGACAATCGATCGCATAAATCTGGAGCGCGCCATTAATCAACTGGCGCCGGGCTGCCGGGCCATGTTCATGCTGCACGACGTGGAAGGCTATCGCCACGATGAAATTGCGGCGATTGCAGGATGCTCGGTAGGGAATTCGAAATCGCAGCTTCATAAAGCTCGTTTGCGCTTGAGGGAAATTCTTCTGAAAGACGGGCGTGGGTTGAGGAAGCGGCGACGCCGGCAAAATAGTGCGCCTGTCCGCACTCAAAACAGAAGCGATCGGCCGGGAGCGCGGGTGGCAACTCCGGAAGTTCGCCTTGCGTTTCATTGAGGCGTCGACGAGACGGCTACCGACAAATCGGGCAGCAGCCCTTTTTCCGCTCGAATTGAGGGCGGAGCGATTCATTTTTTGGATTTGACCATCGCGAGATTTGCGCGATACCCTTATCGCGGCAGACCGCTCAGTGTGGCTTCCCTTCGTTCCCTCCCACTGAGTTGAGGTTTACCTGATCTCTAGGAGGATCATGTCCAACGAACTTCGCGATTTCCTGGCGATATCGTATAGCGAACTGGAAGAACTGAATCTGAAGGCCAAGGAACAACGTAAGAATCGAGTCGCGCCCCACAAGATTCAGGAGGAGCGGCTGAAGTATCTCACCGACGAGAAGCGCATCAAGGCCGTGACGGTGCTGTTCAGCGACCTTGAGGGCCGCTTGCACATGCTGGATTATGACAAGAAATTCCTGATCAAGAGCTGGGACAATCTCACGTTTGATGGCTCTTCGATTCGCGGGTTCACGGCGCAGCGGGAAAGCGATTTGCGGCTAGCGATGGACTGGGGCGCGTTTTATTGGGCGCCTGCGGATGTGTTCGGATCGGGCAAGGTTCTCGTTTTCGGACAGGTGATCGACAAGGACGGTTCGCCTTACAGCGCCGATATTCGCGGCGTGCTGAAGGGATACGCGGACGAACTGCACAAGCGCGAAGGCTACACGCTAAATGCGGCGAACGAAATTGAAGGGTTTCTTTTCAATGGCAAGGATGCTGAAAGCAGCTACAACGAGACGGGTAAATTCGAATACGTGAACACGGGCGGCTACTATCACTCGCTGCCGGGCGATCCCTTGCGGACTTTTATCGACACGTGCGCCGAAGTGCAGCGCTCGATGGGTTTCCAGAATGAGAAAGATCACCCCGAGGTGGCGCCTTCACAATTCGAAATCAATTATGGCTACGGAGAAGTGGTGGCAGCGGCGGACCAGATTCAACTCTACAAACTGATTTGCCGGCAAGTGGCGACGCGCATGGGTTTGACTGCCAGTTTCTTGCCGAAGCCGGTGGTCGGCGTCAACGGGAGCGGGATGCACACGAACGTTTCCGTGAGCAAGGGCTCGAAAAATATGTTCTGGGATCCGAAGGGAGATGAAAAGCTCAGCAAGTTTGGATGGGCGTTCGTCGACCGGATTCTCACGCATGGAAACGACCTTTGCCTGCTGCTGAATGCCAGCGTAAACGCATACCGGCGGCTCGATCCGCACTTCGAAGCGCCTAATCAGATCAAGGCTTCGCCGGTGGATCGCGGCTCGATGATCCGGATTCCGATCGGGAACGAGAAGAGCATGCGGGTGGAAGTGCGGTCGGTGAGTCCGGATGCGAGTCCCTACATGGTGATGCTCTCGATTTTCAAGACGGGACTCGACGGCGAAACGGCGAAGATAAAGAACCTGCGCCAGGCGGAACGGTATCTGCCGGATAACATTTATTCGGCGATGCAGGATTTTCGCAAGGCGGAGTGGACGACGAAGCTGCTGGGCGAGGACGTGAAAAACCGTTACGCAGAATTGAAGCAGGCTTCGGCGGATCGCTGCCCGCGTCTGCTTGGCACGTTTGTGAAGACGCCCGAGGTGCAGTACCACCACGAGGTTTACAACCAGTTCCTCTGGAATCTATTTTAGGCCGGCGCTTCGAATCCCAAGACGCAAAACGCCCTGGCCGCTCAACCGGCTGCCAGGGCGTTTTGTGTTTGGATGTTGCGAAATTATGCGCTACTTCGATGCTCCCGACGCGACTGCGAGGAAGTCGCGATGCTCCGAGGTTTCCGTCGCGGCGCCGAATGCGGGACCGCCGGTTGGATTGGCTTTTCCGTTCGCTTCCAGTCCCGCCATGAATTTGTCGAGGCCGTCTGCGTTATTCGTCACGATGGCGATGTCGACTGCATTGGGATCGCCAGTGTGAATCGCTTCGCGATCCACCGAATAACTGTGGAGTGCGCCATCTGCCATCAGTTTGTCGAGGAACGGGATGATGTAGGAACTGATCACCTTGTCCACCGCCTCGCCTTGCCCGGGCTTGGTTCGATAGGTTGCGACTCGAAGATACCCATTGTCGAAGCTGCCAGAATGGGCCGCGTAATGGCGACTGGTGAGAATCAAGTCAAAATGCTTGGAAGCCGCTTGAATTTTTTCGATATCGGCTGGAGCGGATTGTGTGGCGAGAACGGAGAGGACTTTTAGAACGCCTGCCATCGACGTGGCTGTCCACCAACCGCCATGATTGGGCCCTTCTGCGGTATGCGCGGCCATTTTGAAAAAGCCGTAGCCGATGATGGTTCCGTCGGCGATGAGCTTGTCGAAAACGGGCTTTTGCGACACGTCATACTTTTCGAATGTGGACCAATCGGGACGGGCTACTTCCCATTGGGCCACATAGGTGTAGATGGGCGGCTTCTCTTTTTCATCCGTGCCGCCTTGCGCGCGAGCGGAAAAAGAACCGGCGGCGGTGAGCGAAAGCGCAATTGCGAGTACAACTGACTTCAACGTCTTACTATGCATCTACATTCCTCCTTAAAGGAACACGAGCGTAAGTGCCCGCATCGTTGATGCGGAGAAAAACATTTTGGTTTTGGATTTGGTGCGACCAGGAATCGTACCGGCGTGACACTACTCCGCGAAGGGCGGTGTGTCAAGCCGTTCGAGCGGCCTGGAATTGGAATGATTCTCGATGGCTAGTCGTAATATTCGGCGCCGAGGTGGGTGATCAGTTCTTCGCCCATCATCCAGCGCAGCGTGTTTTTCAGTTTCATGAGTTGAATGAAGAGATCGTGCTCGGGGTAGAGTTCCTTGGCGCACATCGGCGATTTGAAATAGAAGCTGAGCCATTCCTGAATGCCGCGCATTCCTGCGCGCTGCGCTAAATCGAAGAACAGGGCGAGATCGAGAACGATTGGGCGCGGCGAGAATCGAATCGCGGCAGAGGAAATCGACTTTGATCTGCATCGGGTAGCCGAGCCAGCCGAAAATGTCGATGTTGTCCCAGCCTTCTTTGTTGTCGCCGCGCGGCGGGTAGTAATTGATTCTCACCTTGTGGTGAATCTTGCCGTAAAGCTCGGGGTAAAGATTCGGCTGGAGGATGTATTCGAGGGCGCCGAGCTTCGATTCTTCTTTCGTTTTGAAGGAGCCGGGATCTTCGAGCACTTCGCCGTCGCGATTGCCGAGAATGTTTGTCGAGAACCAGCCATTGAGGCCGAGCATGCGCGCTTTGAAGCCGGGGGCGAGGACGGTTTTCATCAGCGTCTGGCCGGTCTTGAAATCCTTGCCGCCGATGGGGACGTGCTTTTCTTTCGCGAAATTTTCGAGGGCGGGGATGTCGACGGTGAGATTGGGAGCGCCGTTGGCGAAGGGAACGCCTTCGCTGATGGCGGCGTAGGCGTAGAGCATGGAGGGCGCGATCGCGGGATGATTGGCCTTCATGGCTTTTTCGAACGAGGCCAAGTCCTTGTGGACGTCTTCCGGCTTTCAGGAACACTTCCGTGGAGGCGCACCAGACCATGACGAGGCGGTCGAGCTTGTTTTTCTTCTTGAAGTTGCGGATGTCTTCGCGGAGCTGCTCGGCGAGATCGAATTTTGTTTTGGCTTTTTTGACGTTCGTGCCGTGAAGATTTTTTACGTAGGTCTGGTCGAAGGCCGCCTTCATCGGCTTGATGTTCTTGAGAAATTTCTGGGCCTTGGCGAGATCTTTGGCGTCGAGAACGCCGGCTTTCGAGGCGGCTTCGTAGGCGTCGTCGGGGAAAACGTCCCAGCCGCCGAAGACGAGATCGTCGAGCTTCGCGAGCGGCACGAAATCTTTAATTTTCGGCACGCGATTATCGGTGCGCTTTCCGAGGCGGATGGTACCCATCTGCGTGAGCGAGCCGACAGGCAACGGATTCCTTTCGCCGAACCAATTCGACGCCCGCCATAAAGGTGGTGCCCACGGCCCCCATTCCGGGCGTTAGGACTCCCAGTTTTCCTTTTGGCGGAGCAACACTCACCGGCCTGCGCATTCAGAATCCCCCGTAGTTTTGTAGATGAAATTATGCGATTTGAAGAAAAGCCATGATGCGGTATCGCCTGGGAATTTGCAACCTTGGTGCGCCGAGCGGTAGGGAATGGAAGTTGTGCTGCGGTGCTGGGAATGTAAAGTGCTGCGTGCTGTATGCGAGCGGAGAACTTCCTGGCTATTTTTTGGAGGTCGGGTGGGCGCGTCGCGCGCAATCCGCGATTCCGTCGGACAGGCAAAGGAAGCCGAGAACTGCAATCAATCCCATCATGACAAAGGCAATCATGTCGATCCCCCTCAACTCAAAGACGACGGATATAAGGCACGAGAAGTGCCAAAGGTGGGCGAGACGTAAGTGATTGAATTATAAGGTTCTACTTCTGGCGTCAGTTACACGGATATGTGTTTGCGCAGACATTTGTAGGATTCGGCTGACACACGGATAAGAAAAAGCTTGCATCGGCGCAACCTGAAGACCGGGGTTTTCAGAGACCTTTCTGCCGGGTTTCGTCTGAGGCAGGTAACGCAGTACGCGCCGCGGCCTAGAGCTTCTGTAGGTGAATCGAGCCGTCGCCGGATGTGAGCGAAACTGTTCCGCCGCCATTATTGAGAGTGCCGTGAATTGAGGAGTGACTGAGCGAACCGGAGACCTTGATCGGGAAGTCGAGCGTGATTTTACCGTCGCCGGTGTGCGCGTCGAGGTCGGCATTGAAATCGCCGGGGAGCCACATGTTGATATGGCCATCGCCGGAATGGAGGCGCCAGCTGTTCGCGACTTTTGATCCGCTCATCGCGCGGGCTTCGATATTGCCATCGCCCGTTTTGAGATTCAGGGAATCGAAGCGGCCGTCGACGGAGACATGTCCGTCGCCGGTGTCGACTTCGAGCGAGCCGTCGAGCCCCGAGGCCTGAATATTGCCGTCGCCGGAGCGCATATTGATGGAGCCTCTTAGCCCGTTGACGGTGATGTGGCCGTCGCCGGTGTTGATTCGAATATCGCCGGAGATGGCCTGCGAGTTCACGTTGCCGTCGCCCGTGTGCACGTCGAGGTTGAGGTCCTTGGGAACACGGATGTCGATGCGAACGGAACGGTGGCGGCCGCCGAAGAATGAGAAATTGAAATGCGGAATCTTGACGCTGATGGTGACGTTGTCGCCTTCCTGGTGCTCGTCAACGCGAACATCGCCGGGGCCAATCTTGAAACCGTCGGCTGTGACATGGGCATCGATTTGTCCGGGATCGCCGGCGAGGATATTGACGTCGCCGTCGTCGGTATCGACGTGCAGATTGGCGTGGCCGCTGACTTTATAGCTTTTCGACCATTCGTCGGCGCGCAGCGGGTTGAGCCGCGGCTGCCCACGAAATTCCTGCCACCAGAATCGCCGCCGTCATCCAGGCTTTTCGATTCATTCGTGTCACTCCGTCGAGCATTGAGGTCGAGTGCGGCCCTTTGTTCGGTTGCAGTATGAAATACGCAGGGATGGCCGAAAATGTTCCATAAGCCGCTGGCTGGCTACGCGGACTTTTTCTTGGCTGCATTTGCTTGTGGACGGGCCGGTGTGGCGGCCGGTTTCGGGCGCAGCGCTGCAAGAAACTGGTCGAGGGGCAGCGCGTTGATTACGTCCTTCTTTTCGATCCAGCCGCGGCGCGCCGTCGCAACGCCGTACTGCATGAATTCGAGATGCGTGGTGGAGTGCGCGTCGGTGGAGATGACGATCTTCACGCCGCGCTCCTTGGCCATGCGCAGATGAACGTCGTTCAAATCGAGGCGGTCGGGATACGCGTTGCACTCCATCGCGACGGAATGCTTTTTGGCGGCGTCGAGAATTTTCTCCATGTCGTAGGCGTAGGGATCGCGGCGCAGCAGCAGGCGGCCCGTGGGATGCGCGATGATTTGCGCGTAGGGATTCTCGATGCCCGCGAGAAGGCGCTCGGTCATTTCCGCGCGATCGAGATTCATGTAGGAGTGGATGGAAGCCACCACCACGTCGAGCTGGGCCAGAACTTCGTTATCGAGATCGAGCTTGCCGTTTTTCAGGATGTCGACTTCGATTCCGGCGAGGAGCCGGATGCCGGGAACGCGTTCCTGCGCGGCGCGAATCGTGCGGATATTCTCGAGCGTGCGCTTTTCGTCCATGCCATTCGCGACGGTGACGGCTTTCGAGTGATCGGTGATGGCGATGTATTCGTAGCCGAGGGCGCGCGCCGCTTCGCCCATTTCTTCGATGGTATTGCGCCCGTCGGAGGCGGTGGTGTGCATCTGCACGTCGCCGCGCATGTCTGCGAGCTTGATGAGTGCGGGGAGCTTTGCTTGCTTCGGCGGCTTCGATTTCGCCGCGCATTTCGCGCAGCTCCGGCTCGATGTAGGCGAGCTTGAGCTTGGCGTAGATTTCTTCTTCGGTCTTGCCGGCGACGCTGCGGCCGCTTTTGATCGTGGTGAGCGCGTATTCGTTGAGCGTCCAGCCCATATCGTTGGCGCGGCCGCGCAGGGCGACGTTGTGTTCCTTCGAGCCGGTGAAATAGAGGAGCGCGGCGCCAAAACTATTTTTGTCGAGAAGGCGCACGTCCACCTGCAGCCCGCTTTCGAGCAGCATGCTGACTTTATTTTCGCCGTGCGCGAGCGTCTGCACGTTTCGCGGATATTTCAGAATGTGTTCGGCCACAGCGTCGATATTCTTCTGGCGATCCTGCCCGGGGCGCATCGTGACGAGCAGGTCGAGGTCGCCGACGGTTTCGCGGCGGCGGCGCAGCGAGCCTGCCGCCGTGACCGACTCGACGGAGTCGCCGGCCTGCTTGATGAATTCCGCGAGGCGTTCCGCGTCGCGGTCGCCGGCATCCATGAGAAAACGCCCGGAGGAGCGCTTCGCTGACTCCGTGGCTTTCAGAATGTTCTGCTCGCTTTTTTCGCCGAAACCCGGCAGATCGCGCAGTTTCCCTTCGCGGGCGAGCTTTTCGAGGTCAGCCACGGTGGCGCATTTGAAATTCGACCAGAGGAACGCGACTTTCTTGGGGCCCAGCGATTGCAGAGCGAGCAGCTCGAGCAGCGTCGGCGGATATTTCTTCAGAAGCTTCTGGCGCAGCTTGTAGTTGCCGGTCTCGAGGATCTCGCGGATGTGCTCGGCCATGTTCTCGCCGATGCCGGGGAGCTCGCGAAGCTTCTTGACGTCCTTGGCGAGGTCTTCGATGCGCTCGTGAAGGCTGAAAAGCAGGTCCGCGACTTTTTCGTAGCTCCGGTAGCGCCCGATGATGGCGCCGTCGATTTCGAGCAGCTGAGCCGTTTCGCGCAGGATGAGTGCGACTTCTCGGTTTTCCATGTTGCCTCTCTTACCTGACAACCAATTATAGCGATTGCGGTGAATTCGAAGGGTTACCGCTTCCGTTTCCGCCGGGCAAACGCGGCGTAGTAGAGCATGCCGGAGATGGTTTTTGCATCGCGAATTTTGCCGCTATGAATCCAGCGCTCGGCTTCGCGCAGCGTGAGGATGCGCGCTTCGATCTTCTCGTCATCCTCGGGACGAGCTTCGCCTTTCGTCAAACCTTCGGCCAGGAAGATCACCATCCGTTCGCTCAAGAGCCCAGGGCTCGGATAGATTTCAAGCAGCTTTCGATAACGTCGCGCGGTGTAGCCGGTTTCTTCCTGCAATTCGCGCGCTGCGCCTCGGCGGAAGTCTTCGTCAGGCTCGCGGTGACCGGCCACCAGCTCCCACATGAATTGTCCGGCGGCGTATCGGTATTGGCGGATGAGCAGGACACTGCCGTCGTCAAACACCGGCAACACTACGACGGAACCATGGTGAGCCACAATCTCGCGAACTACCTTCACTCCTGTCGGCTCGATTAGCTCGTCGCGACGCACGCCGAATACGCGGCCTGTGTATTTCGTTTCGCTGCTTAGAATCTTTACTTTCGAGGTTCTCTTGGCCACCCGCGCTCCTTTGCACTTTGCCCGCCGATTTTATCCTATACTAAACGGGAAAATTCCATGCCTATCCGCACAGTGATTGTCGACGACGAGAGGCCCGCGCGCGACGAACTGCAGTTTCTCCTGCGCAGTTTTCCCGAAATTGAAGTGGTCGCGCAGGGAAAAAACGGGCTCGAAGCGCTGGCGCTCATCAAGGAGCACGATCCCGATCTCGTTTTTCTCGACGTGCAGATGCCCGGGCTTGACGGCTTCGGCGTGATCCAGAAGCTGATGGAGCGCAAGCTGCGCGTGCCGCAATCGTTTTCGCGACGGCTTTCGAAAACTACGCGATTCAGGCGTTCGAGGTGAACGCCGTCGATTACGTGCTGAAGCCTTTCGACAAGGCGCGCATCGCCAAGGCCGTGCAGCGCGCGAAGAAAATGGTGGAGGCGCAAACTTCGCCGGTCGAGCGGCTGGAGAATCTGGTGGGCCAACTGGGGGCCGGAGCACCTCGTGCCAAGACGGCTCAGCCCGTCAAGCTGCTGGTGAAGTCGCAGTCGCGCATGTTTCTGGTGGACGCGGACGAGATGATCTACGCCTCGATTCAGGACGGCACGATTACGATTTTCGCGCGCGATGCGGAGGGCGTTTCGAACTACCGCACGATCGAGGAGCTTGCGGCGGCGCTCGATGCGGATATTTTCTGGCGCGCGCACCGATGCTATTTGATCAACATCAATCACATCAAGGAAGTGGTGCCGTGGTTCAAGTCGAGCTACATGCTGAAGATGAATGATAAGCGGCAATCGGAGATTCCGGTGTCGCGGGCGCAGACGAAGCGGCTGCGCGAATTGTTGAAGCTTTAACACCCACCCATTGCGCGGCGTATCCCGGAGAGTTCGTATGACGCATCGTGTTTCGGTCGCCTTGCGTATTTACAATGCTTGTGCGTCTTGTCCGGCAACTGGAGGCTCCAGGCGAATTCCTTCGAACGGCTCAACGAGCCGCGCGCCAGAAAACGCTGCGGATGAGGTTCGGCAGACTCTGACGAGATTCCTCACGGCTTTCGAAAATCTTGACTGGGAAGCTTTCCGAAATTGTTTTGCTGATGACGCGACTGTTTACTTTCCGTCGCAGCGCGCAAGTCGAGCCACCGGCCGCGCTGAAATCGAGACAACGTTTCGGCAGGTCTTTGAGCGCATCCGAGCAACTAAGAGCGCGCCGCCGTATCTCAACCTCGAGCCGGCTGATTTAGATATTCAGGTGTTTCGCGACACTGCCGTCGCCACTTTCCATCTGTACGACGTCCCCAACACGATTGGCCGTCGCACAGTGGTCCTTGAAAAGAGAGCTGGCGAATGGAAAATCGTTCATCTTCACGCCTCCAATGTTGAAAAATCTCAACACTAAAGCGATCACTGAGCTCCCGCCGGTCCCCGCCGCGGATTCTCGCTTTCGATTTTCCGGCGTCGCTGTGCTAGCATCCCTCGTACACCTTTCGGAATGGATTTTTCTCTCACAAGCGATCAGCTTCTGATTCGCGACACCGTCCGCCAGTTTATGGAGACGGAGATGCGCCCGGTGATCCGCGAATACGAACGCGCGCACAAATATCCCGTTGCTGAGCTGCGCAAGCTCGGCGAGCTTGGCTGCTGCGGCATGATGATTCCCGAGGAATGGGGCGGCGCCGGCACGGATACGATCAGCTACGCGGTGATGATTGAGGAAGTGGCGCGGGTGGATGCTTCGACGGCCGTGGTGATGAGCGTGACGAACACGGTGTCTGCTGGGCCGGTGTTCAAGCACGGCACCGATGCGCAGAAGAAGAAATATCTTTCGCGGCTGGCGCGTGGCGAAATTATTGGCGCGTTTTGCCTCACCGAGCCGCAGGCCGGCTCGGATGCCGGAGGAATTCAGGCTCGGGCGGTGCGCGATGGCGATCACTACGTTTTGAATGGCACGAAGATATGGGTTTCGAACGGCGATATTTCCGGCGTCTACATCGTGTTTGCGAAGACGGACCCGGCGGCGGGGGCGCGCGGCATTACCGCGTTTCTTGTCGAGGGCTCGTTTCCGGGCTTTCGAGTGAGCCGCTACGAAGAAAAGATGGGCATGCATCTTTCGCCGACGGTCGAAATTGTGCTGTCGGATTGCCGCGTGCCGGTTGAGAACCGACTGGGCGAAGAAGGGCAGGGCTTGCGGATCGCGCTCGAAGCGCTCGATGGCGGGCGCATCGGGATTGCGGCGCAGTCGGTGGGGCTGGCGCAGGGCGCGCTTGAGACTGCCACGCGCTACGCGAAGCAGCGGCGCACATTCGGCCATCCGATTGCGGATTACCAGGCGATTCAGTGGATGCTGGCGGATATGCAGACCGAGATTGATGCGGCGAGGATGCTGACGTATCAGGCGGCGCAGGTGCGCGATCTCGAAATGCGCAAGAAGCCATCCGGCGCGCCCGGGCCTTCGCGGCTTGGCCCGTATTCGGCGCGCGCGAAATTGTATGCGAGCGAAATGGCTAATCGCGTGGCGTATAAGGCCGTGCAGGTGCATGGCAGCCTGGGTTATTCGCGGGAGAGCGATGTGGAACGTTATTATCGCGACGCGCGGGTGCTGACGATTTATGAAGGCACGAGCGAAATGCAGCGGATTGCGTGACCTTGCGCGGCGATCTGCGTTCCGCGGCGCTGCGCAGCGGCGGCGAGCCGCCGCCCATAGGTTGTGAGCGTGGCAAACGTAAGCGAGTTTTGAGCGGCATGCGGCCCACCGGCCGGCTTCACCTTGGCCATTATTTTGGCGCGCTGCAGAACTGGGTGAAGCTGCAGGACGAATACGAGTGCTTTTACTTCGTCGCGGACTGGCACGCGCTGACGACGCACTACGAAGACACTTCGTCGATTGCCGAAAGCACTTTGCAAGTGGTGATCGACTGGCTTTCGGTGGGGCTCGACCCGGCGAAATCGACGCTGTTCGTGCAGTCGAATATTCTCGAGCATGCTGAACTTCACGTGCTGCTCTCGATGATTACGCCGCTCAGCTGGCTCGAGCGCGTCCCGACCTACAAAGAACAAATCGAGAATCTGAAGGATCGCGATCTGGGAACGTACGGCTTTCTTGGTTACCCGCTGCTGCAATCGGCGGACATCGTGATGTACGGCGAGCCGAAGCAGGAGCTGCTCGTGCCGGTGGGCGAAGATCAGGCGCCGCACGTGGAGCTGACGCGCGAAGTTGTGCGGCGGTTCGATACGCACTTTGGATTCGTGGTGAAGGACGCGCTTTTTGACGCTGCGAACCAGACTGCTCTCGAACAGGCGATCGACAGCGCGAAGGTCACCTTGCCTCGCGTTGAAACGCCACTGCGCGGCAAGGAACGGAATGCTGCTCTGGCGGCAGCATTCAGAAAACGCGCGCTTGAAATCGGCGTCGAGAACTTTTTTGAAAGCGTGGGCAAGTACAAGAAATTCTTTGCAGTCGAACAGGTGCTGCGCGAGCCCGCTTATCTGCTGACCGAGACGCCGCGTCTGCCGGGTCTCGACGGGCGGCGAATGGCGAAGAGCTATGGCAATGCGATCTGGCTCTCCGATCCTCCCGACGAGATTCGCGCAAAGGTTCGCAACATGATGACGGACCCGCAGCGGATTAAGCGCACCGATCCGGGGCGTCCGGAGATTTGTCCCGTCTTCGCGTACCACAAATTATTCTCGCTGCCGGAAACGATCGCCAAGGTCGACCATGACTGCCGCACGGCGCAGATCGGCTGCGTGGATTGCAAGAAACTGATGGCCGAAAACCTGGTGACGTGGATCGAGCCTATTCAGACACGCCGCAAAGAATTAGAGGCGCATCCGGGAAGAGTTTGGGATATCCTCGACGCCGGTTCGAAGAAAGCGCAGAAGGCCGGCGCGGCGGACGATGAAGCGCGTCCGGAACGCGATTTTTGAATGGAACGAAGCGCGCAAAGTAAACGATTAGCGATTGAAACAGGGGAGCACAGCCTGAAGAATGGCGTCACCTTATCGAATTAATTTGCCGGCGTATGAAGGCCCGCTCGATCTTCTGCTCGATTTGATTCGCAAGCAGGAGATGGACATCCACAATATTCCCATCGCCAAAATCACCGAACAGTATCTCGATTATCTCCACCAGCTTGAAAAATTCGATATCGACGTTTCGGCGGACTTCATCTACATGGCCGCCACGCTGATCCACATCAAGTCCAAGATGCTTTTGCCGGCCGATCCGCTGGCGGGACCCGAGGGCGAGCAGGATCCGCGCGACGAGCTGGTTCACCGGCTGCTCGAGCACGAGAAATTCAAGAATGCGGCGCAACTGCTTTACCAGAAGCAGCAGATTGAGGATCACGTCTGGTCGCATCCGGATAAATCGCTTTACGGTAGTGAGGAGACGGAAGGGCGAGCTGGTCGTTTCGCTTGTGGATTTGGTGAAAGTGTTCTCGCAGGTTCTCGAGCGGCGGAAAGAGGTTCCTAAGTTCGAGCTGCGTCACGATACGGTGACGATCGCGCAGATGATGGACCGGCTGCGGCAGCAGTTGATCGGGACGGACGAGGCCGTGTCGCTGACGGAGTTTTTTGAGTCCTGCACTACGCGAAATGCCATGATTGTCGCGTTGCTCGCGGTGCTGGAGATGGTGCGGATGCAGGCGGTGCTGCTCGTCCAGTCAGACCTTTTCGCGGATATCCGGCTGCGCAAACACAAAATGTTTGACGCTGTATTTGCCGGGCCTGACGCGATGTCGCAGATCGAAGAGCAGTATTTGTAGCGGCCGCCTTCAGGCGGGCGGTTTCAGCCGATACGCAAGATAGGGTGCCCATATGACGCCACAAGAAATTCAAGCCGCGCTCGAAGCGATTATTTATGCGGCGGATGAACCCGCCTCGATTGATCAAATCAGCCGAGCGCTTGGCGTCGAGAAGACGGAGGCGAGGGCTGCGCTTGACCTGCTTGTCGCGTCGTATTCGACCGAGGATCGAGGAATCGAAGTGCGCAAAGTGGCGGGCGGATGGAAGTTTTATACCAAGCCGCAGCATCACGACGTGGTGCGGCGCTTCATCAAGAGCCTGCAGCCGCCCATTCGCCTCACGATGCCCGCGCTCGAAACTCTCGCCGTGATTGCCTACAAGCAGCCGGCGACGGTGCCGGAGATTAATGAGATTCGAGGCGTCAACGTGGGCGGCGTGATCAAGACGCTGCTTGA
The DNA here is from genome assembly GCA_963767205.1 of uncultured Acidobacteriota bacterium. Classification (GTDB taxonomy): domain Bacteria; phylum Acidobacteriota; class Terriglobia; order Acidiferrales; family UBA7541; genus Palsa-295. The sequence continues at coordinate 54,472 of CAVYDF010000004.1, forward strand.
GAAGCGGCTCATTACCACGGCAGGCCGCAAGGCCGTGATTGGCAGGCCGATCTTGTACCGCACGTCGAAACAATTCCTGATGCGATTTGGATTGTCCGACCTGGAAGAATTGCCGAGCCTGAAGGAATTTGAGCAACTCGCGCAAGCCGCGCTTGGCTCCGACGAGGGCGTCGCGCCAACTGAGCCAGATGATGCTCCACATGCCGACGGGGAAGTAACGACTTCGCCGGAATTGAGCGCGGATGCCCGCGAGACGGTGGTCGAAGCGGAATCGATCGATGCATCCGGAGAGCAGTCCGCTGAAGCGGAGTTCGCTGCTTCGCCTGCAGAATCTGCCGCCGAGGTGTTTGCCGATTCTGATGAATCAGACGCGGACTCGCAGGCGAAAGGCACTTCCGCGTAGCCAGAGTTTTCAGGGCGGCCGTCCATTTTGTGCGTAGCCTTCATTTCATTTCAGGTTTTCACGTTCGCATCCGCATCCGTTTTCCGTTACTCTACTAGCGCATAAATGGAAGTTATGACAGCTATTCAGCGAAACTGATGGAAGAGCGGCTGCAAAAAATTATCGCGCGCGCGGGAATCGCTTCGCGGCGGCATGCGGAAGATCTCATTCGATCCGGCATGGTTACCGTGAACGGCCGAACCGTCACGGAACTCGGCTCGAAAGCCGACGAAACGACCGACCACATAAAAGTTTCCGGCAAGCTACTTCGATCCCGAGCACGATCGCGTCTATCTGGTGCTCAATAAGCCGCCGGAAGTGGTCTCGACGATGAGCGACCCGGAAGGCCGTCGCTCGCTGCAGGATCTTCTCCACGGTGTTCCGGTGCGTGTGTTTCCCGTTGGGCGGCTCGAATACCATTCGATGGGATTGGTTTTTTTAACGAATGACGGGGAACTCGCCAATCGCATGCTCAAGGCGCATCGCCTTCGGCAAACGTACCTCTTGAAACTGAAATCCCTTCTTACATTCCAGGAAATCGAGCAGCTTGCGCGGTCCACGGGCGCGCGGATTACGCGAGTCCGCGGCAAGGAATCGCCGTGGTACGAAGTGACGCTCACCGAAGCTCGACGCGATGCGCTGCGCAACAAACTTTTCCAGACGGGCCATCCGGTGGAGAAAATCAAACGCATTCGCGTCGGCAACCTTGAGCTTGGCTCGCTTCAGCCCGGCGAGCACCGTACGCTTTCATCGGAGGAAGTGGCCGCGCTGTCGCGTGCAATCGAAGGCAAGCTCGAACCGGCTTCGGAGCCTCCCATCAAGCGAACGCCGGTGAAGCGGCCCGCTAAAAGCGCAGCTACACGCCGCGGCGGCGAAAAGCGCCGCGACAGCACGATCGGAGCGTCGGCCAGGATCCAGCGGTAAGCGCCAGGGAAGAACCGAGCTGACGAAGCGAACGCGCATGAAACCGAGGAAAGCCCGTTGAGAGTCCTCCGCGCATGAGCACTCTGATTCGCGAACTCGTCCCGGAATATATCCGAGAACTCGCACCGTACGTCCCGGGAAAGCCGATTGAGGAGGTCGAGCGGGAATTGAAGACCACCGCCATCAAACTCGCTTCCAACGAAAATCCGCTGGGCCCTTCTCCGCTGGCGATTGAGGCTGCGAAGAAAGCGCTGGCCGGTTCGAACCGTTATCCCGACGGAAGCGGCACGTTTCTGCGTGACGCACTTGCGAAGAAGCACGACATACCGGCGGAAAATATTATTCTCGGTGGCGGCTCGACGGAGCTAATCGATCTTTCCGCGCGCCTGGTGTTGCGGCAGGCGGATTGCGGCGTCACGTCCTACGGTTCTTTTCCTCTCTACTACACGGCGATTCGAGCCACCGGCGCGCGATACGTCGAGGTTCCGCAGCGCGATTACCATTTCGACCTCGACTCGATGGCCGAATTTCTTCTGCCCGAAACGAAACTCATTTTCCTCGCGAATCCGAATAATCCTACGGGGACGATGTTCGACGCAGACGAGCTGGACGAGTTTCTCGCGCAGGTTCCCGAGCACGTCCTCATCGTCCTGGACGAAGCCTATTGCGACTATGTGGAGACTCCGAACTACACGCGCTCGATAGAGTTGGTTCGCGGCGGCCGCAACATGATCGTGTTGCGAACATTTTCGAAGGTATATGGATTGGCGGGTCTGCGAATCGGTTATGGGATTGGTCCCGCCGCGCTGCTCGATGAAATGAATAAAATTCGCGGGCCGTTCAATACATCGAATGTGGCACAGGCAGCAGCGCTGGCTGCGATTGACGACACGGAACACGTGCGGCATTCGATTGAATCGAATCGCGCAGGACTCGCGCAGCTTTCTGCGGGATTCACGAAGCTCGGCATCAAATTTGTGCCGTCGTTCACGAATTTCGTATTGGTGGATTTTGGCTTTGAGACCGAGCCACTCTCAGATGACTTGCTGAAACGCGGAGTAATCGTGCGCCCCATGCGATGGATGGGTTTCCCGAATTGCATTCGCGTATCGGTGGGTACGGCCGAAGAAAACGAGAAATTCCTGCAGGTTCTCACCGAACTGCGCGCTTCTCAGGGCCACAATAGCCACAAACCCCGGAAGTAACCCTAATGCCGAATGACGCGCCGCCCTCGGGCGATCCTGTTCTCGAAATTCTCAAAACCAGCAAAACAATCGCGGTTGTCGGGCTTTCAAGCCGCCGAATGCGTCCTAGTTACGGCGTTGCCGAATACATGCAATCGGCCGGATACAGAATTATTCCCGTAAATCCAAACGAAACCGAAGTGCTGGGCGAGAAATGCTACGCACAGCTGGAAGATGTTCCGGAGCGCATCGATATCGTCGATATTTTCCGCCGTTCAGAATATGTTCCGGGCATCGTGGAATCTGCGATTCGTATCGGAGCGCGCGCAGTTTGGATGCAGGAAGGCGTGTTTCATTCGGCGGCGGCAGCGCAGGCGCGCGAAGCGGGGCTATTTGTGATCGAAGACTCCTGCATTCTGAAGGAACACATGAGCCGGCGCCGGGCTTTAGCCTTTTAGCTTATTGAAGCGGGTAGCCCTTCAGAATGTGCTTCCCCGGTTCGGCGATCACGATGGTCTGCCCGTCGGGCGCGATTTGAAATGCGCTTACGAGCAGGTCGTGCAGAATTGGGCGGAAACTGCCGTCCGTGAGACCCACCCACACCAGATTGCCAGATTTTTCATCAGGGCCGCGCTTCAATAGCACGCGGTTTTCGTCGAGCCCAAATTGAAAACGCCCGAATCCCGCTCGAGTTTTCAGCGGTTGATTGGGATGAGCCAGTTCACGCACTTCAATCGTGTCGGCGTCAACGAAATATCCGACGCGATTGCCGGACGGCGCGATCGTCAGCTTGCCTTGAAATCCGGGATGCGCGTCATCTCCCGAACTCCTTCATTGAGCAGATCGAGTTGCACCAGCACATCTCTACCGGAGAGGCTGAGGTTTCGCCCAATTGCATAAGCCTGGTTGTGCTTCGCGTCCCAGGTGATTCCGTCGAACGTGTGCCCTTCGAAAAGCGTCACGGCTTTCCCCTGCGACGGTTTCATCCGCACAATCTGAAACGGTCCGCCGCCCGTCACATAAACGATGGTCTGCCCGTCAGCAAGCCACGTCGCGTTCCCAGCTTCTTCTATAAAGCGATCCTTTGACCCCGCCACGTGAATCTCGCCGCCGTTCTCATCAAAAAGAGCGATCCCTTTCGTGGTGGTCGGGGAGGAGTCCTCATCAGACAGCCGCCTTTTGAAATGTGATGTCCGCGGCGAGCAGACGGCTATCAGGCGACCAGGAAATCGAATCTACCTGGAAACTCAGCGGAGGAGGCGCCGGCATGAATTTTTCGCCTTCGACGATCCTGCGCTTGCTCCCGTTGGGCGACGCCACCCAGATATCGTCGCGCTGGATCACGATTTTCTTCATCCGCTTCTGCCGCTGTACCACGAAGACGATCTTGTTGTCGGGCGCAACAGAAAAATGCGAGCAATCTTCCTCGATAACGAATTTCGGTTTCTCTTGTGCAGCAGCCGAACCTGAGAAAAGCCCAGCCAGGATCACAAGCGCGGCAAGACAGAAGGGAAGTCGCATGTTTTGGGGGATTCTCACTTTTGCCCGGCCGATTTCTTCTGAATTCGCCGGATCTCTTCAAGCCGCTGCCGGATGCGGGCTTCAAAACCCTGATCAGTCGGTGTGTAATATGTGCGGCCGATGAGACTCTCGGGCAAGCACGTCATATCGGTGAGCTTCTCCTCGCTGTCATGTGCGTATTGATAGCCTTTGCCATAGCCCACGTTGCGCATCAGGCCGGTCACCGCATTTCTTAGATGCAGCGGAACAGGCTCCGCAATCGTATTCTTCAAATCTTGCTGCACCTCGCCATAGGCTTTATAGACTGCATTCGATTTGGGCGCGAGCGACAAATACACCGCCGCCTGCGCCAGCGCGAGATTTCCTTCGGGCGGCCCGAGGAAATCAAACGCATCCTTTGCCGCCAGCGTCACGGCGAGCGCGTTCGGCTCGGCGAGACCGATATCCTCGCTCGCCATCCGCACCATCCGGCGTGCAAGGTACAACGGATCTTCTCCCGATTCGAGCATGCGCGCGAGCCAATAAAGCGCCGCGTCGGGATCGGAATTGCGCACGGACTTGTGCAACGCCGAGATGAGATTGAAATGCTCTTCGCCGGATTTATCGTAAGGCAGCAGCTTCTTCTGCAGCACTTCTTCGAGGACCGCCTGCGATACGACGCGACGGCCAGCCGCATCCGGCGCCGTTCCAAAAACCAGCGCTTCGAGTGTGTTGTAAGCCGAGCGTGCATCGCCATTCGCAAGGATCGCAATTCGCTCGATAATTTCGTCGCTGATCTCGACATTTTCGTTGCCAAGACCGCGCGTGGGATCTTCCAAAGCACGCCGCAGCAGCATCGCCACCTGCTCCGCTGAAAGCGCTTTCAGGATGTAGACCTTCATGCGCGAGAGCAGCGGCGAAATCACTTCGAACGACGGATTTTCGGTGGTCGCGCCGATCAGCACGATGTTGCCGGCTTCGACGTGGGGAAGAAACGCGTCTTGCTGCGCGCGATTGAAGCGGTGCATTTCGTCCACGAAGACGATCGTACGTCGCCCATAGCGACGGACGCCCTCGGCCTTGGCCATCACCTCTTTGATTTCCTTGATGCCTGCGAGGACCGCGCTGAAAGGGATGTATTCGGATTTCGTGCGACGGGCGATGATGCGCGCCAGGGTCGTCTTCCCGCATCCCGGCGGACCCCAGAAGAGCATCGAGCTCAAATCGTCGCGCTCGATTTGGGTGCGGAGCGGTTTTCCGGGGCCGAGCAGGTCTTCCTGGCCGATGAATTCGTCAAGCGTTTGCGGGCGCATCCGGTCAGCGAGCGGCCTGCCTGCGAGAGGTTCGTCCTGCGGCTCGATTGCTCTAAACAATCCCACTGCGCGCCTCTTGAATACGGCCAGTTCAAAGCTTCCAGCCTCAACGAGTTAGGCTAGCACGAAGCGGTAGGTGCACGAAACGCTCCAGCCGCGTCGCAAGCGGCACCATCTTCGCCCGTGGCAAAGATAGAATTGAGTGTGATGCGGCGAATCTTTTCATTGGCAATCGTGCTGGCAATTCTCTTCGTGTGCGCAGGCGTCAGCGCCAAGCTGATCGCTGCGCCGGGTGAGCAAATCACTTCGTTCGACGCCGACATTGTGGTGAACCCGGACGCCACGCTCACCGTGACAGAAGATTTCGTGGTGCACAGCGAGGGGTCGTATTTTAAATACGGCTTTATTCGCAACCTGCCAATCGACGATGAAGCCCGCTGGGACGAGCAATACAAGGGCCCATGGAAAGCGGACAACGGGATCCGAGTGAAAATTCTGGAACTCACCGAGAACGGCGCGCCGGTCACTTATCGACAGGGAAGCGGGTTCGGCTATCCGCAGCTTAGGATCGGGCCGCTGAATGTCCCGCTCGAGCGCGGCGACCACCACTACGTCATCCGCTATACGGTAAGCGGGGCGCTCGGACTGGGCGCCGCTCGCGACACGTTGTATTGGAATGCCATCGGCCACTACTGGACTTTGCCCGTGGGCACAGCGCATCTGACGGTCCACTTGCCTGCGGGGACTGCCTCAGCAGAGGTCACCAGCGAACCCCGCGTCGGCGGACGAGGCGTTTCCAACAATAGAGGAGCGCCGACAGCGACCACGGAATCGATCGAAGACGGAGGCGCAGGGGTCTCATACGCCGCGATCGGCCTACAACCGACGCAAAGCCTCAGCGTGGTTGTCTCATGGCCTTCCGGCATCGTTAAAAAGCCCTCGTTCGGAATTTGGAATCGCGACAGGTGGTATCTGGCTGCGCCGCTGGCGCTTTGTCTTTATTACTTCTTAGCGTGGCTCGCCATTGGCCGCTCGCCGAAGCCGGGAACGATCGTCGTGCGCTATGAACCGCCAGCGGGAATTTCCCCTGCCGCTGCACGCTATCTGATAACTACGGGAAGCGACGGCAGGACACTCGCTGCCGTGATCGCCGCCCTCGCTGCGCGCAACTGTATCAGCGTTGAGCCGCACGACGGCATGTACAAGCTCACGCGTCTCGCGGCTAATCCCAGCGAGGAAAGCAAACTCGCGCCCGAAGAAGCGTATGCCCTGAACTATCTATTCGAAGACGGCCCGATCACGGAGATCAGCCCGTCCATGTCTCAGGAAAATAGTGCGCGCAACAGCCGCTATGTGGCGAACATTCAGCAGGATTTGGCGGAACGTTTCGGCGGAATTTATTTTACCCGGCACATCGGTTATGTAGCGCTGGGCGTGCTGGCCACTTTCATCATGGCCTTTTCCCTGGCGGCTACCGTCCAAGGCCGCGATACTGGCGGAACCTTTTTCATGACCACGTGGATTCTTTTTTGCGCGCTGATTTTAGGCGCCATCGTTGAGACCGGGCTGCTGCCTGCGTGGAAGCCAGTCCTGCGAGGTACGGCGGGATGGATCAAACTGTTGCCGGGAACTGCAGCTGCAGGAGTTTTCGTCTCCTGCTTCGGGCTATTGCTCGTGAAGCTGTCGCAAGGCGTCTCTCCTGCATTCGCCTTGATGGTGGCAGCGCTTGCGTTGGTCAATCTTATATGGGCGCCATTTCTCAAACGCATGACGCAAGAAGGCCGCGCGATGCTCGACGCGCTGGAGGGGTTCCGCCAATTTCTTGTGTCGGTAGAAGAAGACCGGCTGCACCGGCTAAATGCCTCTTCAGCAGAGCCCGCCGCTGAACTCGAATACATGCCTTATGCGATTGCTCTTGAAGTGAGGGAAGCCTGGGGAGACCACCTCGCCGACGCGTTCTTTGCGACGACGATTCAGCGCTGAGGCAGGCAAACTACGATGTGACGCTGCGCTGGCGAGCCGCCTCGAACAACGCGATTGACGCGGCGACTCCTGCGTTGAGCGATTCGACCGATGGATGCATCGGTATCGAAATTGTGCCATCGGCAGAGTGCAATACTTCGGCGGGTAGCCCCGCTCCTTCGTTTCCGACGAATATTGCCGAAGGCTCTCGGAGATCCGGATACGACAGTGCTTCCTGCGATCCGGCGTCCTGACGCGAGCCAACTACGCCGCGTCCAATCGCCGCTATGATTTTCACGCGCTCCATTTTCAACTGCGCGAGCACGACCGGAATCGCGATCCCGCGAAGCAGCGGCAAGCGCAGGGCCGACACCGCCGAAGCACGCAAAGCCTTCGGCGACCACGGATCGGCCGTTCCTCGCGCTGCAATTGCGCCAGTGGCTCCAAACGCCTCGGCCGATCGTACGATTGTGCCAACGTTGCCCGGATCCTGTACGCCTGCCATTACGACCACGAGCGGCGAATCGCCGAAACGCGCGCCGTTCTCATCGGTGGCGCCTTGCAGAACATCTTCAAATTGCCAGTCCGGCTTGCGGAACAAAGCGGCAATGCCTTGAGGCGTTTCGGTTCCTGCGACGCTTGCGAACAGTTTGTCGGTGGTTCGCAAAATACGCGAGCGCGGGATCCCGGCTTCGCTCGAACTCGCAGCGCTCAAAATCGCATCGAGTGCGGGTTCGGCTGATTCGCATACGAGCAGCGCCTCGGCCTCCAGCCCCGATCGCAACGCATCCTCCACAAGCTTGGGTCCCTCAACGCCTATCGGTCCGTTCTCGGCCGGCCCAGTGCCGCGCAGAGCCGCGCGAAAGCGTTTCAGCCAGCGATTCTCGCGACTGGTGATCAAATCGTCTTTTTCGGCTGCGCTCGGGATAAGGTCCGTCATGCTGCAAGCCTAACAAACGCGGCGAACATCGTAAACGCGCGTGGTTCGCAAGCTTACCGAATAGGAGGTGTTCCAATTCCGCCACCGGCGCTGATGCCTTGCGTAGTCCGCGCTGGCTGTGGTACGTTGCCGCGCAGATGAAAACCGAGGGCGTGACCCGCCGTGAGTGAACAATTTGCCCGTTGAAGTCCTGAAAATTTCGCCGGAAGCGCCGGAGTCCAGCGTGGTGGACTATGCGGCCGACTTCATTCGCCGCGGCCGCGTGGTGGGAATGCCTACGGACACTTTCTACGCCCTGTCAGCCGACCCCTTCAATCTGTCGTCAATCGAGCACGTGTTTCGCGTAAAGGGCCGCGCGGAAAACAAGGCTCTGCCGATTCTCGTAAATTCCATCGAGCAGGCTGTCACTCTCGCGCGCGACTTGCCTGATTCGTTTCTCGTCCTCGCACACAAATTCTGGCCCGGCGCTCTGACCCTGGTGGTGGAAGCTACGCATCGGTTGCCGCTGAAAGTCACGGGAAATACCGGGCGGGTCGCTCTGCGCTGGCCGAATTCACGGATTGCTTCGGCGTTGATTGAGGCGGTTCGCGGGCCGATCACCGGCACGAGCGCGAACCTCTCGGGATTTCCTTCGTGCACGAACGCAAGTCAAATCGTGAAACAACTTGGAGAGCGCTTGCCGCTGATTCTCGATTCGGGCGACACCGGCGCGATCATGGCTTCAACAATCGTGCGCATTAACGGGCACGAGTGGTCCGTCGTGCGTGAAGGCGCAATTCCAGAATCCGCGATTCACGCAGCGTTGCAATAGCCCTTACTTCTCGGTATTTGTCACGCGGTCTTAAGGTGCGCGGGCGCGTCCTGCTCGTTAACCGGCGCGAAGCCATAGAAGCGGGCGTCGCACTTGATGCACCGGTAAGGACGCATCCCGATCATACTGAAGAGATACTTTTCAAACGGGCCGCGACGGTGCGAACGAAAAACCTCCCTGCTTGTGCAGTGTGGACAAGGCCGTTTGATGTTTAGCTTCATTCTCAAGACTTCTTTCTCCCCTCGTGGTCCCGAGGGGGTTGGACCAGCGGCAACATACGTCGTACACATGTAACCTTCCAAATTTTAAATTCGGAAGTCTTGGATCGCCATACAGGTTTTCCTGCACCTGACCGCGCGAAACACCCCTACGTCTTAGTTTCCCTGTACTCGGGTACAGCAGCGGTCCCCTGTTCTCTTTCTGGTCTTGCCGGATTCCGGTTCCCGTCGTTTACTCACGGCACGCAATAGGCGTATCCAACATCTGTTTGTGATTCGTTCCGTTCACGCCTGCCCCCGCCCGCCAATTGCCTGGTTCCGGGACCGCACGCTGATCCCTTCGGTGAAATTCAATCTTGGTAAATCCCTCTGCTTTGGAGGGAAGGGGAGTGTCATGGAACGTTCTTGCAGCACACGCGGGTACGTAGGCGCTTTGTGTAGGTTCGCGGTGGTCGCCGTAGCTTTAATTGCGGGCTCGACGGTGGCTTTCGCGCAACAAGGAGACAATGGCAGCCGCGAAGGCCGTGGCGGCGACGGCGGCTCAACAACTGGAAATCACACGCTCGACCCCGGCGTTCGCGGTGGTCCTCCGGGGGCGGGAGGTCCGCTGAACAGTATGAGCACCGACTATCAAAACTTCTTTAACGCGGCGGTCGCGCGGTTCCAGGAAGTCGATTCCGTTTCCGGAAAAATAACAAACGAAAACGGGACAGGCCTCGGCCCGCGTTTCAATGCCACCAGCTGTAGTGGCTGCCACGCGTTCCCGGCCGTTGGCGGCTCAAGCCCGGCAAACAATCCACAAATCGCAATGGCCGTTGCGGATGGCGCGACCAACAAAATTCCGCGCTTCATCACGGCAAACGGCCCAGTCCGCGAAGCTCGCTTCATCCGTAATCCCAACGGAACTCCGGATGGCGGCGTCCATGATTTGTTTGTAATCACTGGTCGTTCGGACGCACCCGGCTGCAGCATCACTCAGCCGGACTTTGAGTCGGCAATCGAGCAGAACAACATCATTTTCCGCATTCCGACCCCGATGTTCGGCGCCGGACTGGTGGAAAGCATTACCGACACCGCGATTCTCACCAATGCTGCTAATCCCCACAAAGCCGCGCTCGGCATTTCCGGACAAGTGAATCGCAGCGGTAACGACGGCACGGTCACCCGTTTCGGTTGGAAGGCTCAGAATAAATCCCTCGTGATGTTCGCAGGTGAGGCCTATAACGTGGAACAGGGCGTCACCAACGAACTATTTCCAAACGAACGGGACGAAACACCGAGCTGCATGTTCAACGCCCTTCCCGAGGACTCGACTGTGCTAACTCCATCCGGAAATTCGAGTTCGACCGCCTCGGATTACTCGTCGGATCTCGTCAACTTCGCGGCATTCGGTCGTCTTTCTGCTCCACCGACGCCTGCCCCGGCAACTGCGACCACTTTGATCGGACAGCAAGTGTTCAATCAGATCGGCTGCAACGCGTGCCATTCGCCGTCGATCAACAGCGGCAGCACATTCTATGGCACCGGGCTTAGTAATGTCCCTGTGAACGCCTATTCGGACTTCCTCATTCACAACATGGGCATAGGCCTGGCCGATCAAGTGAGCCAGGGCCTCGCCAACGGGATGCAATTCCGGACGGCGCCTCTATGGGGAGTGGGTCAGCGCATCTTCTTCCTGCATGATGGCCGAACTTCTGACCTTATGCAGGCAATCGAGGCGCACCATAGTCAGGGATCGGAAGCGAATCAGGTGATCAACAACTTCAACCAACTCTCGGCGGCTCGCGCGGCGGCTCTGTTGGCCTTCTTGCGTTCGCTCTAGAGTTGCAGGTTTAGTACGCCCTGGCATGCTGGACGATGGGAGAAGGCCGCGGAGCTGGCGGGTTCCGCGGTCTTCTCTTGTCACTTTCCCTCGATCGGCTGCGCGGTTGGTCGGTCTTGGGCCAATTGGCCTAAATTATTCGCCCGAGTTCCGTTGCGGCGGCGCCGAGGGGAACTGAAACAATAGTCCTGTTTCCACTTCCACTGCTTGCCCATTTACGATGTACGGTTTGAACTCCCATTTTGCCAGAGCATCTGTGACGCTCTTCAGCTGCTCCGGAAATCCCGAAATCGCATGCACGTGTTCGAGCTTCCCGTCAGCTCCGATGATCAATCGCACGGGCACGCTCGCGTATCGAGGCCCCGTCATCACGGGATCCACTCTGTGCGTCACGTAATCTCTATAGGCGCGCTCGGGAATGCAGACCGGCCAACCGCCCGCCGGTGAGGAACCTGCTCGATCCGCCGGCGCGAATGATGTTTTCTTCAGCGACTCCGCTAGCATCTCAGCGGCTGCCTCCCGGCTCGCCGTAATAGCAAAAATAAGCGTATGGCAACGGATCTTCGTCGCAAACACCACGTGGTTCAGTCCCGCCCCGCTGTAATCAAGGCGCGCAAAATCCAGTCCACCTAATTTCACCGCCGCCACTGCATGCGGAGCCGAAAGACTCGCGTCCAGCCCCTGCTTCATCCGATTCAGAAACCCGATCGCATCAGTCGTCTCGTCGGCCGCGAAAAAATCATCCTGGGCGGAAATCTGCATCGTTGCCACAAGCTCGCCCTCAGGCTTCAACGCCGCGAGCGAGTAGTATCCCGACGCGGAAGGCTCCGGCCCCTTCAAATCCTCCACCCAGCCCGACGGCAGCGGATAGCGCAGCCCGAAATAATCATCCTGAAACACGCCATTCTTCACCGTCGCGTTTTCCGGCTCCGAATATTTTGCGGCCACGTCGCCCTTCGCAGCGCACGCGAGCAGCAACAGTCCAGCGATCCCGAGCAAGCGGCCCAACAATTGAAACCGGCTCACAATCACAGTTCTCTCCTGAAAACAATGGCTTGAATTGCGCTTCTGGGCGGGGCTGTCAACAGTGTACGCAGTCACCGTCGCGATGCAACTCCTATGGAGGCGACCTCCGCATCTCGGTAACGCGAACGTATCGCGAACGTGTCGCGAAGCTCAATCCACGGCAGGGAACGCGAAAACATCCGAATTATCATCGCGAAAAAATCTCGCTTTTCGGATAGCCGTCGGACGCCAATCGGCACCACAGCCCGCTCCCGAGAAATTCTCGCGCAATCGCTTAGTATTTTCAATGTTTACGCGTCTATCGTTACCCGGTCCGCGGATGCAAATTGTGGCAACCCATTTGCACTCGCGTGCCTCATCGCTCCCGCTCGTCTTTCGGCCGGGGCGACGGGGGAACAAGATGATTCGTAAGCGCGCAGCAGAAATCCACTTCTTCGCACTTCTGCTAGCCATCGTCTGCGATCGCACAGGCCTTCACCTCCAACGCGGCGATGGGCCAAAGCACGATCGCCACCGGCAGCATTCAAGGCTCAATTCTGGATTCCAGCGGCGCGGTCATACCTGGTGCGAATGTCACCATCCGAAATAAGGACACCGGCCAGAATTTCCATGTCGCCACGTCTTCCAGCGGCGCCTACACCTCGGGCGCGATTGTGCCGGGAAACTATTCGGTTCGGGCCGAAGCTCAGGGCTTTAAGACGGTGGAACAAGCCGTCGTCGTGCGCGTGGGTGAAACAGCCGGCGCGAATATCACCTTGCCAATCGGATCCGGCAGCACCGTCGTCGAAGTGGAAGCGCAGGCCGTTACCGTAAACACCGAGCAGGCCAGCGTGCAAGGCGTTCTCGGTAAAGAACAGATTGAAAACCTGCCCGTCAACGGACGCAATTTCCTCGACCTCGCGCAGCTCGAACCCGGCGTTCAGGTGCAGGACGGCTCGGATTTCGATCCCACCAAAGTCGGCTTCTCTTCGATTTCCTTCGGCGGGCGATTCGGCCGCACCGCGCGAATTGCGGTGGACGGCGTGGACGTCAGCGACGAAACGGTGGGCACCACCACGGAAAATATCCCCGCCAGCGCCATCCAGGAATTCAGCGTGAGCCAGTCGTCTCTCGACCTTTCGAACGAACTCACATCGTCAGGCGCCGTCAACGTCACCACGCGCTCCGGAACCAACGATTTCCATGGCGAAGGGTTCGCGCTCTTCCGCAGCAGCGCTTTTCCGCGGCGCTTCCTGAGCCGCCTCCTCCCGCTCCGCCGCTCCAATCTCCCTATGCCCGCAATCAGGACGGTGGCAATTTCGGCGGGGCGATCATCAAGGACAAGCTCTTCTTCTTCCTCGACGCCGAGCATATCAACCAGAATCTATCCGCCCCGGTTGTGCCATCAGATCCGTTTTCGTCATTCACCGGCAACTCCAGCGCGCCGTTTCATGAGACCGACTACGACGCGCGGCTCGACTGGATCTTCGGCAAGGGCATCCGCATGTTCTACCGCTTCAGCTATTTTGACAGCCTTGCCGTCTCAGCCGGCGGGTTGATCGGCTTCCAGCCATACGAGGACAAGAACTACACGAAGACGCACGTTGTGGGCGCGGACTTCACCTCCTCCGGCTTCACGCACAGTTTTCGTTTCGAATATCTGAAATTCATCAACAACCTGCGCGATATCGTTGCCGGCTCCGATCTTCCTTTCGCTAATTTCCCCGTAAGCATCAATATCTTCGCCTCGAATTTTTTCACCGGCCCGAATTTCCTGGCGCCACAGCAAACCTTTCAGACCGACCGGCAGATAAAATACGACGGCAGCAAGCTTCTCGGCTCTCACATCCTGCGCTACGGCGTTTCTTACAATCGCCTGCGCGGCGGCGGCCTTTTTTCTTTTAGCGCGATCACGGCAAACGTGCTGCCCATCGCGAATGCGGCAGAAGTTGCATTCGCAGCGATGCAGCCGGGCGGCGCGGGCAATCCGCTCAACTATCCTGTCGACAACGTGACGCTCGGCAACGGCAACAACTGCGACACAGAAATTCCCGCGTTTAACGCCCCTTGCAGCGGCACGCCCCCGGATAACCGGCTCGGCCTCTACATCGGTGACAGCTGGAAGGTGAAACCGAATCTCATGGTCACCTACGGCCTGCGGTATGTGCGTGACACCGGGCGAACCGATAGCGATTTGCCGCCGCTTCCTGGTGTCAACGACCTTTGCCCGGCTTTGGCAATCGCGTTCATCAGCCAAACTTGAACTTTGCGCCACAACTTGGAATCGCGTGGGATCCGAAGAAAGATCAAAAGACGGTAATTCGCGCCGGCATCGGCATGTTTTACGAGAATGCCATCTGGAACAATGCCGAGTTCGATCGCCCCGAGCGTTTGGCAAACGGCGCTTTCCTTGCCAACCCCTCGGCTTGTCTCAACGGCAGTGGTTCTGGAGTGCCGTTTCCAGCGGGAAACACATTTCTAGGCGGAACACAGAACACTGCCAACAATATTTGTTCCTCCTTGATCGGGTCAACGATAGACGCGGGCGGAGGTACGTGCGCAGGGCTCACTGCGGCGGTTTGCGTAGCCAATTTTCAAACAACCTATCAAGCCGCCACCGCAATGGTCGGAGCCAACGCCCCAAACCCCAACTACATTCCAAATCTGATCGCATCTGGTTCGGCGATTCCTCTCGGCGCACTGGCGCCCGGCTATCGCACTCCTTACTCGATACAAATAAATGCTGGGGTTACAGCGGCAGCTCTTGCCGGGAATGGTTCTGAGCGTCGACTATCTTCGCAACGTGAATCTCCACTATCTGATTGGCGTTGACGTAAACCACAGCGGCGACACCCGATTCTTTAACAAGACCGCCGCGCAGCAGGCGATCTACCTCCACGCTCAGTGCATGCGGCGCCGCGACGATCGATGCTGCTATTGCTTCCTGTCCTGGCCTGCATCCTCCCTCAGGCGGAAGTCCTGCCGGTGGCGCCACGATGTCTGACTTTGGCAATTTCGGATTGGATTCCGCGGCGGACTTGGGTGTCGGCAGCTGCGAAACGGCCCTTGGATTTCAATGCGCATTTCAAGGCGTCAATCCCGGTTTGGGACCTGCAGTTTTCCTGCAACCTATCGGACGCTCGGTCTACAACGCATTGGACGTAAAACTTGTGGACAATGTGAAGGCGCCGTTTCGTGGAGTGCGTTACCTGAACTTCCAGTTCGCCTACGCTCTTTCGCGATTTACAAATTGCGGCGCCGCGCTCTCCACATCCGTAGGCACGTCTCCCGCTGCGGCGGATCAGGATTTCGTCAACCCAACTATCGACAACAACAGACCGTGCGGATTCAGCGGCCCCTCTTCTTTGGATCGCACGCACCAATTTTCATTCGGCGGCTATGCCGATCTGCCGCTCCACTTCCGCATTGGCACCATCTTCCATTTCGATAGTCCGCTGGCCAGCGCTCTCGCCGTTCCCACTACCGGAAACGGAGCCGGAGAGATTTTCAGCACCGACTTCACCGGCGACGGAACCGTGGGCGATCCAGTCCCTGGCACCAAGACGGGCGCATTCATGCGCGGCGTGTCCGTGGGAGGGTTAACGAATCTTGTAAACAATTACAACAACACGATTGCCAACAACGCTACTCCAGCCGGAAACGTCCTCATCAATGACGGGTTGTTTACGCTCTCTCAACTGCAAGCGCTCGGGGGCGTGGCACCCGCTTTGCAGCCAGTTGTGCCAGGTGAAGTCGGGCTCACTTGGCTCAAGACGTTCGATGCAAGCCTCACCTGGGTTGGGAAGGTCACGGTGAAAGATCGCGCCATCTCCGTCGAGCCCAGCGTCAGCTTCTACAACCTGTTTAACTTCTCGAACTTCAACATTCCAGGAAACGTCTTGACCGGCATTCTCACGGGCGGCCCTGGCTCGCTCAACGGCACCACCCGTGCGGACGCTTCCGTTGTTCGAGTTGGCGTTGGTACGGGCGTTTTCTCCTCGGCGCGCCGCGCACCATCGAGTTCGGGCTCAAGCTTTCGTTCTGATCTCTCTCTCTGAAGTCCATCGGCGGCCGGTTTTGGGGACGGCCGCCCGATGGACGAATCTTCCTTCGTCAAAAAAACAAGCCTACCTTTCGCCTTGAGCGCTTCCGCGTTAGCCAATACACTGGCGGAAGCATGAAGACGGCAAAACAGTTCGCAGCGGCCGCCGCGATCCTGGCGGTGCTAGTCTTGGGCGCAGCATTTCGTGCACCCAAACGAGCACCGCAACAACAACAAGAACAGCACCACTCCGACCTTCAGCAGTATTTTCTCGAGAATGGCGTCTCTATCGAGCTCGGCCCCAATTGGAAGCCCTCCGGTGCCGGTAACGCGGCGCCTCCGGGAGGTCTC
Organism: uncultured Acidobacteriota bacterium; assembly: GCA_963767205.1. GTDB lineage: Bacteria > Acidobacteriota > Terriglobia > Acidiferrales > UBA7541 > Palsa-295. The sequence continues at coordinate 70,986 of CAVYDF010000004.1, forward strand.
GGCCCGTACGCTCCTCCCTTTCATTTCAATCAGATTCTATTTCTGACCAACGAGCATCAATACACGCTGCTGCAGCTCGCCACCTCCGACAATCCATTGATCGGCCACGATGCCTACTGGCTCGATACGCAGATGCATGCAACAAACGGCACCGGCACAAGCCTGCCCGATTATCTGTTTTTTCTTTTCCTGCCGCCGTCCCATTCCTGCATGGACGATGTGCTGGCCAAGCTTGCCGCCGCGAGCCGCCCCGCCGAACCCGATCCATCAGGCGCAGAATTCTCGAAATCGGAGCTCCAGGTCACGTACTCGTGCAGCTATGCGCCTACGCTCTCGGACTTTTACTCGCAGCAGCTCACAACCGGTATCACTTTTCGCCAGGCGCTCAATGGCCCGCGCGCCTATGGCGATTTCAAAAATCTCGAAATGCCGCCGATGGAGCAGGTGGATTTTGGAGGAATGACGTTCTTCGTGTTCGAGGCTCTCTCACACGAGCAGATCAGCGAAAACGCGGTGCATTATTTCAACTTGCCAACCGAAACGCAGGGCCTGCACGCCGATTTTCTTTGGGCCATAGGCACCACTAGCCCGTATCCATTCGTCGCCGACCCAAGTCGCAAGACTCCCATCATTCATCTCGCATACGCCGGAGCCGGACCAAACCGCCGCACCGATTTTCTCCGTATCCTCGAGCGAGTCCGCGCACAGTAAAAGCCGTGCATCAAACCGACCGACCAGCACGTTCACCAGCAGAAGAAAAAGCGTCCAAGGGTCCAGCCGTCCATTCCGTACCGCCGCCGTCCCGCCGGCTCTTTTGACTCTTGTTTAGGCGTAGGTCACTGCAACCTCGCCCCCTCGATAAAATCATAATCACCAGCAGGCGGAATCACGATATTCGTCAACCTCTCGCGATGAACGCACACATTGTCCGGATACCACAAATTGATATAAGGCTCGTCCTCAGCCACAATCTTCTGAATCTCCCAAAGCAGCGCCTTCCGCTTCTCGCGATCCATTTCCATCCGCGCCTGATCAATCAGAGCATCGAGCTGCGGATTCCGGTAATGACCGCGGTTCGATCCATTCGGAGGAATTTTCTTCGAGCTAAACACCGACTCGAAAATATCCGGATCGTTATTTCCACCCACCCACCGCTGCGCCGAAACCTGAAAACTTCCGCGCTGCAAATCCGCATAGAACGTCGCAAACTCCAGCGGCCGCAACTCAACCGCCACGCCCACGCGCTGCCACTCGTCCGCAATCGCCTCGCTCAAAAGCCGCGAATATTCCTCTGTAGAAGTCTTGAATTCCAACCGAAAACGCACACCACCGGCCCCGCGCTTGAATCCAGCCGCATCGAGCAACTGCTCCGCTCGCGCCGGATCGAAATCGTATTGCCGGACGTCCGGGTCATACGCCCAATGATTCGGTGGCAGCAAGCTCGACGCCGCCCGCGCCTGCCCGCGCATCAGATACTTGATCAGCGTCGCGACGATCGGTCGCATACGCCAGCGCCTGCCGCACCTCGCGATGCGACAGAACCGGATCCTCCAGATTGAATCCCACATAAGCGATCGTTGTCCCCGGCTGCTCATCGGCCACGATCCCGCGCTCCTTCGCCAGCGTCACCACCATGTCCGGGCTCAGCGAGTTAATCGCGACATCCGCCGAGCCTTTTCGCAATTCCAGAGCGCGCACAAGCGCATCCGGCACGATTCGAAACCGCACGCGTTCCACGTTTCCTCGGGCGCCCGCTGCCTCGCCTGCGTCTCCGAAGTACGAAGGATTCCGCTCGAGCACGATCTCCTGATCCGTAATCGCATCCACAAATCGAAACGGCCCTGTCCCGATCGGCTTTTGCGCGATCTCCGGCCCCGATCCGCGCGGCACAATCCCGACTCCCGGTTTCGTCAGATTCCATAAAAATGACGCGTACGGCTCGCGCAAATGAAACACGACCGTCGAATCGTCCGGGGCCTCGACCGATGTGACCATTCGAAACGCTCCGCGCTTCGGCGTCTTCACCGTGCCGTCGAGAATCGAATCGAATGTGAATTTCACATCTGCAGAAGTAAGCGGACGCCCATCGTGGAACTTCACGCCCTGCCTTAAATGGAACACGTAGGTCAGCGGATCGCGGCGCTTCCCAGCGCTCGGCCAGGTCCGGCAACGATGTTCATCTGCGCGTCGTGCGCCAGAAGGGAATCGAAAATCAGACCATCCAGATGTTGTGACTGCGCGTCCGTGCCAATGCGCGGATCAAGATTCGCGGGCATCGATTCGATCAGGAAGTTAACGGTCCCAGGCTCCTCGGCGCCGCGGTTCGAGCGAGCAACCCGCGCACAATTAGCGCACAAGCCAGCGCCGCTGCCGCCAGTCGCATCCTAGCGCGCTCGTCCCCGGACGAGTTTGCCCATCACTGCCGGATGCCTCGCCCCGGTAGCGGACGGCAGAGTATTCGCGCGTCCGTGATACGCCTCATACGCCAGCACAGCAAACGCAAATGCCTCTTTCGCTTCCGCCGGAATCCCAAACTCGCTGGCCGGCACAATTTCAATTTCCGGCAGAGCCGCCGCAAGCTGCGCCATCAGCAATGGGTTCCGCGCACCGCCTCCAGCCACGATAAGTTCATCCACCCGCGCACGCGGCAAAACAAATCTGCGCAACGCATCCGCAATCGAAAGCGAAGTGAACACAGTTGCGGTTCGTACCAGATCTTCCGTCGACGCACGGTGCCGCTTGCCCCATGCCAGAATCTTCTCCGCATAGGCGCGGCCAAATTGCTCGCGCCCCGCCGTCTTGGGCGGTCGCTTGCGCAGGTACGGTTCCCGCATCAGTCTCGAAAGCAATCGCGGGTATCAATTTCCCGCGGATCGCAAGCCGTGCATCGCGGTCATAATGCGAGCGACCGCGTGTCGCGATCTCGACGATTGCATCGATCACCATGTTCCCGGGCCCGATATCGAACGCAAATAGTTGGCCGGGCCGCGCGCCCGCGGGAATCACAGTAAGATTTGCAATCCCGCCGATATTCAATGCCACGCGGCCAATTCGCGCATCTCGATACAAAAGATAATCCACGAACGGCACAAGCGGCGCTCCCTGTCCTCCCGCCGCCATGTCCGCAGGACGAAAATCTCCGATCGTCGGTCACGCCGGTTCGCTCAGCAATGATGCTCGGTTCGCCAATCTGAAGCGTGGAAGCAACGCGCCGGCCGAGAAATCGCCGCCGCCACGCCCTGATGAAAGATCGTCTGCCCATGCGACCCGATCAGCGAAATCTGCCGCAGCGGTACGCGCCATTTCTTGCAAGCCGCGATGGCCGCACGCGCAAATTCTTCGCCGAGCAGAAAATTAAGCTGGCTGATCTCAGCCGTGGTGGTCGGCGCGCCGTTCGCCAGCCGCAAAATAGCCTCACGCACGGGAGCAGGGAAGCGAACGTGGTGATGTCCCTCGAACTTCGCTGCGATCGTCAGGCGGCGCGCCCGAAATCCGCACGAGCGCCACGTCGATCCCGTCGGCCGACGTCCCCGACATCATCCCCAGCACCCGCATCGCACCGCCCGCTAACCGCCCTCATTTCAGCTGCTTCTGCAGCGCCGCCAGCAGATTCAATGCCTCGAGCGGCGTCAGCGCGTTCACATCCGCCTCGCGCAGCGATGCGAGCACTTCCTCGTCAATCGCCGCAAAACTCACCTGTTGAGCTGAGGGCGGAATCGCCCCGGGTGAGAGCTGTTCCGTGAGTTTGTCCTCGCTCTCCTCATGCCTCTTCAAAATTTCGCGGGCGCGGCGGATCACCGGGTTCGGAAGGCCGGCGAGGCGCGCGACTTCGATCCCGTAGCTTTTGTCCGCGCTTCCCGGTTCGACGCGCCGCAAGAATACAATTTCGCTGTCCTGCTTCTTGCACGGATACGTGCACATTTTTCACTCCCGGCAGCAATTGCTCGAGCTCCGTCAGCTCGTGATAGTGCGTGGCGAAAAGTGTCCTCGGGCGCGCGCCTGCGTGCAGCGCTTCCACCACGGCCCAGGCGATCGAAAGGCCGTCAAATGTGGATGTTCCGCGGCCCACTTCGTCGAGCAGCACGAGACTTGCGGATGTCGCCGTGTTCAAGATTGCGGCCACCTCGCTCATCTCCACGAGAAACGTCGAACGCCCGCGCGCCAGATTGTCCGAAGCGCCGATTCGCGTGAAGACGCGATCGAGCACCGGCAGTTTCGCTTCGGCGGCGGGCACGAACGAGCCCATCTGCGCGAGAATCGAAATCAGCGCCGCTTGCCGCAAATACGTGGACTTGCCGCCCATGTTCGGCCCGGTGATGATCAGAAGAAATTGCGTTTCGTCGTCAAGGTACAAATCGTTCGGCACAAAACGCTCGCCGCGTTCCTCGAGCAGCTTTTCGATCACCGGATGCCGCCCGCCCGCGATCAGCATCGAACCCGATCTTGAGCCCGGCCTTCGCCCTCGCTTCAGCATCCGCCGCGCCAGTCGTGAATTGCGGCCGCGAGTAGTTTCGCGATGCCGCAATGCGCGCGAAGTTCACCAGCACATCAAGCTGCGCGATGGCCGCCGCCGTTCGCCGCAGCCGCGCCGCTTCCCGCGCGATCGCCTCGCGAATTTCGCCATACAGTCGGCGCTCGATTTCGAGCACGCGCTCTTCGGCCGACAGCACCTTGCGTTCGTATTCCTTCAGCTCGCCCGACGTGAATCTCTCGGCATTCACAAGCGTCTGCTTCCGCTCGTAATCGGCGGGCGCCAGATGCAGATTCGCTTTCGAAATCTCAATGTAAAAGCCGAACACCTGGTTATAGCGAATCTTGAGCGACGCGATTCCGGTGCGTTTCCGCTCGCGCTCCTCCATCGCCGCAATAATTTGCCGGCCTTGCTTGGTGATGTCGCGCAGCTCGTCGAGCTCGGCGTGATAGCCGCGGCGGATCACGCCGGGCTCATTGACCATCGCCGGCGGCTCTTCCGAAATTCCGCGCGCAATCAAATCGCGCACGTCCGCCATTTCGTCCATCTCCTCGCATAGCGTCCGCAAGCCTGGACGATCCGGCCTTCATAGCCGCGATCTGCGCGCGCACGCTCGGAATCTTTTCGAGCGACCCGCGCAGCGCCAGCAAATCGCGCGGCGTCACGACGCCCAGCGTCACTCGGCTCGTCAGCCGCTCAAGGTCGAGAATTCCCTCGAGCTCCGTTCGAATCTCTTCGCGCGCCACCGTCTGCGCTTTCAGCTCCGCCACCGCTTCAAGCCGCGCTTCGATCTCGTTGATCGAAATCTCCGGCCGCAGCACCCAGCTTCGCAGCAGGCGCGCACCCATCCCCGTCGCCGTCTCGTCAATCGCCGCCAGCAGCGTTGCGCGCGCGTCATCGCCCGCTCGACGCCTCTACCAGCTCCAGGTTCCGCGCGGTCACTTGATCGAGGATCATCGCGTCCTGCTGCTCGTAATACGCGATCCGGTCCAGGTGCTCGAGCCCCGTCCCAGCCGGCCGCATGCGACGGAACCACCGCCGCATCCTCCGGCTTCCGCGCCCCAATCGCCGACGTCTCGCGCAAATAGTGAACCAGCGCTCCCGCCGCGGCCGTGGCCTGCGGATGCTCGCTCAAGCCAAAGCCCTCAAGCCCAGCCACTCGAAAATGCTCTTCGAGCAGGCGCGTCGCGTGATTCGTCTCGAATACCCAGTCATCGAGCCGCGTTTCGACGGCCCCCAGCCCGTTCAATTCGCTCGCAGCCGGCAGCGAAGAAGGGAACAGCGACACAGGCTGCGGCAGCAGCACTTCCCGTGGCCGCAAAATACCAAGCTCGTCGCGCAAGCGCGCCTCCGCCCTTTCTCCCGCAAACTCCGTAGCGCGAAATTCGCCGGTAGATAAATCCACAAACGCCAGCCCAATTGCTCCCGCTCCGCCGCCCGCCCGCGAACTCGTCCGTCCTCCAGCGCTCATCGCCGCGCTGGCCGCCGAACTCCGCGCCACCGCCGCCAGAAAGTTATTCTCCTTGGCATCAATCAGGCCCGCGCCCGTCGCAGTACCCGGCGTCAGCACCCGAATCACTTCGCGCCGCACGATTTTCTTGCCCGGCCCCGGCTCTTCCATCTGCTCGCAAATCGCCACCTTGTGCCCAGCCCGGATCAGCCGCGCGATATAGTTCTCCGCCGCGTGATACGGCACGCCGCACATGGGCACGGCGCCTTCCTTCTCTTTATTCCGAGACGTCAGCGTAATCTGCAGGATTTTCGACGCCACTTTCGCGTCGTCATAGAACAGCTCGTAGAAGTCCCCGAGCCGAAAAAGCAGCAGCGCCGCCGGATGCTGACGCTTCACGGCGTGATACTGCTGCATCAAGGGAGTCGTCGGCTCAGTCATTTTCGCGGCGATTTTTTCGGCACAAATTGCGTTCGCGATAGTCGTGCCCACGTCGGTTGTCTTCGGCAATCGACGCAGCTCTTTGGTGTGATGAACACAGTAGGAATGCGATTATGCTGTCTCGCGTCCGCTCTGGCAACCTCGTTCCGGTAGCATGCCGCTAAGCTGGAACCCATAAGGCCGGTGCTTGTTCTCAACACGGCTTCCGGTTTGCAAGCGGCAACCCAGATGAACCGTGGAATCCTCTGTTCGATGGCCTAGAAAATTCGGCAGGTGTATCCTCCAAGAATCACTCTGACTTCTGAAACAGGACCCGCCCAGGGACAATGTCTGGAGGAAACATGAACCGTCGAAACTTTATGTCCGCAACGGGGGCAATGCTGGGGACTGGCATAATTGCAAGCGTCGCGTCGTTTCCATTGATTTCGGCTCCGCCTCCCCCTACCGAACCCGCACTTTCTAATTGGGATGATATTCGCTCGCAGTTCAATCTCTCCCCCAACAAGATCAATATGTCGTGCTATTGGCATGCGTCGCACCCAAAGCCAGTGCGCGAAGCTATTGAACAACACAGGCGAGGGCTTGATGAATGCCCCTCGGAATATTTCGAGGAGAACGCGCCGCGTCTTGAGGGCGCTGTCCGCGCCGCGGCTGCCGATTATCTTGCCGCGAAGCCCGATGACTTCGCCATGACGGGAAGCACAACTCAGGGACTTGGCACAATCTACGCTGGCCTGAAGTTAAAGCCGGGCCAAGAAATTCTGTCCACCGAACAAGATCATATTATGACCAAGCTCTCACTCCGACTCCGTGCCGAGCGCATGAGCACGCCGGTCCACACGATCTCGCTCTATGATCGCAGCGATGATGTGACCGAAGAGGGATTAGCAGGCGGGGTGATGTCGGCGCTGACGCCCCAGACGCGCGTTGTTGCGATCACATGGGTGCAATCCTCGACCGGTGTGAAGATGCCCGTCGGCCGAATCGCACAAGAGTTGGCGCATATCAATCTGAGCCGGTCCGAGGAAGATCAGGTACTTCTTTGCGTGGACGGGCTACACGGTTTCGGCGTCGAGGATGTTACCGTCTCCGATCTGGGATGTGACTTCTTCATCGCGGGCTGTCACAAATGGCTCTTTGGGCCACGCGGCACTGGGTTGATTTGGGGCAACCCTCGCGCCTGGCGAAACGTCACGGCGACCATCCCAACGATGGATAGTTTGTGGAGACACGTGCCGAGAGAACAGCTGGTGCCTGCCGCTTGGATGACCCCGGGCGGATTCCATGCATTCGAGCATCGTTGGGCACTCACCGAAGCATTCCGCTTTCACATGCAGATCGGGAAGGCGAAGGTCGCGGCGAGAATTCACGAGCTCAACCGGCAATGCAAGGAAGGCTTGGCGAAGATGCATCACGTGAAATTGCAAACGCCTTTGCCTGAAAAGCTATCAGCCGGAATGGTGTGTTTTGAAGTCGACGGACTCACACCAGCGCAGACCGTTGAGCGATTGAAGGTCCGCGGGATTGTAGCCAGTGTTACCCCGCCCTACAAGTACGAGTACGCGCGAGTAACGCCGAGTTTATGGAATACACCCGCAGAAGTGGACGCCACTCTCCGCGCCATCCAGTCGTTGAGCTAACGGAATGCCCGGACATCGTCGCACCAACCGCGAGATCGAGGTGAAGCTCCGCGTCGCGGATGTGCCGGCCATGCTCAGCAAGCTCAAAAATCTCGGCGCCCATTGCGAGAGCCGTGTTCTTGAACGGAACACTCTCTACGACACGCCCGACTCCGACTTTCGCCGCCGCGGCGCCCTCCTTCGCATTCGCGCTGAAACTCCGGCGGCGCGACGAGGCTACCAGTCTCCAAATGTGACCAGCCGCTCTGCGAACCCGCGCACGATACTGACCTCTAAAGCTCCGGCCGCTCTCCGCTCCTCGCGCGACCGCCGTTACAAGGAAAAACTCGAAAGGGAACTGGTCGTCCCCGGTCCTCCGACCCGCTGGGACCGCAAGCTCCGATCCCTCGGCCTTCGTCCTGGCTTTCGCTACGACAAGATTCGGTCTACTTTCCGCCTCAGCCGACTTCCAGGTCTCGCTATCGAGCTCGACGAGACTCCCGCCGGAACATTCCTCGAACTCGAAGGCCTTCCCCGCGCGATCGACCGCGCCGCTCGCGCTCTCGGCTACTCTTCCCGCGATTATTATTGCGGCAGCTATTGGGACGTCTACGTCGCCGACTGCCGCCGCCGAGGCATCACTCCGCGAAATATGGTGTTCGATAAACAAAAATAAGCAAAATTCTCGCCAAACCCTCACTCTTTGCTTGACAAATTTTTCCTACGCCTTTAATAGTTCAATCGGGGACAAGCGCAAGCACCATGGAAGAGCGTTCGTCTAATTGGGAACCGGGAAGTAGCGGCGCCAGCTGCAGTTTCTGCTGCAACTGGCACGCGATTTGCTTCTTCCCGGACGCATTCAATCGCTGCTCCCATCTGACACGTGGGGACAGGGAGGCGAGACCCGGCCTGCCATAGACCGAGGGCGGTGGCATCTGCCCGTGGCCGGGACTACGCCGGTCCGGGCTTTTTTTTTGCCCGGACGCACCCGGCTAGGCATGTTAGCCCCCTGATTCGCTGCGGTCACAGCGCGTAAGGAGTCAACATGCTTCACGCCACTGAAATTCTCGGCGCCGAGACCTTCGATTCGGCCGGCAACTTCGTCGGCCGCGTCAAAGAGATGTTCATCGAGCCGGCCGACCAGCCCAATCGCGTCGCCCGCCTCCTGCTGGGCCGCGGCCAGTACCGCCCGATTGTCGCGCGATACGACCAGATCGCATCGGTCGTGCCCGGCCGCGTGAACCTCACTACCGACGAGTCCGCCCTCGAACTCTTCCACCCCAATGAAGCCTGGCTGGCCGTCGGCAAAGACCTCCTCGACCAGCAGATCATCGACACCAATGGCCGAAAGGTGGTCCGCGTCAACGATATTGACCTCGCCGAGCAGCGCACCAACGGAAACGTCGAAATGCGCATCACCCAGGTGGATGTGGGCGTGAAAGGCGCCGTGCGCCGTCTGCTTCAGGGAATCGTCCCGCCGATGGCTATCCGCCGACTCGAACAAAGGCTTCCGCCGCGCTCGATTCGCTGGGAGTTCGTCAACCTGATCGAACCTGACCCGCTGCGCCGCGTCAAGCTGCGCATGTCCAGCCAGAAGCTCACCGAACTGCACCCGGCCGACCTCGCCGAAATCATGGAAGAGCTCTCGCCCGCCGAACGCCAGGGCATCATCGATTCGCTGCCCGAAGACACCGCGGCCGAAGCCATCGCCGAGCTCGACAAGCGCCTGCAAACGCAAGTGGTCGAAAAACTCGATCCCGAAAAAGCCGCGGACATTCTCGAGGAAATGAATCCCGACGAGGCCGCCGACCTGATTGCCAGCCTCCCGCCTGACACCGCGAAAGAAGTAGTGGAGGAAATGGAAGGACAGGAGAAAACCGAAGTCGAAGCCCTGATGCGATATGAAGAGAACACGGCTGGCGGAATGATGAACACCGAACTGGTCGTTGTCGGCGAGGACGCCACGCGCGGCGAAGTGGTCGACTACATCCGCTTCAATGAAATCGTCCCCGACCAGCTCGACAACGTCGTCCTTATCAACCATTACGGCGCGCTCTCCGGCACCGTTCCCATCGCTCGCCTGGTGATCGCAAATTCCGAGCAGCGCATGGACGAACTGCGTTTCGAGCCCATCGTCTCAGTGCACCCGGACGCAAACGAAAAGGAAGTTTTCGATCTGTTCGATAAGTATAATCTGCGCGGCGTCACGGTCGTTGACGCCGACAATCGCCCCATCGGCGCGATCACGGTCGACGACGTGGTCAGCCGAATGAACGCGAAACTTTAAATTTACGCGCGCCACTATTTACAAGGTTTTGTGGCCAGCTTCTTTCAACCTGAGATCGAATTACAACGCACGAAGAAGAAATGAACACCTGGGTCACACTCGAGCGCACATTCGCGGGCATCAAAGTCCGCGGCAAAGAAATCAACCGTCGTGTGCGCCCCTTCCGCCGCCGCATCGCGCTGTTCCTCGCCGTCGTCGGCCCCGGCCTAATCACCTCGAATGTGGACAACGACGCCGGCGGCATCACCGTTTACACCACCGCCGGCGCCCAGTTCGGCTACACGCTGCTCTGGTCGCTCATCCCCATGACGATCGCTCTCTACGTCTCCGAAGAAATGTGCGCGCGCATGGGCGTCGTGACAGGCAAGGGCCTCTCCGATCTCATCCGCGAAGAGTTCGGCTTCCGCTCCACGTTCTTCGTCATGATTGCCGCACTCGCTGTCGACCTGGGCAACACCGTCGCCGAATTCGCCGGCGTCGCCGCGGCCTCGGAAGCGTTGCACATCAGCAAATACATTTCCGTGCCCATCGCCGCAATTGCCGTGTGGCTGCTCGTCGTATACGGCAGTTATCGAGGCGTGGAGAAAATATTTCTCGTGGCCTGCGCGTTCTATTTGTCTTACGTGCTCTCCGCCTTCCTCGCCAAGCCCGATTGGCTGCTGGCAGCCAGGGAAACCGTCCTGCCTACATTCCATTTCCGCGCCGACTACCTGCTGATGCTCACGGCCTTGATCGGAACCACGATCGCGCCATGGCAATTCTTCTACTGCAGGCGGGCTACGTCGAAAAGAAAGTCGGCCCGCGCCAGTACAAGCACGCCCGGTGGGACGTGCTGGTCGGCAGCATCTCCTGCATGGCGATCGTGTTTTTCATCATGATCTGCTGCGCCGCCACGCTCAACGCCAAGGGTCTCACTACCATCAGCGACGCCGGTGAAGCCGCCAAAGCTCTCGTGCCATTGGCGGGGAAGTGGGCGGCTGGCCTATTCGCCTTCGGCCTGCTCAACGCATCGCTCTTCGCCGCGTCAATTTTGCCTCTCTCGACTGCACACGTAATTTGCGAAGGCCTCGGCTTCGAAGCGGGAATCGACCATAAATTCAAAGAAGCCCCGGCATTTTATTCGCTGTACACGGGCCTGATCGTTGTCGGCGCAGGAATCATCCTGATTCCCAAAGCGCCGCTGTTCAAAATCCTGGTGATGTCGCAGGTGGCCAACGGCGTCTGGCTGCCGGTGGTGCTGATCTTCATCCTGCTCCTCATCAATCGCCGCGAACTGATGGGCGATTACGTCAACACCCGCGTGTTCAACATCGTTTCCTGGGCAGTCAGCATCGTCGTCATCATCCTCACGCTGATTTTGGTCTACACGACCATCGCCGAGCCCAGCTCCGCCGGCCTCTCCGGCTCAATCCTCCACCCGTTCCAACACTTACTCCCTCATTGAAATTTTGCACAGGAGCCACGACGACGCAATTTTCGTCGTGGGCATTTTCCTACGTCCGGCTCTTCTTAGCCGATCGCCCGCCAGGCCGCTTTGTCTCCCGCCGCGTGCGTCTCCGCCTCACTCCCCGCTACTCCCTCGCACCGCCCGGATATAAAATAAGCGCAGCGTTGCAGCCAAGGGAGAGAAGCATGGCCAGTCAAGCCCCGTATTCCATCAATCTCAATGCAAAATTCGACCCGCTCGAGCTCGTCGACCTCGAACCGCTCGTCAAAGCCTGCCAGGACAAGTGGTACAACCAAACCCTCTGCAAGGTGAATGGCTGCGTCGTCCGCCTCGGCATCATGCAGGGCGAATTTCACTGGCACAAACACGACAACGAAGACGAATTCTTCTACGTCGTCGACGGCCGCTTCCTCATCGACCTCGAGGACCGCACCGTCGAGCTAACGCCCAAGCAGGGTTTCACAGTCCCGCGCGGAGTGGTTCATCGCACCCGCGCCCCGGAAAAAACAGTCATCCTGATGATCGAAGGTGCAGGAGTGGTCCCGACAGGAAGCTAAAACGAGGCAAGCACTACTATTTTAATTTCGCGTATTCCGCCTTTCGCGGCCACCAACACCGGCACATCCGGGTCGGCATCCTTCCAAAGCGCGAAGAAATCCTGATAAGCCACGCGCGCCTTCGCCGTATCGCCCTGCAACGCATACGCCCGCCCCAACCCCAGATGCGCCAACGCGCCGATGGGTCCATTCACCACCACACCGCGGTGATCGAGGATTTTCTGATACTCCCGCGCCGCTTCAGCCCCTTGACCCGCAGCACGATAGGCTTCGGCTCGCACCCACACCGGATAAAGAGAGGGCGAGATGGCGCCGCTGCCCATCTGGCCCAATTCGTATTGGATCGCTGGTTGCAGCAGCTCAATGGCCTTCGACGTTTCGCGATGATTCAGTGCGATCTGCGCGCCAATCGAAGGAAGGTAGTTCAACTGCACGACGGTGTCTTCCGGGAAGCGCTTGTTGAGGTCGTTCGCGAGCGCTTGAGCCTTGTTTGTGTCGCCGGCGATCGCGTAGGCCATCGCCGCGATGAATTGCACTTCGCGGCCATTCGAAAGTGCCATGGCAGCGGAGGCGCCTTCCTGGCCCTTCGCTGAGTTTCCGAAGAGGGCCTCCCGCAGGCCCGCCTGTGCGTAATATTCCGCCACGGGTTCTTTTTCTCCCGCGCGCTCGGCCGAAGCCGCTGCCTGGCGCGAGAGGTCGCGCGCTTTGCGAAGTTGCCCGCCGTACGCCGCGGTGTCAGCCTCGTTCGAGAGCGCCACGTCCTCCACACCGGGCTTACCCGCCGCCCAGGCAACTTCTCGCGCCATGCCGTCCCGATCGTTTCGAATAAAAGCGAGTTGGTAGATGGCGCTGTGCAGATTCGCAGAGTCTAGTTTTTTCGCCTGCGCTTCTTCGGCCATCGCGCGCGCTTCTTCGAAACGGTTCAGGGTGAAAAACGAACTGACCATGTTCGAATAATTCAGTCCGCTCGGGTCCAGCCGAAACGCCTCTTGCGCGCTCGCCAGGGCTTTTTCGTAATCACCAAGGATCCCGTGACACCACGCCCAGATTGGTGATGGTCGCTTCATCGCGCGGATAGCTTTGCCGCCCATTGCTCCAACGTTTGGCTGGCTTTATTGACATCGCCGCTGGCCATTTCCTGATAATGCGAGTCGATATAAAACTTTTCTCTCTCGCTTACGCGGTCTCTTCAGCTCGAACGCTTTCTTCTCGTTTTCCGCTGCGAGGCCCATCTCACCGAGGCTGGTGTAACTCGTTCCCAGCGTGGCGTAAGCCATGGCGAAATTGGGGTCGAGCTGGATCGCCCGCTGGAGAAGGGGAATGGAAGCCGGGAAATCGTTGGCGTTCATCATCCTTCGAGCCCGGCTGTATGCCTGCAGCGCTTCCAGCGAAGATGTGGACGCTTCCTGCACGGGTGTTTCGAATTTTTTCACGGTGCTGAGCGATTCGCCGAGCTTGCTGCGCATCTCCGAGGCCGCTTTACTGAGAGCGTCCAGAACGTGGCTCTTGTCGGGCGCCTCCGTTTCCGCGCTGGCCAGAGTTTCGCCATTCGCGCAGTTGATCGCTTTGAGAATCACCGTGTACTGCGAGCCGATCTGCGCAATCGAACCATTCAGCGAGGCAGCGCTGGCCGTGCGCTGGCAAACTTCGCGCGAAACATCGGGAGTCAGCCGCGCGTCGGGCGACTGTCCCATCATCTTCAGCGTTTGCTGGATGCGTTCGTCGGAAACCAGGCTCAGGTAGGGCGATTGTTCGAGTTGCACGGCGAGGCCCTGCCTCAATGTGCCGTCGAATACGGCGTCGCCCGTGGTATTCGTAAAATCGGCGAGAACGATTGTGTCTTTTTCGCCGAGCGTGCCCGCATGCCGCGATCGCCAGTAGAAGCCACCTGCCAGCAGTGCGGCCACAGCGAGCGCCGCCGGCACGATTTTCTTCCACGCGATACTGGTGGCCGGTTTCGTTGCTTCAGGTTCGGCGGATGCATCGGCCGCAGCGCGACGCCCGGAGCTCTTGCCATCGGAACTCTTCCCAACGGCGTCGCTCTGCCATCGGAGCCCCTGCTATCCAAAGTAGCCCGAGCTGAGCTCGATTCTCGGTCTTGCACTTCTACGCGGTCGGAGGATTGGACCAGGGTTCGGCCCGTATCCGTATCGCGCTTGAGCCGCTTCAGATCGCTGCGCAGCTCCGACGCGTGCTGGTACCGCAGTTCGCGATCTTTCTCCAGCGCCTTGCTGATCACCTCTTCCAGCTTCGGCGCGATGTCGGGATTCAGTCGCACCGGCGCCACTGGAGCGCGATTCAGAATCGCCTCTGTAATCACGCCCGAGCTTTCGCCACGGAACGGCAACAAGCCCGTGGCCATCTCGTACAGCACGACGCCGAAAGAAAAAATGTCCGTCCGCGCATCGAGTTCTTTCGCCCGCACTTGCTCCGGCGACATATACGCCACTGTGCCCAACGCCGTCCCAGGGCTCGTGAGATCCGCTTCCGTCACGCCGTGAGTGGTAGAACCGTCGCGAAGACACGCCAACTCTGCTTGAACTCGTCACCTTGGCCAGTCCAAAATCGAGAATCTTTGCGTGCCCGCGCTTGGTGACAAAAATATTCGCGGGCTTGATGTCGCGATGCACGATCCGTTCCGCGTGCGCTGCGTCCAGAGCGTCCGCTACTTCGATCCCGATCTCGAGCAGCCGATCCATTTCCATCGGCTTGCCCGTGATCAGGTGCTTCAGCGTCGCGCCGTCGAGATACTCCATCACGATGAACGGATGCCCGTCCTGCTGGCCGATCTCATGAATCGTGCAAATGTTCGGGTGGTTCAAAGCGGAAGCGGCGCGCGCCTCGCGGCGAAAGCGTTCGAGGGCTTGCGAGTCGCGCACAACATCATCTGGCAGGAACTTCAGCGCTACGAAGCGGCCAAGCTCAGTATCCTCGGCCTTATAGACAACGCCCATCCCTCCGCCGCCAAGTTTCTCAATAACGCGGTAGTGCGAAATCGTGCGGCCAATCAGGGGCAGGGCATCCGGCATGGATGGCGCACATCTTAGGCTGCAACCCAAACCAAGTCAACGCGAGTGGTCACATGCGGTGCAAACACTTTCGCATCGTTCAATTCTCGTGTTTCAACTCCACCACCATCACTTCAATCGGCTTGTCCCCCGCATTCACGTCCGCATGGACCGTCCCCGCCGGATTGGCGGGCAGCCAATACGCTTTGCCCGTCTCCCAAACGTGCTCCTCGGTCGGCCCATTCTGTTCAACAATCTTCATCGTCCCTCCACTGAGGGCCACGATCACACGCGGATGCTCGTGACGATGCATGGTGAGCGGTGCATTGGGCAAGATCACGGACTTCCACACCTTCACATCCTCATTCTCAAATTGCGCGATGCGCTGCGTTTGCATCGCGCCTTGTTGCGAGTACATCGCAGCAGCGCCTCCGAAGAGAAATGCCATGAGTATCGCGGCGCGGCCCAAGACAGTGTTCATCGTTTCCTCCGGCCGGGAATCCTACCACGCAGCTCGCGAACGCCGTTCACTGCTTCCGCTTCGCCACCCACGCCCCGTCGGAACGCCCTTCCACACGCATCCGCCCTTTGCCCGAGTCGCCGTCAATCCAACCCATAAGAAACGCATTCACCGGTCCCGGAGCTCCTCGCGGACTTTCCTTCGGCCACTCACCCGCAAACGACAGCTCTACATAGCCGTTACGCCAGGTGCCAGTGATCGCTCGCCCATCTCCCAGCGGACCAGACCACGTCCCCGCCACTTTGTTTCCGTCACGATGCAACTCCATGTGCGCGTCCATCGCGCCTGCATCGCCCGAATAGTGCATCTCCCACGAGCCCGCCACGTCCGAGCCGTTCTCCAGTTTCTGTGGCTCGGCCGGCGTAATCCGCACATTCGAAAAATATGATTCTTCTCCCGTGAAACTCCACAGACCCGACCGCGCCATGCAGATCTTCGCCCTTCAATCCCTCCACCACCAGGCTCGGCTTGGCGGACCCGTTTACATAAAGTTTCGCGCTGCGCCCAGCCACTTCGATCCGCACTTTTGTCCAAGTCTCCTTCGCCAGGTCCGCGTGAGACTCATACACCGAAGGCCATTCCCGCCGCAGCCGATACCATCCGAAGCCCGGCTCGCAGCCGTACTGCACAGAATGATTGCGCATCGCCTGATCCGCCGCCTCGGAATTTCCCGGCCGCAGGTAGAACAACTCGTAATGCGACACATCGGGCCGCGCGCGAAACGCAATCCCCACAAATCCCGGATGCCGCACGCCCGGCGGCACCGTCGTCTTCACCGCGATATCCGCCTCGATCACTCCATCCTGAAAGTCGGTTCCCGGCAGCATCGCAAGCCCCTCGTGATCCTCCCCCTCCATAGTGATTCGCACGGATTTCCGCCCCAGATACTTCACCGCCTCCGTTTTCGCGTTATGCGTAATCAACCCGGCGGTGTCGTGAAGCGGAAAGGTCTGCGCGCGTGCCGGAGTTTCAGCAAAAAGGCAAGCAGCCGCAAAAAGGGTCAGTGCGTTGAAGTTCAACCACGTCTTGAACATGTTCTTTCGTCCTTTGTAACTCATTGCTCTGGTTGAAGTTTGTTGCAGGAATCAAACAGGTAGACGTTACCACCCGAAAATCGGTAGCAGGCCCGGCCGCATGTTTCGACCGCTCTCAGTTTTACCAATTGCTAAACATCTCAATTCCTGCTACCATCACCCGTTTTCATATGACGACGCAAAGGTCACTATCAGCCGCAACCCCGGCCTCCAAGGCACAACCTCGCCTTAAGTGGCACAGGCACTCCTGCCTGTGCGCCGTTGCCGGACCCGGCAGTCCACGCCTAGCTACCCCGTCGACATCGCTACCGGTCCAAGTTCTAATCGCAAATCCGGAATTAAAACTCAACCTAACTCATAGAAAACTCAACCCCCTAAAAATTCCTAATCGCAAATTTTTGACGATTTTCGAATCACTTCTCACGGTCGAAGGATCTTCTCCTCGCAGCTCATCGCGAACTACTCATCACTCGCCACTCATCACTCATCCCACCTTTCTAATCCACGGTTCCGCGATTAAAACTCCCCCTAACCCACTGAAAACATGACTCCCACACCACTTCTAATCGGCGGTAAAAGGGGCTCCCAAGCCTCGCCCGCAATTCCGCCGAAACCTCCAAATCTTGCGCCCATTACTCCGCGTATGCTACTTTCCGTCGCGGACAACCCCTCGAGTGATCTCCCCGTGAAAACACCCGACCTTTGGAAGCCTGCCAACCGCCAGGAAGCGGAGCTTCTCGACAAACTCGATTCCAAGCGCCTCCCCCACCACGTCGCCATCATCATGGACGGCAATGGCCGCTGGGCCGAACGACGCCACCTACCCCGGGTAGCGGGCCACCAGCGCGGCGTTAAAGCCGCCCGCGAGATCATCGAAGCGTGCGCGCGCCTGAAATTGCCGTGCCTCACCCTCTATGCTTTTTCCCGCGAGAACTGGACGCGCCCGCAAGCGGAAGTGGAATTTCTGATGCGCCTCCTGCGCGAATATTTGAAAAGGGAACTGCCCACCATTCACAAGAACAATATCCGCCTCACGATCATCGGCCGCGAATCGGATCTGCCAGATGCCGTCCGCAAAGATCTGGATCGCGCCACGCAACTAACCGGCAGCAATACCGGCATGAACCTCATAGTCGCGCTGAACTATGGCGCGCGCGCGGAAATCGTTGATGCCTTCAACGCGATGCTTCAAAAAGCCCGCGCCAATGGCCAGCCGGAATTCCGCGCCGATGAGGAAGCGATCGCGTCGCACCTCTATACGGCCGGCCTGCCCGACCCCGACCTGCTCATCCGCACCAGCGGCGAAATGCGCGTGAGCAATTTTCTTCTGTGGCAAATTGCCTACGCGGAAATCTACGTCACCGAGACGCTCTGGCCGGATTTTTCGCGCGCTCGTCTTCTCGAAGCTTTAATCGACTATCAGAAACGCGAGCGCCGCTACGGCGGCCTCGGCGCCACGCGTCCGCAAGAAGAGCGCTCCTCGCACCACAAACGGTCTGCGGCGGCCAAGGGCTGACGCCGAATGCTCCTTCGCATCTTCACAGCTCTCGTCCTGATTCCGATCGTTGTCGCCCTGGTATGGTGGGGGCCGGCCTGGGTTCTCGCAGCAGTAGCCGCGTTAATCGCAATTCTTGCGCTGCTTGAATTTTTCGATCTCGGCGAAAGAATCGCGATGCGGCCATTTCGCAAATGGACGATCGTTTGCACCGCTGGATTGTTCTACGCGCAATATTCGCTTGGCCTGGTTGAAACGCGTTCCTTCGCGCAAGGTTATTCAATCGTGCGCAGCGCCGCCGGAGGCGTGCTCTCCATCGAAGCAGTGCTCTTGGTTTTCGTCTTCGGCGCCGTTGCGATCGGACTCGCCACACGCTGGGCACTCCACGAAGTGCTTCCGGCAATCGCCATCAGTTCAGCGGCGCTTTTGTTTGTCGCTCTTCCGTTCAGTTATCTGGTCCGAATCAACGAAATCAGTCTGGTCGGCCGGAAGCTCGTGCTGTTTACACTTTGCCTCATCTGGGCGGGCGACATCCTCGCGTACTTTGTCGGCAAAGGATTGGGCCGGGTTCCCATGGCCCCGGCGCTGAGCCCCAAGAAAACCTGGGAAGGCGCGCTCGGCAACTTGCTCGCATCGCTCCTCGTGGGAGTATTTTTTGCGAAGTGGCTGCAGATCGAAGCGACGCAAATGCTCGTGATCGCCGGTCTCGCAAACATCGCCGGACAAATGGGCGACTTGATCGAATCAGCATGGAAGCGCGGCGCCGCCGTAAAAGATTCGAGCAATTTGTTGCCGGGGCATGGCGGGGTGCTCGACCGCATCGATAGTCTCATCCTCGCAAGCCCCGTCGTCTGGGCAGCCTACCAATGGTTTGCAAAATGACATCGGTTTGAAAATGAAGTGACGACTGAGCTTCCGGTCGCAAGCGGGCGGACGAATTCGACCATGTGCGGATTCTGGGTTGCTGCGTGCCGCCTCTAACGCCGAGGCGTCGTGGTCGGCAATTTCGGAGGCGGAGCGTTCGAAGCGCGTTTGCGCTCGGAGGGATCCCAGTCTTCAGGGGGAAATGCGATTCGCCAGAACAGAGGCGACGGTTCGGAGAATTCAATTCCAACTTCCATCTTGCCCGCATCCTTCTGCCCAATAAAAGAGACGGTGCAGGGAAGCTCTTCGGCCGTCTTGGGATTCACGATCGCCACCTGCTGGGCGCGCGCCACGCGATTCGTCATTTTGATCATGCAGCCATTGGCGTTTACCGCTACCGTATAGGTCTCTTCCTCGAAATTCTGCGTGCCGGACGTTCCTCGTACGATCACGGGCATTGCGATCTGGACGCGCTGCGTGCGCCGGCGCTCCGAACTGGCTTCGCCCACGCCCGATACAGAGCTCTTGATCTCAGCCATCAGTCATCTCCTGACTTGTTGAGGAAAACGCCCCAAAACGCGCCATTCGAAAGGCGAACATGCGCCGCTACCACTAAATTCTACACCGCTCGCATCAGGCTTTTGTCCGCGATATCAAGGCCACGCGTACCAATCGTAAACACTCCGCTTCGCTTGCTGTTCGCAAAATCTCGCAATCCTCTATAAAATCGCTGCCACATGAAACACATCTCGATTCTGGGCTCAACCGGCTCGATCGGCACGCAATGTTTGAGGGTGGTCGATTCGCTTCCAGGCCGATTCGAGGTTGTCGCCCTTGCGGCCGGGTCAAATGTTGCTCTCGCCGCAGAACAGGTCCAGCGCCACAAGCCGAAAGTGGTATCGGTGGGTACCGAAGCAGGCGCGCGTGAGCTCCGCGACATCCTGAGCGGCTCTCGCCAACCGCTTCCCGAGATTCTATTCGGCCCCGAGGGAATCGAGCGCGTCGCCACTCATCCCGACGCCGAACTCGTAGTGTCGGCCGCGGTGGGGGTAGTGGGCCTGCCCGCAACATACAAAGCAATCGAATGCGGCAAGCAGATCGCCCTCGCGAATAAAGAGGTTCTTGTCGCAGCCGGGGAAGTGGTGATGGCCGCAGTGCAGCGGCACAACGTGGCCCTACTCCCGGTCGACAGCGAGCACAACGCGATTCATCAGTGTCTGCGAGCCGGCGAAAATCGCGAAGTAAAGAGACTGGTGCTTACCGCTTCCGGCGGCCCATTTAGAAAGACTCCTATTTCGAAGCTGAGCCATGTAACCCCCAAGCAGGCCCTCGCACATCCCAACTGGAAAATGGGAAACCGAATCACAATCGACTCGGCCACATTGATGAACAAGGGTTTCGAAGTGATCGAAGCCCGCTGGCTCTTCGGCATGAGCCTCGACAAAATCAACGTCGTCATTCATCCGCAGTCGACAATCCATTCGATGGTGGAATTTGTGGATGGTTCAATCCTGGCACAGCTTGGACCAACCGATATGCGCATGCCGATTCAATATGCGCTAACCTATCCCGAGCGCGTTCCGTCGAACGGATGTGCCCTCGATTGGACGACTTTGCGCAAACTGGACTTCGAGGATGTTCCCGCTCGCAAGTTTCCGTGCCTTGAGCTTGCAAAAGAGGCGATTCGTGCAGGCGGGCTTTTGCC
Source organism: uncultured Acidobacteriota bacterium (assembly GCA_963767205.1). Taxonomy (GTDB): domain Bacteria; phylum Acidobacteriota; class Terriglobia; order Acidiferrales; family UBA7541; genus Palsa-295. The sequence goes on from CAVYDF010000004.1 coordinate 91,884, forward strand.
GTGCGCGTTAAATGCCGCGGACGAAATAGCAATCGCGGCGTTTTTGGATCGCAAGCTGCCGTTTCTTGGAATCGCCGCCGTAATCGAAGACGTGCTCGAGCAAATGCCCCGAACGCCGATCAAGAAGATTGAAGATGTGCTGGCGGCGGACCTCGAAGCTCGCAGTCTCGCGCGAGAAGCAATAGCGAAGCGACAAGAGATGCAGGGTCAGCGCGAGAGGGCGGAGCAAGAAGTTGATTCGCCTGTTTTCGCGCGACGCTGTACAATCCTAAATGAGGCAATCATGGTGGACTTGCAGAACGGTCTGATAGCTCTGGTTTCCGTCACCGTCGTGCTCGGCATAATGATCTTCGTGCACGAATGGGGACATTTTATCGCCGCGAAATTGGCAGGCGTTCGCGTCGAGGTCTTTTCGTTTGGATTTGGCGCAAGACTATTTGGCGTCAAGCGCGGCGACACGGACTATCGTTTGAGCGCGCTACCCTTTCGGCGGCTACGTTCGGATGGCTGGCGACAATCCGGTGGAGGAACGCACAGGGGCGCCGTACGAATTTCTTTCCAAGCCTCGCTGGGTTCGAGTGCTCATAGCGATTGCCGGTCCGATCATGAACATACTTCTCGCCTTCCTGATTTTCTGGGGAATATTCTGGCTGAAGGGCGTTCCTGAACCGGAATATTTGCAGCAGTCCGCGGTAGTAGCCGCCGTTCCGCAAATCCCTCCCGTCACAACAGGTGTTCGGGCGGGCGATCACATCATAGCTGTCAACGGCGTGAAAACTTCCACTTGGGACAAGGTATTCGATCAAATCGCTAAAGCGAAACCGGGAAGCTCCGCGGAAATTACTGTCGCTCGCGATGCGGGGAACAGAAATTCACTGTGCTCGTCCCCTCCGTCAAATCCGATGCGTCAAACGTTCTCGGATATCCGGCCATGGCTCCAATCGCAGATGAGATCGCCATAGGCTTTCCCGCCGAAAAGGCTGGCATGCGGCCGGGAGACACCATCACCTCCATCAATGGCAAGCCGGTCGTAACTTGGCCGCAATTGGTTGAGGTGGTGCGCGCTTCTGGCGGCCAAGCGATCAATTTTGTAGTCCGCCGTGACGGCCAGGAAATTCCTTTGGAAATTACGCCGACGCATGGACTGGGAAGCGACGGCGAGTCCGTGTGGCAGATTGGCGTTTCGCCACGCACCAATGATAGCTATCACAGGCAGGGTTTCGTTACGTCGGTGACGGATGCGGGCTTGGCGACAGTGGGCGGCATGCGCCAGATTTTTGATGTTCTCGCCGGACTTTTCACCGGAAAGGTTTCGATTCGCCAGCTTCAGAGCGTTGTGGGCATCGCGCGTGAATCGGGACGTGCCGCCAAAGGCGGGCCCATGCGCCTGATCGAATTCATGGCCATCATCAGCCTGAATCTCGGTCTGCTCAACCTGCTGCCGATTCCGATCCTGGACGGCGGGCACGTGTTAATGCTGGCAATCGAAGGCGTTCTGCGCCGTGATCTCAGCATAACGGTAAAGGAGCGGTTCGTTCAGGTTGGCCTCGTGTTTCTTCTGGGGATTTTTGGATTTGTGATGTACAGCGATATTGTGAAGTTGATTCAGCATCATTGATTTGTTTATTCGGTTTGTGCCGACGCTTTGCTGCGAGCTGGTTTCACATTGAATTTCGGGCTCGCGAAGTAGGGATTTGTAAAAGTATTTGTTTGTCGGTTTGATTTGCGCGTTGCGAGACTCTTGCTAAGGTGTTACTGCGATGGCTTCTATAATCCGCGAAGTCGGCGAAACATTCTCGACGCTCGTTAAGGGCTTCAGCATCACGCTGCGCACAATGTTTCGCAAAACCACCACCGAGCGCTATCCCGAAGTCCCTCCCAGCGTCGCGGCACGCTATCGCGGTATTCACGTGCTACAGCGCGATGAGAACGGCTTCGAGAAATGCGTCGGCTGTTTTCTCTGCGCAGCCGCGTGCCCCGCGAATTGTATTTACATCGAGGCCGCTGAGAATACCGAAGTCAACCGCATCTCCGCCGGTGAACGCTACGCCCGCGTCTACAACATCGACTACTCGCGATGCATCTTCTGCGGCTACTGCGTTGACGCCTGTCCCACCGACGCCATCACTCACGGCCACAACATCGAACTTGCCCCATACGACATAAACGCCCTCATCTACCGCAAGGAACAACTTCTCGAGTCCTGGCCCCCGCGCACCGCAGCCTCAACAACCTGAGCCCCGCCGTTCGATCAGCATTTTAGCAAACTCTAAATTCAGTGCGTGCGGCGCCCAGTAATGCCACGATGCGGCACGCGCAGAAGGCGCAAAGTATTCATTTGTCCGTCTAACCGAGCCACCAAGGTCCGAAGTCGCCAGTCAATCGCCCCAGATCGGCGGAATGTAAAAGAAACTGCCTTGACTCGACCATCCAACTCTTCAAGCTAAATTCCACAACGCCGTTCTGTTGTACCCAGCCTCCGACCAAAGAAGTGCTTCTTCCCACATCACGAGTTACACCTCGCCGCGATATTGATCGCGTCACCCGAGAACATCCTCATAGCACACCCAGCATCACTCCAACCGCTAATGAATAGGTTATGTTCGAGGAAACCTTGGGGAGGTGGGGCGGCGATGGGAGCGGTGGTTTGGATTGGGCGGAGGTTTGGGGGAGGGGGGCGGCGTGGTGGGCGTTGGACATGCGGAAAGGCGGCTTTTGGGGAGGCGGGAGTGATGGTTCTTGATTTGACGCTGATTTGCCGGAGGTGGTCGCGGCAATTCGTTCGAATTGCGACCGAATCCTTTGGTGAGCTGCTTTGCGGTGCGTTGAAAACGGTTTACCGGGGCTTGCCGGCGTCAACTGGCTACGCGATTCCTATGTGGGCGGCGAAATGAGAGAAGCATCGAGGTTGCTTTGCCGGGTTTTGAAATGGTTGTGGGTTTGCCGACGGCGCTCGAGTGCACGAAGGTTGGGAAATGCGGCGAGCGACAGGCAATCGCGGAGCGTGTGATGGGTGAACGACTTCTCGGTTTGGCGGCGACGACGCTCGCGGGGCGATTTCTTGGGCGAGCGGCAGGGCGGGTAGCCGCGGGACGGGCGTCGGAGTCGAGAGCGGAGGAATCGAGAGCGACGAAGTCGCGGGTGATGGAGTCGCGAGTGGCGCGTCGAGTGGAAACTTTTTCCGCGTCAGCATCAGATGGAGCCTGCGCAACAAATCTTGCGATGGCTGGCCGCACATCGGAATCAGCTGCAGCGGCCCGAGGCGCAGTGCGATTGGTCGAAGGCGTTTCCACAGCGCGGAAGGTGGGGCGATCTTCTGAGTCGATTACGAGGGAGTTTGCAGATGAGGCGCCTTGCGGATTCTTGCGCGCGAGAAGCCACTGGGCCAGTCGGGCTTGCACTTCGGCCTCGACCCACTCCTCGAAAATTTCGTTGAGCTCTTTGCGCAGGTTGGCGACGGTGTTCAGACGGCTGAGGTGGAAGGATTCGATGGAAGCCTCGGATGAGGTGAAGAGATATTCGAGAGGCCGGTCGATGGCGTCCTCTCGCGACGCCGAACCCTGCTTTGCGTCCCCCTTGGAGCTTGGCATTGGCTTAATGGATATCACACACGTTATTACCTCCTATAGTACGTAGGTAGCAGTACCGGTTCGAGGAGGCGGCGGACGGGTGGTTGTGGGTAGAAACGCGGAGATGGGGCTGGTGGACCGGAGATTTACGGAGAAGTTTGCGCGCCGCTAGGTGTCTGGCGTTCTCGGGCGCGCATCTGGTGCGATTTCGCGAGCAAGCAGGGATTAGCGCCTGCGACCTAGCAACAGCGCACAGGCAGGAGTGCCTGTGCCACTCAAAGCGAGGCCGGCGCCACAAGAGAGTCGGCGCCATTTGAAGTAAGCGGGGAAATGTGGCGGTGTAATCGTTCAGTGAAAGAAATACTCGAAATTGGTGAAGTACTAGAGAGAAATACGGAGATGCGAGCCAGTTCGTAATGCGCGATAAGAATTTCAATACCGGCGTGAGAGGCGTGCTGCTCGACGCGGGTCATTACGAGCGAATGGGCTCGGCGATCTGGCTTTACTCCTGGCTTGTGCTGCGGCAGACGCACCAAAGTGGCTCAATTGGTTGGGTTTTGGGTGGGTCACCGGTGAGCTATCGCGAGATTGAGGAAGAGACGGGCTTCAACCGGCGGACGCTCGAGGGCTGGTTTCGTCGTTTGCGGCGCGAAGGCTACATTGAGACCACAGCTGCGCCCACCGGCGTAGTGGTACGGATTACCAAGGCCAAAAAATATTCACAGACCACCCGCAGAATTGCGGAGCGGTTACGCCAGGTTGCGGCCACTCCTACGCCAAATTGCGTAGCAACCGACCCCCAAAACGTGCAAATTCAGCAGTTTCCGGCCCGGATGGTTAGTTCATCGATAGAAAGAATAAAAGATAAAGAAAAGCAGAGCGAAATCCACAGGCATTTGCACAGAGAAATCCACAAGCCGAGCGTTTTTCTTGAGGAAAACCCTTCCGGGCTGGAAGAAGCAACTTCACAAGCAAGTGCAGATCGCGATGGCGACGACATTTTAGAAGCTGAGAGGCACGAGCAACTCGAAGAGATTCGCAGTCGTGTGGGCGGAGCGCGGGAACACTATTCGTACAATGCGCGCGAATTTCTGGAATTGCTGCGGGCGAAGCGCGATGAAGCGGTGCGGCGCGAATTGCGAGTGGGGACGGGGACGGAGGTGCGACGTGTTCGTAGCGTGGATGCGCGAAAAGTTCGGCCGGCAAAAAATGACGCGCGGGTTACGGCAGCAACGATGGCTCGGATGCGAATGATTGGCTGTCGTTGAATCGTTCTGTCGACGAGTCTAGAAAAGAACGAAGCCAAGGTTTTGTCGATTTGCGAAGCACGCGTGTAGCGAGTTCGGCGCAGGCTGAAGCCTATGCTACTGAAAGGCGAATATGAAATTGCTGCGCGGAATCAGAAGGGAAGTGACGCATGGCGGCGTGGTGCCGCACGGATGGCAGATGGCGTGATATGAGCCGGGGCGGCGGACGGGCGTGTACTATCCGCGTCCGCTGAATTGGCTGCTGCGTGCGGTGCGCGAATTTATTTATCGCGTGCAACTGGCGGTGCATGCGCCGCGCCTCGAATGCGCGCAGGTGTTTGACATGCAGCGCCTGCATCGCGAGCGCGAACGGCTGGCGGTGGAGTATGCGCGCGGCTATGTGACCGGATGGCGCGAGTGTTTTCGCGCGTGTCTCGACGTGGTGGAGGACGAGATTTCGGGCGCACAGGGCGTGTATGAAGCGTACGACGTGGCGGGTTGGCTGGCGGCGGGGCCGGAGCCGGGGAAAGAGAATTAGGTGAGTAGCACAGGCAATCCTGCCTGTGCCCCAAGTTGCCACGTGCGCGGACGTCGCAGAAGCGAGGAAACAAAAGAACGCGTTCTTTTGCTTTCTGCGCTATGGCGACTCAGCGTGCTTTAGCAACTGGAGGCAACAAGGCGGAAATTTTCACGAGCCGCCTATCGGCGGACGCCTGTGCTATTTAAAGCTTTTCCGGTGGGAGCCCCCTGCTTTAGCAGGGGGAGCTGGACTCTAGTCCAGTGGCAGAAATAACGAGAAAACATCGTGGCTTTAGCCAGGGCAGTCGAAGGCCCAGCGCTAAAGCGCGAGACAAAGTTGCCGTCATCGCTGCGGAGCGCTGAAGCGCTCCTCCCCCGCATAAATGCGGGGGCTCCCACCGAACGGCAAAAACCTCGATGATTAGCACCGCGTAAACGGGCCTTGCGTCGGTTTCAGTAGCACAGGCATTCCTGCCTGTGCCCCAGTTGCTGCGTGCCGCTGGCGCTGCGAGACGAGGAAACGAAAGAACACGTTCTTTGATCTTGCATGTATGGCGCGAGCAAGGCGCGTTCTTACGTTGGCACAGGCGTCATTTTCACGCGCCGCCTGCCGGCGAGGCCTGTGCTACTTACTTCTTGCGGTCGCGCTTCACGAAATAATCGCGAATGATGGGGAAGCCCAGCGTGAACGGCATCCACAAAATATTTTTCATCAGCGTGGAGCGCTGCTCGATGCGCTCGTGAAAGGCGTCCGCCTCCGCCTGCTTCTGCGTGACCACCGCGCCGACGTACTTCAGGAAATCGATGCCGCACTTTTCGCACTTGCCGCCGGTGCGCTGCTGGTTGTGGCACGACGGGCACTCGTAGCGCATCGTGTGGTGGCAACGCTGGCAGAAGCGCGCCACTTCGCGCACGTCGGTGCCGCACTTCGGGCATTTCACGGTTTTCTGCGCCGTGGTCGTGGCGGCCGCAGTTCCTGGCGCAACCGGAGACGCTGCTGATGTCTTAGGCGGAGTAGCGGCGCGTGACGCCGGCGCCGGTGCGGAGTTATCCGCGCTGGTCGATGCGCCAGTCGGCGCGCTCGTGGCAGTCTTGACCGCGCTGCTCGGCGCGGTGGTAACAGGCTTGTCCGAGCCACCCGGCGCAGCGACGCCTGGCTGGCGCACGATCGGCTTATCCGAGGTCGTACCGCTCATGCTGAAATTTTACCGGGATGCTGCGCCACATGCGCCGCCGCGACGCGCATCCGCGCCGCATTGATAAGCTGTACGAAGGTACAGCCTCAAGTAGCACAGGCCCCGCCGGCAGGCGGTCGTGAAAATGACGCCTGTGCCAACGTAAAACCGCAGCACACGCGCCAATGCTTGGCTCGGCTGCCACTTCGTTCTTCGCAGTAGGGGCACGGCATGCCGTGCCCGGCGAAAGAGCTTGGCGCGATCGCGCCATTCACCGCGGTTGACGATTCAAAGGCCAACACTGGCAGGGCGTTATCGGGTCGATGGCACGTGCTTGCTTGTGGCGCGTTCGGGCACGGCATGCCGTGCCCCTACTGAAGATCAATTATATTGGATGAGCACGATCGCGCGCTGCGGCTGTGTTTTTGGTAGCACAGGCATTCCTGCCTGTGCCGCCAGTTGCTATCTGCGTGGCGTCGGCGAAACGAGGAAGCGAAAGAACGCGTTCTTTGATCTTGCTTGTAAAGTGCGCGCCTCGGCGTGCTTTTACGTTGGCACAGGCGTCATTTTCACGACCGCCTGTGGGCGGGGCCTGTGCTACTCAAGGAAGGTCGAGGGCAATTTTCAGGGCGGCGTTGAGCTTCGCCATCACGGAGCCCGGCAGATGGCCGAGCTGCTTCGTCAAACGCGTTTTCGAAATCGCGCGCACTTGTTCGCCCATCGCGACTGAATCTTTACGAAGGCCTCCATCGCCGGCGCGGATCTCAATCTGGCTCGGGTAGACGCGGACGCTGTTCTCGCGTCCGGTAACCGGGACAATCACAACGATGGGACTGTTCTGGTTGATTGCATCGCGGCTGACGAGATCACCGGACGCGTGCCGCGCTGCTCGGAGCCCTTCGTTGGATCGGGAACGGCTTCGTACACGTCGCCACGGATCACGCGTGCTTCCCGAAGGCTTCCCAGTCGCTTTCGCTGAATCTTCGGAAATTGCGGCAGCCTCACGCTGATAGGCGGGATCCGTTGCCATAGCCGCGAACTGAGCGTCAATTTCCCGGCGCTTGAAGTGTTTAGATACGCGGTAATCGCGGCCTCGAAAAAGCCGTTCATCGAATCGACAGGCGCGGCGTCACTCGCGATCAGCGAACGGGCTTCTTCGTAAACCGGCTTGGGGAGGGTAACGGTGGTCCGAATTTTTTTGCGACCGCGTGACGCTGTTTTGGTCATCAGGATGCCCTCGGCAAGCGCACACAATCTGCCATCAATTATAGCATCATAAATGATGCGCCGCAACGCCGGTGGCTGCGTTCTTCGCAGTAGGGGCCGGCATGCCGTGCCCGGCGATAGAACTTGGCGCGATCGCGCCATTCGTCGCGGTTGACGATTCAAAAGTCGAACACTCGGTAGGGCGTCGTCGCGTTCGATGGCGCATGATTGCTTGTGGCGCGTTCGGGCACGGCATGCCGTGCCCCTACTGAAGATCGTATAGTCTGACGGGAAGCGAAAGCGCGCGACGCGCTTA
>CAVYDF010000005.1:0-154084 GCA_963767205.1 uncultured Acidobacteriota bacterium
GGTGGGAAGAGGATTTCTCGACATCTATGTGGACCAGACCGTTTCGGATGCAGCTTGTGACGAGGGTGGGACGGTCTCTGTGTGAGGCAGCTCTCCCCATTGACGGGGAGAGCCGCTTAGGCATGAGGCTGTTCGGCGTGATTATGCTGTAGCGACCTTCGCCGCTACCTTGGTCGCGACGAAGTTCCTGATGAGACGTCGCGTTCGTTCAACAAACGCGAGCTTGTCTGCCAGACAGCTCTCCAACAGAACACCAACCGCATAGTGTCCGGTCACGTCGGCCGCTGCTACCAGCGCTACGTACTCAGCAATCCGAAAATGGATCAGGTGGCTCGCCTTGGCTAAGACGAAGATATGCTTTGCCAACGGGTTCTGTATCTCCGCCAACTCTTTGCGGAAGTCCTCAACAAACACCTCTTGGAGACGACCGCTGAGCTTCACTGGCTGCTCCCCGATTAGTTCGAAACACCGATCGATCGCGCTCAAGTCCTTTTCCGAGATCCAAGCCCGCGATTCCAGTGCTTCTTTAATGTCTGGATCCTGGGCTGCCTGGCTGATCTCCTGATAAAACTTGGTCGACCGCTCGGTGCTCTGTCGTGCGTCACTAAGCAGCATTACGAAGAGTTCCTTTGGGTTTTTTACTGGCATAAACTTTCTCCTCACCAGCGTGTGTTATTCGCTGGTCCAACGTTAGTTGTTCTCCGAGAATTTGAAATTGGCTTCTTGCGATGGTTCTAGTGGAGTGAAGTCAAAATCAACCCTTGGGTTTGATTGAGAGCGGCTCGGTCCGATTCGCCAGAAGGGCTAATCGTGTCAGCGTTTCAAAGTAGCATGTCGTCGTAACGAAACAATGTCCAAGCTAACACGCAGACCTTTCCCAAACACCTAGGGGAATCCCTAGTTCCAATACGCTCGGGACGAAGTTATCTCTACGCACATGGGGCCGACGAGTGGGATAAGACCCCTCCAACCCCATAGTGATATCGCCTCCATACACTCAAAGAGGACCTGCAAGGTGATCGCTCTTGCCATACTTTCTCTAACGCCCTGGAGAGTATTGGAACTCCCGCTCATTCGCGGCTCACGAGCACCCGAAACTCATGGAGAAGAAAAACCCGTATCCATTTTCCGTTGCTGTCTTTTGATCGGAAAAGATTTTACCGACAAACCTTGTTGCCTGGCGCAGCGTGCTCAAAAGCATCAACCATGAGGGTCAGTTTATACAGGCAGGAGACTCTACCGTGACATTTCGCGAACCTGCGGACGACAGAACCCAACTAAACCTCGCACTCGAAGCCTCCATCTACATCGGCCTGGGGATTCTGCTAACCATCGCCTGTCTCACGATCCTGCGTCCCTTCATTCCTCTGCTCACTTGGGGCATTATCATTGCAGTCGCTGCTTACCCGGGATTCAAAAAGTTGCAACTTGCGCTGGGCGGGCGAGAAGTGGTGACCGCTGTCGTTTTCGCGGTTCTATTTCTGGCCTTCCTGATTATTCCAGTGGTCTTGCTCGCAAGAACGCTAGTCGAGAGTGTCCATACCCTTGCAGCCCACTTCAAGGAAGGAACCTTAATTATCCCTCCTCCTCCTGCGGGGGTTGAAACCTGGCCGATCATCGGGGCTCCATTGAACAGTTTGTGGAGCCGGGCATCTAGGGACCTAAGCGAAGCCGTAAGAAGTTTTGCTCCCCAGATCAAAGCCGCAGTCCCTGGGCTGCTCTCTGTTTCCGCCGGACTCGGCCTCACCGTGCTGCAATTCGCTCTTTCCATTGTAGTGGCTGGAGTCCTTCTGGCGAGCGCCCAGGCCGCAAATGACGTGACTTGCTCCTTGTTCAATCGTCTTTTCGGGGCCAAGGGGCCCGAATTCCAGCAACTAATTGGAGCCACGATCCGCAGCGTTACCAGCGGGATTCTTGGTGTGGCATTTATCCAATCGGTTCTTGCGGGCCTTGGTTTTCTTGTAGCAGGGCTGCCTGGCGCGGGCTTGTGGGCCGTAACGTTTCTAATCGCCGCTGTGCTGCAGGTCGGCGTGCTCGTGCTCATACCGGCGGTGATCTACATGTTTGCGATCTCGAGCACCACCAAAGCCGTAATTTTCCTGGTTTGGTGTCTTGTTGTTGCCATAGTGGACAACTTCCTGAAGCCCCTCCTGCTGGGACGAGGAGTCGCAGTTCCAATGGTGGTGGTGTTCCTCGGCGCGATTGGCGGATTCGTTGCCTTGGGCCTCGTCGGCTTGTTCGTCGGCGCGATCGTCCTATCGGTAGGCTATAAGCTCTTCCTCGCTTGGCTAGATCAGGCTCCGACTGACACTCAGGAGACATGATTATGCAGCCGAACGGGGGCAGTCCTATCTAGCAACATTCGGGACCTTGGTTTCGTCACTGTGTTCGAGAATATCCTAGTGAGCGACTCCGTATACTTCGATCGTGACTAACGGCCGAACCGGGCATTGAGTTTCAGGAAGGTGTCGAGAACAGGGATTATCACTAGCTATCTCAGACTGAGATAGCTGGTGGGAAGCGGATTTCTCAACAATTATCCGGTTCGGGTCGACATGTGTCAGCAACCTTCACGAGCCACTGTGATTTCGTGTAGTTTCGCGGACTCGGCGTTAGCTTCTTCCAGAATGGGGACGTCGAGGCCCTTCCACAGCGCCAAGAAATCGTTGTAGGCGAAGGGACTCTTGGCGGTATCGCGCTGCAAGGCAGGTACGATTGCCCACAGCCCTACTAATTTCCTGATTCGTGGGTGACGAAGAGCACCGTGCCAAGTTGGCGCGCAGCTCATCACATGTTCATTTGGTTGTGTCGACCATCGGAATCACCGAGGAGAGCTGCAGATTGATCATAAGGTCGATATGGCGGTCGATCTGATACCACAACGCCACTTTCTTCGCAGATATAACCTTCTCCAAAATTGGGACATACCTCAGGCGCAGTGCGAGCAGTTTCTGGTCAACATCCGTAGCTCTTTGTATGTAATCCTGAGCTTGCGCATCAGTCATAGTGTTGTAGTTCGCGGCGTAGTCCTTGATCAAAGCCCAGCGTTCGTCGTTGGGTTTAATGGCCTCTTTTCTGTATTGGTCGAAGATAGGCCAGAACTTGGTAGCTTCGTCGGCTGTAAGGCTCATATTCTGCGCCATGAGGTTCTTGCGGTTCGCACGCAGGTTTGCCCGAAGCAACTCGACATCCTTGTTGTTGATAGAGTTCGGCTGCCCCTCGGAACCGGGACCGCTTTGTGGCGATGACTGTGCCGCCTGGCCAAACATTGATACGCTGCAAAGAAGCACGGCGGCAACGGCAATCAGAACAGTTGTGACACCCTTTTTCATGGTGGTCTCCTCGCGCTGAGTCTAGCAGGTTTCACTACTCTACAGTGAAAGCGCAAGATACGCCCGCCGCTGTAGTAGCGACCACCGGGAACGTTATTCGCGGAGTTTTTAAATCGACTCCCAACAATGTGCCTGGACCGCGCTATGAGGGCATTGGCTGGGTAGATCTAAACCAAAATTTCTGGCTATTTACTGGTTATTACAGCCCCATCTATAGCAGCACGTTCTATTACAATGATGTCTGGAGACTATTGCCGTGATTGTCCGCCTGCGGGAGTCAAAAACCCAATCTCCGATTACGTAACTACACCGGTAAGCGGAATGAGACGCGATTTCGCACAAGCGTTCTGTTGTCCAGATTTCACAGCCACAACCTGAGCACTCTGCATCGATCCGCCGTTTGCCAAATTGATTCGGGGTAGCTGGTTTGCTAACGTCGTCGTGGTGTCCGAGCGTTCCACCGAGCAGATACGCGAATTGCTCGACTCCCTTTATTGCGTAGAGAACGAACGACGGCCGCTATTCGAAAATCATTCGAGCTACCGGCAATTATCCACTCCAGCGAATAACTATCGGTTACAGCTTTCACCGAGAACAAGAATTCGCACGCCGCCGCCTCTTCATGCAGGGCAGTAGGAGGCCGATTCCGAGGAGCATCATCGTCGAGGGTTCGGGGGCATTCATCGTCGTTACATTGGTCGTTTCGGTCCAGGCTGGGCCAAATAACGGCTGGAACTGAAAAGAAACACTACTTTTGGCATCCTCAAACATATCCGTGCAATTGCTAAGCGAAACCATTTCGAAGACACTCCCAGCAACTGTATCCTCACCTTGGGAAGATGCGTTAGTAGTACAAGTTGGCACAAGGGGGTCAGTCGTGTTGGTCAAGGCAAAAAACCAATCTTCGATGTTTCCCGACTTGTCCGTACCCACAATCAGGCTGGCATCATTGCCACCCGCGAAAGGGTCAAAGATTATAGTAAGAGGGTCAAGCGGATTCCCGGTGCCAGAGCCGTCCGCGGTCCACATATAAGCAGTATTCGGAGCGAGTGCGTTTGTCACCGTGAATGAGATTTGCATCCGGCAGGGTGAACACGGGTGGAAGCCTCCGAGATCGAGTTGCCCCTGGCTGATGTAACCGTACGTGTAGGTATCCGCCCGCGCAGAGCTGCTGGCAAAGAGAGTTGCGACAGCTAGTGCGAATATCGCGAGTGCGACCTGTGCCTTCCTCATATGGAGCCTCCTATGATTCGTTCTTATTCCGAATTTCAACAAAAGAGCCCGCGTCTTCACAGAGTTGACACCAGCCGGCGCGCCCGGCGTCAACAACCGAGCTTCTTGCGGCCGAAACCGATCAGGCCGAGCAGGCCGGACCCCAGCAACGCCACGCTTGAAGATTCGGGTACCGTAGTCCCGCCGCTGCCTTCCATAACTTTGAGTTCTCCGTAGGTGAAGGTCACGTTGCTGGTAAGCATGTCCGAGCCGGTTACGAACTGGAAGGATTTGACGAAGTCGGCGAGGAGTTCAATTTCGTTCTCGACCGGCGTCCCGTCAACGGTGACGAATTCATCGAGGGTAAGAAGGGGAATCTTGGTGTCATTCATGAAATCCGTTTTATAGGGCAGAGCGTCCGCCGTGGCCATCTGAACGGAGAACGTCTTCAGGGTTGTATTGAACGAAAAAGAATCAATCGGGGCGCCATCGAGAGTGAAGGTGTCGGCGTGGGCGACCGCAGGAAAACTGGCGAGCACCAGCAGAACCAGCACCGGAACACTCGATAGCAGATGTCGCACACGCACGGCTCGTAGACATATGAGCGCTAGCCCGAGGCCCAGAAGCAACAGGCTGGAAGGTTCCGGCACATTAGCGGTTGGGGTTCCGTTGAAAGTAAAAGCCAAATCGAAGTTGTCCGTGAGACTCGGGTTGAGACCCTGTGAAATACCGTCTCCCCCTGTGCCCGCATCAAAAGACCAGCCCACATCCCCCCCAGGCGCGAATTCGGGAATGATTGAAAGGAAATATTCCCCGCTAGAGAGCTGCAATGGCACGGACAAGTTCACTTGATAGCTGTAGTTGGACGACGAAGAGGGAAAGTCGCCCTCTACGTTCACACTGGTTGAAGTCCCCAGGAAGGTCTCGTGTGCCATGGACGGCGAAACCTCCAATAGGGGGAACCCAGGTATGCTATCCGCATCATCATTCGAGAGACAATCCGAAGCGCGACAAATACCAAGAACCAGAACGAAATCGGTCGCGGTCGCAGCGGGAAATCCAACGGAGTTGCCATTCTCGTACGACCCAAACCACTGAATCGAATTTATGCTGGCCCCCTGTGCGAGATTGAACGTATCAGCCGTTTGAAAGTTACCTGTGGGTGTGTAAAAGCCTCCGACATCGACCAATGGCGTTTGCAAAGGCTGGCTATAGACGACTTGGTCCGCTTTGACGCTGTTCGCCCAAAGGGTTATCGCCGCGACAGCGAGCATGACGAGAGTGGCCAGTTTCAGCCTGCTGATGTTCATGTGAACCTCCGGTGATTCGTTTAGATCGGACTTGGACGGACCAGAGCGCGCATTTTCTTAGAGACAGCAACCGCTAGTACGCCACGCCCACCGCCGCAAGCAAATAGCGTGGCAGATCGGAGGGCGTGCCGCGGCTGGCAGAGTGAATTGCTTACGGTGCCGTTGTCATGTTGTATTGCAAGTATGGTACCGGAGCGCCCTTCTTCAGCGATTTCTGAGCCTCCAGCTTTTTACCCTTGTGCAGACTCCTTGCTTTCGCTATTTTCTTTCCCTTCATTGCTTTTTTCGCTGCCATAAAGCCTCCTGTTTTCGAATTTGATTGAATCCCAGCGACGCGGAACCTCCGGTGATTCGTTCAGATCGAATTTGGACGACCGAGAACGCGCTTTTTCCTAAAGATGGCGGCAGCCAGGAGGCCCACTGCTGCGAGCAGTAGCGTGGGCGGCTCCGGCATCGCTACAGACGAGCTGGGAGCGACGAGATGGTCTTGCGCGAATGGCTCGGGCTGGCCATCGCGAAATGCGTTGTTGAGCCCTTCCAGCTCGGTGTTGAGGTCGGCAATGGTGAAGCCCGTATCCGCTCCCCCGAGTGCCTGATCAATGAGGTTAAGAAACTGACTTACGGTAAGGCCATTGAGCCCGAAGCCTGTGCCCGTCATTCCCGTTAGAACCAAATCTCCGAAATGCAGTCCTGAAGTACCCGGTAAGAGTCCAGCCGCGGAAAATCTATGTTGAGCTTCAATCCCGCCACTTCGCCTGCGAAAATTCCGGCTGAAGTCGTCGACGGATTTTCCAGGTCGGTATTGAGCGCTCCAGGAGCCCCAGACGCCGGCAGAAAATCTCCCAAGTGCAGCCCAGAAGTGAATTCAGCAGAAAATCCCGGGCTCGCGGTCCCTATCACGAAGAGATCGCCTCCCGATGCATAGACCGTGCCGTATTCGTTGCTCAACAATTTACCAGCCGCACTCGGATCGTCGCCCCACTCCGCCTGGTCGTAAGTCGTAAACGCGCCCGCACTCCATGTGTCCGCCCGAGCCGCACTGACAAAGAACAAACTGAAACCAAGAACCAGGAGTGACAACCTCAGGATTGGGGCTTCGTACCGCTTGCTGGAGTTCCATGAACTGGACTCATAAGTCCTCCATTGCAGAGAGGGCTGGCATCCTAGCAGCGCTTATGCTAATTACAAGTAACCTAAAAGGACCATATCTCGTCCCACACCACGGTCTCGCGAAGGTACCTTCATGTCCCTGCAGTGGCGCCCCATGCAAGCGAACGACGTGGCGGGATGCGCCAAGATCATTGCTGCGCACCCCGTGATCGGCCCGCGATATGGGTCTGCGATCAAGGACTTGCCCCGCTGCTGGCTTCGCTTGCTCGGCTCAGAGGCTATGACCACCGCCGTGTTCGAAGAGGTGGAAAAAGGCCGCGCCACTCTTGCCGGCGTGGGTGTGGGCGTGTTTGTGCGCGACGAATTTGTGCGCGAGATGAAAGCGACGCCACAATTTTGGGTTGGCGCCGAACTGACCAAGCGCGCACTACGGGCAGATTCTCCCGTGCTCTCCGACAAAGAAGTTCGCGAAGCCAATTCTGGCGAAGGGCTCAATGAACTCGTCTGGGAAACGCTTCCTCATCCGGCTTTTGCGGAACGCAGCGACATATATCACCTGATGGGACGCGCCTATATCGAGATACATCGCGGGTTTCGTTTGAAGGAAATGATCACTTCTCAAGCCGAGAGTTCGCAGCGCCTGCAGTGGGCCATCGACGCGGGCGGGTTGTGCTGGGATCCCAAAGCCGGGCGCTATGTGAAATCAATCAAGAAAAGACCAGACGAATTTGCCCGCTCTCCCCATATCGTGGGCATCACGCGGGAACTTGAGCGTGGCCGGCCCGGCTCTTGGGTTGGGACACTGTTTGACTATCAGCCGCCACTTCTTTACTTCAGCGCGAGCGAACAGCGCATGTTGATGCGCTGCATGTCCAATAACACGGGAACCAATTCGGCGCTGGCACGGGAGCTGAATGTTTCCTTGCCGACCGTGAAAAAGATGTGGCTCTCGATTTACGACCGCGTCGCCGCGCGCATCCCGGAATGGATGGCCGAAGATTCCAAATCCTCCGCCGGTAGCAAACGAGGCAAGGAAAAAAGGCGCCGCCTCCTCGCCTATCTTCAGGACCACCCTGAGGAACTTCGTCCCGTATTGCGGCGCTCCAACGGCCAAAAGCCTCGCTAATAAGCCACAGGAACTATCCACCAGCGATGTGATTTGAGATTGTTAGTGATGCTCAGCTTTTAGACGCATGATTTCGAGAGCAGGGGCGCAGTTCCTCGGGATGCTCTCGCAGGTAAGCGAGAAGATGGCGCCTCTTTTCCTTTCCTCTCTCGGATGTCCCCGTTTCTGGCCGCATGGAATCCGGAATTATCTCGGGCTGATTGTCAGCCACCCGGCGGTAAAGCGAGAGCCACATCTTCTTGACTGTGGGAACCGAAACACCCAGCGCGCCGGCTAATTCTTGATCGGTGCCGCGTTCGCCTTCGAGCGCCGACTGAAGCAATCGTTGTTCCCTGGGGCTGAAGCCGAGGCGTGGCGGATGATAGTCGAACAGGGCGCCCACCCAGGAACCAGGCCGGCCGTGCTCCAGATCGCGAGTGACGCCGACGATGTGCGGTTCGCGCACGAACTCTTGCAGGTCTTTCTTCAGCGTTTTAACGTAGCGTCTTTTTGCCGGGTCCCAGACGAGACCGCCGGTTTGCACCGTCCATTGCAATCGCTCCACGCTCTCGAGTTGTGAAGCAATAGCCTCCTTCCAGAGGTAACCGCGATGATTCTCAATAAACACGCCGAGGATTTTTCGATGTAGCTCGACGTGCGTCTCGTAACCTGCGCGGATGCAAGCTTCCCATGTGACCGTGGTCAACCCTCCACGCGTATTGGCCTCTCGAAACTCTCTGGATGAAAGCACCGGGGAGTTTCCTCGTATCATCCGTCGCGCCAGCTCCGGCCCAACCCAGAAAAGCGGAGGCGTCTTTATTTCCCGCACAAAATCGTCGCTGGCAAAGATGCTTACGCCCACGAAGCAGATCGCTGCTTTCGATCCGTTTAGCTCCTCTACCAATAAGGCGGTCTTTGCTTCGCAATCAAGCAGACGCAGCCATGCCTCGCTTAAATCCTTGACCGAATGGCGATAGCGAGGGCCGATTGCGGGGTGGGCCACGATGACTTCAGCGCATTCCCGAACGTCTCGTGGCTGCATTGGGCGGGAGCGCAGAGACATCGGGAATCCTCACGGGTGGTGCTGGGCAACTGTCTCTTAAGGGGCTGTATTTAGCACAGGTTTCATTGCGAAGCCAGCATGCAGGTAAACCGACGAATCAAGTCAAGGAAAGTAAACTTTGCGTGCGAGCTGCGGCACGCCATGATGGATCAAAAAATGATGGGTCAAAAAATGGTGTGGTGAGGTAGCTCCCCGCGCGGGCTGCCTACAGGATTTCAACGCAAAAGATCAAGGATTCACCTGATAACCGCGTCTGCTCAAATTCCTACAGTAGGCCATGTACGACGGGCAGATTTTCAATGTGTCAGTCCAAAGAGAGGTGAAACCATGAAAATCGTAGTGATCGGCGGCAGTGGACTTATCGGGTCAAAGCTCGTTCCCAAGTTGCGCGAGCACGGACACGAGGCGGTAGCGGCGTCACCGAATACCGGCGTGAACACAATCACCGGTGAGGGACTGGCCGAAGCGCTGAAGGGCGCGTCGGTGGTGGTCGATGTGTCGAACGCTCCCTCGTGGGAAGACGCGGCCGTGATGAAGTTCTTCGAGACATCAACCCGTAACCTCCTCGACAACGAAACGCCGGCAGGCGTGGGACATCACGTTGCGTTGTCGGTGGTAGGGACTGACCGTATGCTCACGAGCGGATACTTCCGAGCAAAACTCGCTCAGGAGAAGTTGATTGAGGGCTCGTCAATTCCCTACTCAATTGTGCGGGCGACGCAGTTCTTCGAATTCGCCAAGGGCATCGCGGACATTTCCACCGTTGATGGCAAAGTGCGTTTGCCGCATGTGCCTTTCCAGCCGATGGCTGCCGACGATGTCGCCACAGCAGTTGGAAAGGTGGCGATGGGCGCGCCTGTGAATGGCACGGTTGAAGTAGGCGGGCCCGAAAAGTTTCCGCTCGACGAACTGGTCCGGCAAGCCCTGGCCGCATGGAAGGATCCGCGCGAGGTGGTTGCTGATCCGCACGCGACCTACTACGGCGTCGAGGTGACCGATCGCACACTGATTCCCGACGACGGCGCGCAACTCGGCGAAACGCGATTCTCGGAATGGCTCAAACAGCCCGGAGCGAAAGTAGCAGCAGCCCACTAGTGGAATGAACCTTAGAGAGGATGTGTTTATGACGATTACAAAGCTAGTTTTGGCGTTGGTGTGCCTGATGCCCGTCACGCTGGGACCTGAAGAGGCCAAGGTGACGCCGCTCTTCTCGAAAGACCTGCCGGACCTTCCCGGCAAGGAAGGTCTGATGATCACCGTAGAGTATCCGCCGGGCTCCTCAGACCCAATCCATCGCCACAACGCAGACGCGTTCGTTTATGTCCTTGAGGGCTCCATCGTGATGCAGGTGCGAGGAGGAAAAGAAGTCACTCTCACGCCTGGCCAGACCTTCTACGAAGGCCCCGATGATGTTCACGTAGTGGGGAAGAATGCAAGCCAAACCAAACCGGCGAAATTCGTGGTGTTCCTGGTGAAGGACAAAGGCGCTCCAGTAGTGGTTCCAACGAACTAAATCAAAAACGCGAGCATTGTGGAGGTGCAATGCTAAATCTGAAATCGGGTGATCGAATTGAAATGTGCTACGAAGACTCCCCTACAACCACGATTCGCGCCACAGTTGGCCGTTTGTTGACGGATCGGGATGAAGGGATGGGCATCGAAGTCGAAGACTATATTGCTTTTTGGGTTGAGATCACCATGGATGAGCCGAGCGACAGGGACGCCAAACAGGTTGTAGTGTGTGGCACGGACTTCCAGTATCGACACGACGGCCGCCGGGTAACTCTTCGCAAGAGGCACGACTAGGTAGGCCCAAGGAAGCGCGGGCAATCTCAGAAAGTGGTAATGCTCTCGCGCATGCAATTGAGCGATTCCTGCGGTGTCCGCGTCCATCCCTCTAAAGGCGTCCTGCAACTGATTTTCTGGCCCAACGCTACTTGTAAAGTTCCGTCGAACTCACGATCCCGCCAGGATTAATTTTAGATTGTCCTCCGGTGATGAGCACCTGGCCATTGGTCAGTCGTGTAGCCGTGTGAAGGAATCGCGCTGTCCCTAAACTGCCCGTTGGCGTGAAAGAGTCCGTCACGGCATTGAAAACATCGGCAGTCGCTAAAGCGCCGCTGGGGACCGTAAAAGACTGTCCTCCGACCACGAGCACGGTGCCATCATCATGCAAAGTGGCAGTGTGACTCGCGCGTGGGGAGCCCATAAGTCCGGCATGGAAAAAAGTTTTCGCTGTTGGATCGAAAAGCTCTGTGTCTTGAACTGAATCTCCGTTAATTCCTCCGGTCAGCAACACCTTGCCGTTATTGAGCAAAGCGGCTGTGTGCGAATACCTGAACTGTGTCATTACGCCGCTGGCTGTGAAGGTTCCCGTGGCAGGATCGAACAGTTCGGCCGTGAGGATCCCACCGCCGTCGAAGACATCGTAAAAATCACGACCACCGGTGATTAACACTGTTCCGTCGTCCAGTAAAGTCGCAGTGCACCCCCAACGACCTCCTGTTATCAAATGGCCCGTGGAGGTAAAGGATCCTGTGGCGGGATCGAATAGTTCCGCCACATTGTCAGTGGTTCCACACGCCACAAGCACCTTTCCATTGGCGAGCAAAGTGGCAGTATGCTCAGACCGCCGCTCGGTCATTGCACCGGTGGCCGTGAAGGTTCCAGTGGCGGGATCGAATAGCTCCGCTGTGGCGAGATCGCCAGAAGGGATGAAGTCAAGGTTGGCTACGCTGTTGGATCCGCCTGTGATGAGCACTTTGCCATTGGTAGCCGCTGGGCCATGAGCAAGCAAGGTGGCTGTCTGCAAGAAGCGCATGGTTGTCATGGTTCCGGTGGCGGTGAAGGCTCCGGTGGTGGGATCGTACACTTCTGCTGACGCGAGAGCGTTTGTGCTGTCGAATCCGCCGGTGATGAGCACTTTGCCGCCGGCAAGCAAGGTGGCCGTGTGCGCCGCGCGCTCGGTTCCCATGGCTCCGGCGGGCTGAAATCCGTGTAGGCTGGGGTCAGTTGCTATGTCTATTGGATTTGAACTACCCGTGATTGCGACCGTAACGGTATCGGTAGCCGTAATCGTCTGATTGCCGAGGCTCGTCAGCGATGCGGAAAAGGTTCCCGAGCCGTTTGTCAGAGTCGAGTCGCCCGAAAGTACGGCTTGTGGGTCGCTGCTGGTAAAGTGGACGGTCCCGGAATAGTTGATCACCGCTTTGTTTGAGGCGTCGACCGCGACGATCTTGACGGTAAAAGATCCGCCTACAAAAGCCGTGGCTGGAGCCGTGACACTAATGTGAGTGGCCATGCGTGAGCCGCCTCCTCCACCGCCTCCCGCGTTCGAGCTACCACCGCAAGCATTGAAGAAGCAGACCACAAACATTGAGAATATCGCTGCTAGAGAGCGTTTCATAATTTCTCCGGTTGTGCGCTGTCGTTGTGCAGGCCCGGGCCGCGAACGGAACGCGGGTAAGTCAAATCTCGGAGTCAAAGACAAGTCTTTCGTTTCGTGGATGAATCTATTGGCGTTCGGCTGGTTCGGTAGGGATGTTCGCTATGTCCGGAGGACAAAGTGAGTGATGACAAAATCGGAGCAGGGCAATGTTTCTCTTTCAAACCGGTTCCTACACAAGAAAGGTAAGTCGGTCGCAGAAGCGTTCGAATGTAAGGCAGCCAATCGAGCGGGCGTGCTTGCAGACCGTCGAATCGTTGAGACGGAAAATTTTACTCCACGAACTGTAAAATCGTTGGCGGTGTTGTCAGTGAGAGATAGGAGCTCGGGGAATTCGGCTGCGGCGATCCCACACAAAAGGAGGCACACTAATGCTGAAGCGACAGCCTTGCCGCAGCGGAGTCTCCTGCTTACCATTGTGTAATGACCTGTGAGCCAGCTTATACACCCGCCGCGAATGAATAGCGAGTGAAAATAGGCCCATGGCCGACGCTTCAGGTTCAAAGAAGGTTTAGTATTCCGGCACACCTCCTGATAACTTTCGCGAACAGGGCTTATCACTAGCCTTAGCCGAATCTATTCTGACGAATGCTAGCCTGCAAAAGCCTTGACTGCTACCCACCGCGCACCTAACATGCGCTTCCCAAATTGTTTCCCTACAAAAGATTCCCGGAGGAGTTGATGCCACGCTGCCTGCGCTTGCTCGCTGTGGAACTAGTTCTGCTTACGGCGCCGCTCGCTGCGCTGGCTGGCCCACCAAAGCCGCTGGTGTTCGAGATTTCTTACTCGAAGGAACTTTCGGCGTCGTCGATGGACGGCCACATCCTGCTGATAATCTCGAAAGGTGATTTGCCAGCCGCAGCAGGCTTCGGAGTGCAGGAAGGCGTCGAGTCGCAGCAGGCGTTTGGAGTGGATGTGGACGGGTGGCAGCCGGGCACCGTGGTGCGCGTGGATTCGTCCACCCTCGGGTATCCGCTCGAGAGCCTGCGCGAACTGGTTCCCGGCGAGTACACGGTGCGTGCTGTGCTCAACGTTTACGAAACGTTTCACCTGGGCAACGGCAAGGTGGTAAAGCTTCCGCCGGACAAGGGCGAAGGCCAGCACTGGCAAACGAAGCCCGGAAATTTCCTGAGCGCTCCGCAAACCCTGCACCTCGATCCCGAAGCGTCAGGCACGATTCGCATTACTCTCGACCACAAGATTCCTGCGCTCGAAGAAGAACTCGCCGACGTGGACTCGGTGCTCGACTGGCGTCCGATCGCGCATCCGGCGAGCGTGGAGGACAACAAGTGGGAGAAACACGTCCACATGCGCAGCGAGCTGCTCTCGAAATTCTGGGGGCGTCCGACTGCAATCAGCGCAGTGGTATTGATGCCGGACGGCTGGGACGAACACCCCGATGCGCGTTATCCGGTTCTGATTTCGGAGGATCATTACCATCGCCATTTTTTCCCCGGCTTCCGCACCACTCCTCCCGATCCGCGCGGGAGAAGAGAGAGAACGGCATCTGCAACAATCAGCTTGGAGATTTTTTCAGGATTGGACGAGCGGGCGGCTGCCGCGCGTGCTGATCGTGATGCCGCAGCACGCGAATCCGTATTTCGATGATTCCTATGCGGTGAACTCGGAGAACCTCGGCCCTTATGGCGACGCGATCATGCACGAGTTGCTGCCCATGATCGAAAAGAAGTTCCACGGACTCCTCCAAGGATGGGCGCGCACTGTGTACGGCGGCTCGACGGGCGGATGGGAAACGCTCGCGGCACAAGTATTTTATCCAGACGAGATCAATGGCGCGTGGGCCGGCTGCCCCGATCCGATCGACTTCCGCGCGTACGGGCCGGTGAACATCTACGAAGACAAAAACGCATATTTCCGCGAAGGGCCTTTCATGAAAGTGCCGCGGCCGGAAAAGCGCAAGACCAACGGGACCATCGACACCACGATGGAGATGGAGAATCGTCACGAGCTGGTGCTCGGCACCCACGGCCGTTCCGGTGAACAGTGGGACATCTGGCAAGCCGTATTCGGCCCCATGGGCGACGATGGCTATCCCAAAGCGATCTGGGACAAGCGCACCGGCGAAATCGATAAGTCCGTGGCTGACTACTGGCGCGAGCACTCCGATCTCACCTACATCATGAAACGCGACTGGGCCACGCTGGGACCGAAGCTCGCGGGCAAACTGAATTTTGCGGTGGGCGACATGGACACCTGGTACCTGAACAATGCGGTGCACCTCGCGGAATCCGTGCTTCGCGATCCGAAGCTGTTTCCTCCCGCGAACGCAACGTTCAAGTACGGCCCACTTCAGCCGCACTGCTATCAAGGAGTCGCACTCGACTCACCGGCCATCGAGCGCTCGAACCAATTGCAGATGCGCATCGGCGAAATGGTGAAGCACATCGAAGACACAGCGCCCGCCGGCGCCGACGTGAAAAGCTGGAAATACTGAAACCGCCACGCGAAAAATACGTGGGGCAGAGATGAAAAACTTTGGTCCCGCATTTCATGCCGGCTGAATTGAGGGCGATATGGGTCACACTTCGCATCCCTCCTGCACATCCATGACGATGAGCGTCACGTCGTCGCGTTGCCGCTGACCCTTGGAGAACGCTGACACCTCATCCAGAATGCATTCGATGATTCGCTCCGGCGTCGAATCGACGCACGAGCGCGAGCGCAACAAATTCTCGAGCCGTTGCATTCCCCACAGTTCCCCCTCGCCGTTCTCCGCCTCCGTGATTCCATCCGTGTACGCGACAAGAACGTCGCCGACCTCCAGCTGAAAAGTGGTGGCCGGAAATTCAGAATCTGGCGAGATTCCCACCGGGATTTCGGTGGAACCCAGATGGTGAAGCTCCAATGATCCCGCTCGCGGGCGAATCACCACCGGAGGATTGTGACCGGCATTCACGTACCTCAGAATCCGTGTGGACGGTTCGTATTCAGCGTAGAAAAGGGAAGCGAAGAAATGATCGGGTGAAGATTCGTGAACGAGGCGATTGACGTCGCCGATGAGCGTGGAAAGGTCCAGATGCGGATGCAAAGCTTGCGCTCTGAGCGACGCTTGAAGGCTGGCCATGAGCAGGGCCGCGCCGATTCCTTTTCCGGACACATCTCCAATCGCGATGCCCCAGCGTCCATTCGGCAAGGATATGAAGTCGTAGTAGTCGCCACCGATTCCATAGGCCGGCTGATAGAAGGTTTCGCAGGATATGCACGGAATCGAGAGATTGCGCGGCGGAAAGAACGCCTGCTGCACGTCTTTTGCGCCCTCCAGATCCCGGCGAAGAGCTCTCTGAAGTCCGGAATCGGTTTCGGATCTTTTTAGAAATTCCAGGAGAGTCTCGACGTGATTGCGCAGGAGGAGCCCCGCCTCCCTGCCTCGTCCTCGTTCGAGAGCATCGATAATGGGTTGATGCGATTCCACTATCTCAGGGAGATCCTTGGAAACTTTTCCGATCGCTCCCCGGATTCGCAAGTCCATAGCCAGGCTGTCCCACATGCGAAGCAAGATTTCGTTTCGAGATGCTTGCAGAATGATTCGGTGGAACGCCACGTCGTGTTCCACGAACGAATCCAGATCGAGACGGCGAAATGCTGAACGCATAGCATCGAGTTCTTCTCGTAAAGTAGCGGTGTTGCCTTTCAGCGTCGCGGCCGCGGCTCGTCCGCCGATTTCTTCCAACGCAGCGCGAATCTCATAGGCGTCCTGCGTCTCCTTCAGGCTCGGGGAGTGAAAAACAGCCGACACATTTCCCGAGAGCGTGACCATTCCGAGCGTTTGGAACTCTCTTAGAATCTGTAAGACGGATTGTTCGTCCAGTTGATATTTCGCCGCGATTTCGGAAACTTTCACTGATTCGCCAGATCGTCCGCGGCCATTCAGTAGCTGTCCGGCCAATCGAAGCCGCGTCGACCGGGCAGGTGGTTCCGTGCTGCCTGCGTTTGCATACCGTTCAAAATCACCGTGATTCGACAAAACCATTACACTCTCCTCTTGATTTCTGTTCAGGGCACCTTGCCCCAGTCTGAGCCTATTAGATTGAGGGGACGTTAGGTGTGACGTTCCCGTGCGGTTTCCGTGGAATCTTTGTGACGCTGGGGCACATCCACTTTGGCGGCGGAGGCGTACGATTAGACTGTTACGATTCGTAACGCGATGGCCGTGGTGCCGCGTAGAATATAGACATCATTGCTTTTATAGGGTGCTCCTTGGATACACTGTTGGGCAGGTCTTTTGCGATGAAGGCGTTTCACTCATTCCGGCTTGATTCGGCGAACCAATGCCTCTGGCAGGGGGAGGGGAGGGTACAAATTACCCCGAAAGGGTTTGATGTCCTGCGTTACATGGTCGACAACGCGGGCCGCTTGGTTACCCAGGACGAGCTTCTCGAGGCTCTCTGGCCTGAGACCTACGTAAATCAGGAAGTCCTCAGAAAATACATTTTGGAAATCCGCAAAGTGCTGGGAGACCGCCCAGAGAAACCTGCGTTCATTGAGACGGTGACAAAGCGCGGGTACCGATTTATTGCGCCGGTGGTCGATGAGAGCGCTGACGAGCCATCAAATTTGCCGGCGCCAAATGCCAAGCAACAGCAGTCCCCGCGACGGAAGAAGCTGCAATCGAAGATCAAGTTGCGCAGCGAAGCGGCTGCTTCAGAGCAGCAAGCCTCTTCTCGCGAACGCCGGCTGCGGAAGCTTGCGCTCATTCAGGTGCTGGCTGTGGTAGCGGTCGCCGGGCTAAGCGGTTACCTCTGGTTCGCGCGAAGTCGGCTGAATGCTCCTTCGACGAGCACCACTTCCATCGCGGTGCTGCCCTTTGTGGACATGAGCACAACCAAAGACCAAGAGTATTTCTCAGATGGATTCGCCGAGCAGCTGATCAACGATCTCGCGAGAGTCTCGGGTCTGAAAGTGGTCGGACGCTCGTCATCCTTCCAGTTCAGAGGCAAGGATGTGGACTTGCGCGACGTGGGGCGAAAGCTCGGCGTGGCGAATGTTCTTGAGGGAAGTGTGCGGCGGGAGGGCAACCATGTGCGCGTCACGGCGGAATTGGTCAAGACGGCTGATGGTTTTCAACTTTGGTCGCAGACATATGATCGGGAGCTCAATGACATTCTCGTCGTGCAGGATGAGATCGCGCTATCCGCAGCGGGGGCATTGCAAGTTGAAGCTGCTGGGAGGCACCGGTCAGCCGGTTGCTTCAACGCTGCGCAGCGGGAATCCCGAAGCGTATCAGGCTTATCTGCAGGCGAAATACTTCGCTGCCCGGGGACAAGCCAAGGAGGATCTCAATAAGGCGCTCACGTATAGCGATCAAGCCATCAAGCTCGATCCGAACTACGCCGCGGCCTGGGCGCAGCGTTCGCAGGTACTGGAAACGTTGTCCGGGCTTGGCCTGATCGAGAGCAACGAAGGATTTCTCGAAGCGAGAGAGAGCGCAGAAAAAGCGATTGCGCTCGATCCCAATCTGGCCGCCGGCTATTTGCGTTTAGCGAGAATCCAGATGAGCCACGACTGGGATTGGGATGGGGCAGATCTGTCTCTGAAGAAGGCCGCGATGCTGGAGCCGGGTAGCGCTGAAGTAGCGCACGGACGAGCCTATCTTGCGAGGAGGCTTGGCCGCGTGGACGAAGCGATTGAACTATACAAGCTCTCGATTGCGCTCGACCCGCTTGCGAGCTAATTCTCATTTGGCGTTGGCGGACGAGCTGTATCGCGTGGGCCGCTATGAAGAAGCCATGGCCGCGCTACAAAAGGCTGAGGAACTGAATCCGCAACTTTCATCCCTGCACTCACCCGCGGCACGATTTTATTTTCCGAGGGGCGTAAGGAGGAGGCTTTGGCCGAAATGGAGAAGGAGACAGGTGAGTGGGAGAAATTGTCAGGCGAAGCGCTGGCGTATTACGCCGTTGGCCGTCGCGTAGAGTCAGACAGAGCATTGAACAAGCTCATCGCCACTCATCAAAATGACGCCGCCTTTCAAATTGGCGAGGTCTACGCATTTCGCGAAGAGACTGACAAAGCATTCGCTTGGCTCGATCGGGCCTATCGACAGCGTGACTCCGGCACCCCTGAGATGAAAACTAGTCCGCTGATGAAAAGTCTCGACCAGGATCCGCGCCGCGCCGAATTGTTGCGGAAAATGAACCTGCCCGATTAGATGGCGCGATTGGACTGTTGTGCCGGGGGGCAGTTTCATCCCCAACTTATTGAAACCACAGAGCTATAATCCCATCCAATTGGTGCATTATCGGGGCGATTGGCAGCGGCTCACCTGCTGCGGAAAATCATGAGGCATAGTTGATGAAGCGTAGATTCTGGCGGAGATGTGTGCTGGCTTCGATACTGATGGCGTCGGCGGTCGCGAGTTTTGCGCAGGATGTGAAGACTTTGCCGGTTCCCGACGAGCGCTACAAGCTGGATGTTTTGCTGGTGGTGGCGCATCCGGATGACGAAGCCGCGGCCACTGCTTATCTGGCGAAAGCGATGGATGAAGGCAAGCGCGCAGGTGTTGCCTATGGAACGCGTGGAAGCAGCGGCGCCAATGAAGCTGGAACGGAACAGGCTGCGGCGCTCGGCGACATCCGCGAGGTGGAAGCGCGTCGCGCGCTTGCTAAGCTGGGGATTACGGACGTGTGGTTCATCGGCGGACGCGACACCGCGTCGCAGGACGTGCTGCAGTCACTTTCGAGTTGGGATCATGGTGCGGTGCTCGAGCAGATGGTGCGAATTGTTCGGCTCACGCGGCCGGAGGTGATTCTCACCTTCTTGCCTGGCACCTTCATAGGAGAAGACCACGGCGATCATCAAGCGGCAGGCGTGCTGGCCACCGAAGCGTTTGACCTAGCCGGCGATCCGCTCGTGTTTCCCGAGCAGGTGACGGGGCCGATGCGACGACTCGAACCCTTTTTCGATAATTTGCGCCCGTGGCAGCCAAAGAAAATCTACTACTTTGCCGACGCGAGTCGCGAAGATATTTTCAAGGGTAAAGGACCAAGCATCTCGCTAACGGACATTTCGAAATCCACCAAGCAACCGTACTGGCGCATGGCGCTTGGATCGTTCTTGTCGCATGAGACGCAGGCGAAAGCCTACATCGATTCGTTCGCGAAAATGGATGAAGCTGAGATCGAGAAGAAGGCAACTTCCAACGGTTGGACGCAGCCACTGGAATTTGTGCTGGGAAAATCGCTGGTTGGCGGCAGCGTAACGGGAGATGTTTTCGAAGGGATCAAACCTGGGGCAATTGCTTTCCAGCGAACGCAACCTGCGCCGGCGCCCGAATTTCCCGACGTCGCAATCGAGCTGGCCGGGCCGTGGAACTTCTACGCAGAATTTCGTCGCGCGCACGGGCTCGAGAATCTGCCGCATCCCGAGCCTCCGGAAATCGCGCTGCAAGCGGGAACCACTCTGGTGATTCCTCTCTGGTTGCGCAATGAAACCGCTTCGGCCCAGGAAATCACGCTGACCGTGGATTTGCCGGCCGGGTGGAAAGTGGAAAGCGGCGACGGGAAATTTCTAGTAGCCGCGCAACAAGTGGCAGCTTTGCGCGTCGAGATCAGCCTGCCGGCATTGAACGATGCGAAGGCAACAAAACAAGACGCGCAGGAAGTGACGGTTCACGGCACTTCAAACGGAAAATCCATTGGAACCGTGAAACTGCGCGTAGAGTTGCGGAAGAGAGCGCTGCCCGAGTAGCGCGACCAAGGCAGCACTCGAAATGTGAGACTATAGCGGCGCCGAACCCAACGAGTTGCAGAAACCGAATCTAGTCCGGAGAAGGTACGAGTGGCTGAAAAGCTGGTGATGGTGGGAGTATTGCCGGAAGTGATCGTGCTCGACGCAGGCGATCAGGCTGTGTGGTATTCGAACGCCGGGAACCTGAAGATCGAATTCGATTCGCAGCGCTGCCCTTTTTCTTCCAACGTGTTTCAAGCGCCGCCGGGCATGCGGCTCATAAGCGGCCCGGTGCGCCCCGGAACCAATGCCGGCTCGTATCGCTATCGGCTTTCGCTCAACGACGCCGTCGTCGCGCACGGCGAGATTCTTCTGCGCGAAAAATAGCGCGCGCTCTTCCAGCAGAGCCTTTCTCTGGAAAATCACCGCGGCAAATAACAAGCGTCACGGCAACCGAACGTGCGCTATGTGAAGCACTACCACCCCAATGATAAGAGCCACGAGAGCCAGCAACAGAAGATACTCGCTCAGATCGGTGCGTTCAGGTTTTGCAAGATTCGATGAGGAACTCTGACGTGATTTGGCCATTCGCTATGATTTCTTCGGCTCTTTGCGGCGGGCTGGTACCGACGACTGAGTCGAGAGTCAATTCAAGTTTTACGCCGGCTGGGGACGGGCGCGCTGATAATGCGAAGCTAGCAAACTTCGCTGGGGTTTGAGTAGTGCCGACTAGCGGGGGACGAGCCCCACGAGCAGTACTATCCGCTATTTTACGCAACCGCGCTATAGGGAAAATACGGATTCTAGGTCGGTAGAATTCAGTATTGCGATCCAGCCGAGAAGCGAAGTTTACGAAGAGTCCACGCCGATTGATTCCATCTGCTGGACGAGGCAATATTTCAGGAATCGCTAGTTCGAAGCGCAGCCTGTGTGAAGGAACTACGTGGCCGAAAGAGTGAAAATCGAACCGGCGCAATCGCGTCCGCAAGCGATACGACGCGGCCTGAACAGTTCGACGTGTTGATTGTGGGAGCGGGCCTATCCGGCATCGGCGCGGCCTACCATCTGCAAACGGAATGCCCCGGCAAGAGCTTCGTAATTCTGGAAGCGCGCAATGCGACCGGCGGAACGTGGGACCTGTTCCGCTACCCCGGCATCCGCTCCGATTCCGATATGTTTACGCTGGGCTATCGCTTCCGCCCGTGGCGCGAGTCGAAGGCAATTGCTGACGGGCCCTCGATTCTGCGCTACATCCGCGAAACTGCCAGCGAGCACGGCATCGACCGCAAAATTCGATTCGGGCATCACGTTACGCGCGCGTGCTGGTCTTCAGAAGATGCTCGATGGATGGTCGAGGCCACTGACGCAAACGGCGAGGCTGTTCAATTCGTCTGCAATTTTCTTTATATGTGCAGCGGTTACTACGACTACTCGGAAGGCTACATGCCGGGCTGGCCGGGAATGGAACGATTCCGCGGCCAGATCGTGCATCCGCAAAAATGGCCTGAGGATTTGAAATACAGCGGCAAGCGAATCGTTGTGATCGGCAGCGGCGCAACGGCGGTCACGCTGGTTCCCGCGATGGCGGACGAGGCCGCGCACGTGACGATGCTGCAGCGTTCGCCGACTTACATCGTCGCGCGGCCCTCGCAGGATGTAATCGCCAATTTTCTGCGCAAGGTTCTGCCCGCGCGCGCCGCTTACGCCATGGTGCGTTGGAAGAATGTGTTGATCCAAATGTATTTCTACAATCTCGCGCGACGAAAACCCGAAAAAACGAAGAAGGGGATTCTGGCACTGGTCGAGAAAGAGCTCGGGTCCGAATACGATGTGAACAAACATTTTTCGCCGCGCTACAACCCATGGGATCAGCGCCTGTGCCTGGTTCCCGATTCAGACTTATTCGCAGCGATTCGCGCGGGCAAGGCTTCGATCGTTACTGATGAGATCGAGACGTTTACCGAAACAGGTTTGCGTCTGCGTTCTGGCGAAGAACTCGAAGCCGACATCATCGTGACGGCAACTGGTCTGAGGCTGAAGCTGCTCGGCGGACTGCAGATCATTGTCGATGGCAAGCCGGTCGAAATGTCGCGGACACTTGGCTACAAAGGAGTGATGTTCAGCGACGTTCCGAATCTCGCATCCGCTTTCGGATATACGAACGCCTCGTGGACGCTGAAAGCGGATCTGACGGCTGCGTACGTTTGCCGCCTGCTGAATTACATGGACGAGAAGGGATTTGCCGCTTGCGTTCCGCGCAGGGGCGACTCGGACATGGTCGAAGAGCCGATGGTGAATTTCACGTCCGGATATTTTCAGAGGGCCAGCGCGATTCTTCCGAAGCAAGGCTCCAAGAAACCGTGGAAGCTTTACCAGAATTACGCGCTGGACACGCTGGCGCTGCGGCTCGGCAAAGTGGACGACGGCACGATGGAATTCACGCGCCTCAACGGCAATCGCACAGTTTAAACGCCCGGCCAGCGTTTCCGCTTCCGCCACGTCAGAAACGTCGCTTTAATAAAACTGCGTTATTGAGAGACTTCCTTCACGGCCTCGACGATGTGGCGCGCGGAAATTCCGAACGCGTCTACCAATTCATCGGGCTTGCCCGAGTGCGGCATGCCGTTTACCGCGAGCAGCTTGAATTTCGAAGGCGCGGCTCCGGCTTCGGCCAGTGCCGTTAGCACTGCTTCGCCGACACCGCCTTCCGGCCAGTGGTCTTCTACCGTGACGAGCCGTCCGCCCGTGGCTTTGATTTGTTCGCCGAGCGCTTTGCCGTCGATTGGCTTGACGCAATAGAGATCGATCACGCGAATCGCGGTACCTTGCGCCTTCAATTGGTCGGCGGCTTTCAGCGCTTCGTGCAGCGTGATGCCGGCGCCGACTACCGTGACTTTATCCTGCGCGCTTTGTCGCGGGACTTTGAATCCGGGCAGCGGAAACTTCTCGTCCTTCGAATAGAGGATCGCGGTCTTGGGACGCGACGTGCGCAGATAGTTGATGCCCGGGCGGCGCGCCATCGTCTCCGTCAGGCGCTCGGTGGAAATCGCATCGGAAGGATAAAGAACGGCTGAGCTGTGCACGGCGCGCATCATGGCGATGTCTTCGAGCGCCATCTGCGAAGGGCCGTCTTCGCCAATCGAAACGCCGCAATGCGAACCGCAAAGATTGATATTCGCGCGGCTGATGGCGGCCATGCGCACCTGGTCATATGCGCGCGAATGGAAGCAAGCGAACGTATCGAGGAACGGAACTTTGCCGCGCGCGGCGAGACCAACGCCAACACTGATCATGTTTTGTTCGGCGATGTAGCCCTGGCAGAAACGGTCGGGGTAGGCGTCGCCAAAAAACTCCGAGAAAGTTGAATTCTTCACGTCGCAGGAAACTGCGACGACATGCGGATTCACCGAGCCGAGACGCTTGAGCGCAAAGCCGTAGGCTTCACGCGTGGCAACCGGCTTTCCCGCTTCGTACTCCGGCGCAGGCGGCGCGGGAAAATCGGGCGGCGTGGGGAGCGGTTTGCGCTCGTAGGATTTTCCGGGATCGGGCGGAACAACGGGCGGGGTGCCGCCCTGTTCGGCGATAGCGCGGGCGAGTTGTTCTTTCGAGAACGGTTTGCCGTGCCAGCCTAGCTTGCCGGCAACTTCGGCGAAGCCGTGGCCTTTGATGGTGCGGGCGAGTATCGCCTGCGGCCGGCCCTTCGTAGCCTTCGCGCGATCGAGCGCCGCGAGAACTGCTGCAACATCGTGGCCGTCGATCACTTCCGTTGCAAAACCTTCGGAGTCGAACTTCTTGCGATACGTCTCCATGTCGTGCTGATACATCGTGGGCTCGCTCTGGCCGAGCGCGTTGACGTCCGCGATCACAGTCAGGTTGTCGAGCTTGTAGTGACCGGCGAATTCTGCCGCTTCCCAGATCTGCCCTTCAGCCATTTCTCCGTCGCCGAGCAGGACGTAAACGCGCGTGTCGCTTTTATCCATGCGCGCGCCGATTGCGAGGCCGGCGCCCACGGAAAGTCCTTGGCCGAGTGAGCCGGTGGCCGCGTCAACGCCGTGAATGCGCGGCGTGGGATGGCCTTCGAGCTCGCTCGAGAATTCGCGCAGCGTCATCACGCGCGAAACGGGAAACACGCCCGCTTCGGCGAGCGCGGAATAGAGCACGGGCGCGGCGTGGCCCTTCGACAGGACGAAGCGGTCGTCATTATTTGAATTTGCATTCTTCGGATCGAACTTCATGGCGTAGAAAAATATTCCCGCCATGAGTTCGGCGGCGGACATACAGGAAGTCGGGTGGCCCGATCCAGCGGCCGTGGTGGACATCATGGAATAGATGCTCAGAAGACGCGCTTTTTGCTTGATGGTTTCAACCGTGGCTTGCGACGGCCCTGCGGAGGATGTAACGCTCATAGCAGCTCCTTGAAAATTCGTAGTGGAAACCTAATCTTACCCGTTTCGGTTGCCGTCTGCGAACCAGTTTCTTTCTGTATCGGCTGAACCATTGCGGAGCATGAAAGACGGATTGCAATTCCGGCGTGCGAAACGTAGATTTGTCGCGTTGTTTCAAGGGGTTGCCGATGGACGCGATTTCGATCACTGTAAATGGCAAAGCGCAGTCGGTGGAAGTAACGCCCGACACGCCGTTGCTCTGGGTGCTGCGCGATACGCTCGGGCTGACCGGCACAAAATTCGGCTGCGGCATGGCGCTGTGCGGCGCGTGCACTGTACATGTGGATGGCGAAGCAACGCGCTCGTGCACAACGCGAATCTCTGCGGTGGCCGGCAGAAATATCACTACGATCGAAGGGCTCTCCACCGATGGACGGCATCCCGTGCAAGCGGCGTGGCTCGATCAACAGGTGGCGCAGTGCGGCTACTGCCAGGTGGGCATGATTATGACGACCGCTGCGCTGCTGGCGAAAAATCCGAAGCCAAGCGACGCGGATATAGACGATGCGCTCGGCGGCCACATTTGCCGTTGCGGAACGTACCAGCGAATTCGCGCGGCTGTGCACGAGGCTGCGACGAAACACGCGGCTCAACTGACGGGCGTTGGAGAAACGCGATGAGCGCGGGGGCTCGAAAGCTAGTGGGAGTTTCACGGCGTGATTTCCTCAAAGTTGGCGCTGCGGGAAGCGCGAGTCTGGTGATCGGCTTTTACTGGGGCTGATTCCTCGAAGGCTGGCGCTCGCACTGCCGCCGATGCGGGGAAAGATTTCGCCCCGAATGCGTACATCGAAATTCATCCGAACGGCGAGATTCGGCTGATTGCGGCGCGATCGGAGATGGGCCAGGGCGTTCGCACGTCGATGACGATGATACTCGCGGAGGAATTGGACGCCGACTGGTCGAAGATCAAAATTGAGCAGGCTGTTGCCACTTCCGAAATGAAATATGGCGACATGACGACGGGCGGAAGCGAGAGCGTGCGCAGTTCGTGGGATCCGCTCCGAAAAGCCGGCGCCACTGCGCGCGATATGTTGATCACGGCAGCGGCGCAAACCTGGGGCGTGCCGGTGAGCGAGTGCAGCGCGATCGGCGGAAGCGTGATCGAGCACAAAAAATCTTCGCGCCGGCTTGGGTACGGCGCGCTTGTCGGAAAAGCTGCGGCGTTGCCCGTCCCCAAGGATGTGCCGCTGAAAGACGCGAAGGATTACCGCATCCTCGGTACCTCCAAGCCACGCGTTGATGGCGGCCCGATCGTGATTGGCGAAGCGCATTACGGCATCGACACGAAAGTTCCGGGGATGCTGTACGCAGTGGTTGCCCGACCGCCCGTATTCGGCGGGCGCGTGAAGAAATTCGACGCGGAAAAAGCGCAGGCTGTGCCGGGCGTAAAGAAGGTCGTAGAGGTTCAGGCGGTCGAGATGCCGCCGCTCTTCGGCGAGGAGCGGCCGGCGAATTCCGGGCACCAGCATTATTTGTGGGGCGGCGTCGCCGTGGTGGCCGATTCCACTTGGCAGGCGATTGCCGGGCGGAAAGCTTTGTCGATCGACTGGGACCCCGGCGCGGGTGCGGAGGAATCGAGCGAGAAGCAGCGCGCGGCGTGCGCGGAGATGGTGAAGGGTTCGGGCAAAGAGTTGCGGAAGATTGGCGACCCGGCGAAAGCGTTTGACGGAGCTGCGAAGAAAATCGAAGCGGAGTACGAATTGCCGTTCGTGGCGCATACAACGATGGAGCCGCCGAATTGCACGGCGTACGTTCGCGACGGCAAGTGCGAAGTGTGGGCACCGACTCAAAATTCGGGCGGAATGGCGACGGCTCTTGCCAGCGCGCTGGGAATTCCGGCTTCGGCGATCACGATTCACATCACTTTGCTGGGCGGAGGGTTCGGGCGACGGCTGAACATTGATTACGGTGTGGAAGCAGCGCTGATTTCGAAAGCCGCGGGCGCGCCGGTGAAAGTGATCTGGACGCGCGAGGACGACGTTCGCCACGATTTCTACCGTCCGATGAGCCACCATCGCTTGCGCGCAGGCGTGGACGCGCAGAATCAAGTCACCAGCTGGATGCACCACATTGCAGCACCCACAACGGATGGCGTGTACGTCGGCGGCGATGTTCCTGATACCGGCGGCACTGAGCTTGCGGGCACAGGACTGCCGAGCGGCACCGTGCCGAATTATCTTCTCGAAGCGAGCTTTCTGCACACGGCGGTGCCGCGCGGCTATTGGCGCGGAGTGGATACCACTTGGAATCAGTTCGCAGTGCAAAGCTTCATCGACGAAGTCGCGGCATGCGATGGGAAAAGATCCGCTGGAATTGCGGCGTGAACTGATTGCCGCAAAGACGAAGCCGGAAGCGGGCGGAGGAGATCAGCCGCCGGTGGATGTGGCGCGGCTTCGTCATGTCCTCGATCTCGCGGCGGAGAAATCCGGATGGGGCACGCCGTTGCCCAAAGGGACGAGGGCGCGGAATCGCGGGGATCGCGGGATGGGGAACTTATCTGGTGTACGTCGCCGAAGTGACAGTGGCAAATGATGGCGGCGTGAAGGTGGATCGCGTCGTTTGCGCGATTGATTGCGGGCAGGTAATCAATCCGGATATGGTGAAGGCGCAGGTGGAGG
Source organism: uncultured Acidobacteriota bacterium (assembly GCA_963767205.1). Classification (GTDB taxonomy): domain Bacteria; phylum Acidobacteriota; class Terriglobia; order Acidiferrales; family UBA7541; genus Palsa-295. The sequence goes on from CAVYDF010000005.1 coordinate 27,327, forward strand.
GCGGGATCGTGTTCGGGTTGACCGCGGCGCTCTTCGATGAAATTACGATAGAGGGCGGACAGACGCAGCAGAGCAATTTCAATAATTATCCGATGATGCGAATCGGCGACATGCCGCGCGTGGAAGTTCACATCGTGCCGAGCCATGAGTCGCCGGGGGGATGCGGAGAGCCGCCGGTGCCGTCGATTGCGCCCGCTGTGGCAAATGCGATCTTCGCAGCGACTGGGAAGCGATTGCGCAGGCTGCCGTTTCAGACTGGCGAGCTTGCCAAAACTTAACTTCGATCTGTTTTGGACGGTCCTAGCAGCCAAATACCGCCTATTAGAAATTCGTAAAGGATTGATTTCGCTGCACTTGCGCGGCGATTTAATCGCGGAACCGTAGATTAAAAATCGGGGCGGGAGGGGCCTATGATAGCCGACTCGGGCGGCTATCGAACCCCCTTCGAACTCAAGTTACCTTCCTGTTTCTTCATTTCCTGCATGAGCCTCCTAAGTGGGACGCTTTTACATGAGTGCGGGTTGCACGGGGTAGACAGGCGCGCGGCACGGATACGAGGGACGAACAAAGGCGGTTGCGCAAAAGACCGTTAAGTTGGCTGACTACCAGGTCTCGTGTGCGAAAGGTCGGCGCCTCTTGCTTCTCTTCCGCTTACCGTGACGATCGCGACCAGGATTGCAACAATCGAGACTGTCCAGGCCAGAACCGGCGCAAAATTTCCGCCGTAGCGCTGCTCCGCAATTCGAGCTTGAATCACAGAATTCTTCGACGAAAGCAGATTGCCGAGCTGATAGGCAAATCCGGGGAATGTGCCGCGAACGGCGGGCGGCGAAAGCTCGTTGAGATGCGCGGGAATCACTCCCCAGGCGCCCTGCACCATGAATTGCATCGCGAAGCCTCCGATTGCCAACATGACGGCCGTGTGCGAGAAGGCCCACAGCGGAATCACCGGGATGGCCAGGAGCGACGCCACGACAATCGCTTTTCTGCGCCCAACCTTTTCGGAGAACGCGCCAAAGAAAACGCCGCCGAGAAGCGCGCCGATATTTGTGAAGATCGCGACGCGGCTGACGAGCTGCGGACGAGAAGCCGTGATTTTTCGTGAGGAACGTGGGGTAGACATCCTGCGTGCCGTGGCTGAACGAATTGAATGCAAACATGAGCAGCGCCAGGAACAAAAAGCTGCCGAGATACGTCATGATGTCTTTGCCGAGGTTGCGCTCTGGATCTGCGGTGACGCGCCCGGCTCGCCACGCGGGTGATTCCTCCACTTTGGTGCGGATATAGAGGATGAGAAAAGCCGGAAGGGCGCCGACAACAAACATGCCGCGCCAGCCGATGTGCGGAAACAAAGTGCCGAACGCCAGCGCCGCGAGAAGATTTCCTACCACGTAGCCTTCCTGCAGGAGCCCAGAAAAAAAACCGCGTCCCTTCGGCGGGAAGAGTTTCAAAGGCCAACGCTGCGCCGACGCCCCACTCGCCTCCCATGGCAATGCCGAAGAACGCTCGCATGATGAAAAACATCTTCCAGGATGGCGCGAAGGCAGTGGCGAGTTCGAAGATCGAGTACGCAACGATATCGATCATCAGGGTGGGGCGGCGGCCGAAACGGTCGGCAAGGAGACCAAACAAAAACGCACCTACGGGGCGCATGGCCAGGGTGATGAAGTTCGCTTCGAGAACGGTGGAGATTTTCAGCTGGAAGTGGGCGGCGATGGCGCTGGCGCAGAAAATCAGGATGAAGTAGTCGAAGGCGTCGAGCGACCAGCCGAGGAAGCAGGCGACGAAGGTGTTGCGCTGGACTGGAGTGAGGCTTCTGAAATTTCCGAGCATGCTCACGGTTGCGTTCCGCCGCGCCGCAGTTTTGGCGATACTAGCATATCGGCGACGCGGGCTACCTGGGCCATCTCGCGAACGTCGTGAACGCGGACGATGTGGGCGCCTTGCAGGATGCAGGCTGTAACGGCGGCTGCGGTGCCGTATGTTCGCTCGTTTTCGGGGACGCCTCCGAGCGTGCGGCCGATGAAGCCTTTGCGCGATGGGCCTACGAGGATGGGAAAGCCGAGGCGCGCGAGTTCCGGGAGGCGGGCGATCAGCTCGTAATTCTGGGCGAAGCTTTTGCCGAAGCCGATGCCTGGATCGAGAACGAGCTGGGATTTCGGGATCCCGGTTGCGGGTCGCCTAGTGCGGCGGCTTTTTTTAGGCTCTGTGTGACGTCGTGCATCGCATCTCGCGCGAACGGCGCCGTCTGCATCGTTCGAGGTTCGCCGCGCATGTGCATCAGGATGAGGGGCAGCTTGCGGCGCCGGGCAACTTCGGCGATGCGTGGATCGCGCCTGCAGCGCGGTGACGTCGTTGATGATTTCTGCGCCGGCTTCGGCTGCGGCCTCCGCCACTTCGGATTTGTTCGTATCAATCGAAATTGGAATTTTGAGGCGGCCGCGAAGCATGTTCAATACGGGGATTACTCGAGCTAGCTCTTCGTCCGCGGCGAGCCATTCGGCGCCGGGGCGAGTGGATTCGCCGCCGATGTCGAGGATGTCGGCGCCGTCGCGCTCCATCTCGAGCGCTCGGGCGACGGCTGCTTCCGCGTCAAGATGCAGGCCGTCGCCTGAGAAGCTGTCGGGCGTGGCGTTGACGACTCCCATCAGGAGCGTGCGCTCGCCGAGCACGAGGGTACGGGATGGCAGCCGCAGGCGGAATTTTTTTCGAGTAATCATTCTTTGCAAACGAGCGCTAAGCAACTGAGCGCTGAATCAAGAGCGCTATTGAACCATGGTTCGGACTCAAGGATAAGAGCGGACGCGCGGACTTCGGCGTTTTGACCATTCATTCGCTAAGGCGCGACTGCGGGGGCGTAATAGGCCGCGCGATGGACAATCGTCGCGCCCGGATGCCCGATTACTTCGACGCGCAGGCGATGCCAGCCTGCGTGATTTGACGGGCTGGCTTCAGGGTAATAGCCGAGGGTGTATTCGGCGCCGATGCGTTGAGCGATGCGGCGGAAAATATCGGCGAGAGTGGCGGAATCCCGCAGGAAGTAAAGCTGCCCGCCGGAGCGGCGCACCAATTCAGCGAGATAAAGGGTGTACGCGGGTACGCCTGATTTCGGAGCGTCGGAACGAAGCAGAGTGGAATCCTGATGCGCAGCGAGCCAATCGGGCGTCATGATCCTGGGGCGATTTTCCGTGGACACCGCGAAGATCTGAATATCCGCGGCGGCGAGCGTGCGCGCGAGATCTTCGAACGTGAGGCGATTATTCGGCTGACCGGGCCGCGGCGCGGCAGTTGCGGGGTCGAGCGTCAGGCCGAGGCCGCTGTCCTGTCCATCGGTGAGCAGCACGATCGCTTTGCGGCCTTCACGACCGCCGAGAAATACTTTCGCCGCGGTGAGATAAACCGCCTGGTAGATGTTCGAGCCGCCCACGTCGCCCAGCAGCTGATGCACGTCCACACGATCGATGCCGCGGCGTATCAGCTCGCGGTCGCTCGAAAAATCAGCTTGCAGGTATGTGTGCGCCGAAAAATCCACCACGGCGACCTGGTCGGCCGGCGCCAGTCCATCCACGAGCGCGAGCGCGGCGCGCTTCATTTCATCGGAATCGCGAAGAACACTGGGGCTCGCATCGATCACCAGGGCGACGCTGGCCGGTTCCGTTCCTGTTGCGAAGTAGGCGATCTGCTGCGCGGCTCCGTCCTCGTAGATGCGGAAATCGGAGCGCATCAAACCGGTGATGGCTGTGCCGTCGGAATCAAAAACGCTGCATGTGACCGGAACGATTTGCGAAGTGACGCGAATCGCTGGTGCGGCGGAACGCGTCGCGGTCGAATTGTCGTTGCTTTTGCCGGACGCTGACGAGTACAGCTCGCCGGTTGCAGGGTCGCGCTGCCACGTGATGCCCACGTCTAATTCCCGCGGTTTAGGCAGCTTCTTCTTTTGCTCGCTGGATTTTTGATGCGATGCTTGCTGGGGCGAAATTGCCTCGAGCGGAGTTACAAAACCTGCGACGCCGACTACGACGAAAAGCCACGTCAGAATGCCAGCCAGGAGACTAGCGAAACGCGCTGACCGTCGCTCGGCGAACAGCAGAGTTTTCTGCATTCCGCTTCAATCGAGATCGAAATCGCGGAGAGGCTTTTCGACAGGGCCGTCTTTGGCTTTCTTCAGGCCCTCGGCAAATTTTCGGGCGAGAACGTCTTCCTTGGATTTTTCGGCTTCGACGGATGCGCGGAATTTAGCCTCGACCGCATCAGTCTGCTGGCGCAGGAGTCTCGCGGTGTCGTCAAGATCAACGGACGATGGAGGCCTGGGCGGCGGAACGTGCGAGAGCACCACTCCGAGTTCGCGATCGAGCGTCAGCTTCGCGTGGCAGCAAGGGCAATCGGTTTCGAAGGTTTCTTTGTGTTCGCGCGCCATGGAGGCATTTTACGCCAATTTGTGCCAAGAGGAATGGTCACGTGGATGGCCGCTGTGAAATGAAGGGCAAAAAAAAAGGCGCTCCGGAAAGTACGGAGCGCCGTCGAAAAGTAGAAGCCGCAGGTTTAAGCCGGAGCCGGTTTCTCGCCCTTCGCAAGGCCCGGAAGAGGCCGCGGTTCGGGACGCAATGTAAGCTGCGGCTCTCGCGCTGTAACCGGCGGAGCGGCTGGGGGAGGCGGAGGCGGCTTCTCGGGAAGCGGCTTGCCTTCCATCAAAAGCTTGAGCTCGGTGGCATCCAGCACTTCGCGATCCAGCAGCGCTTGTGCCACGCGCTCGAGCGCATCCTTATAGGTTTCGAGAATATTCTTTGCCCTGTCGTAGCCGTTGTTGATGATGGTGCGAACCTCTCCATCGATCTTGATCGCTGTGTCTTCGGAATAATCGCGATGCTGCGCGATTTCGCGGCCGAGGAAAATTGCTTCTTCCTTTTTGCCGAATGTGAGCGGGCCAAGCGGGCTCATTCCCCACTCGCAGACCATCTGGCGCGCGATTTCGGTGGCGCGCTCGATGTCGTTGCCGGCGCCCGTGGTGATGTGGTGCAGAAACATTTCCTCGGCGACGCGTCCGCCCATGAGGACGGCGAGTTGCGATTCGAGAAATTCCATCGTGTAGGTGTGCTTGTCGTCGATGGGAAGCTGCATCGTGACGCCCAGCGCCATACCGCGCGGGATGATCGTCACTTTGTGCAGCGGATCGGCGCCCGGCGTCTTCGCAGCCACCAGAGCATGGCCGGCCTCGTGATACGCCGTGTTGCGCTTTTCTTCGTCGGACAGAATCATGGAGCGCCGCTCGACGCCCATGAGCACTTTGTCCTTGGACATTTCGAAATCAAACATGGTGACGAGCTTGCGATTCTGGCGCGCCGCCCACAGTGCGGATTCGTTCACCAGATTCGCGAGATCGGCGCCGGAGAATCCGGGAGTGCCGCGCGCGATCACCGAGAGATCGACATCGTCCGAAAGAGGCACTTTGCGAGTGTGGACGCGAAGAATTTCTTCGCGGCCCTTCACGTCTGGCCGCGGCACGACCACGCGGCGATCGAAGCGGCCTGGCCGCAGAAGCGCTGGGTCGAGAACGTCCGGGCGGTTCGTGGCAGCAATCAGGATGACGCCTTCGTTCGATTCAAAGCCGTCCATCTCGACGAGCAGCGCGTTCAGGGTCTGCTCGCGCTCGTCGTGACCGCCGCCGAGGCCTGCGCCACGATGACGGCCGACCGCGTCGATTTCATCTATGAAAATGATGCAAGGCGCGTTCTTCTTGCCCTGTTCGAAAAGGTCGCGAACGCGGCTGGCGCCCACGCCAACGAACATCTCGACGAAATCCGAGCCGGAAATCGAGAAGAACGGAACATTCGCTTCGCCCGCAATCGCCCGGGCAAGCAGAGTCTTGCCGGTTCCCGGAGGCCCGACGAGCAACACGCCCTTCGGAATGCGGCCGCCGAGCTTCTGGAATTTCTGCGGATCTTTCAGGAAGTCGATAATTTCGTAGAGCTCTTCCTTGGGTTCGTCAATTCCAGCGACATCTTTGAAGGTCGCTTTCTTCTGTTGCGCCGTAAGCAAACGGGCGCGCGATTTCCCGAAACTCAGCGCTTTATTCCCGCCGGCCTGCATCTGCTTCATCATGAAAATCCAGAATGCGACCAGCAGCATCAGCGGCGCGAAATTCACAATGAACGTAAGCCAGTCCGCGTTCTTTACTTCCGCGTAGTTGTAGCGGACACCCTTCTCCTGCAGCGTCTTCGTAACATCCGGGATCGCGGTATTGGCAATCGTCACGTTATGGAACTTCCCGCCGTCGCGATAGTCGCCCTTCAATTCCGCGCTGTTGGGAGAAAGAAGAATCGTGACTTCCTTTACATTTCCTTGATCCAGCTTCGCGAGGAAATTGGTGTAGTTGGAGTCTTCTTCCTTCGCTGTCTGGCTGGTCCCGGACGCCATTCGCCACAAGACGACCGCGAGCAAAATCATTAGAAGCCAAAATAAAATAGTGCGGACTGTTGAATTCACCTTGTTACCTCACCCTCTTCACGTCCTGAAAACCTTCTTCGAGAACTGTGGCAAGCGGACCTTCCTACATCATTAGATGCAAGCAAGGGGCGCGGGTATGCATGCGCGCGATTTGTCTTGCTCGCAGCTAACTTGAGCTGTGATCAAAGGCTTTCTTCCTCGATCAGCAAACCCACCCTAGTATTCTCGCGGACACAAAACTCTTCCGCGGGCGCCATCCCGCGAGCCCAAATCACTTGCCCCGCGCTTTCGAGCACGGGCCAGTGAACGCGTTGATGGCGTGGGACTCGCTCTGCCTGGAACATCTGCTTGAGCTTCTGGCTCTGTCGGTGGCCGCGCGGTCGATAGGCGTCGCCCGGCCGCCAACTCCGTAGAAGCAGAGGCGAGCGAAGTAGTTCCAGCGTCAAAAGCGCCGGTGTCAGTTTTAGTGTCGCTCTCCCCTAAGGGCCAGTCAACTATTTTCAGGCGGAAGCAGGTTGAGAGTTCCGGCACATCCACTGTCGTGTCGCCGCTAGCGGGCAAGTCCACCATATATAGATACGAAGGCGGCTCCATTTTGGTTTCGCGCGAAGATGTGGCTCGATCCTTGTGGTCGTTGTGCTGGCCGTTGTTCTGGCTGTTGTGCTGGCTGACGCGTTCCTGACTGGCGCGCGAAAACATGATGTCGTCAAACACACGCTCGACCGCGATACTGCCCGGCAGCCGCAAGCGTTTGCCGCTCGTTGATTCTGCGGCCAGGCGGATCACCTGTTCCACGTGGCGCGCGGAAAGTTCGCGGCGGTCGCCTCGCACCTTTTCATAGAGACGGCGAATCAGTCGTTCGGTAAGCGCTCGCGCGGGGTGCGCTGTAGCGGCGTGCTCGGCGGCGCCGCCAAACATGATCGGCAAGAGGAGATCGCGCGCGCTGATAGATTGCATTGTTTCTGAATTCGCGCCGCTCGTTTGCCTGAGCGTATTTCGCGAGCCGATCCTCAACCAGCGCCGCCCAGAACGATTCTTCTTCTCTCGCGAAACGCGCGAGATCGCCTAGATGTTGAACGATTGCAGGTGAGAAATCTCTTTCGAGAACAGGCAACAATTGCGCGCGGATTCGGGCGCGAAGCCGAGTCTGATCCGCATTCGTGGCATCTTCCCGCCATCCCTGCCCGCGCTCGTGGAGGTAATCGCGCAGTTCGGCGCGGCGAATCGGGAGAAGCGGCCGGACAATCGTGCCTCCGCCCGGCGATTCAACAATCGGATAGATGCTCGCCAAGCCCGTGGGGCCGGTTCCCCTGATGATATGGGCAAGAACGGTTTCTGCCTGATCGTCGGCGGTGTGAGCAACGGCAATGCTGGTCGCTTTTCCGCCGGAGAGAACGCGATGGAAAAATGCGTAGCGTAAACGCCGCGCCGCCTCTTCGATGTTCCGACCGTTTTGCGCCGCCGCTTCCCGCACGTCTTCGCGCGCGCTTACAAATTCCAGCTTGCGCCCTCGCGCCAATTCTTCCACGAAGCCGGCATCGCGATCCGACTCTTCTCCGCGCAGCATGTGATCGAAATGGACTATGACGAGCGCGATTCCTAGCTCGTCGCGAAGTGATTCAAACAAACGCATCAGCGCCACGGAATCAGCGCCGCCGGAGACGGCAACGCCAACGCGGTCACCGGCCGACGCCATTCGCGATTCGCGAATGAAATCAAGCACGCGCTGTTCGAGTGCTGTTCGCATAGGCTGAATTGTACCGAGTTTGAACTCTGACTGGTTCCCTTATCGTAGCAGCCGCTGCGAAAGGGGTCGAGGACGGGGCGTTGGATCCTGCGCGCGATTCAAGTAACGCGCGCTAGGTGCGATCGGCAACCTGTTGCGTAAACAGATCTCGGCTGTATGAGATTCGCCTGTCGAGAGCGACGGCAGCGAAGTGCGAGCAACTTTGACGTTCTCGTTCGGTCCACGGCCCGAAGCCGGGAATCAGGAACGTCGAGAAATATTTGATGATGCGGAGCAAGCCGTAGTACGTGCCAACAGCGCGAATCTCCGTCTCGTCGTCGCCCTGCTCGGGGCACAGGCGCACCAACTGAACGAGCTTCGAGAAGTCGTCGCCGCCGACGCTTCGATTGGCGATGCCGCTAACCTCGCGCACGCGGTCCGACAATTCAACCTTGCGGCTGACTGCCAGAATCGATCGGCAATACGACACGAAGAACTGCAGAAATACAGCAACCGATATGACGCAAATAAGTGCTGCTGCCATTATCGAGCCCTCGCTACTAACCGAGCTGTCGCAAGCCTTGAATCTTCGGAAACCTTTGCAAACGTATAGGCCCAGGCAATCGGCAGCCACACTCCCATGATCGGTGGAACCCAGCGGAGAACGGAGGGCTGCAGGCCGGGAAACAGATTCCGTAGCGCATACGTGCATGCCGTGGCGCTGAAATAGACGCCGAGCGCCAGAACCATCTGGATCAGCCGCGTGCGAGTCTCACGCAGCTTGAGGATCGCGCCCCACAAAAGGTACGTCAGCACCATGCCCACGAAATGCAGATTTTGTCCCAACTCCACCACGAAGCGCGTCGTCAAATGACCGCGGTTTTCATGAACCACTATGTAGGAGAAGAGGGCCGTAGCAAGCAAGAGTAAGACGGCGGCCCCGCGGATGTAGCCGGTGACATTCATCTCCCTGAACATCTGTTGGTAGAACTGAATGATCGTCCAGAACAACAAAATCGTCAGGACGCTTTCCGTGTAGTAGTAATAATAGAAGTATTGCTGGGAGCTGAAGCCGTAGTGTTCCACGTAGAAATACTGCCCGCAGTTCACCAACGCTACGCAAAGCAAGTAAATTGTAAGGGATAAGTACCGAAGGAGATCTCGGCGGTAGATTACACACACCACCACGCCGATTTCCACGAGGAAACCTAGAATCCAAAGTGCGTAATCAAACGGGCCAAGCATTGAACCTGATTTCCGAGACTTGACCCTACCAACTCCCGCTAGTGCGGGACCGTCCCTCTAACTACCAGGGTGACGGTGGCATTGGTCCGCTGCTATTCGCCCAAGGTGAAGGCGGCATCGGACCACTGCTGTTGGCTGCCAGCCAAGGCGACGGCGGCATTGGACCGCTCGAATTCGCCCACGGTGACGGCGGCATCGGCCCGCTCGAGTTAGCCAGCGCCTGAAGACCCATCGCGCTGGTCAATACGAGCAGAACCATTACAGCCACAAGCGACCACTTAGACATTGACCCCTCCGAGTAGTGGAAACTACGCGGGGGAGCTTATAAGCGGTCTAATGCCGTCAAGAGGGAAATTTTAGGGGCGTGTGTCTAAACGGTACACACCCCTCCCTCTCTGGCAAGGCCAGAGCCTCTACGAATTGTCGAGGTCGAAAGTAACGTTCGGAACTGATGCGGTCAATGTTACGAAGGTACTACCGTTTCGGGACTTTCAAGGATGAAGCTCGCCGAATGTTTCAAATCGGAACAGCACATTTACACAGTAAAACAGGGCCTGTTTCGCGGTCGTGGTGCTTGACTGCTCTGCGCGATCGAAAATTGACACGCGGCGCGAATCCAACTATTCTCTTGTCTGATGTTTGCTTCCTTCTATTAGCGGCACCCTCCCGCCCGGTAACCGGGCGCTGATTTCGGTAATTCCTTGTTTTGTCCCGAACCCTGTAACCCTATGTTTCCGCATTTATGAGGGCTTTGTATGGCGAAACTGACGCTGTTTGAAAAACTAGACCGAATCGAATCTCGCTACGACGAAATGACGGGCGAGCTTTCGGCCGGCGCTGTTACTGATACCGATCGATTCCAGAAGCTCGCCAAGTCGCATTCCGACCTCGGCATAATCGTGACGAAATACCGCGAGTGGAAAGATATCCAGCATGCGCTCGAAGGTGCGAAACAGTTGTACGCCGAGTCAACCGACTCCGAGATGAAGCAGATGGCGCATGACGAGCAGCGTGAGTTGGAAACGCGCCTCGCGCCTGTCGAACGCGAATTGAAGCTTCTGCTGATTCCCAAGGATCCGAACGACGAAAAGAACGTGATCGTCGAAATACGCGCCGGCACGGGCGGTGACGAAGCCTCGCTATTTGCGGCTGAACTTTTCCGGATGTATTCGCGGTACGCCGAATCGCAGGGATGGAAAGTTGAAATCCTGGACAGTTCGCCGTCGTCCATCGGCGGAATGAAAGAAGTCGTCGCCGCGATTCAGGGTAAAAAAGTTTATTCCAAGCTGAAATACGAAAGCGGCGTGCATCGAGTGCAGCGCGTCCCGGCAACTGAACAACAGGGCCGCATTCACACCTCTGCGGCGACCGTAGCTGTGCTACCGGAAGCGGAAGACATCGACATCAAAATCGAAGCCAAGGATTTGCGCATCGATACCTTTTGTTCTTCGGGCCCTGGTGGGCAGTCCGTGAACACTACCTACTCCGCCGTGCGCATCACGCACATCCCGAGCGGACTCGTCGTCTCGCAGCAGGACGAAAAATCGCAAATCAAGAATCGCGCGAAAGCGATGCGCGTGCTGCGGTCTCGTTTATACGAAGCAGAACAAGAGAAACAGCACGCCGCCCTCGCCGCCGAGAGAAAAGGCCAGATTAAGACCGGCGATCGCTCCGAAAAAATTCGCACGTATAATTTCCCGCAGAACCGCATCACCGACCATCGCATCAACTTCACGCTGCACCAGCTCACCGAAGGCATGGACGGAAAGATCGGGCCGCTGGTCGATTCGCTCGTTACGCATTTCGAATCCGAGCGTCTCAATGAGGAGCTTGACGAGTCGTGATCGCGCCCGCACCAACTATGGACTCGCGCGCTGCATTACGGCAGGCGATTGCGGCCCTTCGCGCCGCGGAAGTTCCTTCGCATACCCTCGCGGCTGAACTGCTTCTCATGCACGTCCTGGGGCGCGATCGCGCATGGATCTACACCCATCCAGAGGACACGCTTGAACCGGCGGCCGTCGATCGCTATTTCGCGCTGGTCGCGCGTCGCGCGGCCGGCGAACCGACGCAATATCTCACCGGCAAACAGGAATTCTGGGGGCTTGAATTTGAGGTTACGCCTGCGGTGCTAATCCCGCGTCCGGAAACGGAGCATGTTGTCGAAGTCGCTCTTGAACGCCTCGGGGCGCGTGGAATTAATATCAATATGACGACCGGCCTTCCAAGCCCACCACTCCACATCGCCGATGTGGGTACCGGCTCCGGATGCATCGCAGTGGCACTGGCGCATGAGTTGCCGCACGCCGAAATTCTTGCGACGGATATTTCTGCCCGGGCGCTGGAAGTTGCGCGGCGCAACGCGTCCCGTCACGGTCCTGGGGATCGCGTTCTCTTCCTGCAAACGGATTTGCTTGAGTCTGTAAATGAAGCGAACTCGTTTGATCTCATCGCCAGCAATCCTCCTTATGTTGCGCGCAATGAATCGCACCAACTTCCGCGCGAAGTGCGCGAACACGAGCCGGCCTCAGCCCTGTTTGGCGGTCCTACCGGCGCCGAAATTTATCCTCGGCTTGTCGAACAGGCAGCCTCGTTATTACGACACAGAGGAATTCTGGTGCTCGAGCTTGGATACAATTCGCTCGATCGTGTGCGTCCTCTGCTGTACGGCCAGCCCGCTTGGGTGAACGTCAGCGTCACAAACGATCTGGCCGGCATCCCGCGCGTGATCGCCGCAGAACGATCCTGAAACTCGCAACTTCGCTCACAGGGCGCGCATTTTGGATCCGCCCACCCGGCTCCCGATACCTCGTTGTATAGTTGCTTCACAGGATGGCGATGCCGAAGCTGGCCCAGTTTCGCGCCAAGCACGACGCCCCGCAGCAAGTCTCCGCGGATTCTCCCGCTTCGATTCTGCACATTGATATGGACGCATTCTTCGTTTCCGTCGAGCTGCTGGCCCGGCCGGAACTGCGCGGCTTGCCGGTCGTCGTGGGCGGTCAACGCGATCAGCGCGGCGTAGTTTCCGCTGCGAGTTACGAAGCTCGAAAATTCGGCATTCACTCCGCGATGCCGCTGCGCACAGCCGCGAAGCTTTGCCCCCAGGCAATCTTTCTCGATGGTCACCATCAGCTCTACGGCGAATGGAGCGATCGCGTCGCCACGATTCTCGGAAAGTTTTCGCCGGTCGTCGAAATGGCCTCGATTGACGAAGCGTATCTCGACCTCGCTGGCACGGAGCGCATGCACGGACCGCCGCTCGCAGCCGCTCATAAGCTTCTGCTCGAAATCACCGCAACTACCAGCCTGCCCTGCTCGGGCGGACTTGGCGCCACGCGTCTGGTCGCAAAAGTTGCCAGCGATCAAGCCAAACCGCGCGGCCTCGTCTGGGTCGCTCCTGGAAGCGAAGCAGCATTTCTCGCACCGCTCGCCGTGCGCAGAATTCCTGGAATCGGCAAAGTGACCGAGGCCGCGCTGAAATCGCTCGGTATCGACACCGTTGGCCAACTACAAAAAATTCCTCTCGAACAATTAGAAGAAACTTTCGGCCGTTGGGGCACCGCGCTCTTTCGCAAAGCCCACGGAATCGATTCTTATGAATTCTTTATCGACGCCGAACCCAAATCCATCTCGCACAATCAGACTTTCGGCGTCGACACCAGTGACCGCACCACGCTCGAATCCACGCTGAGCCACCTATGCCAGAAAGCATCCAAGCGCCTCCGTGACGCCGGCCTGTGCGCGCGAACCGTGAGCCTCACGCTTCGTTACACCGATTTCAAAACCATCACCCGCAGCCACACGCTCGGCGCGCCCTCCGACCTCGACGAAATATTCCTGCGCACGATTCGCGAACTTTTCGCGCACGCCTGGAATGGAATTGAAATGTTGCGCCTGGTCGGCGTCGAACTTTCGGCATTTTCGTCGGGCGCCGCGCAACTCGACCTGCTCGATCCCGGCCGCCGCGAAAAACTCGAGCGCCTCGCCCGCACCACCGACCGGCTGCGTGACCGCTTCGGCTTCTCGAAAGTGCAATTCGGTGGCTCGCTAGGCAATCGCGACCACCGCGACGAATAGCCGCTGCTCGAAAACCGCGAGCCGACACGTTCGAACGAAATTCGCAGCTGCGACGCGCCTGTCCTATAATCCCTCCGCCGATGTCATCCGCTCCTATTCCCGCAGCCGTCCCAAAACGCTCGATGCGAACCCGCGCTCGCGACTTTTGGGCACGCGTCACCGAAGGCCTCGAGATCGAACAGCTCTGGGGACAATTTCGCGCCGAAGCCGAAGCGAGCTACGGCCTCTACTCGAAAGATGTGGATTGGGACGTAATCCGCAGCGAAAAGAGAAGGTGGAAGCGACCGCTCCTCGCAGGCTGGGCGCTTTTCCAAGCGTTGCTGATGAAGCTTTCGCCGGCCCGCCGTGTGTTGCTGCTCGTCGCGATCGTTCTTCTCGTCGTTCAGCCCGAGATTCATACCGGCGAAGGGCATTCTGGTGTCAGCCTCGGCGGCCTCGGCGCGCTGATCCTATTTTTACTTTTGGCGCTCGAACTCGCCGACCGCGTCACCATGAAACGCGATCTGGAAATCGCGCGTGAAATTCAACAATGGCTCGTCCCCGATCATCCCCCGCACGTCGCTGGCGCGGATATCGCCTTCGCCACTCGCCCGCAAAACACGGTCGCCGGCGACTACTACGACGCGTTCACGCGTCCTGCCCCCGGAGGCGCAGTGAACACTGGCCCGCTGATCATCGCGGTTGCGGATGTCGCCGGAAAAAGCGTCCCCGCTGCATTGCTGATGGCCACTTTTCAAGCCAGCCTCCGCGCGCTTGCTGCAACACCTGCGTCCCTTGACGAAATCGTCGCCGGCCTCGAACGGTACGCCCGCGCCCATAGCCTCGAAGGCCGCCGTTTCACCACCGCGTTCATCGCCGAGATCGATCCAGCCACGCGCGAAATGCGTTACGTCAACGCCGGCCACAACGACCCGATCCTCCGTCCGCGTCTCCGGCCAAATCGAACGACTCTCGACAGGTGGTCCGCCGCTCGGCTTGCCGTTGTTCACTCCAGAAGAAGTGCCGTACCAATCAGGCCGCGTCGCGCTTCAGCCCGGCGACCTTCTCTTCATTTTCACCGATGGAGTCGTCGAAGCCGTCAACCAATCGGAGGAAGAATACGGCGAGCGACGATTGCTTCCTTGTCTTCAGATTGCGCCGCCGGATGCTTCAGCCGCCGACGTCCTGCGCCGCGTGATGTTCGACGTCAACACATTCGTCGGCCACGTTCGCCAGCACGACGACATCACCTGCCTCGTCCTCCGCGTCACCGCCTAGCTTGAATCGCTTCAAGTCGTTGGCGAATTCCCTCTCCGCAAAACCTCCGAACTTCCCCCGCCCCCCGTTTTCCCGCATAATTTCGATATGAACGGCACGAACGGCCGCCAACTCGCCGAGCACATCTGCCGCGTCCTGCGCGACCGCGGCCATCAGGCCTATCTCGCCGGCGGCTGCGTTCGCGATATCTTGCTCAACCGCGAGCCGGTCGATTACGACGTCGCCACAGACGCCACGCCCGACCGCGTGCAGGAGCTTTTTCCCAAAAGCCTCGCAGTCGGCGCAAAGTTCGGAGTCGTAATCGTCACCGACGGCCCCACGCAAGTCGAAGTCGCAACGTTCCGCCGCGACGTTAGCTACTCCGACGGCCGCCATCCCGATCGCGTCGAATACGCCAGCTCGCCCGAAGAAGATGTAAAACGCCGCGACTTCACCATCAACGGTCTGATGCTCGACCCGTTCTCGAATGAAGTCCTCGATTTCGTAGGCGGCGAGAAAGATTTGCGCGCCGGAATCATTCGCGCCATCGGCAATCCCGAAGATCGCTTCCGCGAAGACAAGCTGCGCATGATTCGCGCCGTGCGATTTGCCGCGCGTTTCCGATATGCGATCGAGAGCGGCACGTTTCATCGCGATCACGAAACTCGCGCCCGATATTTTCCAGGTTTCCGCCGAACGCATCCGCGACGAGCTGACTAAAATCCTCACCGAAGGCGCCGCTCGCCGCGGCTTCGAGCTTCTCGACGAAACCAAACTGCTCCCCGAAATCCTGCCGGAAATTGCGCGCATGAAAGGCGTCGAACAGCCGCCGCAATTTCATCCCGAAGGCGACGTCTGGATTCACACGCTGATGATGCTCGAGCAGCTCAAAGCCGGCTGTTCGCCCACGCTCGCCTGGGGCGTCCTGCTCCACGACGTCGGCAAGCCTCCCACTTTCACCCCGGCGTCAGGCCCAAACAGCCGCATCCGATTCGATCGCCACGTCGAGGTCGGCGCCAAAATGGCAGAAGAAATCTGCCGCCGCCTGCGCTTCTCCAATGACGACACAGCGCAGATCGTCGCCCTCGTCGCCAATCACCTGCGCTTCAAGGACGTCGGCCAGATGAAGCTCTCCACCCTGAAGCGCTTCGTGCGCCTCAATCATTTCGAGGAGCATCTCGAGCTGCACCGGCTCGATTGCCTCTCGAGCCATCGCAATCTCAGCGCCTACGATTTCGTCCAGCGCTTCCTGGCGGAGACCCCCGCCGAGCAGGTGCACCCTCCGCGCCTCCTCACCGGCGAAGACCTCAAGGCTCTCGGCTACTCACCCGGACCACGTTTCAAAGAAATCCTAGCCGCTCTCGAAGACGCTCAACTCAACGGCACAATCCACAACCGGGAAGAAGCCCTCAGGCTCATCCGAGACAATTTTACCGCTTCACCCGGATAGACTTAACTAACCTATTGTAAGCAGGATACAAGTAGGCGGCCGCTTCACTGAGGCCGGACAAAACTTGCAATCTGATGTTGAGTCTGATAGACTCACTAAGACTTATAACGCGCAACGTAACCCTCACAATCCTTTTTGCTTTTCCCTGCATCTAACTCATTACAGCGGCCGATAAGCTGCTGTAGGATTCATTTGGATTTATAGCTTTATAGGCTCAAAGGGGGACACAGTGAGTAAAACAACTAGAGTGGTTCCGCAAGAGCTCCCCATCCTGCCGGTGCGTGACACGGTTCTGTTCCCGGGCGCGGTGATGCCGCTGCCTGTGGGCCGCGAAAGCTCCCTGGCATTGCTGAATTCTTTGGACGGTTCGGAGAAACTCCTCGGGGTCGTCGCGCAGCTCGATCCGCGCGTGGAGAATCCCGTCGGCTCCGATCTGCACAGCGTGGGAACTCTCGCAAAAGTACACAAGATGGTGCGCATGCCCAACGGAAACGTGGTCGCGTTTCTCGAAGGCCTCGACCGCATCCGCGTGTCTGAAGTAGTCGGCTTGCAGCCCTTCATTCGGGCGCGCATCGAAGCGCAACCGGATCTCGAAGATCAAACCGATGCAGAACTGACCGCGCTTCAACGCAACGTTCAGGAGCTGTTCCGCGAAGTAGTGGCTCGTTCGCCGCAGCTTTCCGACGACTTGCAAACCGAAGTGATGAACATCGATTCACCCGGCCGATTGGCTGACTTCGTCGCTTCCACGCTTCCGTCGCTCAACACCATGGTTCGCCAGGAACTGCTTGAGACCTTCAGCGTCCGCAAGCGCCTGGAAACCCTGATCAGCGAGCTGACGAAAGAACGCGAAGTGCTCGAACTCCGCAACAAGATTCACGATCAGGTGCAGGAACAGGTGAATCAGAGCCAGCGCGAGTTTCTGCTTCGCGAGCAGATGAAAGCGATTCAGAAGGAGCTCGGCGAATCCGACGATGGCCAGGCGGAAATCGAAGAGCTTCGCAAAAAAGTCGAAGAGGCCGGAATGACCGAGGACGCCAAGAAAGAATGCGCCCGCGAACTGAAGCGCCTCGCCAAGATGACTCCGGCTTCAGCCGAGTACATGGTCTCGCGGACTTACCTCGAATGGATGACGTCTCTGCCCTGGAATAAAACTTCCGGCACCGACGACATCAACATTCCCAAGGCCGAAGAGATCCTGAACGAAGATCACTACGACCTGGTCAAGGTGAAGGAACGCATCCTCGATTATCTCGCAGTGAAGAAACTGCAACCGGGCATGAAGGGTCCGATTCTGTGCTTCGTCGGGCCTCCGGGCGTGGGCAAGACCTCGCTCGGAAAATCAATCGCGCGAGCGATGGGACGCAAGTTCGTCCGCATCTCGCTCGGCGGCATGCACGACGAAGCGGAAATTCGCGGACATCGCCGCACTTACATTGGCGCGTTTCCCGGCCAGATCATTCAGGGAATTCGCCGAGCTGAAACGTTGGATCCGGTTTTTATGCTGGACGAAGTTGACAAGCTCGGACGCGATTTCCGCGGTGATCCGGCGGCGGCGCTGATGGAAGTGCTCGACCCGGAACAGAACTCCACCTTCCGCGATCACTATCTCGATGTGCCCTTCGATCTTTCGAAGGTCCTCTGGGTGGCGACTGCGAACTGGATGGATCCAATTCCCGAGCCGTTGCGCGATCGCATGGAGATCATCGAACTCGCGGGTTACACCGAAGAGGAGAAGGTCCACATCGCGAAGCGCTTTCTGATTCCCCGGCAGACCACGGAACACGGTTTGACTCTGGGCCAACAGATCGAATTCACCGACGAGTCGTTGCACTACCTGATTCACAGCTACACGCGTGAAGCAGGCGTGCGAAACCTCGAACGTGAAATCGCAACGCTCATTCGCAAGCAGGCGCGGCGCATCGCCGAAGGCAAGACGGAAAAGCAAATCGTCACGCCCGAAGTGATTCGCGAGGCTCTCGGTCTCGAGAAAGTTCGCATCGAGAAGGAAGTCGAAGAGCGCGTGCAGAAACCCGGCGTTTCAGTGGGCCTTGTCTGGACACCGGTCGGCGGAGACATCGTGTTCATCGAAGCCAGCAAGATGCGCGGCGGCAAGCAGTTCACCGTCACCGGGCATCTCGGCGAAGTGATGCAGGAGTCCACGCGCGCCGCTTTGACCTGGGTGCGCGCGAACGCCGAGCGTTACGGCATCGATCCCGATTTCTTCCGCAAGATCGACTTGCACATTCACGTTCCGTCGGGCGCGATTCCGAAAGACGGTCCATCGGCCGGCGTCGCGATGGTCACCGCTCTCGTCAGCTTGCTGACGGGGCGGCCTGTCCGTCCGCGCGTCGCGATGACCGGTGAGATTTCGCTCTCCGGAATCGTGCTGCCGATCGGCGGCGTGAAAGAAAAAGTGCTAGGCGCGAAGCGTGCGGGAATTCGTGAGGTGATTCTCCCATCGGAGAATGAGCCCAACGTGAAGGAGGATTTGCAGCCCGAAATGCTCGAAGGCGTGCAAATCCACTTCGTCCGCACCGCCGAGGAAGCCCTCGAAATCGCGCTCGGCAAATTCGAGAAGCCCGTCCGGCCAGCCTCCGGCGGCTTCCCGAAAGATCAACCCGCAGCGGGCCCAGTCCACTAAGACGAGCCCAGCTCCGAAGCCGTGCGAAAGCGCGGCTTCGCCTCAATAAGACGACAGCCCCAAGAAAGGCCCGGGAAAGCCAAGCCCCCGGGCCTTTTCTTTTTGCGCTCCAGCTCAAGCCGTTCACATCAACAGACCTATCGTTTCACTCGATCCAAAGCTGCCGTTCCGTACCGCCGGCGTCCCGCCGGCTCTTTTGACTTCTTCACCACTCGCTCCGAACTCCCACAACATCTCTTTTGCCGCGACGCCTCATGTGTCGGTTGCCTGACCTCGCTCATATATCTGATCGGGCCGCTGACTTCCGGTACGCTTACGGCGTCACGTTCGAGTACAGTTACAGGACTAAATGTCTGCGACCTGCACTTCTGACCACTAAAATTTCTTCGTACTTCTTCCTACTGTCGATCATTCTTCCTACCCGCAATCCGGGGATTCGTCGCACAGTGCGATACATGGCGATAATCCCTGTTCGCAACAGTTATCCAGAAATAGCTTCCGACTCGCTTGTTAAATCAGGATTTGTCCGCTTGGGAGCTTTTTTGCTTTGCGCGGTGTTCATCAAGCAATCGAAGAATGACTTCATGCTGTGGCGAATCTGTCCGAATGGAATAACCACGCAATTCAATTCCGTTCACCGGAATGATTTCTGCGCCTGCATTCAGCAATATGTGGACCGCTTCGACATGTCCGCTCATGACAGCGGAAAATAGCGCAGTGAATCCTGTCTTTTTCCCATGGTTCACGTCCGCACCGGCCTGAATCAGCAGCTTCAAGGCCTCGATACTTCCCTGACCCGCGGCGTGGAACAGCGGAGTCCAACCTTGAGAGTCCGTGACGTTCAGGTTAGCGTTTGAACGGATAGCTTCTTGTAAAGCTACAAGGTCACCTCGCTTTGCAGCCCGAATCAACGAGTCGGTCACGGTGCCTAATTATAATACTAAGTTAGGTGACAATCGCTTCCGTCCGCTTCAGGCCCACCCCTGCCTGTGCGCTTCTATTTACGCCCTGTATACAACCGCTCCTCCGCTCCCCAATCGCTCCCGTCCACCCATCAAACCTTTCCTATTGCGACCAACCCACGATTCAAGTACAGCTAAGACACTCGAATGCCCTACCGCCCCAGAGAACTCGTAATCCGCGCCCGCGAAGCCGCCTTCTTCCTCCTCGCCACCCTCGACCGCGACGAAATGGTCCAGCGCTTCCTCGACATGTACGCCGCCGAATTCCGCCGCCCGGGCCGCGCCGATCAACCGGTCCACTACCGCGAACAACTTCAAACCATCCGCCGCGAATCAATTCTCGCCATGACATTAAGAGTGGAAGCCGCGCTACCTACGCGCCTAAAAGTGCAAGTTTCAGTAAAGAACGCCCGTAGAAGCCCAGCGAAGAAAAAGAAGAAAGGGAAAAAAGCGGCCAAGCAAAAGAAACAGCGCAGCGCAGGGCTCGAAATCGCTTTCCCGCTACTCGATCTCTTCCGCGAAGAATTCTTCGTCGCCCTCGGCCAATCGCTCGATTGGTCCCAGGACGACGCCCAGCAATTCTGGCGCGACTATTCTCTCTACGAAAAACTCTCAGCCAAAGATTCCCGCGCCAATTCCCGCCAACCCGCGCGCGGCTCCGCCTCAGGTCCATTCGTCGACCGCACCGCCATGCTCCTCGATCCATCCCTGATGGATCAAGCCCGCCGCTCCGCCGCCAAATTCCAACTCGAACTCAACACCGCAGCCGACCGCGTCCTGCGCAAAGTCTTCTCCCGCCGCCGCGCAAATTAGTTCAAGCACCAAAAGACCAAGCATCTCAATTCGTCGAAAGCTGCCATTCCGTAACGCCGGCGTCCCGCCGGCTCTTTTGATTTTTTGACCACTCACCCTGGTCTCCCGCAGATATCTCTCCTGTCGCAACGCCTCAAGTGGCACAGGCACTCCTGCCTGTGCGCTGTTACTGACGGCTAGCACACAGTCACTTCCACCCAGTCGCAATCGCTACCGTCCACGCCCTGAGGTAGAATCCAAGCCTCCTGACGATTCTCAAGCACAGGTCTTGCGAGGTATACGAATGCGTCTTCTATTGCTATGTGGATCGATATTCATCGCTGCGATCGCCCTGGCCCAAACCCAGAAGTCGAGTGATGTCGCCCCATTTATAACAGTCGATACGCCCGTCTTCGTTCTTAATCACGTCCGAGTCATTGATGGGACGGGTGCAGCAGCGAAGGAAGACCAGGCGGTCGTGATCGCGAATGGCAAGATCCAGTCCATCGGCCCGGCTGCGTCCGGCCAAATCCCTCAGGATGCGCAACAACTCGACCGCTCCGGCTACACCGTCATCCCCGGCTTGGTTGGAATGCATAACCACCTTTACTACACCGATTCCTACGCCGTGCAGGTTGCTGATGGAAAGATTGGTGAACCTGGATTATTCATTGCGGAGATCCCATACACCGCGCCGCGACTCTATCTGGCGGCCGGCGTAACCACGATGCGCACGACGGGAAGCCTGGAACCGTACACCGACTTGAAGGTCAAGAGCCGGATTGACGCGAACCTGATGCCCGGTCCCAGCATTGATGCCACGGCGCCATATCTGGAAGGTGCGCCGACGCGATTTGCACAGATGCATGAACTGACCGGACCGGACGACGCGAAACGCATGGTGGACTACTGGGCGGCGGAAGGCATGACGTCGTACAAAGCGTACATGAACATCACGCGCGAAGAGTTGAGGGTGGCAATCCAGCAGGCGCATGCTCACAAGTTGAAACTCACCGGGCATCTCTGCTCCGTGACCTGGCCGGAAGCGGTAGCTCTGGGAATCGATGATCTTGAGCATGGACCCGTCTTTAGTGACACCGAATTCGTGGCGGACAAGAAACCGGACGTGTGCCCGGTGGGAGGCGCAGGCGCTTGGGCAAAGCAGGATGTGAATGGAGCGCCAGTGCAACAGATGATCCACGATCTCGTGACGCACCATGTGGCGGTGACTTCGACGTTGCCCGTGTTTGAGGCAGGCGTGCCGGGAAGGCCTAAATTGCAGTCGCGCGTCCTGAATGCGATGTCTGCGGAATCGGCGCAGAGCTACCTGACCGCGCGAGCGAAAGTGGAGTTGGACTCTCCAATGACGGCGCTGCTGCGCAAAGAGATGGATTTCGAGGTTGCCTTCGTCAAAGCCGGTGGCTTGCTGCTGGCGGGGCCGGATCCCACCGGAAATGGCGGCGTCCTTCCAGGATTCGGCGATCAACGCGAAATAGAGCTGCTCGTGGAAGCGGGTTTCACTCCAGTCGAAGCCATCCACATCGCAACCGAGAATGGTGCTTCCTATCTCGGCCAGCAGGATCGAATTGGAACCCTCGCGCCGGGCAAACAGGCAGACCTCGTTTTGATTAAAGGCGATCCCTCAAAGAATATTGACGAGATCGAGAACGTTGAGACGGTCTTCAAGGCCGGCATCGGCTACGATTCAAAAAAACTAATTGATAGTGTGCGAGGACAAGTGGGGATTCGTTAGAACACCAAAAGACCAAGCATCTCAATTCGTCGAAAGCCGCCATTCCGTAACGCCGGCGTCCCGCCGGCTCTTTTGACTTTCGCCTTCAAGTGGCACAGGCACTCTTGCCTGTGCGCTGTTACTGACGGCTAGCACGCCGTCAATTCCACCGGCTCGCAATCGCTACCGTTTCACCCTGAGGTCTTGGTTTTCAGGCACCGCTACGCCCGCGCTTCCAGGACAATATTAAAAGGCGTCTCCGCCGCACGCCGCACGCGTGAGAATCCCGCCGCCTTCAATATCTTCGAAAGCCGCCCCTCCCCCGCCTGCGCGCCGAGCGCGAGTCCCACTTCCTGCGAAAGCGAAGCCGGCGTGCACAGCATCGTCGAAGCCGCGTAATACACGCGCCCGATCGGATTGAGATTGTCTTCCAGCTTATCGTGCGCAAACGGCTCGACGATCATCCACGCCCCATCCGGCGTCATCGATTCTTTCACGTGCTTGGCCGCACCCTCCGGATCGCCCATGTCGTGCAGGCAATCAAAGAACGCCACGAGTTCAAATCCTTTCCCCGGATAATCCTTCGCCTTCGCCACTTCGAACTTCACGCGATCTCCCACGCCGGCCTTCGTCGCGGCTTCCCGCGCCATCTTGATCGAGCCGTCGTGATAATCGAAGCCCACGAACGTCGATTTCGGATACGCCTGCGCCATCAAGATCGTTGAGGTGCCGAGTCCGCAGCCCACGTCCGCCACTTTCGCGCCCGCCTTCAGCTTCGCTTCGGTGCCTTCGAGCGCGGGAATCCATTCGCTGATCAAATGCGCGCGATAATTCGGCCGGAAAAATCGCTCGGTGCCCGCGAAGAGGCCGTGATCGTGTTCGTGCCAGCCGACGCCCTTGCCGCTGCGAAACGCCTCCGTGATTTTCGCCTCATCCTTCACGCAGGCAGCCACGATCTCGAAAAATCCCGGCAGAAATACAGGGCTCGTCTCGTCGGCAAGCGCCAGCGCCTGCTCGGGCGGCAGCGTATATTTTCCGCTCGCCGCATCGTAGGTGACGAATCCTCCGGCGGCCTGCGCCGCGAGCCATTCGCGCACGTAGCGCTCCGCGGTCCCGGTTTTCTTGGCGAGCTCGGCCGACGTCATCGGTCCGGCTCCCGACATCGCCTTGTAAAGTCCAAGTTTGTCGCCAATCACGATGAGCGCCGCATTCATCGCCGCTCCCATTTCGCCCACTGCTCTCATCACGAATTCGTGCAGCTTCGCTTGATCCAAAGGTTGAGACGCTGGGGTAGACATTTGAATTTCTCCTGATACGAACGCGACTGGGAGTTCGCGTCGAGGATTTGGGTTGCGAGTCTATCGTTGCGAATAGGGCAAGTCAATCGGCGAAGATTGCTGCGACCCTTAGTTATTCTTGCTATTCTCGCGCTATGGCCACCCTCTTCTACGTCCTGGTCATAGCCCAGATCGCGCTTGGAATCTATTCGCTCTGGAATGGATTCGAGTGGTTTCGCATGGTGAGGCGCCGCCTCACGTCTCATGCTGGTTTTTACGCGCCTACCACCGCGCTGATCTGCCCCTGCAAAGGAAATGAGCGCGGGCTCGAAGATAATCTCACGGCGCTCACCCGTTTCGAGTACGCCAATTACGAAATTTATTTCACGCTGGCCACAAGTCTCGACCCCGCGCTGAAAATCATCGAGCGCGTAAAAGCCGCCAGCTCGAAACCTGTTCACATCGTGATTGCAGGGCCTCCTGAGGATTGCAGCGAAAAGGTTTTCAATCTGCGCCGCACGGTGGAAGCGCTGCCTGCCAATTTCGAAGTTCTCGTGTTCACCGATTCCGACGTGCGATTGCCGCGCGGCTGGCTCACGAAGCTGGTCGCGCCGCTGCAGGACGTGCGCGTCGGCGCCACCACCGCCTATCGCTGGATTATTCCCAGCGGGCAATTTGGCGCGGGCGCATTCTCGAGCGCGCTGGC
This sequence comes from uncultured Acidobacteriota bacterium, assembly GCA_963767205.1. Taxonomy (GTDB): domain Bacteria; phylum Acidobacteriota; class Terriglobia; order Acidiferrales; family UBA7541; genus Palsa-295. The sequence continues at coordinate 51,618 of CAVYDF010000005.1, forward strand.
CTCCGCGTGGAACGCTTCGATCGCCACGATGCTCGGCAAGCAAAGCGAAAATTTCTGCTGGGGTGGCGGCACCGCGATTCGCCGCAAGACTTTTGACGACGCGCAGGTGCTCGAAGCCTGGAGCGGCGCGCTGAGCGACGACTTCGCGATGACCGGCGCGCTCGAAGCCATAAATCTGCCGATCGTTTTTTGCCCGGAGTGCCTCGCCGCAACGCTGCATCCCTGGACCGGCACGCAGCTCATCGAATTTACGAATCGCCAGATTCAAATCACGCGCGCCTATTCGCCGCGCCGCTGGCAAATGGGCGCTCTCGCGCATTTGAGTTATTCGCTCACTTTGATTTTTGCGTTCCTCTTCACGTTCAGCACGATGGTGGACGGCGATCCGTGGGTGCAGCTTGCGCTCATCACCATGGTGGTGCCGCTGCTCGCCGTGATGAAAGGCGTGATTCGAACCATCGCGGTGAACGAACTGCTGCCTGAGTGGCGCGGGAAGTTGCGCGAATGGGGATGGGTTTGGAGCTTGATGGCTCCCATCGTGCCGTTTTTGTTTTCGTGGAATTTCATTCTCTCGCTCGTCAGCAAGCGGATCCGCTGGCGCGGGATTCGTTACGAACTCATCGCCGCGAACCAAGTCCGCATCCTCAGGAATTAGTCGCGGGCGCATCAGTCTGCGGCGCGGCGAACGCGCGCTGCACGCGGCAGAGTAAATATCCCGTCGCTGCACCGGCCGGAATCGCCAGCCACCATCCCGCCTGAAACACCATCGTCGGACCGTAAAGCAAAAACGAAAGCAGCCCCGGCTCGACCTGCTGTCCCGCTTGTGTGCGTGCCCCCCATTTGCCCAGAGCAGCGACCAGCAGCGGCGCGAGTATCGCGGCGACGACGGCCCAATGCAGCGGAGTCTTGCATTTCAGCAGCGTCATGATTCGCCGCAGCAAGAACGCGCCAATCAAAATAGCGAGCGCGCCGAAGACCAGGCCGTAAAAATAAAAAAACAAAACGCCAAACGCTTCGTGCGACCGTGGCGAAGTGACGGTCGAGCCCCAAAGATCCCGAATCCAGATTGCGAGGCTCATGAAGAAGCAGCCGCAGATCCAGGCCGTGAGGTAATAGATCAAGCTGCCGCGCCGCGTCATGCGGTTTGTTTAGCGGCTACCAAAGGATTTGCCCACTTGATCGCCAGTGGACGCAATATCAGGGCGACGATTGCGCCGCAGATCGCAGCCAGCCACGTCTTGCTTGACATATTGCGAAGAAGGCCCAAACCAAGGGTGAAGAGGGAAAGAAAATTTGATTTTGCAATCCATCCGCCGACAATAAAAAGAGGCCAAGCCATCCCGGCTCCCACCAGCGCCCATTGCCAAAATTTCATCCAGCCGAAGCGGAACATCACAAAGTGCAGGAACGCACCGAAAAGCAGCGCAGGAAGCCATCCGACCATGAACGAATCGAAGAGACACAAGAGCACTATATAGAAGTAAGCTCCAAAATCAGAAAAGTGGCCTCCAAGAGCGACCGCGCCTTCCGACTCGCCAGACATGGCTGCGATTACCATGAACCAGACGCAGCCGACCACGCAGCCGACGACGATCGAGTACCCGCAGTATGCGAGATATCGTGGCGTGTCCATTCGTTCCTGCCTCAGATCCTTCGTTGGATGTTGGGGAAATCGGTCCAGACTTTTACGCCGCAGAAGTGGGAGCCTTCGGTGCAGATGGGGGTGGAGATTCCGGCGCGGAGATAACAGGGCGGGCCGATGTAGCGCGCGAGTTCGGGGAACACTTTGCGGACTTGTTCCACTTCCTCGATGGAGGCTTGGTAGATCTCTTCCTGGGCGTTGAAGCAGGTGCGCATCGTCCATTTGTGGAGAAGATGCAGGAGCGAGCCGGATTCGACGAGGCGAATCGTTTTCGCATTGGGCAGAAGATAGAGCGCAAATTCCGCTGGAACGCCGCGATCGAGCAGTTCGTTTTTCGCGGACCACGCCTCGTGCATCGCGCGTTCGTAGACTTCGAGCGCGCGCGGATTATCGCGAATCAGCGCGGGAGTGATGTAGTCGGGCGCGCGCGTGTCGGCTAGCGTGAGCAGCGGGCGCGAGCCGGGCACCATGCGGTGGCGCTGGTCCTGACTATCGGCGGTGTGGCTGATCTTTTTCGCGAAGGTGAAATTCGCGTGCTGCAGCGCGCGCATTAGAGGCGCGTGGACGCCGATGTTCAGCGTCTCGCGGCGGTAGGGATTGCGCGCGGGATTGAGCATGCGATCGAGCGCTTCGGCGTCCGGACACTCGGCCGCAGTTAAACCGACGACCGCGCGATACGCATCGGCCATCACGGCGAGCGCGCGCGGCGAATAATCGACGAGCTGCGAAGTGAGCGAGCCGAGCTTCGCGTCAAATTCGCGGGCGAACGCTTCGCCTCCGGCGTGGGCGCCGCGCGGCGCTGCCGATCCATTCAACCGGCTCGTCCATCGGCGGATTGTCGAAGCGATCGAAGAATTGCGGATCGATTTCGCGGACGCGCGCGACCATCTCGCCAATCACCAGGCGTGCTTCGCTCGGCGTGTCGCTTGCAGCGGACATGCGCCACAGCCGGTGCAGAACGATGCCGGACAGCGTGTGCACCATGGTGGTGAATGCGGCGACGGGCAGAACGTAACGCGCGATTTCGATGGCGCGTTTTTCGGACTGGCGATCCACTTTTTGCACGCGCTTGGGATGCGACATCGCGCTCACGTGCCAGATATCGGAAAGAATTTCGCGCGCGGCTGGCTCGAGCAGTTGCGTCAGCTCGCGGTAGTAATTCCAGGCGCGGGCAATTGCGCGTTCGTAAATTTCGCGCTCGGCTGCGCCGAACCCTTTTTTTGAGTTTTGGGGATTCTCCGCGGTGGCCATGGGCGGAACGTAGGCTTGCGCGCGGTCGAGGCGGACGTAACGCTGGCTCTGCTGTTCGGAATTATAAAAAGGATGCGCGTGCAGGAACGACCAGACGAATTGGCGGCTGATATTTTCGAGGCCGAATTCGAAATGCGCGTGCTGATACACGGTGTGGTGGCCGCCGAAGTAAGTGGCGGCGCCGATGGTGACGCGCTGCTTGTCGGTGATTTCCTCAGGGCCGATCAGGCGCGGGGCGTAGCAGGTGCGCGCTGCGGCGATGGCGGAATCGAAGGGATGCGCAAAGTGATTGCGGAGGGTGACGCGGGGGGCGGCGGTTTCGACTTGCGATTCGAGCGGAGTGTCGTGCGATGGAGAGAGTTGCGTGGCCATGAGTGCTGTGCGGCATTGTACTAGATTCTTGTGGTCGCGATGGTGGCGTTGCGGTTGAAATTCTTGAGGCTGCTGGGAATCCGAAATGGCGATTTTGTCCCTATTAGAAATTTGTCTTCTGCTTTGTTTTGAGTTACTTGAGTGAAATTCTGAAATGTCGATTGTTCCTATTAGAAATTCCGGGGCCGGAGATGGATTGTCGGGCAGAAATGCGCCTGCGAGCCGCTTGTTGTGCGGCGGCGTTGAAATTTCGGAATGAGAAATCGTCATTTATTTGCGATTAGAAAATTGTAACGGGTTGGTTCTAGGCGGCTTAAGTTGGATTCTAATTCCGGATTTGCGATTAGAAAATTGGGCTTGGTGAGATGTGCTTCGGATTCTTCTCTGGCGTACATGGGGTGCGATGTGGTGTGGAAGCTAAGTTCGGAGGGATTGCCGCGTAGCAACAGCGCACAGGCAGGAGTGCCTGTGCCACTGAAAGGCGAAGCCAGGAGCAAAAGAGCCGGCCAGGATGCCGGCGCTACAAGGGAGAAAACCTAGAGGCGATTGCGTCGACCGGAGGCCGGTCGTTGTCATTTCCTTCTTCGACTTTTTGATCTTTTTCATTTCACAGACTCGATGACGAGCGTCTCATAGGTCGGCTGGAAATTTGACTGGTCGTTCGACCAGAACAAGTACAGGGGACTAAACCCACGACGAGGAAAGCGTCGTCGTGGCTACCGGATCAAACGTGGATGGCGCGGCGGTGGGGGCTGGCGGGGAACGCGGAGCCGAGCAAGCGGCGCTGAGATCCTTCGGCCGCAAAAACCGCGGCCTCAGGATGACAGAGTGTGACGCGCATTTGCGCTAGCTGACGCAATCGAAACCCAAGAGCAAAAGAGCCGGCAGGATGCCGGCGCTACAAGGGAACGCCGCGAGAATCGCGCTCGTAGTGCGATGCGAGTGACGCTGAGAGTGACGGATTCTCGACGCGACGTGAACTGCGAGCGGCTACTTTTTCTTTGCGGCGGCAGTGGCGGCGGCTTTGTCGGCGTACTTCTTTTGGAAGCGCTCGACGCGGCCGGCTGTGTCGATCAGCTTCTGCTTGCCGGTGAAGAATGGGTGGCATTGCGAGCAGATTTCGACGCGGATCAACTCGCCTTTGCTGGTGGAGCGGGTTTGGAACGTGCTTCCGCAGGCGCAGTGGACCGTGACGGCATGATAATCGGGGTGAATTCCTTCTTTCATTGAAAGGCTCCTATCGGCTGGCCGGTCTGCGTGACAACAGCTGCGAGCAACACAGTCACGTCGCTAGGCCAGCGGAGAAACCTCAATTATACGGCATAAGGCGCGATTTGCAAAATCAGCGGAACGCGGCGCCGACGATATTCTGAGCGACGCTTTCTGACGATAGCGTGTTGCCCTCCGCATTCTTCCAGGTGACTGGTTTCCCTCGGCGATGACCAGAGTGTAGGTGATGGCCTGAGCGGAGAGCAGCCAGGTCTGCGGGTTGAAGGTGACGGTGTAGGTGGATTCCGGGAGTTATCAAAGTGAAGCTGTTGTGGTAGGAGGCGCCTTCGAATTTGATGTAGTCGCTTCCCATGGAGGAGTTGAGTTCTTTGCAGCAGGCTGCGGCGGCGCGGCGAACTTCGACCCACATTTTGTCGGCATTGGTGTCGAGGAGTTTGCGGTCGTTGAGATCCTTTTCCTGCTGAAGCCGTTTGGCTTCGAGCTCGCTTTTTTTGCGTGCGGCTAGATTTTTTGCCCAGTCGGAATCCATTTGCCACACTCCTTCTCGGCGGATGAGTTTCGCAAAAACGGCAACCTGAGAAGTCACCGGACGCGTCAAATATACAGCAGGCAAAATTAGAGAGTAGAGAAGAAATTGCCTGAGGAAGAGGCTCTTATGGATAGGTTTGGGGAAATTCATAACGTAGGTGGTTTTCATAATGCAGTGGTGCTGTCCGATGAAAAGTCTGAAGGCCATGCGCATCATAACCCGCCCACTCTGGAGGACATTCAGCACCGTGCTTGCGAGATTCATCACGAGCACGGGGCGGTGAATGGCGGGTATACCTTGGATGAGTGGCTTGAGGCTGAGCATGAGCTGGAAGAGACGGACGGGACGGACGCCGAAAACGACCGGGTGCATTAGCTTGATGGCGGCGGTTTGGGTTTGTCGTGTTCGGTTCTGCGGGTGCGCAACCTAACGGAACGCGAGCGCGGGCGAGCCAAGCAATAGTTAGCGTGCTGAGTAGTCACGTGGGCGCAGGCTGAAGCCTACGCTACTGTGAATCAAGAGACGAAGGAGCAGCCTACGCGGGAGCGGCCGCCTTCTGCGCGTTGGGTGTAGGCCTTGTGCAGGACGACGCGGACGGGCGGCAGGATTGGGACGTGCAGGATGGCGTTGAATTGTGCGGGAAGATCTTCGGGTTTTTCGACTAGCAGCGCAACTCCACCATAGCTGAGGTCTACGACGGCCGCGTGACGCTGAGCGGCTTCGGCTAGAACCGCATAGGCTTTTGTGCCCGCCAGGGAGACGCGTTCAAATTTGCGATGTTCTACGGGCGGCACGGCGCGCGGCGGTTGCTGCGCAGGGGGAAATCCAGACGGAGGCGAGGGCCGCGCGAACGGCTTGCGCTCGGCGGGAGGAGTTTCGCGCGGCGGCGCCTCACGCGAAGCAGTCTCTTCGCGCGCCGCATCTTTCGGGGGAATCTCGCGAGGAGTTGACTCGCGAATCGTTTCCCTCGCGTCCTTCGTCTCTTTCGTTTCCTTCGTCTCCCTCGACTCCTCGCGATCTCGAGGCGGAAACGTTTCGAGTGGGCGTCCGCGTCGCGAGAACGGCGTTGGTCCGGAATCGGGGCCGCCGCTTTTTAATTCATACAGACGTTTATCGGCGAGACCGAGCAGAGTGCGCTTGGAGTCTCCGTCCTGGGGATGAACCGCGATTCCAAAATCCAGCGTGACAGCGACATCGAGCTTCATTTCGCGAATATCGTTTTCGTATTGCGCGCGGATACGACGGCAGAGCGTATTGGCCTGCTCCGGATCGGTTTCCGGAAGGAGCAGCGCGAACTCATCGCCGCCGATGCGAAAGGCGAAATCGGAGGCGCGCATCGTTTTTCTGAGCGTGGTGGCGGCGAGCTGCAGAATCTGGTCGCCCAGCAGATGGCCTCGGCGATCGTTCACTTCCTTCAATTTGTGCACATCGAGAATTACAAAGGCGAGCTGCTGGTTATAGCGATTGGCGCGATTGAGTTCTTTTTCGCTGTACTCATCGAAGAGGCGGCGATTGTAAAGGCCGGTGAGAGCGTCGGTGGCGGCGTTGACCTGAAGTTTTTTGAATTCTTCGTACTCCATCAAAATCGGGACGCGAAAAAAATTCGTGGTGGCGAGCACGTCCACCATGGCGGTCTTCAGAGAGACGGGGCGGCCGAGGCTTTCGGTAAGTTCGCGGCGGCGCGTGAGAATGCGCTGCCAGTATTCATTGCTCTGAGATTCGCTGAGATCAATCTGCGCGATCGTGCGGAAGTATTGGCGCAGGAATTGGCCGCGCACCGAGACATCAAGGCCCTCGAGGGTCTCAATCAAGAGATCCAGGAAAGAGTCTTCGGGCGACGGCTGCGGCTGGGAAGCTTCGCCGGGCAAAGGCATCAATAGGTTCCGAATAGAGTTCTATTTTTCCCTGAAGTTATCAGGGAACCCTGCGGGGCACGGATACTATAGCAAGGAACAGCCCAATTGGAAGCCGGAAATCCAGGGCGGAAAAACTTGTAAGCTGCTCTTACATCGATAGTTGTGGCTTTATGGTGGTGAGCTGGGGGTGTTTCAAAGCGGGCAAAGGAGTTGAGTGAGAAAATGATTCGCCTTTTCGACGATTCCGCTACATCTTTTTTCAAGTTCGGAGGGAGGAGGAGGGAAGGACTTCAGCCAATTGGTTTGAGGAATTCGACGCCGATCAGCTGGACGTCACCAGCTTCCTGGCAACGCTTAACCTTGGCCTGAATGGGCGGCATGCCCGCTGGAACCAAGCCCGGACGAGGTGATGGAGGGAGCGGGGATGGTAAGGGTGATCGTTTCATTGATGGCAAGAGGGCGAGGGCTCGTGATAAATGCACCTATTCGCGCTGATATCAAGGGTCTTAGCGAGCTCGAGGAACTGTTCGCCGTAGGTGTCTCTGCCGCGAATGAACATCGGTACCTGCAGACGGAGCCTCTGGAATCGTCGACGCTCTTCGTAGGATTGCACAATGCCGATATGGTGGTGGGTTGCGGTCTCTTTAACAGACATTCATTCGGTACCCCGGTTTTAGTACTGCACTAGCTCGCAATTTGAATGCAACACTTCGGAACAGCCGGTTAAATATTTGTGCCCTTTATTTTCAGTAGGATACAGTGAGTCAGGAAGATGACAGCGACATGACTGGCAGTCACAATTGTTATTTTTAGCCCGGTGGCTTCCTCATTTGTGCAAAGTAGAACGCATTTACCATTGACTCTTTTTTTTCCCTTTGCGAGCATCATTCCCTCGAGCGTAGAAGCCCTCTTTCACCGTAGCTCAAACGAGAGAGTGGTGTCTTCGCCCGCACGAGAAACAGCCCAGGAGATACCTTCTGTCCAATGTGTCCAATGACGTGGCGATGGAGCAGCCTGCGAGCGGCCCTGCCGTTCTAAGCCTGGTTACGAGCCTGCTGGACGCGTTTGACCGGCCGCTGCTGGTGGCGAATCGCGGGGGCCGGATTTTGTTCACGAATCTGCACGCGCAGGACATGTTGAGCGCACGCGGGCTCGACATCAACTCCGACCTGAATATTTTCACTGAATTTCTAAAGACCGACGGCAAGAGCGTGCTTACCCAGCTGCAGGCGGGAGAGCAGGAAGTGAGTTTGCCGTTTGCGCAGGCGGAGGGCAAGGGACGCGCGCGCGTTCGCTGGCTGCCAGAGCCGGATTGGCTCGTTATCTATATCGAGCCAGCGCCGGCGGATGCGCCTGCTGACGAAGCGGCGATGCGGCAGACGGTGCAGGAATTGATGCAGGAGCGGGAGATCACGTATCGAAATCTTCTCGCGGCGTATTTGCGGCTGCAGGAAGCGAACCGGCAGAAGACAGTGTTTCTGGCATCGGCCGCGCATGAGTTGAAAACGCCGCTGGCCGTGATGAAGGGTTACTACGACTTGCTGCTTTCGGGATCGCTGGGAAAATTGAGCGACCGCCAGCGCGAGATCGTGCAGGATTCGAAAGAGAGCTGCGACCGGCTGGTGCGGCTGGTTTCGATGTTCTTGAATTACTCCGCGCTCGAGAGCGGCAAACTGGTATTGCAGCTGCGCGAGAACGATATGCGGGATTGCGTGACGGACCTGACATGCCGGTGGCAGGACGCGTTCAAGCGGGCTGATGTTCATCTCGAGATCAAAATGTCTCCTGAGATGCCGCATTTCAAATTCGATTACCAGAAAGTGCAGCAGTGCATGGCAAACCTGCTGGATAACGCGCTGAAACATACGCCGGGCGGCGGAACGGTAACGCTGCGAGCGGAACAGCATTTCTGGGAACGGCGAATTTCCGATGCGCCTCCTTCGACAGAACGACGGCGACGGGGAACGGGCGCGCGTTCGAACAGCATGTTGATTTCAGTGAGCGACAGCGGAGCGGGAATTGCGGCGGAATATCATCAGGAAATTTTCGAGGAATTCGTGCGCGTCGATCCGTCGTCATCTGGAATGGGACTCGGATTGGCGATTACGAAGAGATTGATCCAGGCCCATCGCGGCAAAGTGTGGGTGGACAGCGAAGTGGGACGCGGAAGCACATTTTCATTTTTACTGCCGGTGAACACGGAGTAGACGAAAGCAATTGTTAGAGCGACAATGCTCTCCCAGGGAAAATCAGGACACATAATGGCCGACAAAGAAAAAATTCTGGTAGTGGACGACGAACCGAGCATACGGAAGTATCTGCAGACGCTGCTCGAGGTGGATGGGTTCGCGGTGGAAGCGGTGCCGAGCGGCAAAGAGGCGCTGCAGAAAATCGGCGCGGGCGAACGTCCCGATTTCGTGATTCTCGACGTGCTGATGCCGGAAATTGACGGTCTCGAGACGTTGCGGCAGCTGATGCAGCTGGACCGGTCGTTGAATGTGATCATGCTCTCGTGCTCGAACGAAGTGACGACGGTGGTGGAAGCGATCCGGCTGGGCGCGCTCGATTACCTGACGAAACCTTTCGAGAAACCGGAGCTGGATGCCGCGTTTTTGAAGGTGCGGCAGAAGCAGCAGTTGCGTTCGGAGAACCAGGCGCTGCGGGAATACTGCGAACAGCTCACTGAGGATCTTTCGTTCCTCGCGTCCAGCCCGCAGATGCTGAAAATCCGGCAGCAGATTTTGCAGATTGCGCCGGTGGACGTGCCGGTATTCATCAGCGGCGAGAGCGGCGTGGGAAAAGAAGTGGTGGCGCGGATGATTCATCTGCGTTCGATGCGGCGGCAATTGCCTTTTGTCAAGGTGAACTGCGCGGCGCTGCCGGGCGAACTGCTCGAATCGGAATTATTCGGATACGACCAGGGAGCATTTACGGGCGCGGTGCGTTCGAAGCCGGGAAAATTCGAGCTGGCAAATAAAGGCACGATTTTCCTTGATGAGATTGCGGAGATGAGTCCGCATCTCCAGGCGAAACTTCTGCACGTGCTTCAGGACGGGCAGTATTCGAGGCTTGGGGCGCGTTCGGTGGTGAACGTGGATGTGCGCGTGCTGGCGGCGACGAACATGGACGTGAAGGAAGCGATGAGGACCGGGCGTTTCCGCGAGGATTTGTACTACCGGTTGAATGTGCTTTCGATTCACATTCCGCCACTGCGCGAGCGGACGGGAGAAATTCCGCTGCTGTTCCGCCATTTCCTTGTGAAGTACGCCGAGAAATACCAGAAGCCGGCAATGGAGCCTTCGAAACATTTGCTGGAAGCGGCGCTGCGTTATCCCTGGCCGGGGAATTTGCGCGAGCTTGAAAATTTCGTGAAGCGCTATGTGATTCTCGAGGATGACGAAGGCAGTTTCCGCGAACTGGTCGAGATGACGGGGCAGCAGCATCGGACCGCGCCGCGCGAAGAACCGGTAGTGCCGAAGGAACAGGGCCTGAAGGCGCTGGTGCGCGGTTTGAAAGATGAAGCCGAGATGGAAGCGATCGCCGACGCGCTCGACAAAACGAATTGGTGCCGCAAGGATGCGGCGAAAATGCTGGGCATCAGTTACAAAGCGTTGCTATACAAAATGCGGCAGTTCAATCTGGATTCGGGCCGCGGTTCGCGCAACGCAGCTGCGAGAGCGGCGAAGGAAGCGGCGTTGAAAGAAGCAGCCGCTGCCGAGACAGCAGCAAAAGAACCATCGCCGGTGCGCGGTTCGTAGCGCACCGGAATCGAACCGAAAAGATCTTTGCGAGGCTCCACAGAAATAAACTGCGTTATTTTCCGCCCGCGCTAATGCCCAAAAAGTATGGGTAGTACTAGCGAGAATAGACCGTTCCCTGCGTCCTGTGCCCTGAAAAAACTTGCATACGAAGGGCATCTCTCGAGAAATATCACTACACATCGTCTCCGGCTTGGTCTAGTATTGCGCACCGAAATGGGTCATTTCCCCTACGCGCTTGAACGGCCCGTGCTTACCGGTGGTTTTGAGGAATCCTTAATCGCTGTTTCCAAAGAGCTTGATGGTCAGGCAAAATTTGGCTGCGTTGCGCGTGCCAGCTAGAGATTCGATAAGCAAGTTGCGAGCGCATCCCAATCAGGTGCAATTTTTTGGAAGGGCGATTGCTACGGTTTGTGATGGGGTGGTGTACTACTTCTAATCCAGTCCTGGAGGAGCAGCGGGAATGACGGAGCGTCGCTTGGCCCGCCGGTACGACTTGTCACTACCGGTAAACGTTCGCCTGCCGATCACGCGAGAGCCTGGAACTCATGACGGCCAGACTCGAGATATTTCCACGCGCGGCGTTTACTTCATCATGCAAAAAGAACTCTCTCCCGGAACTGAGGTCGATTTCACGCTCACGTTACCGGCCGAAATCACACGAGGATCGGAAGTATTCGTCCGCGCCCACGGACGCGTGGTCCGCGTGGATAAACAGACCGACGACGACCATGAATCGATCGGAGTAGCGGCAGTGATCGAACGCTACGACATCATTCGGGGCGACGGCGCCCGCGTGTAGTGTTCGGTAGCCTTATCATCCACCTGTAAACAGGAGTGGTCCCGGTCGCTCTGTGACTTCCAGTCATGGAACTATTCGTTTTTCGCGCCGGGGACGCTTCCACCAACCACACCGCTCCGCGAATTCCATTGCCTTCCGGGGCGCACTGGGCCTAGCATAAACTTAACTTTAGCCTAGGAGGGTCCGATGAGAATCGCGGACCTGATTACGTCCCGCCGGGAAGTCTACTCGATACCAGAAGACACCACTGTTCATGACGCAGCTCGATATTTGCGCCAGCGCGAAGTGCGCGCCGTGGGCGTCTGCGACAAACACGGAGTGCTGCAAGGTGTGGTGTCGCAGAGCGACGTTTCCGACAAAGTCGCCGCCGAAAATAAATGCCCCGCATGGATGCGAGTCAGCGAGATCATGACGCGCGAACTCGTCACTGCCACTCCTGATACGTCGCTCGAGGATTGCCTCCGCCTGATGGAGCAAAACGGTATCTATCACCTCGTTGTTCTGGACCACGAGAAGGGTTATCAGGGCATGATTTCGGTGACAGACCTTCTGAAGCTGTTTGCCTCGGACCAGAAGGCGCGCGCGGACATGCTAGAAGCCCTGATTTTCCCACAGAGATAGCGCGCTGCGTCGTTCTGGGACGCCTAAGCCCTTGTCGCTGATATATCTACGCCCATGCCGAGGGAAAGCGACTTCCCGAAAGAGATAACTACTTTCTTTTCTCGCCGCCGCTTCGCTTGAAATTCGCACCAATATGGGACTCAGCGCGTGTCTCCTTCCCTATAGCCTTCTCGATCGCCACCGTAAACAGCTGAAACAAAACCTACCTGCCGGTCGGCTTGGAGCCCTTGCGACGTTTGGCGGCTTATTTGCATTCCGTCTAGCGGCGCCGATCCTGGCGCGGGGGCAGCTCTCAACTCAATGGCGTCTGCGGCCGAAGCAAGACTGAACATAGTTGCTCACCCTCTAGAACTACCTCCTGAACACGTTTATTTTGGACCTTCCGCGACCATGCAGGCTGTGCGGCAGAAAGTGTCGCGGGCGGCGGGTTTGAACGTCCCGGTTTTGGTACTCGGTGAGAGCGGCACTGGCAAAGAGGTGCTGGCGCGTTTCATTCACGAGCGATCTCCCTGGCGGGAAGGCCCGTTCGTGAAGGTGAATTGCCCGGCAATTCCCGGCACGCTGCTCGAAAGCGAATTGTTCGGATTCCAGAAAGGCGCTTTCACGGGCGCGCACGCATCAAAGCCCGGCCGTGTGGAACTCGCGCAAGGCGGTACGCTTTTCCTCGACGAAATCGCCGAACTGGACGGGAGCCTGCAGGCAAAGCTGCTGCATGTCCTGCAAGACGGCCATTTCACGAGCATCGGCGACCACGAAGAAAAGCGCGTGGACGCGCGCGTGATCTGCGCGACCAATCGAAAGCTGCAGCAGGAAATCGAGTCGGGCGGATTCCGCGCCGACCTTTTCTATCGCATCAACGTGATCAGCATCACGCTTCCGCCACTGCGCGATCGGCGCGACGATATTCCCTACCTCGTCGAGTATTTGCGCCAGCAATTCAATCGCCGCTACGAGCGCGACGCTCACCCGGTGTCGCGCGAAGTGTTGCAGCTCTTGCAACAGCGCACATGGCCCGGCAACGTCCGCGAACTCGAAAACTGTATGCAGCGTTACGTGATTCTCGGCTCGGAAGAGGCGTTTCATCTCGAGCGTCCGGAAGAAGAGAAAAAGCCGTTCAGCTTCTCCTACGAACTTTCTGAGGACGGCAAGATCCCGCTCAAGCGTCTCGCGCAGCAGGTGACGCGCCGGATGGAGCGCGATCTGATCCTGAAAGTTTTGCAGGAGAACCACTGGAACCGCAGAAAATCCGCCGAAGTGCTCAAGATCAGCTATCGCGCCCTTTTGTATAAGGTTCGCCAGGCGGGCCTCCCGGCGAAGCGCCTGCAGCGAAAAATTGACGGAGAGATCTGGCCCGCTCAACGCCGAGGAATAGTTCTTCCGCAGGCGACCGGCTAACCCCTTTACTTTCCTCAGTCTCGCCGTACCCTTGCAGTAACTTCGCCGATCCCCATTCTTCTCCTTCGATTCGCCCAATCGTGCACCCCCGTACCTGATGGGAAACGTCGCGCCTCGACTTCCTTGCCCCGCCGGAACAATTTCGTTAGCCTTGAATCTCCAACTACGATGGCCAAAAACTCCGCTAAACCGCATCTGAGAGTTTGTCTGCTCTCTCCGCACCCGATGGTGCTCGACGAATTCAACCGCCTCCTATCGGAGTCGGGCTTCCAGATGGTGTCGCGGCAACTGGATTCGATGCTGGCTCCCGATCTGCGGAATCTCGAGGTTCCCAAGGCCAGCATCTACGTGATCGATGCGCATGCAGCTCGCCAGGCCACCGGAGCATTGCTGGGAAATATTCTCGACAAGCACGCGGGGGCGCGGCTGCTGGTGGTTGGAGACAAGCTGAAAGAAGCCGACGCGTACAGCCTGCTGCGCCAGGGAGTGAAAGGAATTTTGAATTATGCGGAAGCTCGCGAGCAACTTCCCCGCGCGCTGCCGCTCGTCGCGGCGGGAGGCTTCTGGGTGCCGCGCACGGTGCTCTCGCGATTCGTCGACTCGATTCTGAGCACCACACAAGGGCGGCGCCTGCGCAGCGATTCACCCGCCGAACTGAGCCGTCGTGAACAGGAAGTGCTCAACGGCTTGCTCGAGAATCTGGCGAACAAAGAAGTGGCGGATCGCCTGCACATTTCCGAGCGCACCGTGAAATTCCACGTTTCGAATCTGCTCGCAAAATTCGGTGTCCGACGCCGCGCCGATTTGATTCTGCTGTGCTATCAACGCCGCGCCCCCAACTGAACGCTTCCGTCGCTCCTCCAAGAACCGCACTGCTCCAGCCTTCTCGCAAGAATAAAGTCTCGACACCGTGGGTCAGTTGCAGCTATAGCGCTGGCTTTTCGCAGAACTATTGTGACCGAGCCTACCCTTCCGAATCCTGCGAAGAGCGGACTAGGGCAAAATCAGGTGCACACATCGAATGCGCTAAGTGACTGGGGCGAGGACCCAGTCGAAAGGGAGGATGCGGAGGAGTCTTGTTCTGCGGGCTTTGCCGTGCCAGCCGCAGTTAGGATTGGTGCAGGCGATTTCTTCGTTGCCGAACATTTTCATAGCGTCGGATTCGGAGAGCGAGGTGTTGCTGCACTTCTTTTGCAGATTGATATTTTTGCGGTCCTTCGGGCACTCGAAAACGATTCTATAGGCTAAGCTCATAGTCAATTTTAGCATCTGGGCGGGGTGCGTTTATTTGATTCTTGAGTGGGGCTGATAACTGATAGGAATGATCGGTGCTGAGTTGCCCGTTGAATCGAAGCCGAGACTCCGTTGAAGGGAAAAGCAACTGCAGATCCCTCGACTTCGACGCGCGCGTCTTAGCTCGGGATGCCAGGTTTGGCTGTAGGGGCGTGAATTCTAGGCTTGCGCGGGTGAGGCTGCGCAAGCGGTGGCGCGTTGCGCCGGCTTTCGTTCCCAGCCCTCGCGGGCTGGGCTAAATTGTGTCGCGCCTACGGCGCTGGGTTGCGGTAGGGCAAAGAGTTGCTGTGGGGGAAACTGACAGGTGAATTAAAGGGTTGATTTTTTCGCTGATTCTGCTATGATGTTTTTGCGCTTATTACTTTCGGTTGTGTTGTGCGGTCCCTCTGTTCGTAGCTGATCTGAGAATACCCGCCTTCAGTTCTCTCCGCATGTTTTCAGCGTAATCTAACAAAAAGACTGGCCAAAGAGGCCGCCTGTGTGTGCACGAAAGTTGTGCGTCGCGGCGTAGCCCTAGCCAGCAAGAAAGCAAAATGCAGAATTTTTCAGAATTACCTATCTCACCTTCGTTGAAGGAGAGATTGGCAGCGGCGCGATTCTTCGTCCCGACTGCCGTACAAGCCGCAACAATTCCACCCGCGATGGAAGGCAAAGATGTGCTCGCGACCGCTCAGACGGGGACGGGCAAGACGCTCGCGTTTCTCATCCCTGTGATGGAGAAGCTCGTCCAGCGAAATGCGCCTGGAATCGGCGCGCTGGTGCTATTGCCCACGCGCGAACTGGCCATGCAAGTGGCCGAGCAATTCGACGCGCTCCGGGGAAGGCAGCTTTCGCCCGCGGCGCTCGTGGTCGGCGGATTATCCGAAGGACCGCAGCTCAACGCGATTCGCAAGGGAGCGCGGATTGTGATCGCGACTCCCGGGCGCCTCGAGGATTTTCTCGACCGGCGGCTCGTGAAACTCGACGGATTGCAAACGCTGGTGCTCGACGAAGCGGATCGCATGCTGGACATGGGATTCCTGCCGTCGATTCGGAGGATCGTTTCGATTCTGCCGAAAGACCGGCAGACGATGTGCTTTTCCGCGACGATGGAAGCTTCGGTGGCGCATCTCGTGAAGGACTACATGCGGAATCCGGTGCGACTTGCATTCGGATCCACGCTGAAACCTTCCGAGAACGTGCGGCTGCAGGCGTTTGAAGTTTCGACGGAGCAGAAGCACGGAATGCTGTGTCATCTATTGAACCAGGAAAAAGGGCGTTGCCTGGTGTTCTCGCGCACCAAGCGCGGAACGGATCGAATCGCCAAGCTGCTGAAGTGGCGCGGCATCGATGCGGCCGTGATTCACGGCGACCGCTCGCAATCGCAGCGTACAGCTGCTCTGGCTGGTTTCCAGCAAGGGCGGCACCGCGTGCTGGTGGCGACGGACGTGGCTTCGCGCGGAATTCACGTGGAGAACATCGCTCACGTGATCAACTACGACTTGCCTGACCTGGCGGAGAATTTCATTCACCGCGTGGGCCGGACGGGACGAGCGGGAGCGCAGGGCGTTGCGACGACTCTTTTTTCGCGCGACCAGCGGACTGAGATATTTCAGCTGGAGCGGACGCTCGGTTTGAAAATCGAGCGGCTGCCGGTGGATCTCGGTTCTCTTGCGAAGCAGGAGAAGGATAACGAGGATCGGCTGAACAAGATGGCGCCTGCTTTCAAGCGGCAATTGGTTCGGCTGCCTGGCGAATATCTTCAGGCGCAGATGCAGAGCTAATCGCTCTTCCTGCTTTGCGGGGATAAGAACCGCTCGGCAAACGCAATTTAACTACGGCTTCCGGGGCAGATACTCAAATCTGGTCCGGGAGCCGTTTCTTTTTTGGGGCTAAAGCGCTGATTCGATGCGCTAAATGAAGCGGCTTAACGGCTAGTAATCTTCGCGCGGCTTGGGGGTGTAGAGGCGATTCGTGGATTTGGTGGCGTGGCCTGCTCTGTACTCTTCCAGTTCGATATCGGTGATCGGGAAATTCGTGTGCGAAGGAAGGTCCGAGTTGGCGACTAGCTCGCGCTTTAGTTTCAAGGAGCAGACGTCGGGCGCATCCTGGTAGCGGACGCGGTGCGAGGTGAAGGCGTCGTCGGCGATGGTGAGCGTGAAGTCGCGAACGTCTTCGGCGGCGTAGCGAACCTGGAACGCATATTCGCGGCCGCGGTTTTTCGATTCGAAACCCAGATACTGCATCAGAATTGAATTGCTCATTTTTACCTTAATTTTGGGCCCGAAATCGTTTGGCGACGAGAGGCCGGAACTGCTGCGACTGACTCAATGTGCTATGTGAGTGTGGACTATTCCGCCGGTTTCCACCAGACAATTCTGACCTGCTGATTCTGCGCTTCGAAGACTGTCCGGCAATTTTCACTTCTGAATCAAAGCGAAAGCGCCGCCGGAGGCACTTCGTGCTTCAGGACAAGCCAGCGGTAAAAAGGCAACTGCGTTCAATGTGGCGAAGCGACTTCGCGAATGATTTTCGCGAGGATTCGGACGCCGTGTTCGATTTGATCTTCTATTTGTGCCGCCGTAGCCGAGGACCAAGCCGCCGCGCGACGGACGCTTCAGATAACAACTTGAAAGCGGGATTGCGGAGATGCCGGCTTCGGCGGCTTTTCGCGAAACTGTTCTGTCGTTCACTCCGGGCGGAAGCAACGCTACCAGATGCATTCCTGCTTCTGCGTCTACTACTTCGAGTTGCTCGCCGAGATGCTTGCGAATCGCTTCGCCGAGAGCTTTGCGGCGTTCCATGTAGAGCATGCGCATTCTGCGAATGTGGCGGGCGAAGTGGCCTTCCTTGATGAAATCGGTGAGGGCTGCCTGGTAGAGGGTGGGTGGAAAAATGTCGGTGGCTTCGCGCGCGGAATAAAATGCGCGGACGAGATCTTTGGGAACAACCACGTAGCCCAGGCGCAAAGCGGGGAACAAAACTTTGCTGAGCGTGCCGATGTAGATGACGCGCGCGTCTGCGTCCATGCCTTGCAGCGAAGCGACCGGGTGGCTGCCGAAGCGATATTCGCTGTCGTAATCATCTTCGATAATCCATGAGCCGTTGCGCGCGGCCCAATTGAGGAGCTGCATGCGGCGTGAGGCGCTCATCGTGAAGCCCATCGGGTATTGGTGCGATGGCGTGATGTAGACAGCGCGGGCCTTGCGGCAGCGGCGCATACCTTCCTTCACATCGAAGCCATCGCGATCGATCGGAACGGGAACGAGCCTGGCGCCCGCCATCGTGAGAGCCTGCTGCGCGCCGGGATAGCCCGGCTCTTCGATCCACACGGGGTCGCCCAAATCCAGCAGCGCGCGGGCGGTTACTTGCAGGCCCAATTGCGAGCCGGGGACGACGATTATTTGCGAAGCGTCGCAGCGCACGGCACGCGATGCGCCGAGATATTCGGCGATTGCTTCGCGGAATGGGGCGTAGCCCATGGGATCGCCGTAGGCCATCATTTCGCGCGTGGAATTTCGCGCGTGGCGCGAGAGGAGCGAGGACCAAACGCCGACAGGGAAATAATCGAGAGCGGGGAGGCTGACGCGGAAGGCGCCGATGTTTTTCAGGTCGGAATCGCCCTGCATTGACACGAGTTCGCGCGCGCGCTGAGAAATTTTGCGCGAGATTTTTTGCGTTGCGGGCTTGCGAGCGGTCCCGAGCGCGGGTTTTGAGGCGTCTCCGGGGATGGACCTTGCGACGCAGGTGCCCGCGCCGACGAATGTCTCGAGGTAGCCTTCGGCGTGCAATTGTTCGAACGCGCTCAGCACAGGCACGCGAGAGACTTTCAACTCGGTGGCGAGGCTTCTTGTGGAAGGGACGCGCTGGCCGGGGCGCAACTGGCCGCTCACGATGGCGCGCTGAAACCAGTCGTACAACTGGCGGTACATGGGCCGGTACATCGGCCGTTGCGTCGGATTCTTCGCGCGCGCGGCAAGCGCGATGGGCGGGAAGAAAGTGGCGCGAACTTGTTTTTAGCTGTCTTGCTTGCGTCACATGCGGCTCCAAGTGGTCATATCGAAATGCCTGGAAGTGGCTATTGTTGCCGTCCACTCCATGATCCATCATTCGCGGCAGTGGCGCAATTCGTGCGCGACTGGGGCACGTGCAAATTCTTGATTCAACAACGAACTGCGAGGACAAAAGCGATGAATGCATCTAGATCGATCCGGATTTTCTTCTTGTTGTGCTGCGGTGTGCTTGCCATTTCGAAACCGGTTTCCGTGTTCGCACAATCGAGCGCAGACACTTCTAAGACCGAGTCACAACAACCCACGGCGCTCCCGGACGGGCAGCACGATTTCGACTTCGAACTTGGCAGTTGGAAAATTCACCTGAAGCGCCGCCTGAATCCTTTAACCGGTTCGAACACGTGGGTGGAGTTCGACGGCACATCGGTGACGCGGAAGGTGTGGGATGGACGCGCTCAGATCGAGGAGTTCGAGACCGATAGCCCCACCTCCGGGCACATCGAGGGGCTCACGCTGCGAACCTACAATCCTAAAACCCACGAGTGGTACCTCACCTGGGCCAACAGCAAGGACGGCCTGCTTGTCCCGCCACAGATCGGACGGTTCAAGGATGGAAAGGGCGAGTTTTACGCGCAGGACACGTTGAACGGCAAAATGATTTTTGTTCGATTTATTTGGTCGAAGACCGACACGAAGGTGCCGCATTTTGAGCAGTCGTTTTCAGAGGATGGCGGAAAGACCTGGGAAGTGAATTGGATTACGGACCAGACTCGAGTGGGCGACGGGAACTGAGAAGCGCGAACGAGTTGATGCGGGCACGCCGCGTTCGAACCCGCTGACGAACGGCATATTTCATTCTCGCGTTAAACATGGGCACTGCGTTTCTTAATAATCTTGGCGACTGGATAAAAGAGATGAAGGCGATTACTGACTTTCGAAATATCTGCTGGCGTGCAGTTTGATTGTTGTGTTGCAGCCTCTTCACGTCCGCGAGCATTCAAGAGGCTGCAACGCAACGAGACGGCCAGCACGATTTCGATTTCGAGATTGGGAACTGGAAGACACATCTATCGCGGCTGCAGCATCCGTTGAGCGGCTCTCACACCTGGGTCGAATACGAAGGAACTTCCGTGGTGCGGAAGGTCTGGGACGGCCGCGCCAATCTGGTGGAACTCGAAGTGGACGGTCCCGGCGGTCACGTCGAAGGGCTCAGCCTGCGTCTTTACAATCCTCAATCACACCAGTGGAGCCTGAATTTCGCCAACGCCAATGGAGGCACTCTGAGCGTGCCGACCGTCGGCGAATTCAAGAATGGGCGCGGCGAGTTTTACGATCAGGAACCGTTCAACGGCCGAATGATTCTGGTGCGCAATGTGTGGATGGACATGACGGCGAATTCGTGCCGCTTCGAGCAGTCGTTTTCCGATGACGGCGGCAAAACCTGGGAGACGAACTGGATCGCGGTGGACACGCGCGTGAAATGAGGAAGCTTGCGAAGTTCAACCGCGAAAGCCGGATAGCGCGAGCCGTGAAGGAAGCGATAAAACTGACGCGAAGAGATTGCAGGGATGTCGCACTCAGAAAACAAGTCGGAAAGCATTCGCTGTGCTCGCACTGATGTTCGGGCTAGTGAGCGCGCAAGTGGCCTCAGCACAAAATTCCTCCGATCGCCAATCGCTGGATGATGCGTGGTGGACCGGGCCGATGCTGGCGCCGTCAGCTGCGACGCTGCCGCAAGGGCATTTTCTGATTGAGCCGTACCTTTACGACGTGATCCGCAAGGCCAATACGATCGCGACGGCGTGAAGCGGAGAGCTCGCCGAATCGAACGGATTCGGATCGCTCACGTATGTGAACTACGGAGTGACGGACAAACTGACGATCGGTGTGATCCCAACCTTTGGTTACAACCGGGTAAACGGAGCGCCGAGCAGCTCCAGCGTCGAGATGGGCGACGTGACAGTGCAGGGCCAATATCGGCTGACTAAATTTCATGAAGGAAACTGGGTTCCGACGACGTCGTTCGCGGTGCAGGAAAGTTTTCCGTCCGGGCAAATACGACCGGCTCGGAAACCGGCCGAGCGATGGACTCGGCAGCGGCGCTTACACGACGACGTTCGCGTTCTACTCGCAAACATATTTCTGGCTGCCGAATCGCCGCATACTTCGCATGCGCTTGAACGTGTCGGAATCGTTTTCGAGCAACGTGAGTGTGCGAGGGCGTCAGCGTATACGGAACGGATGCTGAATTTCATGGGAACGCGAAGCCCGGCGGCACTTCTTTCGTTGACGCATCATGGGAATACAGCCTCACGCGAAGCTGGGTGCTGGCGCTCGACGCGACGTATCGCTACCAAAGCAGCACGCGCGTGATCGGAAGCGACGAGCCCTGCTTCGCCGGGCGTGCAGAACACGCGAGCGATTCGGCTCCACACCGGCTTTAGCGACGCCATAGGTTTTGCGCCGGCGATCGAATACAGCTGGAATTCCAAAATCGGAGTTCTGCTCGGCGCGCGCGTGATTGCGGCCGGCCGCAACACCTCCGCAACCATAACTCCCGCCATCGCCATCAACATCGTGCGATAGGAATCTGCTTCCAGTTCTTCCGTTCGACCGTCCGCCCCGGTCCGGCTGCGTGCCGTCCCCCGCAACTCCGATGAATTGTAAAACGGTTAACATTACATTGCGATTGCTTCCACTTTCACCCCGCATTACAGCGGGTACACCAGGGGACAGCGTCTCACCCTGTCCTCGTGCGTGTCTCCAGACCAGTAGACGCTGTTCGCGGCCAGTTCGTAGACTCCCTCCGTAGTGAAAATCCAAGAGCCCCGGTAAGTTTTTTTACTCGTGCCGCACTCCCCCTCCGGCAGCGGGCAAAGCGGAAAATGTCGAAGAAAATCTCCTTAGCGTTTCCAATTGCCGTAATGGAATTTTTGCTATTTATTTTTGCAGGCAGCGCGGTGTCCGCATCGTCAGTTACGGTGAGCCCGACCTCGATGAATCTCGGGTCTGTAAATGTGGGGAGCAGCGCGCAGCAACAGATAAAAATCACAAACTCCACGGGCGTTTAGCGTAACCATCACGAGCGTGGCGGTGAGCGGCAACTATTTTGCGATCAGCGGTATTACGGCACCTTGAGCCTTGGCGCAGGAGCGAGCGCCACAGTGACCGTAAGCTTCGCTCCGAAAGCTGCAGGCGCGCAAACCGGAAAAATCGTAGTGCAGGGGAGAGGTTTCACCACGGCCCTCACCGTTACGCTGTCTGCGAATGGCGTAGCGAGCGGCGAGCACAACGTCGGTGTCGGTCGTGCCCACCAGCGCGGCATTCGGGAACGTCCCTGTAGGCAGCACCAATTCGCAAACTTTCACCGTTACGAACCGCGGTACCACCACTCTCGTCGGTCTCGTCCGAGGCCGTCTCCGGGACTGGCATCACCATGTCCGGCCTCGCGGATGGCGCGCAAATCGCCGCGGGCAGAAGCTCGACTTTCAACGTGGCTTTCAAACCAGCCAAGGCGGGAACGATTAGTGGCTCAGCGTCAATTGATTTCAGCGCCGGCCGGTAAGACAGTCCCTCTCACAGTTTGGCTGTCTGGAAACGGAGTCACCGCCACAGGTACGTTGCAGGTGAGCCCCACTGCGATGAACTTCGGAAACGTATTAGTCGGGCACAGCGGCTCGCTCTCTCTCAAAGTGACCAACGCGGGAAACTCGGCGCTCACAACCACTCGGGGGACAATCTCAGGGTCCGGGATTCAGCATGATCGGTGGACTTTCCGGGCTTACGCTGCAACCTGGCCAATCCGACTCGGTGACAGTGGTGTTTGAGCCGGCCGCAAACAGGAAGCGCCTCGGGAACAATTTCAATTTCAGCGGGCGTCACTACGACCTCAATCGCACTATCAGGCGCCGGTACAACAGCATCGTCCCCGGTGCACTCGGTGAGCCTCTCCTGGGGTGCGAGCACGTCTTCTGGCGTCGTCGGCTATTATATTAAACGTGGAACAACGTCTGGCGGACCGTACTCGTTTTTGAATTCGTCGCCGGATGCGGGAACGTCGTACGTCGATTCGACAGTGCAGGCCGGTAAGGAATATTTCTACGTGATTGTTGCCGTTAATAACGGCGGCAATCAGAGCGCAGCGTCCGAGCAAGTAAGCGCGACGATTCCTTCGCCTTAGTCTAGGCCTGAATTGACGTCGGCGAGCGACTTCGCATTCTACGCGCTGCGGATTTGTGCTATACGATTGGGCATGCGAGCCGCACTTCGGCGCAACCGCGCGGCCTCAGATCTTGAGGCTCGACTTTACGACGCCGTTACGTTCCGGCGGCTGTGCCGGGCGCGCGATTACCTCGCCGCGCACCACAACGAACGTCTGACGCTCGAGAATGGCGCGCAGGAAGCTTACCTTTCACCGTTTCATTTCAGCCGTCTATTCACAACCGCGTTTGGCGAAACGCCACACGAGTTCGTGACGCGAATTCGCATTGACGAAGCGAAGCGGCTGCTGCTCTCAGAGAATCGAAGCGTGACGGACATCTGCCTCGACGTGGGGTATGAAAGCCTCGGATCATTCAGCTCGCGATTCCGTTCGCTAACGGGGTTATCGCCGGTCGCCTTCCGTCGCGAAGCGCACGTTTCTTTCGGCGGCTTCGCCTCGCACTGGCCGCTGTATTACATTCCCGCCTGTTATCAGCATTTTGTGGTAGGGCCCATCTAGGGCCAACGGCCGGCGTGCAAAAAATCGCAAGAATCGAGAAGCATCCGCGCGCTCAATTCGGCTATCGTCGAGCCCACTCAAGGAGGTTCCAATGATTCAGCGGCTTTCACATGCGACGTTGTACGTGCTGGACCAGGACGCGGCCAAGGATTTTTACGTGAATAAGCTAGGATTCGATGTCCGGATGGACGCAAGCATGGACAACGGTTTTCGATGGCTGACGGTGAGTCCGAAGGGACAGCCGGACCTTCAAATAATTTTGATGAAAGTAGACGGACCGAACATGCAGCCGGAAGTGGGCAAGGCACTTCGGGAACTCCTGACCGGCGGAAAATTGAACGGAGGAGTGCTGCAGACGAGTGATTGCCGCAAGACGTATGAGGAGCTGAGGGCCAAAGGAGTGGAATTCACGTCGCCGCCGAAGGAGCAATTTTATGGCGTCGAAGCGATCATGAAGGACAATTCGGGCAATTGGTTTAGCATGACCGAGCCGAAAGGCGCGTAGTCCTCAAAAACCAGGGGAAACAGCGCTACCGGAAGGCGCTTGCTGGGAGATTTTGCGCGCGCGCCAGCAGTTCGGGCAGGTTTTTCTGCACGGCGACCGCCTTTTTCCCCAGCAGCATTTCCACTTCGTGGCGGGCGGTTTCCACCGTTTGCTGATTTTCGCCGCCTTTGCCGCCCAGCAGAATTTCCGCGCGCAGATAGCACGCATAGGCCAGTTCCAGGTCAACGCCGCGGCGGCGAGAAATTGCCCGTAGTTAAACCAGTCGAACGCTTCGCTGCGCGGGTCTTCCAATTTTGTGTCGAGCGCGAGGCCGCGCTGGAAGGAGTGCGCCGCGCCCGCGGCGTCTCCGGATTTTTCCTGGTAGTCGCCGAGGTGCGCGAGCGCGAGGCTTTCGAGCTGTAGGTTCTTGTCGCGTTCGGCAAGCGCGATCGCTGAAAGATAGCCCGCCATCGCCGCTTCTTTGTGATTCACGCGCGCCTCGTCATCTGCCAGTTGAAGCGTGGCGGAATCCAGTTGCGCTGGATGTGGCAGTAGGATCGTCCGGATGCGCTGCGGCGAGTTGCAGGAACGCGTTCCAGTGGCGGGCCGCGGCTGCGGGTTCGTTCCTCTGATCGAGCGCCTGAGCGAGATAGAGATGGGCGTTCGGCTGATTCGGCGCTACGTCCACAGCTTTCTCCCAGGAATCAAGCGCTTCTTCGGGGTGGCCGAGCCTGGCGGCCAGCAAACCGTAATTCACGAGCGCGTCCGAATCGCGCGGGAAAATTTCGAGCATGCGATGGTAGTGTTCGTAAGCTTCGGCGTAACGGCCGTCTTCGATCATCGCGCGTGCGGCGGCGTGTTGCAGGCCGGCATTATCGGGATTGATTGTGACGGCGCGTGTGAGCGCGGCGACGGCTTCGTCTTTTTGTCCGTCTTTTGTCGAGGCGTTTGCGATGCGGGCCTGAAGCATCGCGTCATAGGGATTCAGTTGCGATGCGCGCAAGAAGCGAGTGGAGATTGGATTCGTCGGTGCCGAGGGCGAAGTGCAATTGGTCGAGCCCGCCCCACAGGAACAACAAGCCCACGAGGCTCAGTTGAAATGCGGGCGACGTGAGGAGTTTCATCTTGCGCGAGGGCGCAGCGACGGCGCGGCCGCGCGCGCGGCTTTTCGAGCAGCGCGCTTCGGAGGAGTTTTCTCTTCGCTTGATTGTGCTGTCGCGCTGGGATCGATCAAAAGCGAAGCGACCCGCGAATCGCGCAATTTCCAGAGCGCGCCATCAAGCAGGAAATGGTGGATATTCACGAGCGCGGTGAAGATCAGGAAGCTCGTGGTGAAATCGTAATGAAAAATGTAGCTCACCAGCCAGGGGCCGGGCACGAATAGCGCGATGCCGCCGGCGATCAGCGTGACGAAATATCCCGCCATGCGCCAGCTTGACTGGCCTGCTGCGCGGGCTTCGCGTCGCTGGTAGTAGCTCGTGATCCACAAATACTGCGCGGAATGAAGCACGGCGAGGATGCCGCTGCTGTAGCGCGTTTGCGGAATTTGATAGGCCGCGTGCAGTTCGAGCAGAGTGGGAAGCACGAACCAGAGAAATTGCGTGAGCACGAGCGTAAGCGGCGCAGCCATGGCGCGCGCTCCGCTGCGCCGGATGAGCGGCCTGAAAGCCATGATCGTGAACGCTGCGAAAGCGATTGCCAGGACGAGCCGCGCGGGAAGCGTGATCTTCGCGGGCAGGCCGAGCGAAAGAATCAGCGGATCGCTCGAACCGCCGGTCATGAAACTCGCGAGCAACATCACGTAGGACGCAACAAAAGCTGCGTGCAGCCATCGGCGCTCCGATGGAAGTGATTTGCGCGCCCGCCCTGCGCGTGAACATCATCATCAGGCCGTAGTTCTGGCCGGTGTAGTGCCACGGGCTCCAGCAGATGTAGAGCGTGAAGACCCACGGGACGAGCCGGTACGACGCGTGCAGCATCACGGCCGTGACGACCATCAGCAGCGTGAGGTGCAGCGTGAAGAATTTGTATTTTTCGAACTGCTCGCGCGTGTGGTAAGCGCGATAAATCGTCGCCATGAAATGCGGGTAATTGAAGATGATGGCGAGCAGGTAGAAGGCGACGGCCCAACCGTGCGTATGCGAAGGCGTAAGCCATGCCGCGATGGCGAGAAGAGGCGCGGACCATGCGCCGCACCCGACGATGAGATCGAGCCATGGGCGATAAATCCACGGGCTCGAAGCCGGCGGCGTCGATGAGGCCGATGCCCTCGAAGCACCGATCGGATTGGCTTGCGTTGTCAGCAGAAAATCCTCAGGCCGCCAGTCTACTTGGAATGCCACGTGCGATTCGAGTGCGGCGAGACGGGTTTGTTGAATGCGTAACTTCGCAGCCGCCAAATTGTATCTATGGCGTTCGCTCGGGTAGCCACGACGATGCCTTCCTCGTCGTGGGTTCCTAAACGTTCGATCGATGACGCGATTTGCCCCAAATGAACGCTAAGACGCCGGCACCCAGCAACGCAACCGTCATCCCGAAAATTTTCCCTACCGCAAGAAATTTGCGTGGCTCTTCAGCCGCTGGCATCACGGAAAAAATAATCGTCACAAGCGTCGTCGTAAAGCCAAGCGTGCCGAGAGCGATTGCAACTGGTTTACCGCCAGGAATGCGAATCACTTCCGGGCTCGCGGGCTCGCGCTGAAATCGAATCAGCGCTGCGAACACGAACAAATACGGAATGAAATACGAAATGATGCCCATGCTGACCAGAACTTCATACGCCCCGTAAACGCTGGTTCCAGCCTGGCTCAGCAGAATGAAAACCACTCCGCAAAATGCCTGCACGAGTAGAGCGATGTGCGGCGTGCCCCACTTCGGATGAATGCGTGCGAATGCGGACGGGAGGTAGCGGTCGAGTCCCGCTACGAACGGCAGCCGCGCGGAGACGGCGAGCCACGCGCCGAGCGCTCCCAGGTTGCTGATCGTAATCAGCAGGGCCGCGAGCGGAGCGATTCCGGCGAAGCCTACGCGCTCCGCTGATTTGGAAACGGCCTGCATGATGCCGCCGAGTCCGTTCACTTCGCTTGCTGGCAGCGAAACGAGTACCGCGATCGTGCCCACGATGTAGCCCACCGTGACGAACACTCCTCCCGCAAGAAGGGCGCGGGGAAGGTTTCTTCGCGCGTCGTGCACTTCATCGCCGAGAAACGACGCTGACTCCGAGCCCCCGAGCGCAAAAATGATAGTGGCAACGAAAAGAACGTCGCGGAAATGCATGTGCGGCACGATGCTCGTAGCAGTGAAGCTGGTGGCCGAGCCAAACCGATGGAAGGCGATGGCGGCAATGCCGATAAGGATGGCGATTGGCAGCCATGTAGCGATGGCGCCGACATTGTGCAACCACTTGCCGACGGAGAGGCCGATGAGATTCAGGAACGTGCCGAGCGCAAGGCCGAGCAGTGCGAACACGAGAAAGTAAGCTCTATTTTCGGAGAGCGATTGCCAGCGCGCCGGGCCGATGAAAAGTGCGTTGCTCGCCGCAAAGTAGAGGACCGCGGGATAGTAAGGAAGATTGCTGGCCCAGTAGGTCCAGCCGGTGATGAATCCCGGAAATTCGCCGAACGCGCGTTTGCTCCAGACATAAAGGCCGCCTTCCTGCGGGTAGCGCGAGGAAAGTTCCATCACAGAAAGCGCGAGAGGTAGATAAAACGCGCACCATGCGATCAGCCAGATTACGATCGCGCTTGCGCCGACGGTTGCTGCAGTGGCGATCCAGCGCAGGCTGATTCCTGTGACGATGTAGAAGAGCACCAGATCGCGAAAACCCATTGCGCGACGAGGGCGAGTTGGGGCTGAGGATTCAGGCATGGGCGCTGAGCGCGGTCGAAATCATGCGCCTGGCACATGATGCATCGTGCGGAATCTGAAAGCGAGCGGGTCCGAAATGGTAACTGCTGCGAGTGCGCGGCATGTTGTCTCTGCTGCAAGAGCCGCCGCCGGCTACACTTTGGCTTTTTTGTCGTGATCGTAATATTCGTAGGCGGACATTGGTTTTTCACCGCCTTTTTTCCAGATGCGATCTTCGGCAGGAAGTTTTCCCAGGGCGCGAGCCATCTCGCGGATGTGTGAGGCCACCGCGCCGCAGCATGCGCCGATATAATTCACGCCAAGGTCGCGCGCCTTCGTCGCGTACTCGGCCATTTCGCCGCGGCTCAGCTGAAACGGATCGAGTTGGTCGGGAAACGCGGGCAGGCTGGTGAAATCGCGATGCTCGCGCGTGGTGCGATACGCGACGGGCTGGCACGCGATGTACCCCTTCACGGCCCGGCGCATTTCAGCGGCAAGCGGCAACGTGTGTTCGGGACTGCGCAGGCAATTCAGTCCCACGATGTCCGCTCCCGCGTCGACCAGAGCTCGCGCGCAGTCAGCGGCTGACTTTCCATCCGGCGTCACGTCCTCATTTTCAAAAGACATCGTCACCATCACCGGCAGATTCGTGCGCTTGGCGCGTTCAACGGCAAGAAGCGCTTCGCCTAGCCAGGAAAAAGTTTCTCCGATGATGAAATCGACGCCCTCGGAGACTTGCACATCGAGCTGTTCATCGAAAGTCTTGCGGACGCGATCGGCTGCGGTCTTGTCGTTCGGCTCATACATCCAGGTGAGGCTGATATTTCCGGCTACCAGGCAGCGACTGCCTGCAGCTTGCTTTGCGATGCGCACGGCCGCGCGATTCAGCTCCTCGACGCGATCGCCCATGCCGACGGTGGCGAGTTTGTCGCGGCTGGCATAAAAGGTGAGCGATTGGAGAACCTCGGAGCCCGCATCGCGAAATTCTCGGTGAAGCTCGAGCAAAGCTTCGGGGTTTTCGAGCGCCACCTCCGGCGTAAACGGGCCGGCGCGAACGCGGCCGCGCTTTTCAAGTTCGAGCAGGTAGCCGCCGTCGCCTAGCACCGGGCCTTGTGCGAGCTTTTCGAGAATTCCATTTTTTGTTGCGTTCGTCATTCGCGTGCCTTTTGATCGAAAGCGCTTCCAGGCGCTTCAGATCTCATGCGACAGCTTTTTTCACGCGGCCGCGTTTCAAATCGCGCAGCGCCTGGTGCGCCGCATTGTAGCCCGGCGCACCCGTGACGCCACCCCCTGGATGCGTTCCGGCACCGCACAAGTAGAGTCCGTTCACTGGCGTGCGGTACTGCGACCAGCCCGGAATAGGACGCATGAAGAAAAGCTGATCGAGCGACAGGTCGCCATGAAAAATATTTCCTTCGGTCAAGCCGTAAGTACGTTCAAGGTCGAGCGGCGTCAGAACCTGTCGTGCCAGGATTGATTTCGCAAAAGTCGGCGCATACTCGCCAATTTTTCTCACCACGCGATCGCCCAGCAATTCGCGATTCTCGTCCCACGTTCCGCGCTTCAGCTTATAAGGCACGTACTGCACGAAGGTGGTCATGATGTGCTTCCCCACAGGCGCGAGCGAGGAATCCACATTCGATGCGATGACGCAATCCACCCACAGTTCTTCCGGAATTTCGCCGAATTTCGCAAGGTCGTAACAGCGCTGCGCGAATTCAAGCGAAGGCACAAGCGTGAAGAGCGAGCGTTGCGCCGCCGTCCAAGCCGCAGGCATCCCGGTAACGCGAGGCTCTTCGCTCAAAACAAAATTCACCTTCGCGCACGGCCCGTTCATTTTGATCGCGGCAACGGCCTCGCGAAAGTCGTCGGGGAGCTCGCTGGGTTCCACGAGTCCGAGAAATGTGCGCTTCGGATCAGCATTCGAGAGAACGATCCGGCATTTGAGCTCCGTCCCGTCCTCGAGAAAAACGCCGCGAGCACGCCCGCCATGCGCGTCGATATTCGCGACTGGACTCGACGTGAGAATTTCGACGCCCAGTTTTCGCCCGGCCGATGCAAGCGCTTGCGTGATCGCTCCCATTCCCCCAAGCACATGGCCGCAAAATCCCTGCGTCTCGCCATCGCCCCCACTCAACAAATGGAAGAGAAGGCCAAGCGCCGAGCCGGCATCGTAAGGCCCGCCATGCTTGCCATAAACATTATTCGCGAGAAACATCGTTTTGATTTTCTCGGATTCATAATGCCGATCGAGAAAATCGCCCAGGCTGCCGGTGAGAAACGAAACAAGCTGCCCAACCTCCTCCGTCGTCATCCCGCGAAACCGATTTCCGACGCGCAGCAGTTCCCACCAGCCTTCCGCCCCGCGAAACGCCGGATCAGGCGGCGGCTCCAGAAAAAATGGCTGCAGATAACGCGCCAGTTTTTTCAACTGATCGTCTACGCGGACAAACGTCTCCGCATCGCGCAGTGAAATTTTTCGAAATTCAGCCACAGCGCGTTCGCGATCCGCCCACCAGGGCACCACCTGCCCATCGGGAAACGGCACCACCAGCGCCGGATCGCACGCCACCATCCGCAGCCCGTGCGAAGCAAGATCTAGATCGCGAACCACGGTGGGCCTTAGCATGCTCGCAACATAAGAGGTGGTCGACGCGCGGCACCCGGGCGCAATCTCTTCCGTCACGCAGCAGCCGCCCACAACCGCCCGCCGCTCGAGCACCAGCGTCGAAAGTCCTGCGCGCGCC
Organism: uncultured Acidobacteriota bacterium; assembly: GCA_963767205.1. Taxonomy (GTDB): domain Bacteria; phylum Acidobacteriota; class Terriglobia; order Acidiferrales; family UBA7541; genus Palsa-295. Next base: position 82,156 of record CAVYDF010000005.1, read on the forward strand.
AGGTAAGCCGCAGCCGTCAGGCCGTTGTGGCCCGCGCCGACGACGATCGCGTCATATTTTTTTCGCGTCACGTTCTTTCTCGCGTTATGGACTTGCACGGCGAAGGCGTTTCGACTAGCATGACCGCTAGTCAGCCTACTCTATCGCTGACCGTAGATAACATAAGCGGGGAAGAAATCCAATGCCAGCTTCGGGTAATGACCTAGGGTCACATCAGCGCGTAAGATCACGCCGCGCGCTTCTCGAGCCGCCCGTGCGATTCCGCCCCGAGCCTGGTCCTCGGCTCGAAGCCAAACGCGCTCGAATTATCGACGCCGCACTCAGGCACTTCGCCGAGCAGGGCTACCACGCGGCCCGCATCGAGGATCTCGCCGCGCAACTCGGTTTCGCAAAAGGCTCCATCTTCCAATATTTCGGCAGCAAGGCCGGCCTCTTCCTCGAAACATACAAGAAAGGCTGTCAAATCATTCCCGGCGTATCTAGATTGTCCGGCCAATATTCGCGAGAAAGGTTTCTTTGAAATTGTGCGCTACTGGCTTCTGCGCACGGAGCGTCTCCTGCGCGAGGACTGGATTCCATACCGCGTCGCGCTGCTAGGAAATTACGGCGTCGATTTGAGTTTGAAGCGCGAGATCAATCGCTTTCTGCTCGCCGAGGATCCATACGGCAGCGCCGCGTTCGTGCGCCTGGGAGTTGCGCGCGGAGAAGTGCGCTCCGATATCGACACCGCACTGATCGTTTCAATTCTCGACTGGACGATGGAGCGCTTTCAGGATGCGCTGCTCACCGAAGAACTCGACCCAGGTCTCTTCCCGCATCCCGCCGAGCCGGAAAAAAATCAGATACGGATCACGCAATTCCTGCAAGTGCTGCGCGGCGCGATCGGCGTCTAAAAAGATTTCTCAAAGTTCGGAGTGAAGCAGATGGAACGGCCAGCCCAACAGTCTGTTCAGGAAATTCTCGCCTCCTACAACGCCAACGCTCCGCTCGCCGAAGCCTACACAATTCCCGCACCGTGGTACACCGACGCGCGAATCGCCGAACTCGAGCGGCTCAACGTTTTCTCGCGCACCTGGCAATTTGCCGCGCGGCTCGAGCAGCTTGAAAATCCAGGACAATATGTCACCACCACGGTAGCCGGCGAGCCGATCGTGGTCGTGCGCGGAAGCGACAAAAAACTCCGCGCATTTTTCAACGTCTGCCGCCACCACGCCATGACGGTGATGAACGACCCCTGCGGCCACGCCCAGCACATGCGCTGCCCCTATCACGGCTGGACCTACAACCTCGAAGGCGAACTCCGCGGCATGACCGAATTCGAAGGCGTCTGCGATTTCGATCGCGCTAAGAATGGCCTCGTACCGATTCGCCTGGAAATCTGGGAGCGATTCGTTTTTGTGAACCTCGATCCCAACGCCGCGCCGCTGAAGGAATTTCTCGGCAAGCTGGTCGATCTCGCGAAGCCGCTCGGATTTTCGGAGCTGAAATTCGTCGAGCGCCGCAGCTACACACTCGATTGCAACTGGAAAGTGTACGTCGACAATTTTCTCGACGGCGGCTACCACGTGCCGCACATGCACAAGGGACTGAACAGCGTCCTCGATTACACGAATTACACGATTGAAAATGTCGATCGCTGCTGCGTGCAATCGAGCCCGGTCACTGTCGACAGCACTTCCGAAGCGAATGCCGCCGCCACCCGCAAAGGCGATCGCGCCTACTATTTCTGGCAATATCCGAATTTCATGCTGAATTGGTACGAAGGCTACCTCGATACGAATCTCGTAATCCCGCTCGCGGTGGATCGCTGCGAAGTGATTTTCGATTTTTACTTCGGCAACACTGCTGAGTCGGAGATGCCCTACATCCGCCAGAGCATCGAAGTGAGCCATCAGGTGCAAATCGAAGACATCGTAATTTGCGATGGCGTCCAGCGCGGCCTCAGCTCGCGCGCTTACCAGGCAGGACGCCTCTCCGTCCGCCGCGAGGCTGGCGAACATCTATTTCATCGTTTGCTCGCTGCCGATCTCAAAGACACTCGATCGGCCGCAGCCTCCTCAGATTAGGCCCGCCCGGGTAGCCACGACGACGCTTTCCTCGTCGTGGGGTTGTCGTGACGAACCATAAGCCGCCACCGGCTCCGCCGCCCGCAATTGCGCGGTTTTCTGACCCAACATCAATAACCATTCTCCCCATCCCTCGTCTAAGCGTTGTACCACTCTCTATCGCGAGGCGATACATATGAAACTTGGCATCGTCACGGCCCTTCTGGCACTAGCGACAGCGATTTCCGCTCCTCTCTTCCCGGCCGGTCAACCGCCAAGAGCTGCATTCAAGCAACTGCAAGCACTCGCCGGCAACTGGGAAGGCAAGGACAGCGACGGGGGTGCCGCGAAAACTAAATTTGAAATCGTGGCAGCGGGCACGGCGGTGATGGAAACCATCTCCCCAACTGGCATGGGTATGGAAGACATGCTGACTCTCTACAGCCTCGACGGAGATTCGATCGTGCTCGTCCACTACTGCCCGACGAACAACCAGCCCCGCATGAAAGCCACGCCGGGCACCGGCGAAGTAAAGGAGCTCACGTTTGCGTTTCAGGGCGCCGGGAACTTACCTTCAGAGGAGACCGGACACCAGCACAAACTCGTGATTCAATTCGAGGACGCGGATCACATCACGGAAACTTGGACGTGGCGCTCAAAAGGAAAAGATACGCCGATGGTTTTTCATTTCGCGAGAAAGAAGGATTGAAAGGTTCTGTAACGGTTAGAGAGTCCAGGACAAGTTCGATTGCCTTGCGTCAGGGCACGGCTTTTTACCCTGAGCTGCGAAGGGCAGCCGTGCCGCAATGAGCCGAAGCCGGTGCGGCTTTAGCCGCTGAGGGCACGTTCGCTCTAAAGTCCGAACCCGCGATTAGCTCTCTCATTGATGATCCCGAGGAATCATCTCGTCCCAGGTCTTCGCTCGAATTTCCTTCCCGTTTTCCCTCAGGTGCCGCTCGAAATGATAATAGAAATTCTTCGCGTCGCTGCGAACATCCAGCACCACGCTCCACACCAGCGCCCGATTCGGCAATTCAACAGTCGTCGAACCCTCGCCGTGAACCTTGCTCGCCTCAGGTTTTGAATCCGCCACTTCGTAGCTCATCTGCTCGTGATCTTTCATCCGCCCCCAGGGAAATTGGCTCTCATCGTTGCCGCTCCAGAAAACGCGCGTCGTCCCATTCATCAAGTCGCGCGTCACCGTCCAATCCTGCGGCGGCCACGTGTCGCCTTTCGACGTAACGTGCTCAGGCATCGGTGGCGCAGGCTCGATCGCGGGATATTTCGGTGCATCGAAGTATGGACCGCGCGTCAGGATCGGGAGCTCCAGTCGCGAGTATCTGATGTCGACCCGGCTATTTGCAGCGAGGTTGTCATCGGATAAGGCGTCGGCCAGATCATCGGCCACAGGGCGTTGGAGATCGCCACACGAATCTTATGGCCACGCTGAAAGACCCAACTTGTCACATGCAGTTCAATGGGAAGCCGGTAGTCGCGTCCGACTTCCAGATTCGTGGGGATCGCAGCCGAGTCTCTCTGAGCCCCGCTTTGCCCCGCTCCCGTCACCATAGTCACGGTTCCATCGGGCGCAACATCCGACAGACGCACAAACCAATCCGCGAGCGGCGCAGTCAGCCGAAGCTGCAAGATTGCTTTTGGCCGCCGTAGTATCGCTGTCTCCTTTAACAAGCGGTGCAGAGTCATAAACGAGGCTGTACGCATCGATGGGCCGTTGATCGCTCGTGAAATCGCCCCACCAGAATCCAGCCTCGATGCCCGATAGACGGAACATATTTCAGCTCCTGCTGAGTCAGCATCGAGTGGCCGGGTGCCACGTGCGCCGCAGCTGAGTGATCACGCTCCAGAATGAAGCAATCTCTTTCGGTACTGCAGTCCGCGGCGGCCAGATTTTTCCGCGCGCCACTCGCCCGGCACGTTCGAAATATTCGGGTCGGGCGCGTACCAATGCCGCATATAAACTTCCAGGCGCGGCTCGTCGAGAATTCCGTTCTGCTTTCCCTTCAGCCAGTAATCCCACCAGCGCGTCGCTTCCTCGCGCCATTCGATCGCCGGCCCGGATCGGCATCGTGCGGGAATGAGTGGTTCCATGGCCCCAGGATCGCTTTCACCGGCGCCTTAACATTTTCGAAAAAGCGCGGAATGCTGTCGCGATAGCCATCGAGAAATCCGCCGACTAAAAATGTGGGTACCTTGTAATCCGCGTAACGATTGGGCGCTACCGACGCCCGCCGCCAGAACGGGCCATCGCGCTGCTGCCGCAGATACAGCAGGAACCAAGGCGCCGCATCGAACCGCGCTGCCAGCGATTTTTCGTCAGTCGGAAAATCCGGCGAGCGCGTAAGGCCCAGCTGCAGATCCATGCCCAGCTCGTATTCATCCACGTGCATCAGCCCGTCAATGTAGTGAATGTCGTCGTGAAATAATTCTTCCGTGGCGCACGCAGCGATGATCGCCTTCAGCGCGGGCGGGTGAAGCAGCGCCATCTGGATCGCGTTGAATCCGCCCCACGAAATTCCCATCATGCCCACGTTCCCGTTTGACCACGCCTGCTTCGAAAGCCAGCCAATCACTTCCAGCCCGTCCTGCTGCTCCTGCTCCGAATACTCCCGATCGGGCGGATTTCCTTCGCTCGCCCCCGTGCCGCGAATATCCACTCGCGCGGTAACGTAGCCGCGCCGCACGAAATAGGAATGCAGATTCCAATCGCGCGCCAGGCTCCAATCATCTTTGCGATAAGGCAAGTACTCGAGAATCACGGGAAACTTGTCATCTGCCTTTGCGCCATCAGGCATATACAAATTTACAGCCAGCCGCACCCCATCCTTCATCGCTATCGTCATCTGAACTTTCGTCATCGTGGCATAAATCGGCGGGATCGCCTGCGCCGCGGCGTTTGTTACGCCCAAGAAAACAAGGCTCAGGATAAAAGCGACGCGAATGGTTAACGAGAGGCTGGCCTTCATGAATGAAGAACAGTAGCACAGGCATTCCTGCCTGTGCCCACGTAACAACACAAGACGATCGCGATACTAGGCACCCGCAAGGCATCGTTCTTTCGCCTTTTCCGCAGTAGGGGCACGGCATGCCGTGCCCGAACGCCATGCTTGCCACAGCGCCGCCCATTCATCGCCGACAGTTACTCCCATTTTGCAAAGAAGCCGCCATTGGACTAGCATCAAAAAGTAACGCGCTTCAAAACAACATGAAAAGAAAATCCACCAGCAACAATCGCGTCCGCCCCAGCCGAACAAAACCCGCCCGGAAATCAGGCACCCACGCCGCCTCCCAATCGTCACCGCGCCTCATCTTCCTGCTCTCACCGGCCAACGCAGCCGGCATTCGCGCCCGCATCGTCGCAAGCGAAAACGCCAGTTTCGAACTCGCAATGCGCCTAAGAAGCGAAGGCGCCCCACTCGGCGAAGTATTCAGCTTTATCAGCGGCCTATATTTTCGCGGCAAACTTGCCTACGCACAAAGATTCGCCGAAGCACAAAACGGAATCCCGGGAGCCTTCGTGATCACCGCGTCCGGCGGCCTGATTCCGCCCGAGACTTTGATCACCACCGAAGACCTCGCAGCACTCTCAGCAGCCTCGATCAGCACCACCGACCGCCGTTACCGTGAGCCTCTCGAACGCGACGCCCGAGCCATTTGCAAACTCGCAGGTTCAAAATGCGAAGTAGTGCTGCTCGGCAGCATCGCGACGCCGAAATACGTGGAGCCGCTACTGGAAATCTTCGGCGAGCGCCTGCTCTTTCCAATCGAGTTCGTAGGCCGCGGCGACATGAGCCGAGGCGGCCTGATGCTCCGAAGCGCGCACTCCGGTGAGCAACTGACGTACGTTCCGGTCGCAAGCGCAGTGCGGCACGGACCTAAGCCTCCGAAGTTGTCCAAGCTACCCCGCGACTATTACGCCCAGCTGAAACGAAGTCCAGGCGAGCAGGTCTGAATGACTGCGCTCGCGGCTAATGGTCGCAACAAAACGCCTTGTGGGTCGCCCCTTCAGGGGCGATATAAATAAGAGCGAGCAGCAGGGGCTTCAGCCCCTGAAGCACTCACCGCGTTGAAAAAAGGCACCCCGTGCCGGAATTTAGGGTCCTTACGTCAGGGCACGGCTTCAGCCGTGCCGCACCGGCGCAAGATTCAGTACGGCTTTAGCCGCTGAGGCAACAGCGTTGAGCGACGCAACAAAACGCCTTGTAGGTCGCCCCTTCAGGGGCGACATGAAACAAAACGCGCGAGCGGGGCTTTAGCCCCTGATACTCGACCTCATTTATGGGGTAAGCTTCGAATTAAATCATTCGGAAGGTCGCCATGGAAGCCGTGATACTCGTCGGAGTGCAAGGCGCAGGCAAAAGCACATTCTATCGCGAACGATTTTTCGATACGCACGTGCGAATTAATCTGGACATGCTCGGAACGCGCAAACGCGAACAGCTTCTGCTGTCCGCCTGCCTCGATGCGGGCCAAAGTTTCGTGGTGGATAATACCAACCCGCAAGCGAGCGATCGTGCCCGATATATAGCAGCTGCCCGCGCAAAGAGATTTCGGGTGATTGCGTACTTTTTCGATGTGCCGCTGCGCGACGCGATGCACCGAAACAACGAACGCAAGCTTCGGAAAAAGATTCCCCCCGTCGCAGTGGCCGGCACACACAAGAAACTTGAACCGCCACGCAAAGATGAGGGTTTCGATCAGATCTTTACTGTCCAAGTCACCGAGCCCGCCGGATTTGTCATCAAGGAAGCCGCATGAACCAAACAGGGCAGGCGCCGGAACACAATGCGCGAAAATTGACGACGTATCAGAAAGCTGTGCTGATCCAAGTGTTGCGAACATTCCCAGACGAGCGCGTCCAGATCCGGTACGCGCCGGACGCCGACGATGCGCTCTCTTACGCGCAGGATTTCATGGCGGTCTTCAAGGCGATCGGCTGGGACGTCAGCGGACCGGAAGCCGAGGGAATTGGCCACCGTTCCCCCCTCGTTCTACTGGTTCGCGATGCGAAATTGCCGGCTTGCGTGGAAGCGTTGCGCGACGCTCTCCGAATTTATGAGACCTCAGTTGAGACTCAGTGCGAGGCCGGCAGCCCGACCCACACATTTACCCTGTGGATTGGCACAGGTTCCGCTTCTCGGTAGCGTAGGCTTCAGCCTGCGCCGCAAGCCACCAAAAGCAACGCCTAGCGATAATCGAAAGCCGTGGAAATGTCACTTGCTGTGAATTTCACTTCAGCGCTTGGGAACTTCCTCGAGCAGTTTGCCCCAATGAGAAAGATGATTCAGCGAAGGTACGTGCGTGTGATCGAGCACCAGCGGCGTGATCGAAACCGCGCCTTCGCGAATCGCGGCGATGTCCGTATCCGGCTCGATGCCTTCCACGCGATGCTGCTCGTGAAGCCAGTAATATTTGCGGCCGCGAGGATCGGTGCCGGGCTGCAATAAATTGCGCGTAATTTTTGAAGACTGCCTCGTGAAGCGTACTTTGCCACCCCAGGGCTGCGGAAAATTCACGTTGAGCAGCACGCCCGGCGGCAATCCTTCCTTCAGAATAATTGGCGCAAGCTTTCGAGTGAATTCCGCCGCCGGTCCAAAATCCACTTCCTTGGTGCGATACGTCTGCGACACCGCGATCGCCGGGACGCGGTTGATCGCCGCTTCGCGCGCGGCGCCCACGGTGCCGGAATAGTAGACGTTCTCGCCCATGTTCGCGCCGCGATTGATTCCGGAAATCACCAGGTCCGGCTTCTCCTGCAGCAAAGTATGAAACGCCAAAATCATCGCGTCGGCGGGAGTTCCCTCCACGGCGTATTCGTGTTCGCCAATCTGCTCGCAATAAATCGGCTGGCGCAGCGTGAGCGATTGCGCCGCGGCGCTGCGTTCCGTCGAAGGAGCGATGACCGTAACATCAGCGCAACCCTTGAACGCATTGACCAGTGCGCGCAGACCGGCGGCATGAATCCCGTCATCGTTGGTAATTAAAATTTTTGGCAAGCGCTCGGACATTCTCTCGATTACGTTCCTATCTGCTGAAGCGGGCCTGGTGACACCCTTGCTTCCTGCGAAGTTCCGGCCGCGTCATCTGGCGTGGACTACCGGCGAAGGGCACAACCGAATAACGAATGGTCGGGACGACTGGATTTGAACCAGCGACCTCACGCACCCCAAGCGTGCGCGCTACCAGGCTGCGCCACGTCCCGACGACCAGCGCTAATCAGCGTATCACTCGCGTTCGAGAAGGGTCAAGACAGCGAGGAGCTCTTCGTGCAAATCGAGCAGGAATTTGCGTTGCGCGCGCGATGCAGGCTCGCGACGAACAGGCGCAGTAGGCGCTTCGGCATGAGCTTCGCGCCCCGCGTGCGCGGCTTCTCCGCCGCTGTGGCCGCTCGCGAGATCGGCAAGATGCTTGCGGGCGCCGGCGATCGTGAAACCTTCCTCGTAGAGCAGGCGCTTGATTTCGAAAACGGTTTCGATATCGTCGCGGCGGTAGAGGCGATGGCCGCTGGGACTTTTCACCGGCTGCAGCGTCGGGAACTCGGTCTCCCAGTAGCGCAGGACGAAAGTCTTCGTCGCCGTGAGGCGGCTCACTTCGCCGATCCGGAAAAGGCTCTTCTCCGGAATTTCAGACGCGGCATGTGCGGCGGTGGCCATATGTTTTCTGTATCGTACTACTCCGGGTTGGGAGTTAGAAGATGGAAATTAGCGGCCGCGCCTCATTTGCGCCGGTTCTTATCGCGATTGCCGCGGCGCTTTTCGTGCTTCCGCTGGCGGCGCGGCCCCTGGCGTTTACGTCGTTCGCGATCCTCGCCTCGCGCTGCGATGTGGGTACGCGCGGCACGCTTTTTCAGGCGCTGATTGAAACGTAGTGGCGTGCCAATGAAATCGAAAGCTGCGCGCAGGCGGTTTTCAAGGAAGCGCTGATAACTGAAATGAAGAGGCTTCAGCTGATTCGTGAAAAGAACGAATGTGGGCGGCGCGACTGTGGCCTGCGTGATGTAGAAGATTTTCACTTCGCGGTTGGCTGGTGACGTGCCGCGCTCCAGATCGACATTGGAAAGCCAACGATTCAGCTCGCCGGTTGAGACGCGACGCTCTCGAGCTGCTGCGACTCGATCCAGCATTAAATAGAGCTTCTCGACGCGGTCGCCCGTGAGCGCGGACAGGAAAACGATTGGAGCGTAGCTAAGGAATTTTAACTTTGCGCGCACGAGCAACTCGTAATCCGCCAGAAGCTTTTGGGGATTTGCACCGGCGCTTTTTTCTTCGGGCTTTTTCGAGGCTGCTGCTTGTTCGGCGGCTGCTTTCAGCGCGAGATCCCATTTATTCATCACGATGATCACGGAACGGCCGGACTGTTCGGCGTAACTCGCGATGGTGGCGTCGTGCGAAGTGACGCCTACGGAGGCGTCGACGATAAGAACGGCGATGTCCGCGCGCTCGAGATGGCGGCGCGCCATGATGACGCTGAGCTTTTCGGCGATGAGCTTCGTTTTGCCCTTGCGGCGAATGCCGGCGGTATCGAGGAAGCGATATGTTTTGCCCTGGCGATCGACCACGGTGTCCACCATATCGCGCGTGGTGCCGGGTTCGGGCGAGACGATGGAGCGCTCGCTGCCGACGAGCTGATTCAGCAACGTCGACTTGCCGACGTTGGGCCGGCCGATGATGGCAATGTTGATGTCCGCGCGATCCTCAGTTGTCTCGCCCTTGGGAAAATCGGCGGTGAGCGAATCGAGAAGCTCGTCGATGCCGAAGCCGTGTTCGGAAGAAATCGGAAATACTTCATCGCTCAGCTCATAGAACGGCGCGGCCATCGTCACTTGATTCGGCATGTCTACTTTATTGACAGCGATCACCGGTGGCCTTCCGGCGCGGCGAAGCAATTGGGCCAGCTCCGCGTCCAGAGGAACTGGGCCGGAGCGGCCGTCAACCACCTGCACCACGCGCGTGGCGTTGTCAAAAGCCACTCTCGCCTGGCGCAAGATTTCAGTAGGGATAAGGGCTTGGTCGTCGGGCACGATGCCGCCGGTGTCGACTACTTCGAACGGGTGGCCATCCCAATGACCGGTGCCGTAAATGCGATCGCGCGTGATTCCGGGCTCGTTCGTGACGATCGAGCGGCGCGAGCCAGTGAGGCGATTGAAGAGCGTCGACTTCCCGACGTTTGGGCGGCCGGCGATTACGATGGATGGAAGCTTGTCATTCATGTCGATTGAATCCGGGAGAGCGTACGCGTTGCGCTGCGATTGAGCAACGGCTGCGGTCTTCGCGACGGAACAGACATGATACTTTAGCGCGGGCTGAATCGAACGCAGATTCTTCGTAAAAGCGAAATGGCAGAGACCAATCCAATCGCGCCGAGCATGGGCCGGGGAAATTTGCGCGAGGTGGCGTCGTTTTTCCTGAAGCTGGGATTGCTCGCCTACGGCGGGGCTGCGGGACACGTCGCGATGATGCGGCGCGAACTGGTGGATCGCCGGAAATGGATTTCGGAGCAGGATTTTCTCGATCTTTTCGGGATCATGAATCTGATTCCCGGGCCGTCGTCCACCGAGACGGTGATCGCGCTCGGCTACTTCCGAGCGGGATGGCCGGCGTTGATTCTCGCCGGGGTGCTGTTCATTTTGCCGGCGATGTTGATGATTCTCGCGCTTTCCTGGGCGTATGTGCGCTACGGCACTCTTCCAGCGGCGCAGTGGATTTTGTACGGAATCAATCCGATGGTGATTGCGATCATCGCGGATGCGCTGTTGAGCCTGGGGCGAACAGCTCTCAAGACCGTGTGGCTCGCGCTGATGGCGGCGGCTTCGCTCGCACTTTATTTTACTGGCGTATCGATTGTGGCGATCATCGCGGTGACGGCGGTGCTCGCGGCCATCGCCGGTTATTCGAAAACGAAAGGCCAGCAGAAGGCTCTGGGCATTTTCCCGTTGTCGGTTGGCGGCGCGCGGGTTACGTTGACGACCGTTGCGCTCGCTGCGGCGAGCGCAATTCCGTTCAGCATGACGCGGCTGTTCCTGACATTTCTCAAGATCGGGGCGGTGGCCTATGGAAGCGGCTACGTGCTGCTGGCATTTCTGCGCGCGGATTTCGTGGCGCATCTTCACTGGCTGACGGACAAACAACTGCTGGATGCGATCGCGGCGGGAATGGTGACGCCCGGGCCCGCGTTCGCTTCGGCGACGTTCGTCGGTTACCTGACTGGCGGTTTGCAGGGCGCGCTGCTCGCTACGCTGGGGATGTTCTTGCCGTCGTTCGTTTTTATCGCGATTGTGTTTCCGCTCATCCCCAAGCTGAAGAAAGCCCCCGGAGCGCGAATATTTCTCGACGCGATCAACGCTGTGACGGTGGGATTGATGGCGGCGGTTTCCTGGCAACTGGCGCGCGGCGCGATTTTGGACGCGTTCACCGCGGTGGAAGCGATTGTGGGCCTGCTGATCTTGCGGCGCTTCCAGATCAATTCGGCCTGGTTGATTCTGGCTGGATTGATGGCTGGATTTGCGTGGAAATTCGCGACGGGTTCGGGGTAAGACCGACCACATCGCTGACAGACGGATAATGCGATTGTCTATTCGCGTCGCGTTGGGTTGTGCGGCAGATGGGGATTCGGCGACGCGTGTCTGAGTTTTGGTTTATCCTTGGAAGCTCCGCGAAAAGAGAGCGGCCCCGGAATGGAATCAGCCAAGAAGTCTCCAATAACCACGGCCGGCGGTAAGAAACCGAAAGCCGCAAAAACCGACGAACCAATCTCGATCGAGGAGATCTTCGGGACCGGAGGTTTGCTTGAAAAGCGGCATCCGGGGTATGAGTTTCGAGCCTCGCAGCTCGAAATGGCGCAGATTGCCGACGATGCGTTTCAGAAACACCAGCATGTGGTGATCGAAGCCGGCACCGGGACCGGCAAGACGCTGGCGTATTTGATTCCGGCGATTCGCAGCGGGCGGCGGGTGGTGATTTCTACCGCTACGAAATCGCTTCAGGAGCAGCTTTTCCAGAAGGACGTTCCCTTCCTGCAGAAACATTTCGCACCGAATCTGAAAGCGGCGTTGATGAAGGGGCGGTCAAATTTTCTTTGCCGGGAAAAGGTGCACCAGATGGTGGGGCAGCCGGTGCTGAAGGGCATCGATGAGGTGGACTGGTTCGCGCAAATCAAGGATTGGGAGAAGCTGACGGAAACGGGCGACCGGAGCGAGCTGACTTTTCTGCCGGACGATGCCGAGCTGTGGCACCGGATTGACGCGCGCAGCGATCTTTGCACGGGAAAGAAATGCGCGGAATTTCAGAATTGCTTCATCACCGCGATGCACCAGCGGGCGCAGGAAGCGGACCTGATTATCGTGAACCACGCGCTCTTTTTCGCCGACCTGGCGATCCGCAAGGACGATTTCGGGTCGATTCTTCCGGAATATTCAGCGGTGGTGTTCGACGAAGCGCACGAAATCGAGGATGTGGCGAGCGATTATTTCGGGCGGCAGGTTTCGAGCTACCGATTCGACGAGCTGGCGCGCGACGCGGAGAACACGTTGCGGCGTGCTGCAGATTGCAGCGCCGCAACTTCGGCGGTACCTGAGCCGGATGCGCGAGCGAGGGCACAGTTTTTTGAAACTTTTCCGGAGCGCGAAGGGCGCTTTCCGTTCGAGCAGGCCGAGCGCAGCGCGTTTCTGCAACGGAACCTGGAACGGTATGAGGAGCTGGCGAGCGCGGTGAAGCGAGTGGAGACGGAACTCTCGGCGCTTGCACCGAAGCCGGAAGAAGTGCTGACGCTGGCGCGGCGCGCGTCGGAAATCCGGCGCGAGCTGGAATTTCTGCTGGAGAGCGAAGAGAAAAGCTACGTTTACTGGTACGAGCGGCGCGGGAAGGGTGTGTTTCTTGCGGCGACGCCGATCGACGTGAGCCAGATTCTGCGCGAGAGGCTTTTCGACCAGTTCGATACGGTGGTGCTCACGTCGGCGACGCTCGCGGTGGGCGGGCGGTTCGATTACCTGAAGCAGCGGCTGGGAATTCAGCCGGCGAATGAAAAGGTGTTGCCGCAGGAATTCGATTTTCGCGAGCAGGCGCTGCTGTACATTCCGCCGACGATGCCGGACGTGCGGGACGCGAAATTTTCGGCGAGCGCGGCGGATGAGATCACGCAGATGCTGGAAATTTCCGAGGGCCGCGCGTTTTGTCTGTTCACGAGCTACGCGCAGATGAAGGATGTGCACGAGCGGGTGTCGGCGCGGGTGAAATTTCCGCTGCTGTTGCAGGGACCGCGCCACGTACGGTGCTGCTCGAGCGGTTCCGGTCGACGCCGAATGCGGTGCTGTTTGCGACGGCGAGTTTTTGGCAGGGCGTGGACGTGCCGGGGGCGCAGCTTTCGTGCGTGATTATCGATAAGCTGCCGTTCGCGGTGCCGAGCGATCCGATTGTGGCGGCGCGCGTGAAGGCGCTGCAGGAGGATGGGCGGAATCCGTTTGCGGAATATCAGGTGCCGGAGGCGGTGCTGGCGCTGAAGCAGGGATTCGGGCGGCTGATCCGGTCGAAGACGGACCGCGGAATTCTGGCGATTCTCGATAACCGCATCCGGCGAATGCAGTATGGTAGAATTTTTCTCGAGTCGCTGCCTCCCTACAAGACCACGCAGGATCTGGCCGAAGTGGCGCGCTTCATGGAAAATCATCCGAAGTAGGCGGGCATACGGGCGGTGGTGCTCGGCGTCTGGCGCGGATTCGTCGAACCGCCCCTCAGACGCGCTGAAAGCCGTCTTTGATGCGAGTCGGTATCGGCACGGCTGAAGTCGTGCCCTGACGTAAGACCGTCGAGCAGCATCGAGGAACGAATTCATGTACGAAGTTTATGTGGACGAGACTTTTGCGGCGGCGCACAACCTGCGCGGATACAAGGGGAAGTGCGAGGATTTGCACGGGCACAACTACAAGGTGCGCGTGACGCTGGCGGGCAAAGAAGTGGATTCGGTGGGGCTGCTGTATGACTTCGTGCATTTGAAGCAGGTGATTCAGAGCGTGATCAAGGCGCTCGATCATAAATATTTGAACGAGCTGAAGCCGTTTGATGTGTTGAATCCTTCGGCTGAAAATATTGCGCGGCATATTTATGAAGAGACCGCGAAGCAATTGAAGCAGACGGCGAATGGCGCGGCGGTGGCGAGTATTACGGTGTGGGAGACGGATGTGACGGCGGCGACGTACCGGCCGTGAATATGTGTCGCACCTACGGCGCTTGTGAAGGCATGTGAAACAGCGCGGACAAAACGGATATCGAGTGAATCGGGCGTTTTACATTATTGTGGTGCCGGCGATCGTGACTACGTTTGGCTGGGTCACGTTTGGGTGGGGCTGGCGGCTGGCGGCAGTTATCACTGGAGCTGAGATTGTCCTCGTTGTCGCCACTGTGATTTTTCTGGTGCGGCGGCAGAATGCGCAGAAGGCGGCGCTGAAGAAAGCTTCTTAGTTTTTTGCGGAATTGATTGAACGGTACGCATGGCGATGGTTATCACTGAGATTTTCAAATCCATTCAGGGTGAGGGGACGCGGGCGGGATTGCCTTGCGTGTTCGTGCGGCTGACGGGGTGCAATCTGCGCTGCACGTGGTGCGATACGGCGTATGCGTTCTATGGCGGGACGAAAACTTCGGTGGATGAAGTGCTCGAGAAGGTGCGCGAGGTTGCGGGCGGCGAAGCGGGGCGGCGCGTTTCGCTGGTGGAGATTACGGGCGGCGAGCCGCTGCTGCAGCCGGAGACGCCGGAGTTGGCGGCGCGGCTTCTTGCCGAGGGCTACACGACGATGATCGAGACGAGCGGCGAGCGATTCGTGGGCGCGCTGCCGCGCGAAGTGATCAAGATTGTGGATGTGAAGTGCCCGGACTCGGGAGAGGCGGATACGTTTGATTTCGCGAATCTCGAGGCGATGGATGAGAAGGATGAAATCAAGTTCGTGATTTCAACGCGGCGCGACTATGAATTTGCGCGCGACTTTACTCGCGAGCATGGGCTGGCGGAGCGAGTGCGCGAGGTGCTGTTTTCGCCGGTGTTCCCCGACCCTGCGGGCAAATGGGCGGGACTCGAAGCGCGCGAACTTGCGGAATGGATCCTGGCGGATGGATTGCCGGTGCGGCTGGGATTGCAGCTGCACAAATTCATCTGGGATCCGGCGATGAAGGGAGTTTGAGGAAGGCAAGTGACGAGTGGCAAGTGCTGAGTGGCGAGTGAGGAGTGACGAGCGGCAAGTGGCTGATGGTGAGTGACGAGTGATGAGTGGCGAATGACGAGCGAGAAACCCAAGGCGGTGGTGCTGTTGAGCGGCGGGATGGATTCGTGCGTCACGACGGCGATCGCGAAGCAGACGCACCGGCTGGCGCTGTTGCACGCGAGCTACGGGCAGCGGACAGAGAAGCGCGAGCGGCGAGCGTTTGAAGAGATAGCGGATTTTTACGGCGTGCGCGAGCGGCTCGTGGCGCGGTTCGATGTGTTTCGGCAGATTGGCGGGTCGGCGCTTACGGATGCGGGCGTGGCGGTGCCTGAATCGGGAGAGGCGGTCGGGGCGGCGGACTGCGGCGATTCCGGTGACGTACGTGCCGTTTCGCAATGCGCATTTTCTTTCGGCGGCGGTGAGCTGGGCGGAAGTGATTGGCGCGAATGCGATTTTCATTGGGGCCGTGGCGGAGGACAGCTCTGGCTATCCTGATTGCCGTCCGGAGTATTACCGGGCGTTCGAGAACGTGATTCGGGAAGGGACGCGGCCGGAGACGCGAATCGAGATTGTGACGCCGGTGATCGCGATGCGCAAAAGCGAAATCGTGCGGCGGGGAGTGGAGCTTGGCGCGCCGCTCGAGCGCACATGGTCGTGCTATCAATTTGAGGACGAGGCGTGCGGAGTGTGCGATAGTTGCCGGTTGCGGCTGCGGGCGTTTGCGGAGGCTGGCGCGGCAGATCCGATTGCGTATCGGGATCGGCTCGCGGGGCAGGCACGAGTTGCGCGATAATTGAATTGCGCCACGGCGCGGCGGCTTGGTAGATTGCGGCATTAAGACAAACTGCACGGAGGATTGAACCACATGCGACGAATGATTCCAGCCTGGGTGGCACTGATTCTTGCGCTTTCGTTTGCGACGATCGCGGCGGCGCAGGGGACGGGGCGCGTTGCGGGTGAAATTCTTGACCGGGAAGGCAAGCCGTATCCCGACGTCAACGTGGAAATCAAAAATCCGGATACGGGCCAGACTTATACGACCAAGACGGACAAGAACGGAAGGTTCACGCAACTGGGATTGCTGAGCGGCGCTTACATATTCACGCTCACGAACGAAAAGGACCACCTCGATTTCAAGGTGAAGTTTCAGGTGGTGCAGGACCAGGAAAATATATTCAAGCTGAATTTCAAAGAAGTGGCGGCGCAACAGGGGCCGAGCGCCGAAGAAGTGAAGAAGCGCGAAGAGGAAGAGAATAAGTTCAAGAACATGAAGACGCATTTCGACGCCGGAATGGCGGCGTTGAATGATTCCACGGCGCTTCGTACGCAACTGAAGACTGCGCCCGCCGATCAGCAAAGCGGGATAAAAGACAAGCTGAACACGGACTATCAAACCGCTATCACCGAATTGCAACAGGCCGAACAGGGCGTGCTGCCGAAAGACACAAAGACTCATGCCATCGTTTGGTCGAACCTTGGACAGGCGTATGAATTCGCGGGCCGTTATGACGAGGCGGTCGCAGCTTTCCAGAAAGCGGCAGAACTCCAACCGCAGGCGTCCTTCTACGACCATCTGAGCATGAATCTTGCGAATGCGGCGGCGGCTCAGCCTGCATTGGACAAGGCGAAACTGGCCGACGCCAGCGCGGCCTGCGATAAAGCGGCGGCTGCGGATCCCACAACGGCCGCTCGCTGCTGGAAGAACATCGGAATCATTTTGAGCAACAAGAACCATCAACCCGATGCGGTGGCGCCGCTCCAAAAGGCGACGCAATTGGATCCGAAAGATGCGCAGGCGTGGTTCCTGCTCGGCGGAGCGCTTTCCGCGCAGATTACTCCGAAGCAGGAAGGCGACAAGATGACGTATGTGATCCCGCCGGGCACCACCGAGGCGTATCAAAAATGCATCGACCTGGCGCCGTCCGGACCATACGCCGAACAGGCCAAGCAGATGCTGGACGGCCTCGCTGCGATGGGAGGAGGCGACGCGACGTCGCTATCCACAAGAAAGGCCAAGAAGAAATCGTAAGCGAGCAGATTCAGATCGCGCGCGACGAAGCGGTTACAGAACTCCTAGTGCGGCACGGCAAACTAATAGAACCGTAGATTTGCACAAGCTGCACCAAGCAGCAGTAGTTCTCCGCTCTCGACCCATTCCCGCGACAGTGCTATGCTCGCAGCGTTGAATCTTCAGGGAACGGTGCCAGCGGTGGGATCGACGCAATCCAACACAGAACGACGACGTAGCGCCCGTGTGTCGGAATCATTTCCTCTTGTGATTCGCGGAAGCGATCTGCTGGGGCAGCCGTTTGAAGAACGCACGTCCACATTGAATTTCAATCTTCACGGATGCCGGTACTCTTCGAAACATCATCTTCCCAAAAACACATGGCTCACGATCGAATCGCCGAAGAACTCCGCGCGGCATAACGTGCGAGCGCGAGTGGCGTGGATCCAGCGTCCTCATTCTGTGCGCGAATTTTTTCAAATTGCCGTGGAGCTTGAAAGCCCGGAAAACATCTGGGGACTCGATTCGCCGCCGGCGGATTGGTTCTCCGAGGTGCCGTCATACCAGCGGACGGCAGAAACGCCAGCAGAGCAGACAGAAATCCGCGCCGTGGAAGAGGTAATCTCCGGCGCCATTCCGGCGAGGCCCGCCTCGTATATGGGAAAACCAATGACCGATATTAATGAGAATTCGATTCAGGATAGTTCGCTGGCAGCGTCAGGTTCTGGAAATGATTTCACGCCTGCGCCGGACAGTCCCTTTCTGCGTGAGCTTCGCGCGGAACTCAATCGTCACGCGGAACAAGCCGTGGAGAGCGCGGCTGCAACGGCGCAGGAAAGAATCCGGCAGAACGCCGACGAATTGGAGCATCAACGGCGGGCGGCAAGCGACGAATCTTTCCAAAAGTGGAAGGAAGAGTTTGCGAAGACGGCGGGTGGAGCGATGGACAACGAACTTGACTCGTGGCGCAGCCGTTTGCGGTCGGAGATGAATCTCGCTCAAGCCGAATGGAGCGAGCTGCTGCAATCATCGCTCGACGGGAGCATGCAACGGCTGGTAGAGCAACTCTCGCAGCGATCGCAGGAAGTGCAACGCGGCGAAGAGGCCCGAATGAGCGAGCGGTTTGCCGACTTGATTCATCCGGTGAACGAGGCGGCCGCAAAAGCGGGGCAGACGCTGGGGGAAATTCGCTTTGGCCTCGAAACGCAGGTGGCTGCTGCGCGCTCGTCGCTGGAAGATATGGAGCGATCCGCTGTGCGCATTCGAGAGAACTCGGCGCAGTTCGAAGCCGCCGGGCACGACAGTCTTAACGAGTTGCATCGGCGGCTTGAGAACGTGCTCGACGCGCAGACGGCTGAGATGTCGCGGCGCGTGGAAGCGCTGGCATCCGGAATGTCGCAGAGAATTTCGCCGGCGATCGAGGCGATGGGAAATCAGCAGGTGGAACGAGCGGTGGCGCAGATGGAAGCGAAGTTCGCGCCTCATCTCGAGCGAGTTCCGGCGCTGTTGCGCGAACTCGACGCGCGCGAATTGCAGACGGAGGAAGGATTGCGGCTGCATCGCGAAAGGCTCCGGCAGATGGCGGAGAACAGCCAGCGCGACGTGGCCTCGCGGATGGTCTTCACTCTCGCCGAGTTGCAGCGGGATTTTGAATCCGCGCGCACGCAGGCGCTGGCGAAATGGAATGAGGAGCTGGACGCGAGCGGCGTTCGAGTGTCCCATTCGGCCACGGAAGCTTTGGGCCAGGCCTCAGAGTGGTTTCAACAGGAAGCGCGATCGCGATTGCAGGTGCTTGTGGAACAGGCGCTCGCGAGCGCCAATACCGGGATGGATGAAAAAGTGGCGGACGCGAGTCAAAAGTTCGAAGCTCGGCTGGGTGAGCAGGCGAATGATCGCGTCGCGCAGGTGAGCCAGCACATAGAAGGACTCGGCAACGAGGTCGCTGAACGGGCAAAAACTCGCCTCGAGGCTGCGGCGGAGACGGCGGCCAGGTCGTTTGGAGAGATCGTGCGGGGAATTTCCGACCAGGAAATCGATTTTCTTGGCCAGAGAAGCCGAGCCGCTGTGCAGGACCGCGCGCAGGAATTCGAAAAGACTTCGACAGAGCTTCTGGGCAATCTCGAAACCAGCGCTCGAGGCTCGCTCGAACAGTTTCATGCGCAGTTCGGCGCTCATTTTGAAAGTCGCATTGCGCAAGGACGAAGCGCGCTTGCCAGCGAATTCAGCGCAGCGATGGACGGATATCGCACCGAAAGGGATGCGCACGAGCAGCATTGGAGCGCAAAGCTGCATGAGTTAACCGAGGAAGCGGAAGGAAAATATCAGGAACGGCTCGATAAAGCGGCCGATTCCTGGAGCGTTTCATCCGTGCGCCGCCTCAACGAGCACGGGCAAAACGTGATCGAATCGCTGATGCGTTCCGCCGACCAAACTCTCCGCGATTCCTTTGCCAAGATTTTTGACGGGATGTCCGAGATGCTTCGAGAGCGGGTGTCGGCCAACGCGTCCAGCGCGTTTGCTCCTTCATCGAATCGCGAAGCGGGCGAGCAACCGTCGTCGCACCAATAAAACGCGCAAGCAGCTAGTTGGGCTCACTGCTGGGCCAGCCTGCTTTTGTGCAGCTTCTACCGCTACTGCTTCGTTTCCACCACTTCCAGAACCGAATTCGCAACATGCGCCACCTGCTCCGCCGTCATGCTGGGATAAATCGGCAGGCTCAGAACGTGCTCGCAGGCGCGTTCGGCAATCGGAAACGAACAGCGAGGGTACGCCAGCGACGAATAGGCCGGCTGAAGATGCAGCGGCTTGGGATAGTGAATGGCGGTCTCAATTTCGCGAGCGGCGAGTTGCGAGATGACTGAATTTCGATTGGCCACGTAGATTACAAATTGGTGGTAGACGCACTCGTCCTGCGGCGGATCGGTGGGCATTCCTAGTTTCGCATTAGCCAGCACGCGGCGATACTCGCGCGCGATTTCCTGCCGTCGCGCAGTCCAGCGGTCGAGATAGCGCAGCTTGATGCGAAGCACTGCGCCCTGAAATCCTTGCATGCGATAGTTGTAGCCGACGAACTCATGCTCGTAGCGTGCGGTCTGGCCGTGCGAGCGGGCGGCGCGAGCGTATTTCGCAATCGAGTCATCGTTCGTCGTGAGCGCGCCGCCTTCCCCGTACGCGCCCAGGTTTTTGCTTGGATAAAAACTGAACGCTGCGGCATGCCCCAGCCCGCCGACGCGGTGTCCGCGATATCTCGCGCCGTGCGCCTGAGCAGCATCTTCCAGTACGAGAAGTTTCAGTTTTTCGGCAATCGAACGAATCGCATCCATATCCGCAGGACGGCCATAAAGATGGATCGGAATGATCGCGCGCGTTCGAGGCGTGACCGCCCGCTCAATCTGCCCGGGATCGAGGTTGGCAGTGGCGGCATCGATATCCACGAACACAGGCCGCGCGCCGCAGTACGTGATTGCCTCAGCTGTAGCGAGAAATGTGTTTGGACTGGTGATCACCTCATCGCCCGGCTGAACACCCAGCGCCAGCAAGCCGAGATGTAGAGCTGCCGTGCCGGAGCTCAGGGCCACGCAGTGCTTCACGTCGCAGTAACTCGCAAACTCGCGCTCGAATTGCTCCACATCCTCGCCCAGCACAAAAGCGGAATTTTCGCAGACGCGATCCAGCGCAGGAAGAATCTGGTCGCGCAGTTCGTGGTATTCGGCTTTCAAATCGAGAAGCGGAACCTTCATCGGTGGCCTTTGTATCGCATATATCGCAGCAAAAACTCTACTTGAGCGGCCGACGATTCACAAGGAGCGACGCCCGAAGGCGCGGAAAGCCGTCGAGGTCTAAATCCTAAATATGAGTGAGAGTGCCGGTGACTCGCGTTCGATTGAGCGCCCACGCAAAAACCAAAAAGGAAAGCGGCAGAAGAATCGCGGCAAACGCAAGCAGTGCCAAAATGGAAGGGCCAATCCGATTCCAGCCTGCGCCGTCGAGCAACGCCGCTCGCATCCCCTCGAGCGAATACGTAACGGGGATCAAATGCGCCACCACCTGCAAAGGCCTGGGCAGCACCGAAATCGGATACATCATTCCGCCAAGCAGTCCTGAAACACCCAGAACAATCCACTTCGCCGGATTTCCGCGCTTGAACAAAATTTGATAACTGGCTGAGAGCACTCCGAGCCCCGAGAATGCAAGGACGGAAGCCAGCAAAACCGCCGCAGCGCCCGGGCCAATTGGCCGCGCGAGGCGCGAATCCAAAAAGCAGAGCGGCCCACGCAAGGTACACGCAGGTTCGCAGCGCCAGCGTCACGAAGGGATAAATCGCCGAGCCGGCGAGAATCAATGGCAGCGGAGTCTGCGTGACAAGCAGCGCTTCAAGCGTGCGATTCTGCATCGCTTCGTTAAGGCTGGTATCGAAGGCGTCGATCGAAACATTCAAATAGTCGAAAAACGCAAAGCCCACCAAGGCAAAAGCAAAATAGTTGCTGCCCGCCGGCAGGGCTTGCGTGAGTTCCGGAGATTGCACGAAGAGCGAGAGGTAGTAGTAAGTGGCGACGCCGAATAGCGCTTCGAACGCCTCAAGCACCAGCGCGCCGCGGTAGCCACGAGCGATCGCGAAGTCACGATGGAAAAAAGCCATCAATTTGCGGATATTGACGGCGACGCTCATTGCACTGGCTCCGCGTGCACCGGATTACGAACAAACCTGCCAATCGCTTCATCGAGCGTGTGCGTTCCAGCGGAAGCACACAAGCGCTGCGGCGTCTCATTCGCCACCACACGCCCTTCATCAAGCAGAATCACGCGATCAGCAATCTCTTCCACTTCGCGAGGCGTGTGCGACGCAAACAAGAGCGTCGTGCCTTCGCGGCGAACGATTTCGTCCTTTAACAACCGCCGAAACTCGGATGCGGCAACCGGGTCGAGGCTTCTCGTGGGCTCGTCGAGCAGGAGGATGCCGGGCTCATGCAGCATGGCGCGCGCCAGGCCCAGGCGATGCGTCATCCCGGTGGAAAGCGTGCGAACCTGGCGATCGAGATCGTCGCCAAACCCCATCCATTCGGAGATTTTCGCGAGATTCTTTCGCCCGCGCGAGACCCTATAATGTTGTTCATGGACGCAAAAAATGTGAGGTTCGCGCGCGCAGTTAGCCGCGTGTAAAACCCTTCGTCGCCCCCGGTGTGATAACCGAATTGCTTGCGGGCCTGCTGTGCTGTTCCGCTCCACATCGAATCCGCCCAGCGTGGCACGTCCTCGCGTAGGAATAATCAGCGTTGCGAGTATGCGAAGCAGGGTTGATTTGCCGGCCCCATTTGGGCCCATCAGCGCCACCGCTTCGCCCGCACCCACATGGAAAGAAATGCCCGAAAGAGCCCTTTCCGTGGGTTTCGCGACCGGCTGCAGCAGCGCCCGCCACCCGGAAAGCGCCGGTGGGAAGGCTTTCTCGATAGATTCGACGGCAATTACGCGCGAATCATTCACGCGTCCCGTTATACCGGCTTTGCGGGGGCGAATCCAGTTCCGTCATTGCTTGTGGACTTCGACTCCCGGTAGAATAGTTATAGGGCGTGTGGGACGGACAGGATGGCCGGCTGCGGATCCGCGCTCCGCGGCGTACGGGCATTTTTTTCTCCCGAATACCGAGCAGTCCTTGAACGCCGGGTGACGCCAACAGGTAGGAACTTCACCATGGACAGGTCTCTCCGCACAAGCTCAATTGTCGTAGTGGCGAAGGAACAGGTTTCCTGCCCTCTTGGCGAAGAGTCCGCTATTCTGAATTTAAAGAACAGCGTGTACTATGGATTGGACTCCGTGGGAGCGCGGGTCTGGACGCTTTTGCAGCAGCCGAGAAGCGTCGGCGAGCTTCGCGACACATTGCTCTCAGAATATGACGTAGAGGCAAGGCGGTGCGAGCAGGATTTGCTGGCGCTGCTGGAAACAATGCGTAACGAAGGATTGATCGAAATTCGATCGGTCTCTGCCGTCTGAGCGACGGCGAGATGTTTTAAAGGCTGTCCCCCTGGCCCTTGGGGACTAGCCGGCAACCAGCCCCGGGCCGTTCACTGAGGCGTGCACGACTTTTTCGAAGGCCAAGGGTTCCAACGATGATGCAGAGGTTTCGTCGCTTTCGCCGTTTGAGCGGATTCGAGCGTGCAATTGTGCTCGAAGCTGTGATCGGGTTGCCGATTGCATGGCTCGCGGTGCGTCTGCTTGGCTTCCGGATTTGCCGCGCTGCTTTCGACGAGCCGCGCGGTGCGGCGCGGAATTCAAACCCTCTTGCTGCGGGCACTTTGGGTATGACGAGGCGAATCGCGCACCTTGAAGCGGTGACAGCCGCGAATTTATTTTTCCGCACCAGCTGCCTCGAACAGTCGCTCGTTCTCTGCCGTATGCTCAGGCGCCGAGGCATGAATGCAGGTCTGCGCATTGGAGCGAGGAAAGAGGAAGATCGTTTTGAGGCGCACGCTTGGGTAGAGGTGGACGGCAACGTTGTCGATCACGGTGGGACCGAGCATCTGCATTTTATGCCGTTCGAGCATTCCGAATCCTCGATGGAGACGCAAACGAATTGAGCGCAATTGCCGGCATCTTCGATCGTAAGGGCGCACCGGTGCCAAGGGCTCTTCTTCGGAGCTTGACGCATTTTCTCGCGTACTGCGGTCCCGATGGCCGCGACACGTGGAGCGATGGGCCGGTCGGATTCGGGCATGCGATGTTGCGAACCGCGGGCGAGTCGCTGCATGAACAGAACAATGAACGGCAGCCGGCGAGTCTCGATGGGCATCTTTGGATTACGGCCGACGCGCGGCTCGATTCCCGCGACGAGCTGCGGCAGGAAATCGAGAAGGCAGGGCGAAGCTGTGGCCGGGTTGCTGCGGACTCCGAATTGATTCTTCATGCTTATGCAGCGTGGGGCTCGGAGTGCGTCCATCATCTGCGAGGGGATTTCGCATTTGCAATCTGGGACAGCCGGACAGAAAACCCTCTTTTGCGCGCGCGACCATTTCGGCATTAAGCCCTTCTATTACGCGGACCTCGACGATCAGTTCGTATTCAGCAGCGTGCTGGATTGCGTGCGGCTGCACCCGGATGTTTCGGATACGCTCAACGAAACTGCCATCGGCGATTTTCTGCTCTTCGGTCTGAATTACGATGGCGCAACCACGTCCTTCCGCGACGTCAGGCGCCTGCTGCCCGCGCATTCTCTGACAATCAGGAAAGATGAATTCTTTCTGAAGCGTTACTGGAGCCCGCCCACGCAGGGGCGCATTCGCTATCGGGATGCGAACGACTATATCGAGGAATTCAAGATTTTGCTCCAGGCGGCGGTGAAGGATCGCGTTCGCACGGATCGCGTTGGCGTTCTGCTCAGTGGCGGATTGGATTCCGCCGCGGTCGCTACCACAGCACGAGCTGTCTCGAAGGGACCGGGCGAAAAGCTCGATTTGCGGGCTTACACGCTCGTATACGAATCATTGATTCCCGATCGCGACGGCGCACACGCGAAGAGAAACTGCGGAGTTCTTGAATATCCCGGCGCGCTATCTCGCTCTGGACAATTTGCAGCCGTTCGATGGTTGGGATAGCAGTGAGTGGACGTGGCCGGAGCCGGCAGAGGACCCATTTTTCGCCGGGCTATTCGATCAGTTTCAGATGATTTCAGAAGATTGCCGCGTAGTGCTGTCTGGCGAGGGCTCCGACAACCTGATGGATTTCGAGATGTGGCCGCACGCGAAGGATCTGATGGGGCGTCGCGAATGGCGGCAGCTATTCAGTGAGACGCTGCGATACGCGTCCATGCGGCGATCGCCATGGCCAGGGATTCGCCGGCGAGTGAAACGTGTGCTTGGCAAGGATCATGATGCGCCCAGGTTTCCGCGCTGGATCGCGCCGGATTTTTCGCGCAGGATGAGCCTTGAGCAACGCTGGAAAGAGGCTGTTTCTCCGTCCCCATCGGAACGGCATCCGATTCTTCCGCGCGCCCACGCATCTCTGGATTCACCCCAATGGGCTTACTTATTCGAGCACGAAAATCCGGGGGTGACGCGCCGCCCGGTCGAAGTGCGTTATCCGTTTCTGGATTTGCGAATCGTCGAATATTTGCTGGCCCTTCCGCCCTTCCCTTGGTTTTTTGAGAAGACTCTGCTGCGCGAAGCTATGGTAGGCTGTTTGCCTGAGAGCGTGCGAAGGCGGCCCAAAACACCTCTCGCGGGTGATCCGCTGGCGGAATGGCTGAAGCGTTCTGAGCCAAACTGGATGAGCGAAACTCCATGGAGCGAAGAAACAAATCGTTATGTTACTCGTAGTGCCATACGCGCCATTGAATCGGCGCGGGCGAAAGCGAGGAATTACAAGCCGCAGTCCGCCCGATTTGCCTTAACTTTTGGTTGCAGTCAGTTCGACGAGTCCGGTATAACTTAAGTGCGGAGGCCCGTAATGGATAAGCCCCTTCTGGGGGGACCCAAGAAGCCGTACGTGTCCCCTAAACTAACTATCTACGGAACCGTTCAGGAACTCACGAAGAGGATAGGAATCCGGGGCAACCGTGACGGCGGGCGATTTCCACGTTTCAGGACGCACGTCTAAGGGCTCGGTGCGGATTTTACCTCCAGTTAAAATCGGAATTCGGTGAGCTTCACTTACTCTGTTTTCGGCGTTACGGTCCGTTCCAGTGCGCCCGTCCCAGGTTTGATTCCGCTGCAAACCCCCGTAGAACGTGCCTGACATCGAGCTTGATCTCGGTTGCTCGGCGGGCTCCTTTGCCGCAGAAACCTCAAACCATTCTGAATCAGTAGTTTACACGAGCGCCTATACGGGTCCGTCTGGTACCCCTGCCCTCCGAATCTTTCAGGAACAAAAGCATGGCCTCTTCCATCTGGTCTATTTCGACGGAATGCAATTTTGGATGGATCGCCACGGCACCAAACTCTGGGCCTCCTGGCCGAGCGAATCTTCCGCCGAAGAGGCGGCCACTTACATCCTAGGGCCGGTTCTCGGGCTGCTTCTGCGCTTTCGGGGCATTACTTGCCTGCACGCAAGCGCCGTGGCAATCGACGGCTCGGTGATCGCGTTTGTAGGCGCAGAAGGAGCCGGGAAATCCACCACGGCCGCCGCCTTTGCCCGGGCCGGATATGCTGCGGTTTCCGACGATATTGTGGCATTGGTCGAGCGCGACGGCGACTTCTTTGTTTCGCCCTCCTATCCGCATCTGTGCCTTTGGCCGGAATCGGTAGAAATGCTGTATGGAACCAAGCCGATGCTCTCCCTCCTTTCGTTTCAAATTGGGAAAAACGCCGCCTTTCTTTTGCAAACGGCGGAGCGCGTTTCGAGGATGGCGCGCTGCCTCTCCGCGCGATCTATCTTCTTGATGAAATTCGCGACGAGCCGGGCCCCCACGTCGAAGCCGTCACGGGGCAGACTGGATTTCTCTCACTCGTCGCCAACAGCTATCGCGACAAATATGCTGGACAGTGAAATGCGCGCGAGTGAATTCAGGAACCTTTCGAGCCTGGTTGCGAAGCTCCCATTGCGACGCTTATTCACGAGCAAAGGGCAGCTTCCACCTGCCGATCTATGCCAGGCTGTGCTTCAGGACCTCGCCTCCCTAACTCCTCGTATCCTGATTCCCGCCTGAAAAGCCGCTGTCCTTTCAGCTTAAATTCGCGGAGTTCCTGCTGTAGCCCTGCCGATGCCAAAGCGGAACAGGCGAGCGAATCTCACTTCTCTCAGACATCACGTAGCAATTATGGAAACTCCGGGAGAAGTCTTGACTGTGTGCCGATTTGAAACGAGCTAACATTTGCGCCCAAGACGGGCGAGGGGTCGTCCGCTGCGAAAATCCAAAGGCTCAGAGGGGGCGTCCAATGAAAACGGGGTTTCGATCGGCAAGATTTGCAGTACTTACCACAGCGGGTGCAGTGCTTCTCTCATTCCTATACATCACAACTACTGCCCGTAAACATACTTCAAGCTCACGTGAAAATACCACTGCTCCGCTTCTCCGTACGAATGTTGATTCGCCGCGATGGGAGAACGCCTACGCCCAGCTTCCCATGGGATTCGAGGAGAATCGCGGGCAAGCGGCTCGCGACGTAAAATTCGTTTCGCACGGCAGCGGGTACGCTCTTTCGCTCGCGCCTCAGGAAGTTGACATAGCGGTCCTTCGCCGCCGGGCGATCACCGCATCTCCGCTCCACCGCGCGGCCGCACTGCGCGCGCTCCGCGAGGCGCGCAAGGCGATGAAGACCACGGTGATTCGCATGCAACTGCAGGGCGCAAATCCCGCGCCCGCGATCGCCGCGAATGAGCCGCTGCCTGGCCGGTCGAACTATTTCATCGGCAGCAATCGCGACAAATGGGTCACCGACGTGCCATCGTACGGACGCGTGAAATATTCCGGAATCTATCCCGGCGTGGATCTGGAGTTTTACGGCAATCAACGGCATCTCGAATACGATTTCACCGTAGCTCCGGGCGCCAATCCAAAGGTCATCTCGCTGAAAATCGATGGGGCGCAAAAGCTCGCGATCAATTCGCATGGCGACTTGATCCTGCACACTCCTGACGGCGATGCGAAATTCCAGAAACCGTCATCTATCAGATGGTCGGAGCAGAACGCCGCGAAGTGGCTGGAAATTACGCGCTCGCTTCCGGCAATCGCGTCACCTTCGCAATTGCGAAATATGACCGATCGTTGCCGCTTGTAATCGATCCGCTATTCCACCCGCTACTCACCTATTCCACATTCCTCGGCGGAACTGGTGACGAGAGCGGCCAGGGTATCGCAGTAGATGCCAACGGAGACGCTTTTATCGACCGTGTTCGCTACAACCTCGACCGACTTTCCAGGCCAACCACCAACGTCGCTAACCCCGTATCCGCCGACACGCTTTGCGGATTCGTCACCGAACTCAACCCAGCTGGCGCGCGCAGCTTTACTCGAACTACCTATGTGGAAGCTCAGGACTCGACGAGGCATTTGCCGTTGCCCTGGATCCGAACGGCAAGGTTTACGTGGCAGGAACTACCTGTTCCACTGATTTCCCGACCACGACGAACGCATTGATTCATCTCCCCTCACGACGAACCCAAATGGAACCGCGTTCGTCACGAAGATAGATCCCACGTCAAGCGGCACGGCATCGCTGCTCTATTCATCGTACATCGGCGGCACAAATGGCACGAGACGTGCCCGACCTCGCCAACGCAGTTGCTGCGGATGCAAATGGCAACGCCTACATCGGCGGACAGACTTTCTCAACCCGGGTGCCCCCGGCTCCGGAGGTTTTCCAGTCACAACAGGTGGACTCCAGCAGACGCCCAGCAATACTTTGGAACGGGATTTCTGACGAGGATCGACACGACAAAATCCGGGAGTGCCAGCCTGATCTATTCGACATATCTCGGTGGAGACGGCGCAAACAACGCAAATCTCTTAGATTTCGGCGATGCCGTAACCGGAGTCGCTGTCGATACTTCGAACAATGCTTATCTGACAGGCGTGACGGCATCTACCGGTACAAGTTTCCCGACTGATGAATGCGTTTCAGGGCGCAGCGAATCCGGGCAACATCGAGCGGCGGCGCGTTCGTCACGCGCATCGACACAACGAAACTCAACGCAGCGTCTCTGGTGTATTCGACGTATCTGGAAGGCTCCACGCTCGATGCAGGTTTGGCGAATCGCGCTCGGTCCGAACAATGTCGCGTACGTGACCGGCACGACCGAGTCGTCCGACTTCCCCACAACCACGCGGAGCATTCCAGACAACGCGGCATAAAAATCAACTGGCGTAGCTTTCATCACGTCTGGTTGACACGACGATGAGCGGAAACTCGTCCGTTACATACTCGACATTCTTCGGCGGCACTGAAAGCGACACCGGCTTCGGCATTCAGGCCGACGCAACGGCAACGCGTATGTCGTCGGCACGACCGCTTCGACCGATTTCCCGATTACTCCGTTTGCCTTGCCGGCCACATTGCCTGATCCGATTGGCAGCCCATTCGTCGTGAAATTGAGCCCCAAGGGCAACGGAATGGCCGACCGGATCTATGCGAGCTACTTCGGTGGAACCGGCGATGGTCGCGGGCGATACCGATCAGGGCAATGCGATCGCGATCGACTCCCACGGAAACGCTTACATCACCGGCGTAACTGTTTCTTCCGATATGCCGACAACGGCCGGCGCGTTTCAAACCACGTTGAAGGGCGCGTCGGATGCGTATCGTCGCGAAATTGCCGCTGTTATTGCCTGTTGCCGTTTCGCCAGCAAGCCTGGATTTTGGAACGCAGCTCGTCGGCGCAATCACTTCGCCGCAAACCGTCACCCTGACGAATAACAACGCGACAGCTCTCGCAATCACAAGTATCGCCGTCGTCGCCACCGCTCCTCCCGCGGCAGCCACAGATTTCGCCATCGCGCCAGGAGGCACCTGCGGCGCCAGCCTGCCGGCTGGTATGTCGTGCACAGTGAACGTCACCTTCACGCCTTCCGTCGCATCCGCCGAATCTGCCAAACTCGTCTTCACAGACGCGGATCCCAGCAGCCCGCAATTCGCCACGCTCACCGGCACGGGCACGAACTCAGCGCCTGTTGTGGTTCTCACGCCGACAACAGCTTGGATTTCGGCGGCCAGCTCGTAACCACCACAAGCTCGCCGGCCAAAACGATCACCCTGAAAAACAACGGCAATGTGACGCTGAATATCATGTCCGATCGCAAGCTCCGGCGATTTCGCCGAAACGAACACTTGCGGCGCAACGCTCGCCGCTACCATGTCCTGCACTATCAGCGTGACATTCACTCCCACCGCGACGGGCGCTCGCAGCGGGGCCGTCACCATTACTGACGATGCCAACGGCAGCCCGCAGACGGTTCCGCTCACCGGCACCGGCACGGATTTCACAGTCACCGCGCCGGCTACGTTCAGCGTTCCGCGGGGCTCGAGTCAAATGTTCAACGTGACCGTAACGCCCGTAAGCGGATTCAACCAGTCCGTCGCGCTCACATGCACGGGTGCGCCGGTCAACACCACATGCACTCTCATGCCGACCTCCGTCACACCAGATGGCACCAACGCGATCACTTCGCAGGTAACAGTTGCCTCGATGGGCCTGCTGCCTTCTGTTCCCACTCAGCATCTCCCGCCGTCGAACCGCCAAATCGTGCTCTTCGCAAGCGGTCTTGCGCTGCTGGCGATGATTTTTTCCGCGCGTCGTCTGCGCACACGAATCGGCCTCGCCGGAGCGATGCTGGTGGTATTCGCTGTGGCGGGATGCGGAGGTGGCGGCGGGAAGACAGTGACAGCCACACTCACGCTGACCGGAACTTCGGGCACGGTGACCCATTCGACGACCGTCGCTCTCACGATTACGAAATAGCTTCTAAGGAAGAGCCGGGCATCTCGCAAGAGCTGCCCGGCTTTTTCCATTTTCAGGGACTCATTCGCCTCGTTTCCTTCGTCTCCCGCAAGTTCATTTCTTCTTGCACGCCAGACTCGGATAGGAGACCCTTTCATGCCCGGCAACATCATAGAAGGGCCCAGTTAACACTGCATTCTTAGGAGGAAGTGGCGGATGAAGAAATGGTTCGGCCTTTTCGCACTACTTTTTATTTTTACCCTGCCTGCCTTTGCGCAGCAGACCCCTGCATGGGACGTGGAAGGCGCCTATCTCTTCCGCTCTTTTTACCCCACAAACGCTCCGCGGTTTGGAACCAACGGATGGAACGCCTCGCTCGACCACAATTTGCGAAAATGGATCGGCGTCACCGGAGATTTCACCGGCACCTATCGCAACCAGGGCCTCAATGGCGACTCGCAGATTTATACGTTCATGATTGGACCCCGCATCTATCCCTTCGGACACCGGCACAAATTCGTGCCATATGGCCAGGTCCTTTTTGGCGGCGGGTACGATCGCCTCACGTTTCCTTTGAACGCCGGATTTCCAAAGACTACAACCACGAGCGGCGACTTCGCGTGGGCCGGCGGCGGTGGAGTGCAATATAGAATCAACCCCAAGTGGGCCCTGCGTCTCGCTGAATTCGATTACGAGAAAACGCGATTCTCGAACTATCCAAATCAGACGACTAACACGCAGGGGAATTACCGCATCTCCGTCGGAATCGTGTATCACATCGGCGAAAAATAACTCTAAGTTGCCCGGCCTTGCGGTTCTCTTCTCGAGTGCCACAGTCTGTTCTAACGAGGAAAACATACTTCCGCCAGGCGCTTTCAGATACCGCTTGCTGCGAAACCGATTTCCATAGGAGATTACGGAGGCCATGGCGAGCGTGTTTGAAAACCCGGGTCTCTCTGGAAATCTCGTATCGCGCCGATCTGTAACGCCGCCGTCCAAATGAAAGCCCTTCGCATCGGGCTTTGCGTCCTTTTCGCGTTCAGCGTTCTGGCTCACGGCGTTGTAGAGGTTTGGTCGGAGTCGGTTCTCGAAATGGGCGCCTCCGCCCTTTTGATCCTCTGGGCTGTTCTCGTCTACCGCGATTCGGAAATCGGGATTCAATGGAGCCCGCTCAACTGGCCCTTCCTCGGATTCATCGCCATCGGCCTGGTGCAATTCACGCTTCATTGGACTGCGAACCCATTTTTCACGCGCGTCGAACTGCTTCGATTCGGCGCTTACTTCATCATCTTCTTCCTCACCGCGCAGGCCTTTCGAGAAAGAGAAGATCTCGTGAGGCTGGCCTGGTTTCTGGTGATCCTGGGGTTTTCAGCCAGCCTGCTGGGAATCATCCAGTACTTTACGTCCCGGAACACGATCTATTGGTTCCGGCATCTTTCGCAGAGTGTCGATGTATTTGGCCCTTACGTGAACCGCAATCACTTCGCCGGATTCAGCGAGCTGGTTGCGCCCGTGGGATTAGCTCTGATGGTGTTCCGCGGCGTGCGCAGAGAGCTTTTCCCGTTGACCGGCCTGCTGACGATCATCCCGGTGGGCGCGTTGATTCTCGCGGGTTCGCGAGGCGGCATCATCTGTTTCGCATTTGAAGTGGCAGTGCTGGCGCTGCTCGCGCGTACCCGCAAGGGGTTGCGGGCCGCCACGCTGATTGCGGTCGCGTTCGTAGGCCTTGCGTCTATCGCGCTGATTGCCTGGCTGGGCGCAGGGACAGCAATCGAGCGGTTCTCGAAGACGCGGATTGGTGACGTATCGATGTCCCGCCGTGCCTCGATGTTCCGCGGCGCAGAGCACATTTTCCTGGATCATCCTGTGAAGGGCGTTGGATTGGGCACGATTGTCACTGTCTTCCCGGGCTACGATCCCGGCTACGACGGCCTCGTCGTGGACCACGTTCACAACGACTACATCGAGGCGCTGGCGGAGACAGGGACGTTGGGCGGTCTTTGCGGCATTGCGTTTCTTTGGCTGCTGTTCACAGGCGCGCGAAGATCCTTCGTCGCCGAGCAGGGCCATTTTTCCACTGCGCTTCACGCAGCCGCGATTGCTGCCGTTTGCGGAATCCTGTTGCACAGCTTTGTGGATTTCAATCTGCACATTCCCTCGAACGCTCTGCTTTTTCTGCTTCAGGCTTATCTGGCAACCTCACCGCCTCTTCCTTCCGGCAGTTCCATGCCGCGGCGCCGCATTCGCATCCGTGAACATGCCACGCCGCAGACGAACCCCAGGCAGCGATTTGAGTTCCCTGATTATCGGTCGTCGATTTGAGTTCCCTACTCAACAATGCTTAATAATCACGATCAATGATCACAGTCAATGATCACCAAGTCGTGCGGCCTCTTCCTGAGCTGACACGTCACGCGTCGCTAGTTGGCAACCTTCCTTCCAGCGTTTATCATGGCGTCGCGTCTCGAAAGCGACGGCGGAGGAATCATGGACGCGGGCGAGCAGAACCGTTTTAAGAAAGAAGCCGCCAAAGCAGCAGCGCAGCTCGTGAAGAACGGCATGATCGTGGGCCTCGGCACTGGTTCCACCGCGGCCTATCTCGTCACCGAGCTTGGCCGGCGCGTCGCGGAAGAAGGATTGCGTTTCACCGGCGTCCCCACCTCTGAACGCACCGCCGAGCAGGCGCGGAGCCTCGGAATTCCGCTCGCGACTCTTGCAGACATAGAAGAAATCGATCTCACCATTGACGGCGCCGACGAAGTGCAGTTGGGCACTCTGGCCCTGATTAAAGGTCACGGCGGCGCCTTGCTACGCGAAAAAATCGTTGCCGCTGCCAGTAAGCGAATGGCGGTGATCGTAGACGAGACGAAACTGGTAAAGCGCCTGGGCGGAACGCTTGCGGTTCCTGTGGAAGTCGTTCCCTTCGGCTGGGAGGCCACTGAACGGAAGCTGCGAGCCATCGGCGCGGGCACCGAACTGCGTCCAGGGGTTGACGACAAGCCCTACGTCACCGACGGCGGGCACTACATTCTCGATTGCGAGTTCGGGCTGATTGCAGACCCGAAAAAAGTAGCGCGGGAGCTCGACGAAACCGTCGGCGTCGTCGAGCACGGGCTGTTTCTCGGACTTGCGAAACAGGTGTTCGTAGGCGGGCCCGGCGGAGTGAAAATTCTGAAGCAAGCCGCGAATCGCGAGAAAGCCGGGCGCTAAAGGAAAGAAAAAAGCGAAGCGAGCGCGCCGGCGTTCGCGAGAGTAACCGGTCAGGCTCGATTAGAATCCGGGATAGTGCGATTGCGTGCCGTGGTCGGAGGCGTCGCTGGATTGCTTTTTCGGCGATTGTTTCTTGGGCGCGCAGCCTTCGGGATATACCGCATCCAGCGCTCCCCACAGAGCCTTCAAACTGCGTTCGGCCGCGCAAAGCACCGCAACCTCGTCGATATTCTTCTGCGCCTCGAGCCATGTGCGCCAGGCCGCGCGATGCCGCACATCCGCTTCCTCGTGTACCGCAAAATATCGGAGCGAGCGCGAATCGGTGATCCCGTAGAACTTGCGAAGCCCTGAAATTTTCTGCGTCGCGATTTCCGGCACCTGCGCTTCGTAGCTGTAGAACATGGCCACAGCCTGCGCCATCGAGCCATCGGTCGAAACTTCGTCGAAGGTATCAAGCAGCGCCGCGATACCCGGAAGCGCGCGGCTCGAATCGAGCGCCACATCGCTCACTCCGAGCGACGCGGCAAACTCGCGCCAGAGCATCGGGTGCGGAGCCGACGGATCCACTTCTTCCGCCAGATTCTCGTTCACCAGCGTCTGCAAGTTCCCGTTCGTGCGCGAAGCAAGCTGCTTCAGGTTTTCCGGGAACGCGCGCACGTGCTGGTAATACTGGGCCGCGTACAGCTGCAGCGATTCCTTTGAAAGCGTCCCCTCAGTCCAAGCCTGATAAAAAGGGTGCTTCAACAAATGATAGCGCCCGATCAGCGAATCGATCGAATCGAGCAGCGTCTTCGGCGCATTCTTCGCACCGCCGTTCTGGCCGGACCTGGGCATCAAACTCTCCTATCTCACCTGATAATAATGGCGCAAAACCCCGCAATCCTACAGAAATGGCCCCCGAATGTCCAGTAAGTGACACCCCATAGCTAAAAATCTGCAAGCCATTATGACCGGCAGTCGTTTCGCCGCTCTGGCTGAAAGGTGCCCTAACGGCATTCTTCACTTTGGTCCCAAACGCAGCTGGATTATCGAATCACCGAATTCCGCATCACTTCCTTCATAACTAGGAACGGGTATCGATATGTCCTGGATTTCCATTACCCGCCCGAATTGAATCATCTCGATCAGATCTTCGGTAAACTCCTCTCCCCAGGAGTGTTCGACGTCGAGAGCTACCGCGTAAGGAGTGTAGCGATCAAGCTGCTCTGGAGTGACCCCACTTCGTTCGCGCGATCCAATCGATCGCTCTCGGCACGTGCTAGAAATTCTCGGAAGCCCGTTATGCCACGAATCAGACGGCGACCTTGAGCCGTCGGCGCTTTGAGACCGTTCAGGAATGCAACTGCCAACAGGGTGCAGGCAACCACGAAAACAGCAAAACGAGGAGACGACGTCGACGCGAGAAACCCAAAGGCCAATGCAGCGGTGGCAGTCAGCCACAGCGGGATTCAGGTCTATCCAGCTCAGAGGATGGCGCGGTCCCCTTGTCATGGGGACCCATGTAGCGATTCGCCTTAAGGTTGCCGGCCAGGCTCGGACAGCTGCGACCAGAGAGAGACCGCCCAAACCGCACCAAATGCTCACGTATACAATCGACCCGAGGGTCGTCAAGTTTGTCGCGAATGACAGCGACGGCCCGACTCGCAGCACCAGAAAGACAAGGCACGCCACCCCAATCCACCATATCGCTCGGTGTGAAGAGACTAACTTGGGCTCAGCGATTTTCTCGAGCGCATCCTTGAACTTGTAGAATGTGAAGCAGAGGCGTGAATTTTCGCGCTCATCGAATTTATAGATATCGTTACCGTAAGGGAAAAGTTCGGCAAGGGCAGTAGATTCTTCTGGGGAAAGCCGGTCGTCCGGCTCGCGTAAGCGCTTCAGGGTAAACCAATCTCCTCTTTGGCGAATTTCGAGATAGCCCTTAACGGCCAGCGCCGCAAGGGCCGCCGCAAATGCCCGCTCGCATCTGCCGTTTTCAAAGAGGTAGGCAGCGAGCGCAGGCGATGTGTCCGCTGGAGGTTCGTACGTCGTCAGAATCGGCCGACGAGGCGCCCAGCGCCACAGAACCGCTGCAGCTAGGTAGTAGAGAAACACGCCCCCGAGACCAACCCAGGCGGAAAGATAGGTCGAATCAGGAGCGTCGGCGCCCGCCAATGTCATAGCGGGATGTTGCCGTGCTTCTTTTTGGGGTTGGTGTCGCGCTTGTTTTCGAGCGAGCGCAATGCGGTGATGAGCTTGGCGCGGGTTTGCGATGGCTCGATGATGGCGTCGATGTAGCCGCGCTCGGCGGCTACGTATGGATTGGCGAAGCGCTCGCGGAAGTCGTCGGTTTTTTCGCGGCGCAGCTTTTCGCGATCGGCTTCGGGAGCGCGATCGATTTCGCGCTTGTAGACGATGTTGACCGCGCCTTCTGGCCCCATCACCGCGATTTCGGCGGTGGGCCATGCGAAATTGATGTCGGTGCGGATGTGCTTCGAAGCCATCACGCAATACGCGCCGCCATAGGCTTTGCGCGTGATCACCGTGATTTTTGGCACCGTGGCTTCCGCGAATGCGAAGAGGAGCTTCGCGCCGTGCTTGATGATGCCGCCAAATTCCTGCTGCGTGCCGGGCAGAAATCCGGGCACGTCTTCGAACGTGATGAGCGGAATGTTGAACGCGTCGCAGAAACGAACGAACCGCGCGCCCTTCATCGACGAATTGATATCCAGCACGCCCGCAAGAAATGCCGGCTGATTGGCGACGATCCCGACGGGGCGCCCATCGAGCCGCGCGAAGCCGACCACCAGATTCTTCGCAAAGTGCTCGTGAACCTCGAAGAATTCGCCCTCATCCACGATTTCGTGAATCGCATCCTTCATGTCGTAGGGCTTCTGCGGATCTTCGGGCACAAGAGCATTCAGCGCCGTCGAAGCGCGATCCCAGGGATCGTTCGTCGAGCGCCGCGGCGGATCTTCGAGATTATTCGACGGCAAGTAGCTGAACAGCTCGCGAATCATCGCGAGGCATTCGGCATCGTCGCGCGAAACGAAATGCGCGACGCCGCTCTTCTCGTTGTGCGTCATCGCGCCGCCGAGTTCCTGCTTGGTGACTTCTTCGTGCGTCACGGTCTTGATCACTTCGGGCCCGGTGACGAACATGTACGAGCTGTCGCGCGTCATGAAAATAAAATCCGTGATCGCGGGCGAATACACCGCCCCGCCCGCGCACGGGCCCATGATCGCGCTGATCTGCGGCACCACGCCGCTCGCCAGCGTGTTGCGCAGAAAAATATCGGCGTAGCCTGCCAGCGACATCACTCCTTCCTGAATCCGCGCGCCGCCAGAATCGTTCAACCCAATCACCGGCGCGCCCTGCCGCATCGCCAGATCCATAATTTTCGTGATCTTCGAAGCGTTTGCCTCCGAAAGCGACCCGCCAAACACAGTGAAGTCCTGCGCGAAAACATACACGAGGCGGCCACCGATGCGGCCGTAGCCGGTGATGAATCCGTCGCCCGCAGGCCGCTGCTCCTCCATGCCGAAATCGGTGCAGTGGTGGCGCACAAATTTGTCGAGCTCCTCGAATGAGCCTTCATCGAGCAGCAGATCAACGCGTTCTCGCGCGCTGAGCTTGCCTTCTTTGTGCTGGCGCTCGCGGCGTTCAGCGCCGCCGCCTTCTTCGGCTTCGACGTTGCGACGGCGAAGCTCTTCGAGGCGGTCGAGATGCTTGCGGTGTTCGATTGGTTTTGGGGTGCTCATAATCGGCTCCCAATATCAGCTTTTTGGGCTGCCAAGGCAAGCGCAGCGCGATTTCTCAGGTACCCCTTTTACCGCCTATTAGAAAAAGCTATCAAATTGTTTCTAAACAGGTTAGCGGAAGTTTTAATCGCGGAACCGTGGATTAAAACCGATGTCCCCGGCGGCAGTTGCTCGTGATAAGGCGCGAGCGGAGCACTGAAAACTGCCAGCCATTTGATGCGTCGTTTTGATGCTTGCGTTGCTTCGCGAGCGAGGCAGAATCGCGCGTTCCGGCTCGCGACTCAGTGGCTACGGGATTTCGATGATTACCAGTGACATGTCGTCGTCGGGCGGGCCGTGGCGGAACGCGGTTACGCGCTGGAGAATTTGTTCTTTCATTTCCTGCAGAGGCAACTTGGAGGTCTCGCGAACGATTTCGCTGAGGCCTTCGACACCCAGCATATCGCGCTGCTGGTTGAAACTTTCGGTGAAGCCGTCGGTGTAAATCACGAGGCGATCGCCGGACGCGACGGGAACGATGACGGTGGCTTCCGGTCCTACGGCGTCTTCGATCAGGCCGAGAACGGCGCTGCCGGATTCGAGAAGGCGCGGCACTTGTCCTGGCTGGACAATCATCGCGGGGGGATGGCCGGCGTTGGCAAATTCTAGGGTGCGATTGTCGCGATCGAGACGCGCGGCGACCATCGTGAAATAAAAGACAGAAGAGCCGATATTGCGGAGCACGAAGCGATTCAGGTGGTGCATCATCGGGCCGAGCGCGACGCCGCGTTCGATCTGCGACATGGTTTCGGTGTAGATGCGATTGGCGACGAGAGCCGAGCCGATGCCGTGGCCGGAAACGTCGCAGACGAAGAGGCTGAGCGAATCCTGCCGCGGCGCGACGAAACCGAAATCGCCGCCGATGGTGCGAACGGGCTGATAGTAGGTGGCGACGTTGACGCCGCCCCAGGTGAGTCCTGTGGGCGCGAGGCTCTGCTGGACGCGGGCGGCGAGCAGAAGATCTTCTTCGATTTCCTGGTGGCGCTTTTCAAGCTGTACGTTCGCTTCGCGCAGCGCGTTTTCGGCGCGCTTTTGCTCGGTGATGTCGGTGGCGGTGATCACGGCGAAGACGTTGCCGTCGGGATCTTCGATCTGGCGCGCGGTGACGAGAACGGGAAGGCGATTGCCGTTCGCCTGGGGAAGATAGAACTCGTACTGGCTATGCCCTTCCGTTTGCCGCTGCAGGATGCGGCTACGCAATATGTCCGCGTCTTCGGGCGGATACAAATCCAACATCTTCTGGCCGATTAGTTCTTCTTCCGGGATGCCGATCATCTTCTGGAACAGAGCATTGGCGAAAACGATGTGGCTGCAATCGTCGTTGATGATGACGCCCTGATTGATGGTTTCCAGGACGCCGGCCATTTCGGTGACCCAGGGGAATGTTTCTGGCACGGAATCCTCGCTTTCGTGGGGCGGTAGGGAAATTTGGTGCGGTGTAAGTTTAGCGCAGGCGTTGGGGAAGTGGAAACGGGTGGAGATGATTGGCGGCGTTGAGATCCTTCGCTGCGCTCAGGATGACAGGCTTTGGGGGCGGAGAGAATTTCAAATTTGAAAATTTCAGATTTCAAATGAAGCGAGAAGCCCACGACGAGAGAGGCGTCGTCGTGGCTACCTGAGCGGAGTCAAATTCAAAAGCATAGTAGCCTTCGTGGCAACTTTATTGCGTGGCGTCGAAGCGAAGAGAAACCATTGTTCCTACGAGGTCATTGAGTTTCGAAGCGTCTAGACCTATTCGCCCGACCACCGCGCGCTTCACCGACGTTCGTCGAAGTACGCGCCGGCGCGGTCGGAGTAGTCCTTGGGCGTTGATGCGCCTTGATCCCGCGGTTAGCGCCTTCCGCCGCCGGATCGCGCACCGCCGCCACCGGTGCGTGCAGCTCCGCCGCTGCTGCTCCGGCTTTGGCGCTCATAGTTTTGAGTACGCTGAGATCCGGATTGTCTGGCTTGCGCTTCGCGATTCAGATCTTGCACCTGGCTGGATTGACCTCCGGATTGGCCCGCGCCTGCGGGTCTTTGGCTGGCACTCGGGCTCGCACTGGGGCTCGCACTGGGTTGAGTGCTCCGCTGCGCACCAGAATTCGCCTGTCCGCCCGCGGGCTGCGTGGTCGGCTGCCGGCCTGCGGCGGCAGATTGAGCGTTCTGAGCTCTTTGATTTTGCGTGCTGTTCGTCTGAGTTTGCGCGTTGGACTTCGTGCTGGAATTCGCGCCCGATGAATTTACAGAATTCCAACCGCCATTCTGATAC
This sequence comes from uncultured Acidobacteriota bacterium, assembly GCA_963767205.1. Lineage (GTDB taxonomy): Bacteria > Acidobacteriota > Terriglobia > Acidiferrales > UBA7541 > Palsa-295. Next base: position 122,015 of record CAVYDF010000005.1, read on the forward strand.
TGCTGCCAACCGTTGTGGTTTTCTTATAGACGTTACCGTCCTTCCCAGCATAAACGTCACCACTCCCGCTTTGACCGACAAAGCCGCTGCCATTCTGCCCACTGCCGCCGACGACGCGGCCGCCTTCCGACGTGCGTCCGCCCGCGACGGTGCCGCGCGAATCGGAATAGTGTCCGGTCTGCGCCCATTTGTCGCCCTTAGCAACAACCGAACTTCCCCACTGGCTGTACGCATTCGAGCCTTGCCGCGTAGCGCCGGCAGCTCCAGTGTAGGGATTGTATGCACGAGCCCCGCCTGCACAACCGTACGCGTTGCAACCGCCCGCAGCACGACCGTAAGTTCCCGTCGATGGGTTGTACCAGGCACCTCCCGCTACTCCTCCATAGGGACCATAGGCACCGCGCGCGTAACCGTATGCGCCATTGTATGGATTGTAGAAAGCGCCCACGCCGTAGGTAACCGGGTAGGGGCGATAAATCGGATAAGGATAGCGGCCGTAATAGTAATACGGCGGATAGTAGTAGCCGCTCCCGTAGGCCAGCGTGGCACCCACGGCCGCACCGATGATGAACATGCCGAGATATCCCGCCGTGCTGCTGGCTTCCGTTTCGCCACTGGAGGTGGTGGTCTGCGTCACGTAGGTGATGTTGTAGACCGGAGAGCTCGCGGGGATCGTGTAAATTTCCTTGGGAACCGAATCGGCAGTTTTCCAGGGGCCGTCCGGCTTCGTAGACATGAACCAGACGCCCTGGAAGCACAAATAATACAGGTCACCGACCTTGACGATCTTGTCCGCGGTATTGGTGGCGTATGACATCGAGGTTGACTCGATGGGCTTGAACTCAGGCGCCCCGTCGTACTCCACTTTCACTTCAGCTTCCGCTTTTGCGCGGTCCACAATCACTGTGGTGGGCACCTGTGCCAGGAGCACCGCGTCTTCGGCTTCGTCTGTTCCTGGAACTGACACAAGCACACGCGCGGCCGGGCTGCTCGGGGGAATTTTCGCGAAGTCAGCGGGCAAGTCAGCCGTAGCAAAGGTCCACGGGCCGTCGAGACTCTTGGCGCGGAACCAGCGGCCCGCCACCAGGAAGTAATACTGGTTCTCTCCGCTCTGGAGGAAGAGATTGCTCTCCGTATTTGTGGCGTAGGAAAGCTGCGTGCCGGGAATTTTTGCGTATTTCGGCTGGCCCTTGAACGAAATGATCTCCGCCGGTGTGGTGCTGTAAAACACTTTCGGAATCCCACCTGTGGTCGCTGCCGGTGGAATCGCCTTTTTCACGTCTGCCCAGTTCGGTTGGTCCGGCAGATTGGACATTTCCTTGGGCAGTTTCGTGGTGGCAGTCCAGGGCCCTTCCAGAGCCGCCGACGTGAGCCATTGTTTTTCATTCAGCAGGTAAAACTTGGAAGCCGACTTGTCGAAAAACAACCCCCAGTTGGTGTTCACAACGAATTCGAGATTGCTTTTTTCGATGGGAACGCGGACCGGCTCGCCTTCCACCAGCAGTAAAATCGAATTCTGGTAGCTTACGAATATTTTCGGCGGATCATTTTTGACTGCCGCGCCGGATGGAGGCGGATTCTTGATCACTTCCATATCGGCGAGCAGACGATCGAGCGAGATGTTGATGGACGCGCCGGGCGTCAAAAAAGTTCGCACCAGCTTATCCATCGCGGCGGAACCGGCCGCATCCAGCGAGGGGAATTTCGTTTCAGTAATCTGGACGTTGCTTAGCAGCACATTGCGAGTGCCCGTGTTGGCGTCCGTGGCGGCTTGGAGGTGAATCACGCCGACAGTCGGCTGGCCACCCTTGGGGCGGATCGAGACAGCCATGCGCGCCTCAAGCTGTTTGAAGTTCTTCCATTCGTCGAGCTGCGGTTGGTAGTAGATGATCGAGCCCTCCGCGTTGCTCTTTTCGCGGGGCCATCCAGGGTCCTTCGCGAAACTCGGTACAAGGAGGCCACAGATCAGTAACACTACAATTACGCATTTCATAACGAGCTCCTCGGCACGGCTTTTGTCGGTTCCTCAGAATACTATCTTGATCAGGCGCGTCACCAGTTCCTCGAGGGGCATGATCGTCAAAAACAGCGGCAAGGCTGGTTCCGCTCGCGTCGGGCCAGTCACGTTGCGTCTTTGAAGTCGAATGGTACTAGCCGCATCTCAGTTACCCTCGCCTAGCTGTTGATTCGCCTAAACGGAGACAGCGCCTGGAAGGCTGGTCCCGAAGATTGTCACTCCTTAAATACTACCGGAGGGCCGCTGACTCGCTTTCCTTTAAGATCCACGGTTACCTCGACACGATCGGCGATCTTGATGAACGGTATGCCACTGTTCATTCCGTATTGTTTCCGGTCGAAGGCCATTGTCCCTTTGATCGAGCCTGAACCCGTCCCCCTACCGGTAACTACAAATGTCAGCCGCTCCTTTTTGGTGACCCCGCGTATCGTGAAATCGCCGTCGAAGGCAACCGTGTCGGGGCCGATCTGCTCGACTTTCGTGGAGTGAAAGGTGATCAAGGGGCTCTTCTCGGCATCGAAGAAATCCTTACCTTTCAGCTTGCCGTTCTTCATACCGTTTCCCGTGTCAACGGTAGCCGCCTGAATCTTGATGTCCAAAACGCCGGTCGAAAGCTCGGGCGAGGAGAACGTCAAAGTGGCGTTCCACTTATCGAATACTCCCTTTATGGCTACCGACGATTCCACGTCGAACTTTACCGAGCTTTCGACCGGCGTGAACTCGAAAACAGGGACCTGGGCATTGCTTGCCGGCAACAATACTGCGAACGCTAGAGCGCACACAATTGCTAGTCTCATCGAATGCTCTCCTAGATAAAGTGATGTTGGCGTTAGTCCACTGACTGCTGCTTCAACTCTTCATTCTTTTCCAGCTGATCCGTCTCTGCCTTGTCGAGCTGTTTACCTGATTTTAGTTCGATCGTCACTTTGGCAAGTTTGCCGGTGAAGTTGCTCGCCACGCCTGCCTGGTAGTCTTCGCTGACCGGGGTGCCGTCGTCCGCACCGACGTCCGCACCTTCATCCGCGGAGAAAATGCAGCACTGCGTATGTTCGATCCGTCCTTCGGCAACCTTTTGACCATTGACGGACAATGTTCCCGTGCCGCCTTTGCCGAGGCCTCCACCGTCGTAGGCAAAATCGAAACGGACGGCCGCCTTGCCGGCGGGGATGGGTTGCGCGGCAGCAATGGTGAAGCGTTTCAAACCGAGGTAGTTATAGGTATAAGTTGGCTTGCCGTCCTCCAGGTACAGGCTCCATCCACCGAAACGGCCACCCTGAGCGATCAACACTCCCTTAGCCCCAGCTTGAGGGATGTCCACATCGGCCGTGATACTGAGCGAAGTGTTCTTCACGTTTATGAACACATTCTCTGATATCCCTTTCATTCCTTCATACAGGGTCAGTGAATTGCGACCGGCCATCAAGTCGGGTCTTCCGGCAACGGCGGCGTTGACGCGCTCGACGCCACGGTCATCAATCGGCAGCACGTTATTCGCAATCGCTTCCTTTATGAAAAGCTCTTGCATCTCCTTTAGCTTAGCTGGATTGCTCGCCGCCAGGTTGTTGGTCAGGCTGAAGTCTTTCGTCGTGTCGTAAAGTTCCCACACGTCTGCGCTGAGTGGTTCCCGCGGCCTGGCCTCCCACGGAGCTTTGTGCACGGTGCCTGCCAGCCAGCCATCGCTGTAAATGCCGCGATTGCCGAAGATCTCGAAATATTGAGTGGTGTGCGTGCTCTTTGCTTTGGGAGCATCGAAGGTGTACATCATGCTTACGCCTTGAATCGGAGTCTGAGGAGTGCCGTTGACTACCTTCGGTTCGGGCAAGCCAGCGGCTTCGAGCACCGTGGGCGCGATGTCAATCACATGGTGAAATTGCGGGCGGATTCCGCCCTTGTCCGTCACGCGCTTGGGCCATTGCACAATGAGTGGATTCGTCGTCCCGCCAAAACTGCTGGCAACTTGTTTGGTCCACTTGAACGGGGTATCGCCGGCTACCGCCCACCCGGCCGCATAGTGACAGTAGGAAAAAGGGCCGCCGAGGTCGTCGTAATGCTTCATGATTTCGGGGACGGTTTCGTTTACTCCGTTGAAATAACTCATTTCGTTGAAAACGCCGTTCATGGTGCCTTCCGCGCTGGCCCCGTTGTCGCCAATCACGTAAAAGATCAAGGTGTTGTCTAGTTGTCCTGTCTCCGTGATCGCATCCACTAGCCGGCCTATCTCGTAGTCGGTCTGCTCACCGAAAGCGGCGAAGACTTCCATCTCGTGGGCAAAGAGTTTTTGTTCTTCCGCGCTTAACTTGTCCCAATCCTTGATGGCCGAGGGCTTCGGCGCGAGCTGTGCGTCTGCCGGAACCAAGCCGAGCGCCTTTTCCCGCGCCAGGGTTTCGTCGCGCAGCTTGTCCCAGCCTTGATCGAACTTCCCTTTATATTTCGCGATCCATTCCTTTCCCACCTGATGGGGAGCGTGGGTGGCGCCTGGAGCGTAGTAGATGAAGAAAGGCTTGTCGGGCGTGAGGGACTTTTGAAAACGCATCCAGTTGATGGCTTGATTCGTCATGTCGGTGGTGAAGTGGTAGTTGGGGCCATGCGGGACTTCGACCTGAATCATTCCGTCGTACACGAGCGGAGCCCACTGATTGGTTTCACCCCCGATGAAGCCATAGAACTTGTCAAAGCCGGAGCGTGTGGGCCAGCGGTCCGTTGGCCCGGACGGACTGATCTCCCAGGCGGCTGCCTCGTGGTATTTGCCGAAAGCGGCTGTGCTGTAGCCGTTCAACCGCAACATTTCGGCCAGTGGTGCGACACTGTTGGGCCGGACACCGGTCTGCCCAGGGAAAGCGGTGGCAGTTTCCGAGACGGAGCCGAAGTTGTTCATGTGGTGATTGCGTCCGCTCAAGAGGGCTGAGCGAGTGGGGGAGCAAAGCGCGGTGGTGTGAAAATTGTTGTACCGGAGGCCGTTGCTCGCAAGGCGTTCCACGGTGGGCATGTGAATGGGTCCGCCGAAGACACTGGACTGGCCAAATCCCATGTCGTCGATCAAGACGATCAATACGTTCGGGGCATTCGCCGGGGCCTTGACCTCGAAGCGCGGCGGAGCTTTGGCGTTGCGGGCGTCGAGCTCGGTGATGTGCGGATAATTAGGCTCAGGGATGGGCAGCACGGTGCGGTCCTGAGGGCTGTTTTGTGCAAACAGTGGGTGAGAAAGAAAGGTGAGTGCTAGCGTCAGTGCTAACGACACAGCCCTAAGCAAATTCATGGATCCTCCATAACAAACGGAATGAGACTTTTCCCTTGCCGGAATCGTAGCCTTTGGATTTACGCGGGAACTAAGAAGCGCTCGGGTTACGTGCGGAGAATCGAGTGAAGAATGGAGAGTTCTGAGAAAGGCATCGCCGCTTTTTCAAACGAGCTCAGGTGCGACAACAGGAAGGCGGGCGCAGGAATGTTGAAGTCTATACCCGTCATTCGAACATGGTGGCCAGCGTCTGGGAGAGCACGTAAGGCGACGGGCTTTGCTTTGCTGTATGTAAAGTCGTTTGCAGAGTTGTCAGTTAGGGAGAGAAGCTCAGGGAATTCTGCAGACACAATGCCACACAACAGAAGAGAGACTAGAACTGAAACGAGGATCTTCCCGATTTTGGTTCGTGTCGAAGCCATTTTTGTGGTCAGTAAGCCACCCCTTATACACCTAAACTCAATAAAAAGTAAGACTGTTGGTAACAGCCCTAACCCATATCGAATTCGAGCTGATGGGGAGCGTTACTCTTTGCTCCGGTCGGTGATTCGACTGCATAACGCGCCTACATGTGGCAGGCGTCGGTGCTGGCGGTTGTGCTCGGCGACGTAGCTGGCGGCGCGCCTGGTTGCGAAATTCGGGCTGAGACTGGGATTGCGGTTGGCGACGCTGGTGACGAAACGGTTGCTGATGCTGGTGACGATGCGACTGGCAGAGGAGCGAGATTTGCTTTTGCAAGGGCGGAATTGACGGAGGGTAGGGTGTCGGAGTTTAGCGTGTGCCATGCGATGAGGGATTTGTTTAGGGCACCGCAGGATTCGTCGATTACTTCCAGGGCTGTGGGGGCTGGGGCGGCGTCGCCGGATTCGATCATGAAGGAGGTGCGGGCGAGGTCGCGGTTGACTGTGCCTATGCCTTCTGAGCCGTTCGAGCCTGCCAGGATTTCGGCGATTTTCGCGTCGAGATTTTTGAGTGCTTCGGCGGCTTCTTTGACCGGAGGGGCGGCGGCTTCAGGAGCGGGTTGAGAATGTGCGCCACTTGCATTCGCAGCTGGCGCGCCTTTCAGAGCGGCGGCGGCTTTGTCCTGGGGATCGGAGGCTTTGGGCTTCAGAATCGCGTCGAGGGTCTCTTCGCGCTCGGTGACTGCTTTGCGCAGAGCGACGACTTCCTGGAATGTGGAGTAGCTGGCGCGGAGGCCGCTGTCGGCGCGTTTTGCGGCTGAATACTGCGCGATGTAATCGGCTTGAGCGATGTGGACGCGGGGATCGGGGACGACGGTGAGAGTTTGGCGGACGGTCTGGCCGTTCGCGCTCAGAACCACTTCATATTGACCGGGAGGAACGATGGGGCCGAGGACTTGTTCGCGCGGCGTTTCGCCGACGATAGCGTGATCGGAGAGCGTGTACTCGAGATATTTAAGCGGCTGGCCGTAGTAGCTGTACTGCAATGCTGGGGGCGGCTCGAAATGCAAATCCCAGGCGAAGCGATTGAGGCCGGCATTTTTCGGTAGGTGAAGCTGGGGGCCGAACCAATAGTCGGGAACATTTTTGACGACTGTGTCGGGAGCGGGCGCGGCGCTCGAGAAGCGGCGGATTAGATTTCCCTGCGCGTCGTGAATTTCGAGCGTGATGTCTGCGGATGGAGCGGACTTCAGCGTGTAGTAAAAGATGGCGCCGTCGGGCGGATTCTGGCCGGCGGGAAATTCAGGAGGAAGCGGAGTTTCCTGGTCGTTATCCCAGCGGATGCGGGTGACGGTGGCTGGGCGCAGAAGCGCGGCATCGGCATTCGAGATTTGCGGGCTGGCCTGGCGCAGGGGCGAAAGGTCGTCGAGAATCCAGAGAGCGCGGCCGTAGGTGGCAACGACGAGATCGTTATCGTGGATGACGATGTCGCGGGCATCGCTGGTGGGGAGATTCAGCTGCAGCGATTGCCAGTGGTCGCCGTCGTCGAATGAAACGTAGACGCCATTGGAGAGTGCGGCGTATAGCAGGCCTTTGCGGACGGTATCTTCGCGAATCGCGTTGGCGATCCAGCCGGACGGCAAGCCCGCTGTGATTTTCTCCCACGTTTTTCCGGCGTCGCCCGTGCGGTAGAGGTAGGGCGTCGCGTCACGGCGGTTTTCCACGGAGGCGAAGGCGGCGTTCGCGTCGAAATGCGAGGCTTCGAGAATCACCACGTTGCTGTGCTCGTTGAGATCGGGCGGCGTGACGTTGCGCCACGTGAGCCCGCCGTCTTGCGTGAGCTGAATCAGGCCATTGCTTGTGCCGGCCCAGATGAGGCCGGATTGCAACGGGGAGAGAGCCAGAGTGGAGATGGCGGCGGGGCGGCGCGCGGATTGCTCGTCGCCAAAATCTTTTTCGTCGTCGCCAAAGGGCGCGAGCGATGCGGCTTCAGGTTCTGGCGAATGGCCGGGGCTTACTTCCGAGGCGCGCTGAGTTTCTTCGTTTCTTGCTTCGAGTGAATTTGACGGCGATTGCCGGCGCTCGATTTTTTCTGCGGTTTTCTCAGTGGATTTCTCGCTGGTTTCGGGCCGCGCGGTGAGATCGGGGCTGATCGCCTGCCAGCTTTTTCCTCCGTTGGCCGTGGTGAGAACCACCTGCGCGCCGAGATAAAGCAGGCGCGGATCCTGCGGCGAAAACAGCAGCGGAGGCATGCTAGTGGTGCGATATTTCGAGCCGCGGACGAAGACGTGCGCGAATTGGCCGGTGGTGCGGTCGAAGCGGACGACGCTGCCGTACCAGCCGCCGGAATAAACGATATCCGGATTCAGCGGATCGGGCGCGATGTAGCTGTATTCGAATCCGGCAGCGGAAAACCAGTCGCGATAGGTGAGCGAGCCGTAGTCGCTGCGGCTGGGAACTTCGGCGGTGCCGCTATCCTGCTGCGCGGCGTAGGCGATGTAGGGAAAACTTGTGTCGGTGGAGACGTGGTAGAACTGGCCGGTGGCCTGATTGAACCAGGAGGTCCAGCTTCTTGCCGCCATCGACGCTGATCACGCAGCCCTGATCGACGCCGAGAATGATGCGCGCGGAATTTTGCGGGTCGATCCACATGTTGTGGTAATCGTCGCCGCCGGGAGCGCCTTTGAAGGAGATGAACGTCTTGCCGCCGTCGGTGGAGCGGTAGAGAGAAGTCTGCATGACGTAGACGAGGTCGGCGTTGCGCGGATCGACGAAGACGCGGGCGAAATAGGGATTGCCGATGACGCGCGTGTCCTCGGTGATCTGCTTCCAGGTGGCGCCGGAATCGTCAGAGCGATAGAGGCCTTGCGTGAGAATCGCGAAAACGCGCTGGCCGTGATTGCCTGGGGCGACGGCGATGCCGACGCGGTCCCAGGGGCCTTTCGGGAAGCCGGTGTAGGCGAGTTCTTTCCAGGTGGCGCCCTGGTCGGTGGACTTGTAGATCCAGGAATTCGGTTTGTCGGGGCCGTCTTCACCGGCGAAAAAATCGGTGGGATGCCAGAGAGCGGCATAGAGGACGCGCGGATTTTCCGGGTCCACTTCGAGATCGGCGACGCCGGTGAGATCGTCCTTGTAGAGAGTTTTCTTCCAGGTTTTGCCGCCGTCGGTGGTTTTGAAGACGCCGCGATCGGGGCTGGCGGGGGCGACGCTGAGGAGAGGATGGCCGAGGACGCCTACGTTGATGATGTCCGGATTTTTGGGGTCGACGATGATGGAGCTGATGTATTTCGATTCTTTTAGGCCGATGTTGGTCCAGGTGGCGCCGGCGTCGGTGGATTTGTAGACGCCATCGCCGGGAGTTTGCTCGCCGGTGCCGACGTAGATGATTTTGGGATTCGAGGGAGCGATGGCGATCGCGCCGATGGAGGAGACATGCTGCTCGTCGAAGATTGGGAACCAGACTTCACCTGCGTCGGTGGTTTTCCAGACGCCGCCGCCGGGAGTGGCCATGTAGTAGGTGGATGGGTCGCCAGAGATGCCGGCGACGCCGGTGACGCGGCCGGCGCGGTGCGGGCCGATGAGGCGCCAGCGCATGGCGGAGTATTGGGTGGGATCGACGGGCTGCGATGATTGCTGGGCGGAGGCAGACATTGCTAGCGCTCCGAATACGGCAAGCAGTACAGACGAAACTGTGAGACGCATATAGGCGGCTTTTCTCCAGTACGAAACTCGATAGTTTAGCACTCTGTTGAGCGCGTCGGTTACGGTATACCTCCTTAGTAATACGTAAGGGACGTACGACATCTATTAGGGAGCTTCAGACTACGATTCCGCATATCATTTGACAGAAGAGAGGGCCATGAGCGGATCAATTTTGGGTTCCAGGCGATTCCTGCGAAGAATCACCATTCCGGTCTTTGTCCTGTCAATCACTTTTGTAGCAGGTGCCCGTCCACAGCAACACGATCTAACAAGCGCACCGGCACCAGATCAATCCGAAAACAAATCCACTGATTCCACCCCAACGCACCCAGTACACGTCGATAGTGGTTCCGTTACCGATAATCTTTATGCGAGCGATTTTTTTGGATTCACCTACCTATTTCCGAAAGGATGGTCGGTCCAAGGCGAGGTAACAAAAAAGTATCTCATGGAGGTCGGTAGGGCATTAGTGACTAGAGGTGACCCAACGAAGACAGCCGTGATGGATGTGGCGGAAAAGCATACCTACCAACTGCTCACAATCTTTGAACATCCAGTCGGGACGCCGGTGGCGTTTAATCCCGGGCTGATTGTCATGGCGGAAGATGTCTCCTTCGCGCCCGGGATTCAGAAAGGCAGCGACTATCTCCTAAACTTGAAGGTGGGAATTGAAAAGCGCCATCCAGAACTAAAAATCCTCCGCGAACCCACGGAACAGTCGTTTGGAGGCAAATCGTTCTTTAGGATGGATGTTTCCTTCGAAGTTAGTACCGAGGCAACGGTGTTTGAGTCTTATTCTTCCACGATTCTGAATGGCAACGCGCTGACCTTTATCTTTTTCGGAGAAAAACCGGAACGTCTGCAATCACTGTCGGAGACACTCAATACACTTGAATTCAAGGCCGGCGAGAACTTAGGTGCAAACGCGTCGACCGCAAAGCCTGCGGTGGAGGGCTTTCAGCCAGAAAAGACGCAAGGTGCGGTGCAAATCCTTACACCCACCAATGGTGTTGATTTTAACTCCTATCTGGCCGGGCTCATGGCCACGGTGAAACGCAAATGGTATGCGATCATGCCCGATGCTGCACTGGATGGAACGAAGGGTAGAGTGATTTTGCTTTTCAACATCGATAAGAACGGAGCTCTTTCCGAAGGTCCGACCGTTGAGTCGAAGTCGGGTGCGGGCCCGCTTGACGAAGCCGCGCTTGCAGCGGTTCGAGTTTCGGCGCCGTTTAAGACTTTGCCGCAGGATTTCAAGGGGGCCTACATTCGATTGCGCTTCATCTTTTACTACAACATGAAGCCTGAAATGTCGTCTACGAAGTAAAATCAACATTCGCCTCAGCAGTTTTCGGAAACGCCTCAGTGTAGAACTTCACAAAATCACTTAGTGCAATCCGGACCAGTCGTCGGCTAGCAGGATTGAGTTGCTGGGATTCGAGGGGTCGTATTTTACGCTGGCGGTTTGGCCTACGGCGGCGCGCTTGAGGTGGAGGCGCTCTTCGAGGCCGGTGACGTCTTGCGCGGTTTCGTAGGTGACGCCGGAGATCGAGTAGGTGTAATAGATGAGGCGCTGCGTTCCGTTGGTGGATGCGGCTGCGGTTATCTTCGCGCCGCTGCTGGTGCCGGGATTATATTTTGCGGGAGTCGAATGCTGCTTGGCGTCGTCGGCTGGCAGGCCATCTTCGGAGATTTCGAGGATCTGGCCTTCGACGATGCGGCCGACCTTGTTCAGGTAGGCGCGGCGCTGGCGTTCAATTTCGGAATCGTCGATGGGCTTGCGCCGCAGCCAGAGGATGAAGCCGATTGCGGCCATGGCGATGAGGCCGGCAACCGGCAGCAGTTCGCTCCAATTCGAAAAAAGGTGTTTCAACGCCCGCCTTTACGCGCGCCGACCGGCTCGGAAATTTCGCCGAGCGTATCGCGCGCTTTTTCCCAGTCTTTCAGGAACGATTCGAGGCCCCGGTCCGTGAGCGGATGCTTGAAGAGCATTTCGAAAACTTTGTAGGGCATGGTTCCGATATGCGCTCCCATCTTCGCGGCTTCGACCACGTGCATCGGATGGCGAAGGCTCGCGGCGAGCACCTGCGTCTTGTAATCATACGCGCGATAAATTTGCAGGATGTCGCGAAGAAGAATCATGCTGTCCTGAGAGATATCATCGAGGCGGCCGAGAAAGGGGCTGACGAAATAGGCGCCGGCCTTGGCGGCGAGAAGCGCCTGCGAGGCGGAGAAGACGAGAGTGACATTGACGCGGACGCCTTCTTTGGAGAGGACGCTGAGGGCGCGGACGCCGTCGGGCGTCATGGGAATTTTTGCGACGACATTGGGATGCCAGCTGACCACTTCGCGGGCTTCGCGGAGCATGCCGTCGTAATCGGTGGAGACGACTTCGGCGCTGATGGCGCCATTTTTTACGATGTTGCAGATTTCGATGATGAGTTCGCGGAAGGGCTTTTTTTCCTTGGCGGCGAGGGTGGGGTTGGTGGTGATGCCGTCGATGACGCCGGAGGCTGCGCCCTGGCGGATTTCGTCGAGATTTGCGGTGTCGAGGAAGAATTTCATTTTTTCACCTCTGTGATTGCTGCAAAAATGTACTTCAGGGGCTAAAGCCCCTCGTCATAAAGCTGAGTGAGTGTCGCGGTTAAAACCGCGACCTACAAAATTCTCGTTAGGCTAGGCAGCGCCTATTCGGCGAAGGCGACGACCGGGTTGCGAAGTGTGCCGATTCCGGTGACGCTTACTTCTACTACGTCGCCGTCGACGAGTGAGCCGATTCCCGCTGGCGTTCCGGTGGCGATCACATCGCCGGGTTCGAGCGTCATCACCTCAGCTATCCAGCGAATTATAACATCAACGGAAAAGATCATTTCCGAGACGCTGGCGGACTGTTTCCGAACGCCGTTGACGTAGGTCTCTACTCTGGTATCGGCAAGATTGAGGTCGGACTCCAGTAGCGGGCCGAAGGGGGAGAAGGTGTCGAAACTTTTGCCGCGGGTCCATTGGCCGTCGAGTTTCTGGAGGTCGCGGGCGGTGACGTCGTTGAAGCAAGTGTAGCCGAGGATGTAGGGGCGGACGTCTTCGTTGGGGGCGAGCAGATGGCAGCGGCGGCCGATGATGATGGCGATTTCGCCTTCGTAGTCGACGCGCTGGGAGATGCGAGGGAGGATGATGGGTTCTTCGGGCGCGATGATCGCTGACGGCGGCTTCAGGAAAATTATCGGACTCTTCGGCGGAGGGCCGCCCATTTCGGCGGCGTGGTCGACGTAATTTTTGCCGACGCAAACGATTTTCGAGGGGACGGAGGGCGGGAGGAATTTTACGGAGTCGAGCGGCCATTTTTGGCCGGTGCGTTCGCGCGGGCCCCAGAGTTCACCGCTGAATTCATGCACGGTGTTGGCTTCGATGATGCCATGCCGCACGTGAGGATGGGATTCGTGAGGAGCGCGGGCGATATCGGCGGCTGCGAATTCTTGCGGCTGGAAGCGGCAGAGTTTCATGATTTAGGATTCATGATTTAGGGTTCACGTGAAGGCTTCATGGTTGTTGATGGAGATGATCGGTGCGGCGGCGGCGCGGGGCGAGCGGATGTTGGCGCGCCACGAGAAACATGCCGATCACCCAGGCGCCGACGGCGGCCACGCCATAGACGATAGTGCCTTCAATGAGCGCTTGAAACGGGCTGCGCAAAGCCTGAAAAAGATTCTGGTAGAACATGCCGATGACGTCATATGCGATGACGAATGCAATCCATCCCACCATCGCGGACATGAACATCGGCATCGGGCGGTTAAAGTAGCGGGCAATCGGGATCAGCATGCAGATGAAGAAAAGCGCGCAGAAAATCGCGTTGCGTTCGAGCGCGTAACGCTCGGTGCCAGGGACGCGATTGGCGACGAAGAGCGCGGCAATCATGACGACGATCAGGAGTAGCGCCCATAAAAATGCCGGTTTGCAGAGCGGTGCGATTCGTCGGGGCCAGGACTTTGCGGCCAACCTTCAGTGGATCCGGGATGAGAGGTTCTTGCATCGCTTCCATTTGCGGAGTCTTCTTTATTTCTATCGGTTGTCACTGCTGATCGGGCGCTGGAACGCTGCCGGAGGCCGGCGGGCTGGCCGGGCTTTCGTTTCCAGAGCGATCGACCGCGGTGACAGAATAAAAATAAGTGCGGCCGGGCACTGCATTCATATCGCGAAACGCGGGAGTAAGCAACAACTCGGAATTCACGCGTGTTCCAGGACTCGCAGGGTCGTCACTTCTATAGACGTTGTAACCCGCGATATCGGTTGCCGCATTAATGGACCAGGAAAGATCGAGATAAGCGGGCGCTCCGCCGAGCGGCAGGTACAAAAGCGACGACAAGATCCTGCGGAGCCGGCGGCGGAAAAACGTCTTTCGGGGTGATCGTGGCGAAATTCGAATCGAGCGACTCGATCTGGACGCCTGGATACTGTGCGACGCTGCGCACCGAGTACACGTAGCTTTTGCCGAGTTCAGCCTGCGTATCGATGTAGGGCGGGAGACACAGGCTCTGCGATGCGCGCAAAAGGAACCTTTGTATTGGGGTTCCGTGTTGCCTTCGCGGTCGAATTCGCGCTGGCGCCGGAGCCGATTCTATTTCTGCTCGATAGACTCGATAGAAAGCGATATTGGGCGCTGTGCCGATCAGAGTTTTTTCGGGCGGCGTCCAGGAGAGAGTAACGCCTGCGCGCTGAAATTCGGCTTTGAGATCGGCGATTGGATTGGCGGGCAGGATAAACCGTGAGCGCGGCGACATTGGAATTTGCGGAAAGCTTTTTGGGCGAGACAAACGTGCGGACGAGGTAGACAGCCTCGCTGCCCCTGCGGGGAAAATCCTCGGCGCGAAGCGAATCGACGAATCGAATCGCCCTTGGACCATGTAGCGATCCACCATCGCGGGCGGAATCGTGAGCAGCAGAGTGGGATTTGCGGGAGCGACGGCTGCCGGTGAATTGGCGGGCGGAACTGGCTCGAAATTCCGGTACACATTGATGGAGATCGGCTTCAGAATCTCGCGTTTTTCGACGGAATCACGCGGAAGAGTAAAGGTGAGAGTCACGTCGTTGCCGGATTGAGAAGCGGCAAGGTCGGTACAGGAATGGGCGTGGGCGGCTTGCGCTCGATGGGTTCGCCAGGAGCGGCACAGCCGTAGAGAATGAAAATGGAAAAGAGAAGGTAGAAAATCGGGAGGCGGGGGGCGTGGGAATGAGCGGCGGGGCTGGGTGCGAAGTCCCCTTTTCGAGTTTCCATTTTCCGATTTCTAGAGAATGTAGCGGCTCAGATCCTGGTCTTTCACGATGTTCGCGAGCTGCTTTTGCACGTAAGCTGCGTCGAGTTTAAAGGATTTCTTTTTCATCTCGGGAGCCTCGAAGGAAATCTCTTCGAGCACCTTTTCGAGAATCGTGTGAAGGCGGCGCGCGCCGATATTTTCGGTGTGCTCATTCACTTTGGCGGCAAACCCGGCGATTGATGCGATCGCGTCCTCCGTGAAGGCAAGTTTGAATCCTTCCGTATCGAGAAGCGCGACATATTGCTTGATCAGCGCGTTTTTGGGCTCCGTAAGGATGCGGATGAAGTCGGCTTCGGAGAGCGAGCTGAGCTCGACGCGGATCGGAAAGCGGCCTTGCAATTCCGGGAATAAGGTCGGACGGCTTCGTGGTGTGGAACGCGCCGGCGGCGATGAAGAGAATATGGTCCGTGCGCACCATGCCGTAGCGCGTGTTCACGGTGGTGCCTTCGACGATCGGAAGAATGTCGCGCTGAACGCCTTCGCGCGAAACATCCGGGCCATGACCGGATTCGCGGCCTGCGATCTTGTCGATTTCATCGACGAAGAGAATTCCCATCTGCTCGACGCGATCGACCGCCATGCGAGTCACCTGATCCATATCAATCAGGCGGTTTTCTTCTTCCTGAATCAGATAATCGAAGGCCTCGGCGACCGTCATCTTCCGCTTCTTTTTTTGCTGGCCGAACATGCCGGAAAGCATGTCCTTCACGTTGACATCCATCTCCTCGACGCCCTGGTTCGTGATGATTTCGAAGGAAGGCATCGAGCGTTCGCGAACTTCCACTTCCACCATGCGCTGATCGAGCTTGCCTTCACGCAATTGCACGCGAAGCTTTTCGCGCGTGCGCTGCACTTGCTCGCGGCGCTGCGATTCGGAAGCGGGGCTCGCGTCCGCCGGGACGGGCGAAGCGGGGAGGAGAAGATCGAGCAGGCGCTCTTCGGCGGACTGCTCCGCGCGCTCGGCCACTTCATCGAGCTTCTCTTCGCGCACCATGTCGATCGAAGTTTCGACGAGATCGCGCACCATGGACTCAACGTCGCGGCCCACGTAGCCCACTTCTGTGTATTTCGAGGCTTCCACTTTGACGAAAGGGCAGCCGGCCAGGCGGGCGAGGCGGCGCGCAATTTCCGTCTTGCCCACACCCGTGGGCCCGATCATCAGAATATTTTTGGGAAGGATGTCTTCAGCAAGCTCCGGAGTGAGTTTCTGGCGGCGCACGCGATTGCGGAGCGCGATAGCGACCGCTTTCTTGGCCGCATTCTGGCCGACGATATATTTATCGAGCTCGACGACAATTTCGCGCGGCGTGAGCTCGTCAAACGAGGGAAGCGGTTCCGGCTCCGCAGCCTGCGATTCTCCGGCCAAGTAGATCACCATATCTTTCTCCGATTTACCGGTCATAGTTCTTCGATGCTGAATTGCGCGTTGGTGAAGATGCAGATTTCACTGGCGATGCGCATGGCTTCCTGGGCGATGTCTTTCGCATTCATTTTTGTGAATTTGATCAAAGCGCGCGCCGCAGCCAGAGCGTAAGGGCCGCCGGAGCCGATAGCAGTAAGGCCGTCGTCAGGCTCGATCACGTCGCCATTGCCAGACAGCAGAAACGTGGATTTCGCGTCGGCGACGACGAGAAGCGCATCGAGGTGGCGAAGCGAACGGTCGGTGCGCCACTCCTTGGCGAGCTCCACGGCGGAGCGCGAGAGATTGCCGTGAAACTCCTGCAATTTATTTTCGAAGCGCTGGAAGAGCGAAAGCGCGTCAGCTGTGCTGCCGGCAAAACCGGCGAGGATCTTATCGTTATAGAGGCGGCGCGTCTTTTTGGCGTTGTGCTTGATGACGCCTTCGCCGAGCGTCACCTGGCCATCAGCGGCCAGAACCACTTTGTTATCGCGGCGCACGCAAAGCACCGTCGTGCTGCGTATCTGCGGAGATTTTCGCTTGCTGTGCATCAGGCGATTATACCCCGCGAGGCGCAATTGGGCGAATTAGCCGGCCTTAATGTAGTGGGTTAGTTTACGACTGTGCATCGAGGAGAGCCGCGAGCGCATTGCCGAGCGGATC
Organism: uncultured Acidobacteriota bacterium; assembly: GCA_963767205.1. Classification (GTDB taxonomy): domain Bacteria; phylum Acidobacteriota; class Terriglobia; order Acidiferrales; family UBA7541; genus Palsa-295. Next base: position 138,744 of record CAVYDF010000005.1, read on the forward strand.
GTCTGGGACACGGATAGGAGCCGCGGCAGTCTCGAACCGCCTGGGAATTTGCACAGGTACTGCCACTTTTGGTTCTTGACAATAGACGGCACGGGTAACATACTCCGCACATTGCGGCGGCTATTTCCGGTAGCACAGGAAGTGAGAGTTGTAGCGCTTCCTTCGGAAAGCCGAGTTTTTCTCGCCTCGACGTTCAATAGCTGAACCGCACTCGGCCATTCCCTTCTGTGAGTGCTTTTCGGTGGAGAAAATCATGAAACTTCCATCAATCCCAATCGCCTCAAATGTAGCGGCAGAAGCATTCGGCCATCGCGGCCATCAACACTTCTCGGAACGCCTGCTCAACCGCAGAGGGTTCCTTGAAAAAACCGGCCTGACCCTCGGAGCGCTTGCAGGCTCGGGCCTGCTCTCGGGCGTTTCGCGTTCCGCGGTACTCAATAGCGCAGCATCCATCAATTCCGGGCGCAAATCCACAACCTCGGCCACGCCCCTACCCATACCGGGAGGACTGCAGTTGCTCGGCCCTTCTGGGCCTCTGTTCCATGTGTTCCTACCGGCAACCGGAGTTGAGCCCTCCACGATCACTGACTTCAACGGGTTCGTTGGATGGGCCGCTGTTGGGGGCATGGGCACGCACACGCCTCTCGGGGAGGCACCCGCGCATATTCCGTTCGAATCGGATGTTCGCTTCATGCTAGGCGAGTTCGTCGGCGCGGACGGCAAGAACCATCACGGAGCCTTTGCGTTTATATGACTGGACGTATACACAAGTCCCGCTGAGGACTTGCAAATCCATGATTTCAATCCTGGGATAACCGAAAGCGGATTGTTTTGGACGATCGCGGTTCCGGAGAACGCACTGTCGGTGAACTTCGGAGCTGGCAGAGCTTCGTTTCGGGCGAGTGACATCGATCTTGAAGATTACCACGATATCGTTAATGCGCTGACCGGCGGCCCATCTGTCCCAGCGACCGTCTCCTTTGACATCAACTGGGGTCACGCCATGGGCCGGACAAAGATCCGTGACGTGGAAAATAATTTTGCTGGGGATTTTGTGCAGAACGTCGCGCAGATCGCCTGGTCAGGGAAAACAGCAACGGCGCAGTTCATATCCGATCCGGCGGGAACTTCTGTGAACGAGTTCTCGCTGCTCGCTCACGAGCGGAATGGAACTTTCTTCTCGTAGTAGTTTTCACTGGCTCGGTGCATATCTTCTGAAATTTTGACGCGTACAGGATAGGTGTCGATAACAGGCTTATAACCACCTAATCGCCTTGTGCCAGGTTGATGCCGTTACGATAACTGGCCATCACAGGATTGGCGCATGACATCGCGTCAATTATTCTTGGCGTCTTTCTCGGCTTTCTTGCGGGCGCCTTTGCCGACTTTTTCCCAGCGCTCGTCGAGGGATTGTTTGCTGAAGAGCGAATCGGGAAGATTCGTGTTGTAGTCGCATTTGTCGAAGAAAACCTGATAAATCTTGATGTGATTGCGCTCGCGGGTGAATTGGAAAGCTGTCTGAATACCGTTGATCGGGTGATAATTCGAGTAGTATTCGAGCTCATCGGTTTTCATGCGGGTGTTTGCGTCGCGGGTGTCCACGATCTTTCGAAGCGGAAGGTGGTTGGCTCGGTCAAACGCAATCTTGATCGTGCGGTTGTCGCTATCGACGAGTTCCACCCATTCGGCTTCCCTCAAGTCCACGATGTCCTGGCCCGCGTAGCGGAAAACCATGTTGGGTTCCTTGATTCGGGTCCGCAGGATGTAGTCGAGATCCTTCTTCGTATCTTCCTGGAAGCGGGCTATGTCGGCGCCAGAAGCGTCGGAAACGCCGCCGCGATCGAGCGTCCAGCCTTTATCACCATCCATCACTGTGATGATGTTGCGCTTGGGCAGATTCTCGGTGCGGTCCTTGAATGGAGGAATGGTGTAATCAGCGAATTTTTCGAATCCATTCAGCTCGCCGGCGTGGCCAAACTGGCTAAGCCGGCCTTCGCAAGTGGAGTCGTGAAGGTGGAGGTACGCCGTGCCGCCCAAAGCCTGAATCGCCTGCTGCAAAATCTCTTTAGCTTTCGCGGCGCTTTCGGCCGGCATCATGTCCTGAGGATTTTGAGCGAAGGCGCATGGCGCCGCCTGCAGCCACGCTGCGGCTGATAAAAGCGAGAAAAGTAGAACGCGCGAAATTATCCGCACAGTACAGCGCCTCCATTTACGTTGATTACTTCACCGGTGATGAAGGTTGCCAGGTCAGACGCCGCGAACAGGATCGGACCCGCGATTTCTTCCGCCGTGCCAGGTCGCTTCAGCGGGATCGCCGCGGCGGCTTGCTTGAGGCCGGCTTTACTGCGAAGAACTGAAGCCGACATGTCCGTATCCACCCAGCCGGGCGCCACGCAGTTCACGAGGATGTTGTGGCGCGCGAGCTCCGTCGAAAGGCCCTTTACAAAACTGATGATTGCGCCCTTCGACGCGCCGTAGTGCGTGTGAAAGGATTCGCCGCGCTGTCCTGCGGTGGAGCTGATGGCGATGATGCGGCCGCTGCGCTGGGCGATCATGTGCGGCACTGCAAAATGAATCACGGAGTAGACGCTCTTCACGTTCACGAGCATCATTTCGTCCCACTCGCGCTCGGTAAGCTTTTCGATGGGGGCATCGGCTTCATTCCAGATACCGGCATTGGCCACAAGGATGTCGATGCGGCCCAGGCGCTCGCGCGTGAATTCCACCAGTTTTTTGGCGTCGGCCATTTTGCTCAGGTCGGCTTTGAGCGACTCGATGCGCGTGCCATTCTTGCGCGCTTCCTGTTCGAGCTGCGTAGCGGCTTCACGACTGCGGTGGTAATTGAACACCACATCGGCCCCTGCCTGCGCGAAAAGCCGCACCGTGGCAGCTCCAATGCCGCGCGAGCCGCCGGTAACGAGAGCCGCCTTGCCTGCGAGCGAAATCATGTTTCCCCCAAAGAGTGACGTCCCAAAATGATGATGAACGATGAAGCGCCACGGCAGCTACGTGGATGCCAAAATCGTGGCTCGCGCTCGCGGGACAGCAGCGATGCCAGCGCCGAGCGTGGTCGCCAATTCCCAGCGCGCGCTACGCCTGCTTCACCGCCGCCTTGCGCGCTACTGCCATCAATGTGCCAAACAAACGTTGCGAGAGCGGATCCGATTCGGCCATTCGCTCCGGATGCCACTGGACGCCAGTGACCCAGTTCGAGTCGCCCGTCCATTCGACGGCTTCGATCACTCCGTCGGGCGCCGTCGCAGCAATCCGCAGGTTGCGTCCGGGATCGAGGATCGACTGATGGTGGGAGCTATTGATGCCAACTTCGTCAGCGCCGGCCAATTCCCGAAGCCGCGAACCGCTTTCAATTTTTGCGGCATGGAAGGGTTCGGGAGCGCCTTTATCGCGGTTTGACCAGGGATGCTGAATCGGCGTGTGAAGCGCGCTGGGAATATCCTGGATCAGCGTCCCGCCGAGAAAAACGTTCATGCTCTGGACGCCGTAGCAGATTGCGAGGACGGGTTTGTATTCGGCGAAGGCGTGCTTGAGAAGCGCAAAATCGGTGCGCTCGCGGTCAGCGTCAGCTTCGGCGGAGGCAGAATTTCGAGGTGCGCCGTAGAGCGACGGGTTGACGTCAGCCGGGCTGCCGGTGAGAACGACAGCATCGAGTGAGCCAGCCAACCGGCCAAGCTCATCCGCTGCGAGCCCGAGCGAGATTTCGACGGGTTCTCCTCCCGCTCGGAGGACGGCTTCGCGGTATTTATCGTACTTCCCGCGTTCGCCCTTAAGTTCTTCGTTTCGTGTGCGGTACGGGATTCCGACACGCGGCTTGGGAGACGTATCAGGGGCCATGAAACAGCAATCCTACCACCAGAGCTGCGAGGCGGCAACTTGGATACGCGAAGCGGCCGGGGTAAGCGGCGAGCACAGGAACGGTGTTGCAGGCCAATCCGACAGTGGCACTTAACCTCGATTTCAGTCGAGTGGCTTGGCTGCCGCTACCCGGCTTAGAGTCCTGCAGAAAGCGTGATCATTCGCGGAGACGCGCCCGCACTTGATCTCCCCGAGGGAGAAGCAGGCTTCCTGGGTGGATTTGCTCTCAGCCAGAGATCGTAGTTCTGCTTCATTTGGTCGATGTGGTGCGGGATATGGCGCTCTTGAATTTCCACCCAATCCTCCAGTCGGAGCAGGCCGTCATCGGGCTGCTCCACTGCATTCGACCAGATGGGATCGGGCAAGGAAGCTAGCAGTTGATAGGTCATCTTGCGCAGGCGGCGAATGATTTCGAGCGCTTCGCGCGTGCTCTGATGAAAATATCCCAACGAGCCGGCCCAGCGGGCTGCATCAAATTGCAGCACCGGGCTTCCCGGCTCCGCTATGAAGCGGCGGCAGCGAACGTATCCGCTGGCTTCGCTGTCAGCCAGATGCAGAATCGTTTCGTGAATGCTCCACTTTTCGGCCGACGGCTTGTACAGCCACATTTTCTTTGGGAATTGCCGCAGTGCGCCGGCAAGTAATGTGGGCGCATGGCCGAAAGATTCCAGTTTGCTTCGTCTCTCCTCGCGTGTCATTAGGCCCTCCAGCTATATGGATTAGACGCTCGTTCGTGCAGATTGGGTACCAAGCTCCAGTTAAATAAACGAACAAAAGGCGTTAATTGTTTCCGCACATTCGTAATTCCTTGGGCAGAAAATTTAGTTCCGTTCGGACGTGAGAAAAATTCGTCCGCGCTTGGGACGTATAAAACTGAATTTCGGATTCGCACTACGTGCGATTTTGGGCGTCCAGTAAGGGTTTTCCTGTAGCGGTAGAGGGCCCCCAAATACGGGATATGGATTGCTGAATATCCGATTTACGGGATTTAGGAGCGGATTGGCGTAGGGAGCTTTCGTTTGCGCCAGTGGCTACGCAGATCGCCAACTAAGTAGAGCGAACCTGTAACGAAAATGGCGTCGTTTTCGCGTGCCAGTTCGAGTGCGCGATCGAAGGCCTGGAATGGATCTCGAATAATAACGGGGTGGGGCGATGCCAGATGAGCGGTCATTTCTGCTAGCAGCGGGACTGAAATTGCGCGCGGTTGTCGGGGCTCGGTAAGAATCACATTGTGAGCGTGGGGGAAGAGTACGCCGGCAATCTCGTCCACAGCTTTATCGCGCATTGCCCCGTAAATCAGGATGATTCGGCGGCCGGCAAGATCGCGCTGCCAGAATTCGAGAAGTTCGCGAGCGCCGGAGGGGTTGTGCGCGCCGTCGAGATAAACAGCGGGTTTTTCTGATAGCCGCTCGAGGCGTCCGGGCCAGCTTACGTTCGCGATTCCGCGCTCGATGTTTCTTTCTTCGATTCGGAACTGGCTGCTTTCCGAAAGTGCGCGAGCGGCGGTGGCGGCAGCGAGTGCATTGCGAAGCTGGAAGCGCCCCGGGAGTGCGGGAGCAATGGCGAGTTTCGCGCGTGAATCTTTGGAGATGGCGAGGGCGCGATGGAAGCCTTCGGATGAAGGCAGCTCCTCCATCCGCCACTCCTCGTCGATTTCCGCGAGCCGTGCGCGCATCTCCACGCATTTTTGGGCGATCACGGAGCGAGCTTCCGGACGCGTGACCGAACTGACGACTGTCGCGCCGGCTTTTATGATGCCGGCTTTTTCCTTCGCAATTTCCGTAATGGAGTGGCCGAGGAAGTTCTCATGGTCGAAATCGATCGGCGTGATGATGGCCACTTCAGGCGTGACGATGTTGGTCGAATCAAGCCGGCCGCCGAGGCCCACTTCGTAGATGGCGAAATCGACGCTCCGCTCGGCAAGAATCAGGAAGGCCATCGCGGTGACGCATTCGAAATAGGTGGGGTGCGCGGTCAGTTTTCCCGAGGCCATCAACGATTCGATCGAGGCGTGTACGCGCGTCCATGCGGCGGCGAAGATTTCGTCCGAGACAGGCTCACTGTTCAGGCGGATGCGTTCGTTGATGCGTTCAAGATGAGGCGAAGTGTAGAGCCCGGTGCGCAGGCCGGCGTCGCGGAGGATCGATTCGAGGATGGCGGCCGTGGAGCCTTTGCCATTCGTACCGGCGATGTGAGCGCAGGGCACAGCGCGATGCGGATTCCCCAGATCGGCGGCGAGCACAGAGATATTCTCGAGGCCGAATTTCTGGACGCGAGCCTGCTGCGGCGCCGCGAGTTCTCTGCCCAGCGCGAGAAGCGAGCCGACGGAATCTTCGTAATTCATCTTCGTGATTGGTCGTCGTGATTCGAACTTCGTGATTCGATCTATGAATCGAGAAAAAACGTGAGCGCCTGGCTGACGTAAGGCTTCAGTTCTTTGCGTGGAACAATCGCGTCGAGAAATCCGTGCTCGAGCAGGAATTCCGCGGTCTGAAAGCCTTCAGGAAGCTTTTGGCGGATCGTATCCTCGATCACGCGCGGACCAGCGAAGCCGATCAGCGCTCCGGGTTCGGCGATATTCAAATCGCCGAGCATGGCATAGCTGGCTGTAACGCCGCCGGTGGTGGGATCCGTCAAGATCGAAATGTACGGTATGCGCGCATCGTCCAGGCGCGCGAGCGCTGCCGACACTTTTGCCAATTGCATCAGGCTGACCACACCTTCCATCATCCGCGCGCCGCCGGAGCAGGAAACGATCACCAGCGGATATTTCTTTTGAATCGAGCGTTCGATGGCGCGGGCCGCTTTTTCTCCTACCACCGCTCCCATCGAGCCGCCGATAAATCCGAACTCCATCGAACAGCAGATCACCGGCCGTCCATCGATCAGGCCCTCCGCGGTGAGGATTGCATCTTTCATGCCGAGCTTATGCTGCGCATCTTTCAGCCGCTGGGCGTAGGGCTTGGTATCCGAGAAATGGAGCGGATCGCTCGAGGCCAGATCGGCGTCGAATTCATCGTAGCGTTCGTCATCGAGCAGAAGCTCGAGGCGGCGGCGCGACCCCAACCGGAAATGATGGTCACACTTCGGGCACACGTTCCAGTTCGATTCCAGATCTTTCTTCCAGATAATCGCGCGGCACGAGCTGCATTTTGTCCACATGCCTTCGGTGCGGACGCGGCGCTCCTCCACCGGCGTGGGATTTTCGATCGACTTTTTTTCGCGCTTGAACCAGGCCATGTCTAGTAGTCGATTCCCCTCTGCGCCAGGATGCCTTTCGTGTACGGATGCTTTATTTCCCGCATTTCAGTAACGAGGTCGGCGGCTTCGACAAGCTTCGGATGCGCGTTGCGGCCGGTGCAGATCACATGAACGCGCTCCGGGCGTTTCGCCAGAGCATCCACCACCTGATCCGCATCGAGCATTTTATAGCTGATCACGTAGTTGATTTCGTCGAGCACCACCAAATCGTATTTCTCTCCATAAATCTGCTCGCGCGCGAATTCCCAGGCCTGCTCGCTCATCCGGATGTCTTCGGGATCGGTGTCCGCCCCGCCCACTTTAACGAATCCGCGACCCATCGGACGGATCTCAAACTTATCATCACCCAGCATTTTCGTCGCGTCGAGTTCCCCATAGTGCCACGAGCCTTTGATGAATTGGACCATCAGCACGCGAAGCCCTTGCCCTACCGCACGAAAAGCGGTGCCCAGGGCGCAGGTGGTTTTGCCTTTGCCTGGCCCTGTGTAGACAATCAGAAGCCCTTTGCCTTCCGGCATTCGCTCGTGCTCCGCGTAGGTTCACAATAGTGGCCGTAAGCTGCATCAAAGGTCAAGCAGCCGCGTCTAATAACCGATTTGCCGCTCCAGCCTTTCATGTTTTACTAAGGTCCAATTCAATATCGAACGGGAGAAATCTATGTCATCGCTTGCGCCTGCAGTTCCCACCTCGAAAGGAATGCTTTGGACGGGACGGATACTCAGCGGCCTAATCGTAGCCTTAATGCTGTTTGGCCTCAGCTTCGGCTTTCTCAAGCCGGAGGATTCTCGGAAGGAGATGAGGAGAGTGGGCTACCCGGACTCTGTCTCGGTGCCGATCACGATCGCGCTACTCGTCTCCACCGTGTTGTACGCAATACCGCGCACCAGTGTGTTCGGGGCAATTCTCCTGACCGGCTACTTGGGTGGCGCGGTTGCAACCCACGTACGAATGGGGGAGACGGCCTTTGCGATTCCGTTGGTCGTTGCCATTCTGGCGTGGTTGGGACTTTATTTGCGCGATGTGCGGCTGCGCGCGCTGCTGCCGTTACGGACTTAATGCGAGAGGTAGCTGCGGCAACTTGCGCGATATTGAAGACGCTGCTATCGAAAGCTGCGAGCAGTCGTCTATATCGGCATCGTCGTTTGCCGGACTCCACTCCAACGTGCTCAAAGGAGGCTGCCATGGAGCGTCCCGCTGTCCTTTCCACTCTTCTGATTAGTGTGCCGTTCGTCATGGCTGTTTGGGCCGGTATCGCTCTGAACGCAGCTGCAGCAACCGACAACGAATACGCGAAACACTTCGGCGCACTCAGCAAGCTTTCGGTAGCAGTTGCGGAGGCGATGCCTGCGAGCGATTACGGTTTCCGGCCGCATCCTGAGTCGATGACGTTTGGAGAATTAATTTCGCACATCGCGACGACTAATTATGCATTCTGCGCCGGGCTACAGGATGCAAACGCGCCTCAGACGCCGTCACCAAATGACAAGGGCGGCATCGTAAAACTTCTAAGCGGCTCTTTCGAATATTGCACGGGAGTGGTTGAGAGCATGACCGACGAACAACTCGCCAAAGCGCATGATTCGCCGGACGGACGGCTGCCCGGGCGGGAAGTACTTCTTGCGATGTATGTCCATGTGGCTCACCATCGCGGCCAGGCAGAGATTTATCTGCGAGATAAAGGAATTAAGCCGCCGCCGTATCGAATCTGATTTCGAGCAGCGACGCTTACGCGCTGCGCGCCAAATTCGCCAGCCCTTTCAAAGTGGCGTCGTCAACCTTCACAGCGGCTGCTGCCACATTTTCTTCGAGATGCTCCACGCGCGAAGTGCCGGGAATCGGCAGCATCACGGGCGAACGATGCAAAAGCCACGCAAGGGCAAGCTGCGATGGGGTGATCTTCAGCTTGGCTGCCGCGTCCTCGATTGAACTCCCCGACTTGGATACACCGCCTGACGCCAGAGGAAACCACGGAATGAATCCGATTTGTGTACGGTCGCAGTAGTCGACGACTTCCTCTGCCGCACGATCGACCACACTGTAGCGATTCTGCACGCTGACGATGGGAACGATGCTGCGCGCGTGCTCGATCTCTTTCACGCTGACTTCCGACAAACCTATGTGATTGATCTTTCCCTCCGATTGCAGAAGCTCGAGCGCGCCGAGCTGGTCGTCAACGGGAACTTTCGAATCAATGCGATGAAGCTGGAAAAGTTCAATCCGGTCGAGGCGCAGGCGTTTGAGGCTGCCTTCGCATGACGCGCGCAAATGTTCCGGCTTGCCATTCGTCACCCATTTGTCCGGACCGGGCCGCTCGAAGCCCGCCTTCGTCGCAATCACGAGCCCTGCTGGATAAGGATAGAGCGCTTCCGCGATGAGTTCCTCGGCAACTGCGGGGCCATAGGAATCGGCCGTATCGATGAAATTGATTCCGAGTTCAACGGCACGGCGCAGAACTCGAATTGATTCATCCCGGTCCTTCGGCGGACCCCAGATTCCTTTTCCCGTGAGGCGCATGCTGCCAAAGCCGAGTCGGTTGACGACGAGATCGCCGCCGATGCGGAATTGCCCGGATTTGGCTGCCGGTAGCGATTGCCAGTCTGTCTTTACCGGTGTCGTGGCCATTTATTTTTCCCTCCATATTGACTAGTGGCTTTTCGATGTATGTTGATGTGATGTCGCGCGGCGCCTTTGGACTCTCGGTAAGAATCTGGGCGGCGAGGCGCTCGCGGTTTGACTCGCGGCACGCGGGCGGGGCAGAATCCAGAGTAGATTGATTGGCGCGTGTCTGGCAATTTATTTCCCGCTCCAATTTATTTCCCGGTCGATTATTTCTCGGTCAAGGAGATGAGACATCATGAAGAGAATTCTCGCGCTGTGTGCGATGGCAGTGATGGCACTGACGGTTTTTGTGGCATCGAGCTGTGCGCAGGAAAAGGGCCCGCGGCCGAGCCCCCCGGCAAAGGCGGAGTGCAAGGTGGCCGATGGCAAGACGATCACGATTGATTATTCGAGTCCGCGCATGAAGGGGCGGAAGATTTTCGGCGAATTGGTTCCCTACGGAAAGGTCTGGCGCGCTGGTGCGAACGAGGCAACCACATTCGTGACGACGGGCGACACGAGCGTTGGCGGCACGACGGTGCCAGCAGGCAGCTATACAATCTTCGTGATTCCGACCGCGGACAAGTGGACGCTGGTGATCAGCAAGAAGACCGGCGAGTGGGGCACGGCATATCCGGGCGAAGCGAACGACTTGGCGCGCGTTGATATGGCCGTATCAAAGACGTCTGCGCCAGTGGAGAATTTCACGATTGACTTCGATCAAGTCGGCGGCGGATGCACGTTGCAAATGAAGTGGGAGAACACGCAGGCGTCGGTGAAGGTCGCAGCGAAATAGCGATGATGTGGCCGACGAAAGGTTTGTAGGGCGGGTCTCGGACCCGGCCGCGTCGCGCGCAAAAATCGCCATCCATTCTCGATTAGAAACTTTCAAGTGTTGCAGTGGAAGGGGTTAGGCTTAATGTTAATCGGGCGTTCGCGATTAAAAATTCAGGCCTAATCGCGACAATTGGCCTGTCGATACCGACCATTGAATCAGTTGCAGCCGCAACCGCCGCCGCAGCATGCGCCGCCTGAGCCGCCTGAGCCGGATGCGGGGCCTGAGGAAGATCCGCCGCTCGCTTTGCTGCCGTTGGCGGGCGCAGCGAACACTGAGAGCTGAATCGTGTGCTTCGCACTCTCGCACTTCGGGCATGTGATCGATTGCTTCTGGCTCATGACGATGCGTTCGTAGTGGGCGCCGCAGTCATCGCAAACATATTCGTAAATTGGCATTTTGCCCTCGACTCCTCATTCTATCAAAACAATAAGCCGGCAGAAAAAAGAACAGCCCCGGTTTTTGGCCGGGGCTGTTGGTGAAACCTTTGATTGCGATGCTTAGTCGCCGGCGACGGCGGCTTCTGCTTCGGTGTTGGCTTCTTTTGCTGCGTCGTTGCCGTTCGCGTGACCATTGCCATTGCCGTTGGCTGGGGCGATTTGGACTGGCTTTACCGTTGCGCCCGGGACCGCCATTTGAATCTGCTGAATTGAGCCGATCTGAACGACAGCTTCCGTGGGCTTCTTCAGCACGAGCTCTTCGTAGATTCGGCGAACCTTGGCCGCTTCTTCGTTAGCTTTTCGGCGACGGGCGCGGTCTTCTTCGGCTGCCGTCAGCGGAATGTCGTGCTCGAGGTGACGAACGCGCGCGGCGTCTTCCTTATCAATTCGCAGCGAGTGTTCGTAGCTCTGGAGATCGACGCTCTTGCCCTTGGCGAAGATGTCGTGCTTGCCGTGCGTCTTGTACCACTGCGCGACGGTCGCGTTCTTGTACATGTTCTCGATGATCTTCCGCCAGCCCACGCCGGTGTTGTACGCGCAGAAGGAAATTTCACCTTGCTGCGTGGCGTAGGGGATGATGCACATTTCGGTGCGGCGGAAATCATAGTTGAAGAGATCCTGGAACCACATGCCGGCGATGAAGAGGAAATTCCAGGGATCTTCCTTGCGGCGCTTCATGGCGTCTTCGAAGGTGCGATCCGGGCTGGTGCGGCCATACTTCTTGTCGGCATTCTTTGAGAGAGCCCAGGTCTTGTCGAACTTGATCCACAAATCCTTCAACCTCAGGCTCGGCGGCGCCTGGAACGGGCTGTAATTCTTGAGGATGGCTAGCGCCATCATGAAGTTTGAGAATTTCTTGCTGCGGGCTGCGTCGGTGATGGCCGTAACGTCCTTCGTAAGCGAAGGCGCGTTGAGGAAGCGCGGCACGGGCGCCCATTCTTTCGTTTCCTTGTTGATCATGAGCGCTGTTCCCACACCGCAATTTGGGTGGCAGCCGCAGGAAAGCGAACCCCACTGCGAATCGGGGCCATGAGAAAGGTCCGAGAAGCCCGCGAAAGTGGCGATGTAAGAAATCGGGAACCAGTCGCGCGTGGGCTCTACTTTGCCGACTTGCGCGCTGACGTCCTGCGCGAGGTGTGAAAGCGTATAGCGCTGGCGGATGCGGCGCTCCGGCGTGATTTCCTCGTCGCGCCCGGTGAACGAAACGGGCTGGAAGGACACGAAGGAAATTTTCTTAGGGTTTTCCATCGCGAACTTGACGATCGGACCGACCTGATCGTTGTTCACGTTGTTGACGATCGTGGTGACGAGCACGATTTCGATTCCGGCTTCGTGCATGTTCTCGATGGCGCGCAGTTTCACGTCAAAGAGATTGCCCACCTGGCGGTGGCTGTTCGCATCGTTGCCGATACCGTCGAATTGCAGGTACGCATAGCGCATGCCCGCTTCGAAGGCTTTCTTGCAGAAGTCCTTGCTCTTGGCGAATTCGATTCCGTTTGTGGCGGCCTGCACGCTGTTGTAGCCCACTTTGCGCGCGTAGCGAACCGCATCGAGGAAGTAAGGATGCATCGTGGGCTCGCCGCCCGAGAATTGCACGGACATCTGCCGGCGTGGCTTGATCTTGGTGGCGTTCTCGAGAATTTCCTGAATTTCTTCCCAGCTGAGCTCGTGAACGTAGCCCACCTGGTTGGCGTCCATGAAGCAGGGATCGCACATCATGTTGCAGCGGTTCGTCAGGTCAACGGTGAGAACCGAGCCGCGTCCGTGGCGGACGGTGCTTGAGCCGTGGCGGTGCAAATCCTCGTCGTTGTGCGCCGGAATGTCGCGGCCCGGGAAATTGCCTTCGATCCATTCAAGGAACTTTGCGTCGATGGCCATCAGGTCTTCATACTTGCCGTGGATGGGGCACTCTTTCACCATCCAGACCTGGCCGTCGCGCTCGATAATCTGTGCTTTGATTTCGCCGACTTTCTCGTGAACGAGGTCGGTCCAGTCCTTCTTGCCGTTGAGGATCAGATCGCGCGCTTCCCGCACACAGTCCGGACAAAGTGAGTCCGTGGTGCGCGGCCAGCCAAGCGTGGGCTTGGACTTCTCCCACGACTTCAACAGCGGCTTCTCTGACCATTTCGGAGTGAATGAAGGGTTGGGATTGAACTTGTTGAAGTATTGAATCGTGTCGAAGGTTATCCCCGCCGTCTTGCACAGAGCCCAATCGAACGATTTCCAGAGCTTGTTAGAAACTGCGCTCGCCATGTCTCCTCCACCTTTTCTTAACGTGCCTGTAATGCAGCGGCCTCTTACTTCCCCCGGAGGCCTGACCCCGAGCCCAACTACGACGGGTGAACTACACCCGTAACTAGTTACAGTACTAAAGTTTGCGCCTATCCGAACCACCCGTCTAGCATTGTGCGTCCAATCGCGCACCTAGGGGGTCAAACGGCGGCCAGATGCAGTTAACGGGAGGCCCAATTTGGGACCCAGGCGCCAGTTACCGTGCACAATCTTCGGGCTTTGCGAGTATTCTTCCTACGGGGACAATGTTAAATCAGATTAAGCCGTGTGTATTCAATCGATTAGACTGGATTTGAATGGCAGACGCCATGCACCCCCAAAGTGAAGGATTCAGGGTATCGCCTTTCGTGAATGTCTGGAGTAAAAAGCGAGAGTAGAGATGAAAACGAAGAGAGCAATCACTTTAACCGTGGCTGCCTTAGGGCTTTCCTTTCTGACCGGGGCAACTGCTTACAGTGCAACGACAACCGAAACAGGCAAGACTAACAAGCTTCTCGTAGCGAGCCAGAAACGCGATTCGAAGTTCGAGACGTTTACCGGAACGATTGCCAAGAAAGGCGATCAATTCGTTCTGACGGACAATTCCAGCAAATTTTCCTACTCGCTCGATGACCAGCAGACGGCGGAAAAGTTTGCGGGGAAGAAGGTGCGGGTGAAGGGCATCCTCGACGCCGTCAATAACACAATCAGGATAGAAACCATCGAAATCGCCGCGGGCTAATTCCGGGCGATTTTCGAAAATTTCGTAGCGAAGGGAACGCCGTGAGGCTCAGTCTACGGCTGATCGTATTTCTTGTAGCCGGCATTAGCTTAGTCACATTCATTGTCGCCAGGAACCAGGTGCGCTCGGAAAAGCGCGCATTGCGCGCCGATCTGGTGAGGCGCGCCGAAACTCTTGGCGAGAGCCTGCAGGAACTGGTCGAACCGGCGCTCGATAGCGGCTCGCGCGACCAACTGCGCCATATCGTCGAACGGTTCGGAAACAGGGAGCGGCTTGCGGGCGTGGTGGTGTATGACGGGCGCGGCGGAGTGCTCGCCGAAAGTTCGAATCTCGTTTCGCGCCTGGACCCGGTTGAAATACCACTGGATCAAGTGAAGGCGCACGAAGAGGGATACGGCGAATTTGTAAAGTTGGGTGGCAAGGAAATGCAGGTCTACTTCTTGCCGCTTCATCGAAAAGGAGCTGTAGCCGGCTTTCTCGCGATCTACCACGACGCCAGTAATGTGGAAGCGCAAAGTTCGCGCATCTGGCGCGAAACGCTTTGGCACGTAATCGCGCAGGTGCTTCTGATTGTTCTGATCACGGTGCTGATCGTGCAGTGGACGATCATCGGACCCATTTCGCGAACCGCCGAATGGATGCGGCAAGTGCGAGTGGGAAAGATTTCTCCCCGTCCCGACCTTCCCAAGGAAGATTTTCTCGCGCCTTTCTCCGAAGAGGTGATGAACCTGACGCAAAGCCTCGCGGAAGCGCGCGCGGCCGCTGAGGAAGAGGCTCGGCTTCGCGAGACGGGGCAGGCGATGTGGACGCCGGAGCGCCTGCGAGTGAGCATGCAGAGCAAGACGTTGCAAAGTCCGCTCGTGGTGGTATCGAACCGGGAACCCTACATGCACGTGCACCGAAACAAAGGAATCGAGGCGCTCGTTCCAGCCAGCGGCTTGGTGACGGCGCTCGAGCCGATTTTGCGCGCATGTGACGGAACGTGGATCGCGTCGGGCTCGGGCGATGCGGACCGCGAAACGGTGGACGAGCACGATCGCTTGCGCGTTCCGCCTGACAAGCCTGAGTACACGTTGCGGCGCGTCTGGCTGAGCAAGGACGAAGAGGAAGGCTACTACTACGGATTCTCGAACGAGGGGCTCGGCCGCTGTGCCACATCGCTTACACGCGGCCCATTTTTCGGGCGTCAGACTGGAAAAGCTATCAGGATGCGAATCGGAAGTTTGCCGACGCGGTGCTGCAAGAAATCGAGATGGCCAACATCCGCTGGTCCTGATGCAGGGTTATCACTTTGCGCTGCTGCCACGCATGATCAAAGAAG
>CAVYDF010000006.1:0-265969 GCA_963767205.1 uncultured Acidobacteriota bacterium
GAAAAGGGGAAATAAGTTTGAAAAATAAAGCAAATTTCCTTACCTAGAGCACGTATGAATTCAAGAGCCGCGCAACTCAGAGAGAATGGGACAGAGATTGTCCGTCTGTTCGCACGGTTTGCGCTAGGAGCTTCCTTTCTATCCGCTGTGGCTGATCGTTTTGGCTTATGGGGGCCACATGGAGCAAAGAACGTATCCTGGGGAGATTTCGCTCATTTCGTGGAATACACGGGCGCGGTGATGTCTCTCTTCCCCAGTTCATTAACGGTGTCGTTTGCATGGGCAGCTACCGTCGCGGAGACACTCTTTGGGATATTGCTTATCGCAGGTTTCAAAATACGAATGGCCTCCGTGCTCTCCGGTCTTCTCCTTTTGTCATTTGCTATAGGCATGGTCACCGGTCTTGGCATCAAGACGCCATTCGACTATTCGGTCTTCTCGGCAGCCGCTGCGGCATTCTTACTGGCGTCCTGGGAACCCGACCGATTCACGTTGGACAAGCTTCTGAATCGATTACGAAACTGAGCGGGAGATCCGATCACGAACAACACTAACTTCGATAGCGTGAACGCTCCGCATAGTAGACACAGCGAATTCAAGGAGCGAGAGCTCAATCTCCAGGAGAGCCGTTTGCTGTCCATGGTGTGACCAGATGCCGTCGCGAAGATAGTTCAGTGTGCGGTAGAGTCGTTTACCGTCGTTCCATTGAGATGTGGATTGGCCCTTGGCCGTAACCGATTCTGACGCAAACGTCCTCGATAGATGTCGATAACAGGGGTGGCTGTTGAAAAACTCGTTTTTTCAGAAAATCTGCAAAAATCAGTGATAGAAAATGTCAGGAAACTCGAGAAACAGATCGTTTGTAGAGTTTCCTAGACATTTTCTATCACCTGTTTTTCGAGATAATTCTGAAAACAGCGAGTTTTTCAACAGCCACAGGGATTATCACCAGCTATCTCATTTTGAGATAGATGGTGGTAAGAGGAGTGGCTGTTGAAAAAGTGTTCGTGAATGCGCACTGAAGTGTCGGCAGCAACGTCTATTGAGCAAGCGTTCTGCCGATGCTCTTCTTCATCGCTATTCACGGAGGCTTGCGGATTATGATGGGACAACACTCCCGTTCCGAGTCGCTGTTCTACTACTTTCGCATTGAAGATCAGGTTCCTGAAAACCACCTACTCCGTCTCATCGACCGACACATCAGCTTCGATTTCGTTCGTGAGAAGCTGAAGGACTCCTACAGCGATACGGGCAGACCCTCGATCGATCCGGAACTCCTGTTGCGCATTCTGCTGATCGGCTATCTCTACGGCGTCACCAGCGAGCGCAAGCTGGTCGAGGAGCTGCAGATGCATCTGGCCTGGCGCTGGTTTACCGGACTCAGCTTCGATCAGGAGATTCCCCATCATTCTACGTTTTCCAAGAACCGTCATGGCCGTTTCCTCGAGTCCAATCTGTTCCAGCAGCTGTTTGAACAGATCGTGGACCGTTGCAGGGAGGCTGGATTCGTCGAGGGCGAACACCTGTCGGTCGATGGCAGCTTTATCGCCGCGAATGCCAGCCGGTCGAGCCGCATCCCGCGTGAGCAGTTGACGGAAGTGGCCCACGTGAAGGGCACGGTGCGTGAGTACTTGGCGGACCTCGAGCAAGAAAACCCGATTGAAGAACCGGCCCATCAACAAGACCAGGTATCGACGACGGATCCGGATTCGACCTATTCGACCAAGGGCGCTCGTCCGGCGGAGCTGGGGTACTTCAACAACTATCTGATCGACAACCAGAGTTGCGTCATTGTGGGCGTTCAGGCAACGCCGGCCCGGCTGAGCCAGGAAAGTGCGGCGGCTCGGGAGATGATCACGCGGTCAGCGGAGAGACGCGGGCGCTTCCCCCAGTCGGTTGCCGCCGACACGACCTATGGGAACGGTGAGCTTTTGGCCTGGTTGGAGGAACGGAACATCACTCCTTATATTCGCGTGAAAGAAAGTCCTGCTCCCAAAACCAACTTGTACGGGATCGAGAAGTTCACCTACGTTGCCGAGACGAACAGTTATCAGTGTCCCGCAGGAAAGCGACTAACCTACCTGGGAGTGAACCCGCGCAACCGAAACCATATCTATAGGGCAACGCGAAAACGGTGTCGGGAGTGTGTGCACAAATCGCAGTGCACCAGCGGACACTATCGGCAAATTGCGATCCATATCCACGAAGCGGCGCGACAAAGGGCACGAGAGCGAACGACTGCTCCGGCCTTCGCGGCCGCGCAACGCCAACGCCGGAAAGTAGAAGCACTGTTTGCGGAATTGAAGAACCAGATCGGACTGCGCAGGGTGCGCTTGCGGAGAATCAAGCATGTTCGCGAACAGTTCTTTCTCGCGGCTACAGCCCAGAACCTGAAACGACTGGCCCGCTTCCTTAGATCAAGATCTCCTGAATCAGCCACGGTGCCGGTCTGAGATAAAAAAAGAAAGCGCGATATCTCAGCAGGAAACAGCTACCTCAGTTCAACACTCCACCAGTAGGCGCCTTTTTCAACAGCCACAGGGATTATCACCACCTAATTCGGAGCGTGGCCGCGAGACAAGGAAAGTTCACATGTGGAAGCTGAAAAAGAGAAAGCCAAGCAGCGTGAATATCAGCAAAACGACAAGCGGGCAACATATTCCGGCGCCAAAGGCAAGTCGCAGTTTTCCCATCCCCTTTGCTTCGTGCGCCATCTTCTGGAATGCGACAATACTGCTTAACCCGAGCATTGCCGAAGAGATACTGAAGAGCCAACCGAGCAACGCCGCGAGTGTGGATTGACCCATCGTAAGAACGAACGGTGGCAGAATCAGAATGAGCATTCCTAGTATGAAAAAAGGTGGCGGAGCACCTCACTAGTAAGCGACAACTCACCACGGGCGACTGCGAGCAGGGCAAGGAAAGCCGTAGCCGCGCCCAGTCCAAGCGCAAATGCCAGTGAATTCTCCCCCCGACGGAACAAGAGATAGAGCAGTGCAAGACTGAGCGACCCCCAGGGACCAAAAGAGAATAGGGCTTGCACTGGGTCATGAGCCGCAGCCTCAGCTAAAAATCCTGCGCCCAAGGCGATCGCGCAACTCAAGGAAGAGAACCGGGCCGCCCGTAGCCAGCCCGAACCAACCACGCCGATTGGCTCGCTCTCCGCCCGGGATACGCTGTCGAACATAGTTGTCTCCCACTTGGATGCCACGTTCGCGTGACACAGTCCAGCTTAAGGTAGCTTGTCGAAAAAGAGATAAATGGCGGCAATCCGGCCGTCCGGGGCAATGAGGAAATCAGTCCCCGCGTAAGCTGGGGCCTCACCAGGGCGGCCCGATACCGAGCGGACCAGCCCGCCATTGCCCGATTCCGCAGGCTCGGTAATTGGCTGATATTGGAATTCAGGGTGAGTAGCTTTGATCGCGCCCGCGATGCGGTCGATTTCGTCACGGCCACGATAGACTCCCTCGCTGGGGTCGTAGAAAACGCAATCTTCAGTGTAAATCTCGTCGATGGCGGCGCGCCGACGCACGGGGTCGTTCTCACCGAAGACATCACGAAGATTGCGGATCAGCAAGGTCGATATGCTGTATGGCATGGTTTGCATCCTCCACGAAATCGTTGATGTAAATATCGAGCCGGGCGCCGATCCCGCCCCTTTTCAATTGCAAGCCAAGCGGAGCGGCTAGTCAACTGGCGATGCTAGTATGCGCATTTGTTTCGGATAACTGTTGATAACAGGGGTGGCTGTTGAAAAACTCGCTGACTCGGAATTTGCAAAAATCAGATCGCGTCAGGAAGCTCTACAAACGATTTCCCCGAGTTTCCTAGACATTTTCTATCACCCGTTTTTCGAGATTTTTCTGAAAACACGAGTTTTTCAACAGCCACAGGGATTATCACTAGCTATCTCAGTCTGAGATAGCGGGTGCGAAGCGGATTTCTCGACATCTATCCGCTGCAAAGAATCGCGAAGTCCGAAGCCCATCGGCCTATCCGGCGCGGTCAATCCGAATTCAACTCTTTGTCCAGGTAAACCGCGAGTTGTTCCTGTCGCGTTACGAGCAGCTGGTTTGTATGTTTAATGAAGTATTCACGCCTCGAACTCGTCCAACCTCCCCGAGCTGGCGGCCTTCCTTCAAAAGAGTAAAAGTAGAACCCGTTCTTCTCTGCTTCGGTGGACTTGACCGATGCAAAGGTCGCTGGTTTCTTGAGAAACAGCGCTTCGAAATCCCCGCGGTTGGTCCGATAAAGGGCGGCACCGACCTGATCTTCAAAGGAGTTCACCATTTTAGAAGGCAGCACGCATTTGATTGTTAAGCCGTGGTCGCGTAGGACTTCCGCTAGGTCCATTGCTTCTGAATATGTCGGGTCAACGGGCTTGATAGGGTTTTCTAATTCGCGAGCGTCGCACTCTGATGCGTTCGCAATGAGGGGCTCAACGGTGGTGTCCCACACGGGCCGGGACAAGAACCAGTCTCCTTCCACGCCACGAAAAATCGTGCCAACATTTTCGGAATACCACTTTTCGCTAAAGCCCGGAAAGTACACATAGCCGCGCTGGCGGGACGAGTCATAGCAATAGGACACAACGTAGAAGGGTCGCTCTGACGAGGGCTCTGTATAGAACGAGACCACGTATTGCGAGAGGCGACTGGGTGGTTCAGCGGTCGCCCCTCGAGACCACTGGACAATGAATCCTTCATCCTCATTCGAGTTTGTTCCTGGCCCGGTCCAAACATTGAAATTGTCGAGAATCTTCGGGTCAGTTATTTCGACAGGAATAGCGAGGTTGCCGCCACTCACCGTAATCTTGAGCGTTTTTTCTTTTGCCGTTAGCGTTACGGGGACCGCAGAAATCGCTACGAGAATAGCGGCGGCGGTGAAAGTTCCCTTCATAACCGCCTCCTAGTATTTGCCATCATACTACTCGCAATTTCGCGGATTTCCAGATACCTGTCGAGAACAGGGATCATCACCGTCTATCTCAACCTGAGAAAGGTGGTGCGAAGCGGATTTCTCGACATCTATGTGCACCAGACCGTTTCGGATGCAGCTTGTGACGAGGGTGGGACGGTCTCTGTGTGAGGCAGCTCTCCCCATTGACGGGGAGAGCCGCTTAGGCATAAGGCTGTTCGGCGTGATTATGCTGTAGCGACCTTTGCCGCTACCTTGGTCGCCACGAAGTTCCTGATAAGACGTCGCGTTCGTTCAACAAACGCGAGCTTGTCTGCCAGACAGCTCTCCAGCAGAACACCAACGGCATAGTGTCCAGTCACGTCGGCCGCCGCTACCAGCGCTGCGTATTCGGCAATCCGAAGATGGATGAGGTGGCTAACCTTCGCTAAGACGAAGACATGTTTTGCGATCGGGTTCTGTATCTCCGCCAGTTCTTTGCGGAAGTCCTCAACAAACACCTCTTGGAGACGACCGCTGAGCTTCACTGGCTGCTCCCCGATCAGTTCAAAACACCGATCGATCGCGCTCAAGTCCTTTTCCGCGATCCAGGCCCGCGATTCCAGTGCTTCTTTAACGTCTGGATCCTGGGCTGCCTGGCTGATCTCCTGATAAAACTTGGTTGACCGCTCGGTGCTCTGCCGTGCGTCACTAAGCAGCATTACGAAGAGTTCCTTTGGGTTTTTTACTGGCATAAGCTTTCTCCTCACCAGCGTGTGTTGTTCGCTGGTCCAACGTTAGTTGTTCTCCGAGAATTTGAAATTGGCTTCTTGCGATGGTTCTAGTGGAGTGAAGTCAAAATCAACCCCTGGGTTTGATTGAGAGCGGCTCGGTCCGATTCGCCAGAAGGGCTAATCGCGTCAGCGTTTCAAAGTAGCATGTCGTCGTAACGAAACAATGTCCAAGCTAACACGCAGACCTTTCCCAAACACCTAGGGGAATCCCTAGTTCCAATACGCTCGGGACGAAGTTATCTCTACGCACATGGGGCCGACGAGTGGGATAAGACCCCTCCAACCCCATAGTGATATCGCCTCCATACACTCAAAGAGGACCTGCAAGGTGATCGCTCTTGCCATACTTTCTCTAACGCCCTGGAGAGTATTGGAACTCCCGCTCATTCGCGGCTCACGAGCACCCGAAACTCATGGAGAAGAAAAACCCGTATCCATTTTCCGTTGCTGTCTTTTGATCGGAAAAGATTTTACCGACAAACCTTGTTGCCTGGCGCAGCGTGCTCAAAAGCATCAACCATGAGGGTCAGTTTATACAGGCAGGAGACTCTACCGTGACATTTCGCGAACCTGCGGACGACAGAACCCAACTAAACCTCGCACTCGAAGCCTCCATCTACATCGGCCTGGGGATTCTGCTAACCATCGCCTGTCTCACGATCCTGCGTCCCTTCATTCCTCTGCTCACTTGGGGCATTATCATTGCAGTCGCTGCTTACCCGGGCTTCAAAAAGTTGCAACTTGCGCTGGGCGGGCGAGAAGTGGTGACCGCTGTCGTTTTCGCGGTTCTATTTCTGGCCTTCCTGATTATTCCAGTGGTCTTGCTCGCAAGAACGCTAGTCGAGAGTGTCCATACCCTTGCAGCCCACTTCAAGGAAGGAACCTTAATTATCCCTCCTCCTCCTGCGGGGGTTGAAACCTGGCCGATCATCGGGGCTCCATTGAACAGTTTGTGGAGCCGGGCATCTAGGGACCTAAGCGAAGCCATTAGAAGTTTTGCTCCCCAGATCAAAGCCGCAGTCCCTGGGCTGCTCTCTGTTTCTGCCGGACTCGGCCTCACCGTGCTGCAATTCGCTCTTTCCATTGTAGTGGCTGGAGTCCTTCTGGCGAGCGCCCAGGCCGCAAATGACGTGACTTGCTCCTTGTTCAATCGTCTTTTCGGGGCCAAGGGGCCCGAATTCCAGCAACTAATTGGAGCCACGATCCGCAGCGTTACCAGCGGGATTCTTGGTGTGGCATTTATCCAATCGGTTCTTGCGGGCCTTGGTTTTCTTGTAGCAGGGCTGCCTGGCGCGGGCTTGTGGGCTGTAACGTTTCTAATCGCCGCTGTGCTGCAGGTCGGCGTGCTCGTCCTCATACCGGCGGTGATCTACATGTTTGCGATCGCGAGCACCACCAAAGCCGTAATTTTCCTGGTTTGGTGTCTTGTTGTTGCCATAGTGGACAACTTCCTGAAGCCCCTCCTGCTGGGACGAGGAGTCGCAGTTCCAATGGTGGTGGTGTTCCTCGGCGCGATTGGCGGATTCGTTGCCTTGGGCCTCGTCGGCTTGTTCGTCGGCGCGATCGTCCTATCGGTAGGCTATAAGCTCTTCCTCGCTTGGCTAGATCAGGCTCCGACTGACACTCAGGAGACATGATTATGCAGCCGAACGGGGGCAGTCCTATCTAGCAACATTCGGGACCTTGGTTTCGTCACTGTGTTCGAGAATATCCTAGTGAGCGACTCCGTATACTTCGATCGTGACTAACGGCCGAACCGGGCATTGAGTTTCAGGAAGGTGTCGAGAACAGGGATTATCACTAGCTATCTCAGTCTGAGATAGCTGGTGCGAAGAGGATTTCGCAACATCTATCCTGACTGGGACATGTTGGTTTGACCGGGATCCGACTCCGACCGCGTCGTCGGTCCACGTGAAATTTGACCGGTCGCCTCTCCCTCAAGCTCTACCGGAAAGAACGCCTTCGTCTCATCACCCGCTACTTGAACAGTTCCGCGCTTGAGAGCACACCTCCTCCCTGCGCGTCGAAATCTATCCCTCCTGCCACGAGAACACTTCCATCATTCAGGAGCGTGGCGCTATGCCCGGAACGAGCTGTTTCCATATTGGAAGTGGTTGGCGTGAACCCCCCGCTCGCCGGGTCGAATAGTTCCGCCGTTGCGAGCGAAAGCAGAGCTCCCATGTTGACGAAATACTCGCCACCGGTCACGAGCACCTTACCGTCGTTGAGCAGTGTCGATGTGTGTATTCGGCGCATATTTGCCATGCTGCCCGTCGTTGTGAAGGTCCCGCTCGCGGGATCGAACAACTCCGCCCCCGACGCGACCGTCCTGAAAAGATACACGCCTCCCGACACGAGTACCCTTCCGTCAGGAAGCAAGGTCGCTTCGTGCCACCAGCGTTTGAGCTTCATGCTGCCGGTCGCTGTGAACGTCCCGACGTTGGGATCAAATATCTCCGCACTTGTCAGGTAACCCGCGTTACCGGTGCCGCTTCCAATCCCGCCCGCAACGAGCACTCTCCCGTCGCTAAGCAGTGTGGCCGTGTGTCCCCAGCGGATGGTTTCCATATTGCCCGTCGATCTGAAAGTTCCAGTCGCGGGACCATATATCTCCGCTGTCGCTGTTTCACCTCCTGGGGCGTTGCCTCCCGTAATGAGCACTGTTCCGTCATTGAGCAGCGTAGCTGTGTGTCCCGTGCGTGATATTGTCATGCTGCCGGTGGCAGTGAATTGTCCGCTGGGTGGATCGAAAAGTTCAGCCGTGGCGGAAGAGCTTCCTCCTGTCACAAGTACTTTGCCATTTGGAGCAGCGTTGCTGTGTGTGAGCTTCGTCCCACCGCCATACTACCCGTGACCGAAAAAGTCCCGCTGACGGGATCGAATATTTCTGCAGACGTGAGGCCGTTGCCGCCACCCACTCCTCCGGTCACAAGCACCGTTCCATTATTTAGCAGCGTCGCTGTGTGAAAGTATCGCGGAGCTTGCCATGCTGCCCGTTGGCACAATGCCCGAAGCCGGTGTCGAAACTTGAATTGGGCTCGAAATCCCAGTGATTGCGGATTTCACTGTATCGGTGGCCGTGATCGTTTGGCTGCCAATCGTCATCAGCTTTTCGGAAAAGCCTTTTGTGCCGCTGATCAGCATCGAGTTTACCGCCAGCACGGCTTGGGGATCGGTGCTCGTGAACTGCACGGTCCCGGAATAACTCGATACCGGGTTATTAGCGGCGTCGAGAGCGACCACGGTGATATTGAAAGGAGTGCCCACGGAGGCCGTAGCCGGACCGGCGACAGAGAAGTGAGTGGCCACTTGAGAGCCACCGCCCCACCACCGCCGCTGTTCCCTCCGCTCGCACCACCACCACAAGCACTGAAGATGCACAGAGCAGGGATCGACACCGCGAGAAACAGAGAGCTTTTCATTTACCCTCCCGTCGAGCGCAGTCGTTTGCGGGAATGCTCGGGCTGCGTACCGAGGTCAACCTAACCGGGGCCTATTCAAGGAGTGCGGTGATACTGCCCTTTACCGTGTTCGATTGCAAGGTCTTGGCGATCCACCGTTCAAAGGGTGGTGAGCCGAAAGCCAAATTCGTTTCAAAAAAAGAGTGTGTTTCGGGATAGGTGTCGAGAACATCTCTAACGAAGTCGGCTCCGTCAAGAACGTTTCGTCTTAGTTTTTTATTTTTCTGAGCACACCCGTTTGTCTGCGCAGCAGCGCTTGGTTGATTGCACTCGCGGTTTCTACGTCCTTCCGTTTCACGTTCACCCGACCGGCTCGGCCCATTCACTTCATCGTCCCGGTGTTGCCCACCAGACATCTCTTCGGTCCTTGCTGACCATGATGAGTTCTTCGAACTCCCCGCATCTCGGGGAGGCGGGTCGCCTATTCAGGGATTCGATCACTGCTACGCAGGATCATGTTCTCAAGCAGGCATTCCCGCATGGGCACCACCGTGCTTCTGTCGCACCTGTCCGCGACGACAGAACTCCTGGTAATCGATCTGGTCACGCAGCAGGATCCAGAGTCGGATCCCCAGCTTTCGTGCGGCTGCTACTTTCGCCTTCCCCAGACCTTTCTGCACCAGCTTGTGCTGATAAAAACGCTGCAACTCCGCATCCTTGCGAACCGCATGCCCCACCGCTTCGCACCACAGAAAACGAAGCAGCGGATTCCCTTGTTTGCTCAAACCGCCCAGTCGCTGCCGGCCTCCGCTGGAGTGTTCGCTGGGAATCAGTCCCACATAGCTGGCTACCGCCTTTCCATCCACGAACCGCTTCGGCTCACCCAAAAAGGTTTCCGTCGCCAGAGCTGTGATCGGCCCCACTCCCGGATGAGTCATCAGCCGCCGTGCCTGGGGTCGCTGCCAGGCCAACTCTTCTACCTTTCGATTTAAGTCTTCGATCTGTTCTTCCAGGTGCCGATACAGCGATTGCAGTGCGGTCCGCCGCTCGGCTGTATAGCGAGTCAGTGACAACGAGGCGATCGCCTGCTGGCCTGCCTTGCTCCACAGCGACGAGCCACGCCGCAATCCGTGACTCAGTGCGATGGCTTGCAAGGCGTTCTGCACGCGGGTTCGGATGCGTACCCACTGATGCCGATAGAGGATCAGTGAGCGCACGTCCCGTTGTTCCCGGGATGGCATCCAGATCGAAGGAAAGCGATTTTCACCAGCAACTGCAACACGAGCGCGGCATCTCGTCGATCGTGCTTTTGCTTCCGCGGTTCGGCCGCGCGGATCTTCGCCGGATGGCCTACCTGGCAGTCGATCCCCAGCTCCTCCATCAACTCCAGGAACCACTGCATCGAACCGGTGGCTTCGATCCCCACACGAGTCGGTCCAGCAAGAGTCGAGTAAAACTCTCGCACCGACTCGCCTTCGTGCCGCAAAGTCTTCTCGACAATCTCGCCCGTCTCGACGTTCAACATCGCAACCGTCTGTTGTCGCGTATGTAAGTCCACGCCTATAATCTGCATCTCGGCCTCCTCGGTTCCGAGCTTTGCCGGGTGATCACCGCAAAGTCTACTCGAACCGTTCGGAGGCCGACTTCGTTATGCCATCAGGGATTATCACTAGCTATCTCGTTTTGAGATAGCTGGTGCGAAGAGGATTTCTCGACATCTACCCACGTTTACGGCACAATCGACCGCAGACGATTTCAGAGTAAGCCTACAATTCGGAAGTTGCCCCGTACCACAATGCGTAAATTCTGGCGCTCAGCGGTCGAATGTTTAGTTGCCAGCCTAGCCCTGGCATCACTTACCGTTATCTGTTACCGGCTGCATGTCACTATCGCTACGGCTGGACTCCTCTTCGTTATAGTCGTCGTAATAATATCCCGTGTGGGGAGCTTTGTTTCATCAGTCTTTGCTGCGATCATCGCGGCTCTGTGCTTGGCACACATTGCTCCCCCTGCTTTCTCTTTTGAAGTTAACGATCCGCTCGATATTGTGGCCATCATCGCTTTCTTGGTCACTTCGTTGGTCATCGCTGGACTCGTGTCCCGAGTGCGCAAGCAGGCGGAAGATGCACTTTCCAGCGTGGGTTACAAGGTGATCGAAGCCGAAGAACAGGAGCGTCACCGGATCGCAAGCGACCTTCACGAAGACATTGGTCAACGCCTGACTTTGTTCGCGCTGGAGCATCGAACAAGTTAGGGACAGATACCACCAATCCTGCTGTCGACGTGCCCGCGGGATAGACGCAGTACTGAAGCAAAGCTTGGAGATATTGAACGATGTCAAAGCCTTGGCGCACGAGTTGTACTCTCCAAGACTGGAATATCTTGACATAGCAGCGGTCATGAGCAGCTTCTGCAAAGATTTCGGCGAGCGGAAAGGAGTAGAGATTGACTTCAGGAGCGACGGCTTACCCTGCGCCGTACCACCAGAGACTACTCTTTGCCTCTTCCGCGTGCTACAGGAAGCCCTGCACAATGCGGTGAAACATAGCGGTGTGCGGCAGTTCGATGGTCGATTGTGGGGGACGTCGGATGAGATTCATCTGACGATCAGTGACTTCGGCGTAGGCTTTGACCTCGAAACGGCAAGGAAAGCAGAAGGGCTTGGTCTCAACCGCATGCAGGAGCGGCTGAAACTCGTGAAGGGAAAGCTTTCAATCGAATCGCAACCCCAGCGGGGCACCACGATATACGCTCGCGTTCCTCTCAGTTTGGGAACCGATTCCATGCGTTCCACCGCGTAAGGGCGGTGCAGCCCTTTACAAATAGTCACGCTTCGATTCCGGTGACCAGCACTCAGTCAATCGCTGCAGGATAGGCCACATGTTGCTCTAAATATGTCGACCTCGTTTAGAAGACTTCCCAATGGCTGTCCATGATCGCTCCGTCTGCTCCTTTGACTCCATGCAAAGTGCTGACCTTCCGGGCGTTGTGTTGGTGACTGCGTATTTTTTTCCAGTGATGCGTGCTGGATGATGAGCAAGTCCTTCGCCGTGGGCCGAAACCCAAGTTCCACGGAAACAATTAGTTCAGGACCACGTGAGCGGAACCTGCTATAACGGGAGTAGATGCCTGCCCGTTCAATCCGGGTTCTGGTAATAGAGGATTACGAACCGTTTCAGCGTTTTGTCGCTTCGACACTTCAGAAGCAGCCAGAATTGCAGATCATCTGCAAGGCCTCGGACGGATTAGAAGCGGTTCAGAAAGCGGAAGAACTGCAACCGGACCTAATTGTGCTCGACATCGGGCTTCCGTCGCTAAATGGAATCGAAGTCGCTCGACAAATCCGCAGGCTCTCCCCTAAATCCAGGATACTTTTTGTAAGCCAAGAATCTTCTGCTGACGTAGTGCAGGGGGCCCTCGGCACGGGGGCCCAAGGCTATGTCGTCAAGAGTGATGCCAGAAGAGAACTACTCGATGGTGTGAACGCCGTTCTTCGGGGTGAGCAGTTTGTCGGTAACAGATTTTCTGGTCACGATTTCGCCGAAGGTCTGGGCGGGAGGTGACAGAGCGGAAGCAATTCAGGTCGAAAAACTCGGCAACCTGCTAGTAGAGAGATACGACGTGGATATTCTGTGCGGGTTATTCCCTATGAACGAGACCTCACACAGATTCTAGATTCAATCGCTTACCCTGCCGCACCTCGGGAGTGCTCTGACCGGAGTGGAACGCGAACATGGATGGTGGTCCCACCCATCGGTTTCGATTGAATCTCAATGAACCCCTTTATCAGCCGAACTCGCTCCTGCATGTTGGTGAGACCGAGACCTCGCCCTTGCGTTGCCGTTTCCAAGTCGAATCCTCTTCCTAAATCACTGACGAGGAGATGAATCTCAGCTGCGTCTTCCCGCAGTTGCACTTCAATCCATCTCACCCCGCTGTACTTGGCTGCATTGTGCAGAGCTTCCTGTAGAACTCGAAAAAGGCAAAGCCCGATTTCTCGCGGAAGAGAGATTTTCGCTTCGGGACTCTTAAACTCGATCTGAATTCCTTGCCGCTCACCGAATTCTCTGCACCAGCTTCTCATGCCCCCAATGGCACCGAGATGTTCCAGTTTGGAAGAGTCCAATTCGTGTGACAAAGCTTGCACGTCGTCCGAGATTTCTGTCGTCTGCTTCCGTAGTTCTTCCACACGGCTCCGAATTTCAGAAGGATCGTCCTCCAATTGTTCTAGTTCAATTGCCAACATTGCGAGTCTTTGGTTAATGTCGTCGTGAAGCTCTCTCCCGATCCGGGTGCGTTCTTCCTCTTGTGCTTCGATCAACCTTTGATTCACCGTAGAAAGCGCTTCTTCCGCCCGCTTGCGTTCGGTGATATCTACGTGCACAGTCGCGGAATGCAAGAGGTTTCCCTCCGCATCCACTACCGATCCCGCAGTAACGAGCACGACCCGTCTCTCTCCATCCCTAGTTACTACGATCATCTCTTCGCTTTCAAGCCGTCCCGTCTTCTTCCACTTCTCAAGCAGATCGCGCATTTTGGAATGCGACTCGGGAGCGTAGATGATTGACACCGCCTTGCCGATCAGTTCCTCTTTGGTGTAACCGAGGGCTTCACATGCTGCCGGATTGACGTCCAGAACGATGCCCCCTGGAGAAATCATGTAGCAGCATTCCGGCTGGGTCTCAAAGAATTGCCTGAATCGACCTTCGCTCTTCAAAAAGGCCAATGTGGCAAATTTGCGTTCTCGGACAACGGCGGCGAGAGCAAGGACTGGAGCACAAATCATGATCCAGCTTATCTGCATAGAGGTGACACGGTCGATGAAGGAGGAACGTAGGAAGGGCCCCTCTCCAGCATATGCGCACCAACTTGAAATACAAACGAGCGCTGTCACGGATAGACTTGCCCCGGCTGGACCAAATCGAACCGCTGCCCACAGCAAGAACGATATCGGAATGAGGTAGAGGGCGTCTAGCATATGGCCGTTCGTGGCGATGCGTCCATATGCTAGGAAAGTGACCATGATGAAGAGCACTGTCAGGAGTGCTCCCTCAGCAACTCGTCGTGAGGAGAAACCTCGAAACCAAGAGCTGCCTCGCGTAGCGCAAACGAGAATCGCAGGAACGAAAGCTATGAAAGACGCGCTGTTATTGATCCAACAGCTAGTCCACACCGCAAAGAAACCTTCTGACGAATTGTGAGCGAGAAGAGCGGAACTACTCGGTGAGAACTTGAAGACCGGATAGATGGCTACCCAATTCATCAAAACGGGAACAGCGACTGATAATCCCAGAAAGATAAGAACGTCTCGTAGCGCCTCAAAATAAAGTATTCCCGGTTTAAACCTTTGAAGGATTGCCGCATATGTAGCTGTAAGCGCTGAGTTAAATGCTATTTGATACGCCAGCCACCAAAGGCCTAGGTTATAGGAACTCATTGCCGCTATATGTGCGGGAATGATCGCAAGCAAGTAAAACCACCAGCGACCTTTCGGGCTCAGTACGAGCGTTGCGGCAAGCAGTGCGTTTGAGGGCCAAATCAGGGACAGGCCTGACGTGGAAAAGTGGAGCTTCATGCTGATTACAACCAGAAGGTAGTACAGCAGAGCGATGAAAGCGCTTTTTCCGATCAGCAGTGCCAACCGACGGAAGGCATTTTTGTCGACCAGCTGCCAGGGTATCTGGATACCGGCAAGTCTGCGGAGAGGCGAATATCCCGCTGGGTCGCTCATAACGGGAACCCTTGGCGGTACTCTAGTTTGCGGGGGGCGCTTTTGCAAGACGAATCTGACAGCTAAAGTCCTGATCAACGCAGCCCCGGACATTGAGATTCGGATAGGTGTCGAGAACAGGGGTGGCTGTTGAAAAACTCGCCCACTGGAGGGAGTTTTGCTCTGGGGTGATTTTCCTGCGGCGGGGTATCGCTTTCTTTTTTCTATCTCAGATCGGAACCGTGACTGATTCTAGAGATCTTGATCTTAGGAAGCGAGCCAGTCGTTTCAAGTTCTGGGCTGTAGCCGCGAGAAAGAATTGTTCGCGAACATGCTTCATTCTCCGCAAACGCACCCTCCGCAGTCCGATCTGGTTTTTCAACTCTGCAAACAGTGCTTCTACTTTCCGGCGTTGGCGTTGCGCTGCCGCGAAAGCCGGAATGGTCACCCGCTCTCGTGCCCGTTGTCGCGCTGGTTCGTGGACATGGATCGCGATCTGCCGATAGTGGCCCCTGGTGCATTGCGCTTTTTGCGAGCAGTCGCGACAGCGCTTCCGCGTAGCCACATACACATGCGTTCGATTTATGGCATTGATGCCAACGTAGGTGAGCCGCTTTCCTTCAGGACATTGATAGCTGTTCGTCTCGGCAACGTAGGTGAACTTCTCGATCCCGTACAAGTTGGTTTTGGGAGCAGGACTTTCTTTCACGCGAATATAAGGAGTGATGTTTCGTTCCTCGAGCCAAGCCAAAAGCTCACCGTTCCCATAAGTCGTGTCGGCAGCAACCGACTGTGGGAAGCGCCCGCGTCTTTCCGCTGACCGCGTGATCATCTCGCGAGCCGCCGCACTTTCCTGGCTCAGTCGAGCGGACGTAGCCTGCACGCCAAGAATGACGCAACTCTGGTTGTCGATCAGATAGTTGTTGAAGTACCCCAGCTCCGCCGGACGAGCGCCCTTGGTCGAATAGGTCGAATCCGGATCCGTCGTCGATACCTGGTCTTGTTGAGGGGCCGGCTCTTCGATCGGGTTTTCTTGCTCGAGGTCCGCCAAGTACTCACGCACCGTGCGCTTCACGTGGGCCACTTCCGTCAACTGCTCCCGCGGGATACGGCTCGACCGGCTGGCATTCGCCGGAAGGAAGCTGCCATCCACAGACAGGTGCTCGCCCTCGACTAATCCCGCTGCCTGGCAGCAGTCCACGATCTCTTCAAACAGCTGCTGGAACAGATTGGACTCGAGGAAACGGCCATGACGGTTCTTGGAAAACGTGGAGTGATGGGGAATCTCCTGATCGAAGCTGAGTCCGGTAAACCAGCGCCAGGCCAGATGCATCTGCAACTCCTCGACCAGCTTGCGCTCGCTGGTGACGCCATAGAGATAGCCGATCAGCAGGATGCGCAACAGAAGTTCAGGATCGATCGAGGGTCGGCCCGTATCGCTGTAGGAGTCCTTCAGCTTCTCACGAACGAAATCGAAGCTGATGTGTCGGTCCAGGAGACGCAGTAGGTGGTTTTCAGGAACCTGATCTTCGATGCGAAAGTAGTAGAACAGCGACTCGGAACGGGAGTGTTGTCCCATCATAATCCGCAAGCCTCCGTGAATGGCGATGAAGAAGAGCATCGGCAGAACGCTTGCTCATATAGACGTTGCTGCAACAGTTCCGCTCGCATTCACGAAGACTTTTTCAACACCCACAGGGATTATCACTAGCTATCTCAGTCTGAGATTTCCCAACAACTGTCCGGAGTGATTTTTTGTACGGGAAATTGTACGGAATCCGGCGAATCGGTACAATTTCAGCCGATTCTATAGACTTCTAAGTTCTGTAAATCCAATAGATACGACGCTATTTGGGGTTCGATTCCCACCCGCGCCTCCAGCGTTTTTTTGATTTCCGTTCTTCTTCCGATTCCCGCCAAGAAATTTTCGCAGTGCGCAAACCGCGAACGCTAACTACAAAAATTACAAATGCTTTCTACGAACGCGAGCCATCCTGATGGACATATTTGATCACTTCGACTTCGGACATTGCGATCAGGCCTTCGTCCACCATTTCATCGAGGAAGCGGAAGCAGCTTTTGCATCTTTTCCTCGGAGTCGATCACGCTGACCATCAGCGGCGCGTCGTGACGAGAACGAGAGCAGGTGCGAGCGGTGAATCAGCGTGCTTGCGCCATAGCCTTCGATGCCGCGAAAAACCGTGGCGCCGGCGATATCGAGCTCGCGGCATTTTTCCACGATGGCGCGATAGAGCGGCTTGTCGTGCCATTTGTCGTCCTCGCCAAAATGGATGCGCAGCATCTTGGCTTTGCCTTCGAGTTTCATGGCCGCGCCTCCTTTTCGCCGGCCTTCGGTTCGTAGTCGTGCGTGTACTTGATGACGTCCACGTCTGAGAGAACGACGAGTCCCTGTTGAACCATGGCGTCGAGAACGGGAAAAAGGCACGCAGCTTTTCTTCGGTGTCGACGACGGAGAGCATCATCGGGCGGTCGTGCGAAAGATGCAGCGCGGTGTCTTTGTGAATTCGGCGGTTGGCGCCGTAGCCGAGAATTCCTGGATACACGGTGACGCCCGCGATGTCGTTAGCGCGCATGCTCTCGACCAGCGCTTTATGCAGCGGCTTATCGTGCCATTTGTCATTTTCGCCGATGAAGATGCGCATCAGCTTGGCTTTGCCTTCGCGCTTCAGAGCGGGCGCTGATGGCTGCGAGGCTTTCTGCGGTCGCGGCCTCGGAGGGCTTTACGACGGTAGTGTCCTGAACTTCGATCAGGCCGGTGCCGGCCATTTCGTGCAGCTTGGGCAGGAGTTCTTCCACCTTTTCGGGCGACTCGATGAATTCGATGTTGATCGGAAGATTTGCCGTGAGCGACTCGATGCGATCGGTGTGCATGTGATGGTCGGCGCCGAAGCCCGCGATGCCGCGGACGACGTTGCGCCCGAAACGCCGCGATAAAACAGAAAATCGAGAATCGCCGCGTATAGCAGATTGGCCGTGATACTTGTGGTCTTCGCCGACGTAAATCGTTACTTTCTTGGCTGGTCCCGCCGTCAAGCATGCGCCCTCCTCGCCGCGGGATTCGCGTGCGCATGCGTTCACGAGATTGTCCTGCCGGTGATCACTCCCAACCATACCGCGATGAATCCCACCACGACACTCAGGATCACATTCAATCCGGCTACGAGCAATTCTCCGTCCTGAATGCTGCGAAAGGTTTCGTACTCGAATGTGGAAAAAGTGGTGTAGGCGCCGATGAATCCGATGGGAATCAGGTAGCGCCAGTTCGGGCTCCAGTGAGTTCTCTCGGCGAGAACGGTGACGATGAACCCGACCAGGAATGAACCCGTGCAGTTGATGATGAACGTGCCGTAGGGAAATCGCGTTCCCATGCGATCGCCCACGTACGCGCCGAGCCAGAATCGAGCGATCGCGC
The DNA here is from genome assembly GCA_963767205.1 of uncultured Acidobacteriota bacterium. GTDB lineage: Bacteria > Acidobacteriota > Terriglobia > Acidiferrales > UBA7541 > Palsa-295. Next base: position 18,235 of record CAVYDF010000006.1, read on the forward strand.
CGATGAAGCCGCCGATGCCGACAATCAAGTACTTGTTCATGAGAGTCGCGGCTCTCCTTTCCTGAGATCACGTTTTGAAATCACGCAAGACAAGCCGATGCCCGGAATAGGGCATTCGCTCGCGCCTTTTTCTTTGCACGTTCTTTGCAGGATTTCTGCCGGGGACATGACTCCGCGACAAGAATCCTGTCAGGAGTCATCATCTGTCCCGGCTTAAGGGACAGCGGTTAAAGGGCGAACTCCTTCGCCACTGTAGAGGAGGATATCAAGACGTGCGGTTAAGTCAACGGTGCAAGCTGGCGGGCGCGCCCAATTACTCACGCCGACGCCCGGCACCACGACGAAGGCTAGCCGCTGAACCACCCGCGCTGCGAAAGCTGACGATTTGCCAAGCACTCGTGGCGGGCGGGTCTGAGACCCGCCCCTACTGCGCTTGTCTTGGCACGAGATGAGAAGGCGGATGGTGTGAAAAAGCGATTGATTCTATCTGCCCGCGCTTTTTGATTTTCCGGGTGCGCCTGTGCCTGACGGATGCGCGCCGCCCTGGTTGACTGTGTTTTCGGCGCCGGGCGGCAGTTCGGTTGTCGGAGTATCGTCAGCGGGCTCGAGGTCGCGAGGGTCGGTTTTTTGGACGCCGAGATTTGTTTTCTTGTCCATTACATTGTGGACGATCTTCTTGTGCTCTTCGTGTTCTGCGCTGGTGCCGAATTCGTTTCCGCACAACGAGCAGACCACTCGATTCGTTTTGTGACGCGCCATTTCGAGCCTCCCAGAATTCAGATTCAACGTCGCTTGGCTTGCGAGTATTTGACAGCCATTTCGAGGGTCTCACCATACACGAACCCCTGCATTTTTTCGGGCTAGTACCGAAACCGTTTGCGGTTTCCTGTGTTGATTCGTGCGAGGAGGTGTGCTCGAGGCGTGGGTGCTCGTTCTAAAGCGAATCACGGGCCGAACTACACAATGGTGAGGATGTGTAGCGACGCAGCGCTTTCCTAAAGTGACAGGGCATTTGGAGCGATAGCCACGAAATATAAGTTCCACGGGCCCTTCTTGAATTTCAATCCTAAGTGTGAAGATAAATCATATGAAGCACGCAGTCATTTACGTAAGGTGCGCAGTCATGGTGGTTCTTGGTTTGTTGATATTCGTAATCTGTACGCCACAAGCATTCGCGCAGTACAAATCATCCGGCGGACTCGACCACGTCGAGATTGGAGTTTTCGGAGAACTGTTCAGAATTAGCCAATCGGATACGAACCTGGCGGGCGTGGGCGCGCGGCTGTCGGTGAACGTCCTCCCGCTGCTTCAGTTGGAAGCGGAAACGGCTTACGACTTTAATCAGGTCTTTACTGAAACGGATCCTTCAGGCGTGTTTATCCAACGCACCAATCTGCGGGCGATCCACGGACTATTCGGTCCGAAGCTCGAGACGAATCGGGGGCCGGTGCGGTTGTTCCTGACGGCGAAGGGCGGAGCGGTGGGCTTCCATTTGGATCCGGGGCCGGCAACGATTGGTTCGTTCTTCAGCAACGTGGGAAGCATTCGCAGCCAAAACGTGAGCGGAGTGTTTTATCCGGGCGGCGGCGCGGAAGCGTTTCTGGGGCCGATTGGATTTCGTCTCGATGTGGGAGATGAAATTTATTTCAACGACATGGCGCACCACAATTTGCGCGTGACGTTTGGCCCGACGATCCGATTTTAGGAAGTTTGTCGCTATTTGAAAATATTGAATGCTACGTCGGTCGTGTGCAGTGTTGTCATCGCTACGGCGGCGGAGAGATCCGTCGACTGCGACTCGCGCCCTCGTCCCGCGCACACAGCCGGGACGCACAATTCGCGCTTCGCGAGGGAGAGAAAACAGCGCGAGCCTCCGCTCAGGATGACAACCTTCCTTCGAGGGGCTTGGACGCAATGCTGCGCCGCGGCTTGTGAGCTGCGCTTTACGGTTTTATTGGCGCTGGCCGTTGACGCGCGCACCCGTGGTGATTTGGGTGCATTCGGCTCGAGGCCTTGCGCCGCCTGAGGTCGGGGCCGGACAAGTTTGAGTCTTGCTGACGCTGCGGACGACGGCGGTTGCAACGCCGGCTGCGACCGCCGCGCCGACGCCTACTGCTGTGGCCGTGCCCGCGCCAATGCCACCTCCGGCGGCTCCGGCTCCTGCTGCACCTGCGCCAGCGCCTGCTCCTGTAGTGTTCGTCGCGCTAACAGCCGCGGTGAGGGTCGCGGGGCTGACGGGAGCGGGAGCGGACGGCGAAGAATTGCCGTGGATTCCAGTTTCTTCTCCACCCTTCATGAGCACGCACACGCCGGCCAGGTCGCAAACTTTGCAAGCGCCTTCCATGCAGACGACGTTCATGTTGCCGGCCGCGTCAAAGAGGACGACCATTTCAGTGCCAACGACGCCAGCGACGCCGACGGGAGTGCGAATCTGGAAGCGCGCATTGGGCTTGACGAGTTTCACGGCGCGGGCGCGGACTTGGCCGTAAGCGAGATCGAGGTCAGTTTGTTGTTCGCCGGTGTCGTGCTTGGCGATGGTGAGATTGGAATCGGAGCCGACGCTTAGGACGGAGCCGTCATCGAGCGCGACGCGAGCCCGGGCGAGATGGCCGGTATTGATCACGTCGCCCCAGAAAACCTGTTGCGAGGTGGAGGCGGCCACTTGCTGGGCGCCGCGCACGACGTTGACGATCGGCACGACGGCCGTGATTTTTCCGGCGCTTTGCGCGACTTGCGCCGAGACGCCAACGGGGACTGCTAGAAGCAAACAAATTAGAATTGCGATCACGGTTGTGGCTGGGCGAAGCGCGTTCATCGTGCTTTTCCTCCGCGGATTTCGTGCGGCGCTGGCGGCGAATTCGATCCAGCCCCAGTGCTTATAAATCCGTTGGAAACTTATTCGTGGGGACTGGGCGAAAAGCTATCACAGAACGGGCGAAGCGGCTAGAAAAAATCCGGGCGAAGCAGTGGGTTCGAGAGTTTACTTTTGAACCAGGCTGAGTGGTGGTTCCGCGGTAGCTTCCTCGTCAGTCAGATGGGGATAGACCAACCGCCGGCAGAGAAGTCCGACGAATACGGCGTTCGCTGCGAGCAGAGCCGCGGCTCGCCAGAATTGAGAACCGGCGACGCACGCTATCAGAGCAAGAGGTATGAAGGGCCATCCGGCTCTCAGGCAGGTCCGGGACGACCAGTGTCTCTTAAGAGCCAAATCTGCGACAAAAGCTGCCCAACAAAAACTCAGCACAGCGAGCGCGCAAAAAACTGCGGAAACGTAGCCGATATGAAACAACAACTCGTGAGGTCTTGGGGGCGACGCGACAAGCCAGTAAAGGGCACCGGCGGACATGAAGAAGCCCACAGATACGGAGAGCTTCACACCTAAAGATGATTTTTTCATAGATGCCTTAACCGGACAGTAACCCGAATTCCTCTTTGGCGCAAGCGTGACGGCTAGTGGAATACGCCGTTGCGGCGGTCGCGAGGGCACGCCATGTCTCAGACCGCTGCAGGAGGTGCCCAGCTGACGAAATCGATGCGCAATCTAGAAGCCTGCGCCGGATTTCTTCTGGGCGGCTTGTTGCTGCATCTGAGCGTTCACGGTGCGCATGGCTTCGGTGGATCCTGGGGCGCGCTTTTCGCGCCAGCGTTCCATGGCCGCGACGTGCTTTTCGAGATTGGAGAAAGCCAGCGGATTCTTGAACATTACGCGGAAGGCGGGGATGACGGGCTTGAGGCGTTCCCAAACGACCCATTGCTCGCCGGAATTTTCGAAGAAGAATTCATCGTTGATGAGATCGCGATTGACAATACTCGCGACCATCTCCCAATAACTAATCACCATGCGCATGAAGGCATTCTCCTGGCTTCCGGGAGGACACATCGCCATCAACTCTTCCGGGGTGGCGGGAGTGAAATGCGTCATATACCAATCGCGGGCTTCGCGAAGGCGGGGCTCGCGGCGGATGTCGTAAAGCCGCAGCATGAGATTCACCTGCTCGTGAGTAACGTCGGACATTTTGAAGCCTCCTGTTCGAGTGTGTTTCGATTCAAAATTGAAGTTCGATTCAAGATTGAGGATCGATTCAATTTTCCGCCGGTCAACCTATTCGACTGGACGGCATCTCACTGGATTGTTGGGCCGGCTGCGGCAATTCGCCTTGCAAAGTAACTCTCTGAAGCTGGCTGGTGGGGATGCGCGATTGTTCGAATCCGAGTTTGATGCGGCGGCGGAGTTCGCGGGCGACGTCGTCCTTGCGATTGAGCACGGTGCGAACCTGGGTGCGAAGCACGTTGCCATCGAGCGAAAGCGATTCGACGCCGAGCACGCGTGGCCCATCGACGAGAGCGGGCGACCAATCGGGATCGTTGCGCAGATCGCCAGCGACTTTTTCAAGTGTGGCAAGCGCGCGGCCAACGTGTTCTTCGGATGGAACGGTGACGTCGACAAAAACCTGCGACCAATCGCGGCTGAAATTGGAAACCTGCCCGATGAGGCCGTTGGAAATGGTGACGAGAGCGCCGGCGGTATTTCGAATCATGGTGCGCCGCAGGGTGAGATATTCCACGCGGCCGAGTTCGGAATTCACCTGGATGAGATCGCCGACGACGAACTGGTCCTCGAAGACGATGAAGAAGCCGTTGATGAGATCCTTCACGAGATGCTGCGCGCCGAAACCGAAGGCGAGGCTGGCGACAGCCGCGGCCGCTTCGAGCGGCGTGACGTTGAATCCGAATTCGGGAAGCGTGGTTAAAATAGAGACTGCGACGATGATGAAGATCCCGGCGCTATAGAGGATGCCGGCCATCGTGCGGGTTTGTTGTTCGCGCATTTGCGCGATGCGCGTGGAGGATTTCGCGGCTTCCACCAGGCGATTGGTGAAGGCTTTGAGGAGACGCGCTACGATGAACGCGATGATGATGATGGCGAGGATTCGCAGGCCGCGCGTTTGCGCGATCTCAGTCCAATTCTTGAACGATTCGGTCATAGGTGATTGAATGAGCGGCGGAATTATACCATTCGCGCTGCGACGGATCGGTGCAAGATGTGGTCGCGGCTTTTGCAGCGGGGAGTGAGGAACATGGACCTTCAAAAACGCGACTTTCTCAACCTGCTGTTTGCGGCGGCGGTAGCGGCGCCGATCGCCCTATTCGCGCGCGGCGCCACCGCGCATCAGTCGGGCCGAAGGCCAGGGCCGCCTGACCCGCTATCGGATCCGATGAACCAACCGCCGCCTTTCGACCCCAAGAAAATTCAGGAGCACAACCAGAAGACGATCGTCCAGGACATCCAGAGGCTCTACAAGCTGGCGGGCGAATTGAAGGACGAGGTGGAAAAAACGGATTCGACGATTACGCTTTCGCTTCCGATGGTTCAGAAAGCGAAAGAAGTGGAAAAACTCGCCAAGCAAATCGCGACTTTGGCGGTCGGATAGAAACGCCGGATAGGTGGCGCTGGGCTAGCGCCGGGTTAGTGCTGGGCTAGTGCCAGGTTAGCGAACGAGCAGTCCGGTGATGCCGATTCCGAGTCCGATGAGTCCCAGTGCCGTGCCGAGATACCAGAAGAACCGTTTGCGCGTGAGCACCGTGATCGAACAGATCACCAGTGCCGCCTCGAGAAGAACTTCGCCCAGATCGAAATAGTTCGCGTGGCGCCGCTCGGCTGCGACTTCTTCCTCCGCCTTCCGGGCTTCGGCTTGGATATCCTGGCCTTCTTCTTTGTAGCGCTCGATTTCTTTTTGGTACTTCTCTTTGATTTTGTCGGCCTGCTCGGACTTCTGCAATGCAAACACGGACATTTCGTCGACGAAGAGCTCGTAATTGCGGCGGCGGATTTCTTTGGCCTGGTAGAATGCCCAGTGATCGGTCGCTCTCGTCTGCATCAACATTTCTTCCGTATGTGCGCGGTGGCCGAGCAGCGATACGGCGGCGACGAGCACGGCTAGAATCGCCATCGTCACGGTGACGGGCGCAAGTTTGTGCTGGGCAGCTTCCTCGGCTTGTTCTTCCAGCTCTCGAAAATCTTCGGCCATTCAGAGCACCCTCGTCCGCAAAACGAAACTTGTCTTGCGCGGTTAAAACGCGAGGGATTGTAACGGGAATCGAGACAATCGAGAAGGGCAAACTCGCCGCTGAAGAGCGGGATGCCAGGTTGGAACACCGGAAGTATCGAAATTGCGAGAAAATGGCGCGCCCGGGAGGATTCGAACCTCTGACCTTGTGCTCCGGAGGCACACGCTCTATCCATCTGAGCTACGGGCGCGCAGGTTGCGTCGCGAAGGTCTTCGCGAACGCAAGTGGGAAGCTTACTCGGTGATTTTACTCTGCTTCTTGTGCTGTGGCAAAATCAATCGCGATTCATCCCAACAAAATGAAGGAAGTTGGCCCGCTTAGAGTCGCGTCACAGGAATTTCGCAGCGGAGAGGATTTGGGAATGCCCGAGACATTGCAAGAGTACCTCAAAAGATTGCAAGGCTATCTGGGCGATCGAGATCCGATCAAAGTGCAGGCCGCGACCGCGAAGAAACTCGAACAATTAATGAAGCGCGTGCCGCGCCGGAAGCTGATGCGGCGGCCGGCTCCGGGAAAATGGTCGATTGGTGAAATCGTGGCGCATCTCGCCGATGACGAGCTGGTAGGCGCCTATCGCATTCGCAAGATACTGGAAGAGCCGGGTACCGCGATTCAATCGTTTGACCAGGATAAATGGGCCGCCACAGGGAAGTACGCTCGCTCCGATCCGAAACAATCTCTCGAGCTGTTCCGCACTCTGCGGCAAGCAAACCTCACGCTGCTAAAGTCGCTCGACAGGCGGCAGTGGAACCAGCACGGAGTCCATGCAGAACGAGGTATTGAAAGCATCGCAGCGATAACGAAACATTTCGCCTGCCACGACCTCAACCATTTGAAGCAGATCGAAACAATACTCCACGACTCCTCTCACTCTTAGTCTCACCTTGGCTTTTATCCTCGCCGAATGGCCACTCACTCGCTTAAGAGCACGTGAGCGACGCGCACATCAGCAGCGCGCATCCCAGCACGAATTTCGGCAGCCTGACGAACCTGGCCGTCGGCAACGGGAACACAGCGCTGATTCAGTTCGATCTCGGATCGCTTCCTGTCGGAACCACTTCTGGAGACTTGGACATACCTGCGACTCGATGATCGCACGAAATCGTCATCGACGATAATAAAAGCACCAGCGCAAGCGGTTTAGCTGTTGGCTCTGTGCAACGCTTCGTGGCAATCTCTGCAAAGCGTGATTAGATTGGCCTCGGTATCGTCACCGAGTGCACTGCGTCGTTGCAGGTGGTGAACATCGAGGTTTCTTGAAACAGCCACAAACCTGACAGCACCAGTTGTCGCGCGCCAAGATATCTTTACGCAGCTTCGCATACGAGACGGACGCCACTCGAATTCGAGGCCTCTTTCGCAAGATAGAGTTGCTCATCTCGATTTTTCTGCAGGATCTGACGGACCATATGTTGCGGCTGAGCATCCGATGGATGCTGAGGCATTCGTGATCTTGAATGGAATTCTCCGTTTCCAAGGCGGCGCCTGCCAAAAAATCCGCGCAAATCATTTCCAGAGAATATCCGCGAGACTTGTCACTGCCGAGCATCAGCGCAGCGATTTCAAGCGCCCGCTCGACCACGGACAATTGGTCTTTGTACAGCTTGAAATAGATTATCTCCCAAGGCTTCGTTTCCTTGCCGGTCAGATACCGATCCACTTCTCGTCTAAACTCTTCTTTCGGGAGCTCCTTCGCTTTGTGCACCCAGGGTGCACAGTCGAACTCGGTTCCATCGCGACGTGCAACTTTTACCAGCTCACGTGCCTTCGTCCAGCCCACTTCGCGAAGTTGCTGCTTCGGTACTCGGGTCAGATGCTCGTGAATTGCGAGCAGGTAATAGGCCTTTCGGCGAGATCCGGGGAATCGCTTCTCAAGGAATTCGTCGAACGACTTCAAATTTTCGAGCCGCCAATATTGCCCGGCTCGCACTTCACAGAGATACTGCCCGAGTTCGACGAACCGCTCGTCGCGCTCATGCTCCTTCGTCTGCTCCCAGGCCAAAATCTCATCGATCTTCTCGAGAACGATCAGGGCCCGTCGGCGGTTGAGTTCGGGAGACACCACGGTCCGTCCGTCAATCCACAAGTTCGCACAGCCAATCAAGATCGCTTGCTCCTGGCTTTCGGATCAGGTTCGCGGTGACTAATTCGGGACGATCGAGGCAGAGTCCCAGATGAGAGCAGCTCACACATCCGTTTTGCGGGAAGCGGATTCCACTGTGCGGAGGGAACTGGCCCGATTGGATCTGACCGACCGTGGCTTCAACCAGACGACCGTATTCGCGTCGCTGCTCATCCGTTATTGAGGCCTTCAGGTACTGAATCTCAGGAACGCTTTTTCGGACGAAAACGACGACCGCGACATCCGGGATTCCGCTGATCCAGGAGTAGCAAATCATTTGGGGATCGAGCGACAACAGGCCTGCCGGCTCTTCTGCGTAGCGGCTGGTTGTGGTTTTCCAGTCGATGAGACATTGTGTGCCGTCGAGTTCGCCCAGGGCATCGATATAAGCGACGAATTCGTTGTCACCGGGAAGGCTGCGAACCATTTTTACTTGCAGATCGTGTTTCGGACGACGAATTTTGACGCGATCGTCCTGCGCGAATCGCTGTAGCAAATGCACTCCCTGATGAACGAGCCGATCCCAGGATTCTCCTCTTTTGTATTCGAAGGGAATGTCGCGGAAGGTGCCCCATTCCTTGAATAGCGCAGCCGAACAATCCTCACCGGTGAAGTAGGCGGCGAGAGCTTTTTCGAAACAGCGGCCGAACGCCATTGCAGCGCGCGTTTCCTTTTCTCGCCAGCCGTCGAGATAGCGATAGCGGTAGCTTCTGGGACAGCGAAGATACTGGCTGATCTGCGTGTGGCTAAAGATCATTGCCGCTCCCCTGCCCGTGCTCCCCGCCGACGGTTTCGCACGAAAGCTCCTCCCACTCCGTTGCCGGAGCAAAGGCTTCGAGGTTTTGAAAGGATCGACCGTTCAGCGTGACGTAGGATGTCCGGACGACTCCGCGGAGCCTGATCAGAGCCATGTCATCAATCTGATCTTGGTTGAGCAGGTCGGAGTCGTAGCCAAAATCACGCAGGAACCAATTCAGTTTCCACAAGGCTCGTTCGGTGCAATAGAGCCGACCCGAAAATGATCGTGCGGCAAACGCTTCGGGCTCGAGAACGACAAACCGGATCGACAGGAACGGCTTTTGCGGATGCCAGCGATAGGAAGCGGCATCGACTCGAACGAGGAACAGGCCTTCGAGAAGATTTTCGTGGTCTTGCTGTCGTGAATGGAGGCCGGGAATATGTCGTTTCATGGGGTTGCCTCCGTAGGTCGGGCGTAGGAATTCAATTTGCAGACGAGGGCATCTCGATCCTTCTTCGCGGCTGTCGCGAGCTGCGTGATGAACGATTCGACCAGGTCACGGCTGGCATCTTTCAGGGTCGCGGTGCCGCAGAAATCCGCCGCATATGCCTTTACGAGCGTTGGATCGAGATCGTGTTGACGAATCAGAAGGCACAGCTGATCGCGCAATCGAGACTGTCCGTTGCTCGAGCCGTTCGCAGTAGCATGACCATTCGAAAGCGGCATGGCCGCGAAAGGTTTTTGTGGAGCGGAGAACGACCCGAGCTCTTCGACACTGCAAAAACCGATTCCATAGGCCTTTCTAAGAGCTCGGTTGACGGCCCTCGTCTCGGCCACACGCATCTCGGCGCCTCGGACGAGGGAAGATGTGTTTGAGGGATCGGCGTCACCGTAACCTACAAACCCTTTCGAGTGGCGAGACTTAAAAACTGTTGCACGAAAGACCCAGCGGCTGGCAGCTGAATCGCAGAATTTAGTCAAAAGACTGGTTCTCAGTCCGGAACATCCACGTCGATGAGCAATTCGAAGAAGTCCAGAATGCGTTACATACCATCGCCCATACATGTACTGAACGTCGCCGAGTGAAACGGAAATCCCGAATCGCTCGATCAAACTTATCAACGAATCCGTTGCCGCAGGCGGAAGGTCTCCCCAAATTCCGCGAGCGGTGCTGATCTGTCGTTCCAAAATAGAAGATTTCTGTCTCATTGCCGCTCCTTAATACTTAGGCGCCTAAGAACAATATTAATTATACATGGGCGTCTAAGTATCGGTCAATACGTAATTTTGTGTTGATTTGCTCGTATGCTGCGGAATACCTTCTAGGCCATATGACGAAGAGGAAGAACCCACACGCTGTGGCTTTAGGGAAATTAGGCGGTTCTAAGGGCGGGAAAATTCGAGCCGCGAAGCTTACATCTGAGCAGCGTAGCAAAATTGCTCGTAACGCAGTTCTCGCCCGTTGGGAGAAAGCTAGAAAGAGGAAAGACAAAAAGCACGCAGACGCTGTTGAATCGCAGCGAGGTTAACGGCTGGTTGAATATCCAAGGTGCTAGACCTGAGCCGGGTTAAATCACGCAATCGTTCGACGTGCCGCTTTTCTACAGCTGGCCCGGTGTGAATATGTGAATAAAGGATCACACAATCACGGAGCCAGGACAAGTCTCCGTCGGCTTGACGAATGGGCATTTCCACAGTAGGCTGTTTTTAGCTAGAATGAAGTGATCGGTAAGCAAGCCACCGATCGATTTAAAGCACGTGATGCCGCGAAGGTTCCCTTCGGCGGCATTTTTTTTTGCCCGGGCGTGAATTGCGCTGCAGGTCAAAAGTAATAGATAGGAAGCGGCACGGGAATAAGGAGGTGCACTGGAATATGAAGCTCAATGAGCATACCGTCACTGCAGCCGCGGTTGGTCCCCCGATGGTGACGGCCGGTGAGATGTTTGCCGACGGCGCCATGATCGAGCTGGTCGGTGGTGTGCACGTTGCGCGACCGCAGCTAATGCTTTGGGACGGCTCGAGGGAGACCATCGGGCCGATCGTCGAGCACGACGGTCAGCGCTATGAACCGGCGGAGATCGACAGCAGCATCCTCCAGCAATTGACCCTCCCGACGCGCTCTTGCCCGCATGGAACCACGCGCGAGTTCCTGGTGAACATTTGCAAACTCGTGGCGAATCTTGTTGGCCTGGACGAAAAGGCTACATCTCTTGTTGCTCGGGTCGTATTGTGCAGTGCAATCATAGACGCTGTGTCAGTTGCGCCGGTGCTCGTGATCGCTGGACCTGACACAGCGCGGGCAAATCGTCTCGTACGCTTGCTGCGCTGCTTGTGTCGGCATTCTGTTCCGCTGACGAGCGTTACACCAGCTAGTTTCTATTCGCTGGCAAACGGCGTTCGGTACACGTTTTTGATCAGCCAGGCGAGTGTGAGCGATAAGCTGCAAAAGCTGCTCGACGACGCGAGCAACCGCGATCGAAAGATTCCGTTCCGCGGCCGCCTCCTTGACCTTTTTGGTGTCCAAGTGATCCAATGCGATTCCGTTCTCGCGGATGACGCTCGGCCGCTTCGTTCAATCCAGATTTCAATGCTTCCGACCGAAGCGGCTCTACCCCCGTTCGATCAAGAAGCGCAGCGGCAAATCGCAACCGAATTTCAGCCGAAACTCTTAAGCTTTCGCCGCGCGAATCTCGGTGCTGCCCAAGGGCTAAACTTCGACACATCGAAGTTTAGCTTCGCACTGCGGGATCTAGCTCAAAGCTTGGCCGCAGCGACGCCTAACGACGCCGAATTGCGGGCCGACGTGTTCGAGTTGCTGCGGGAAGAAGACTCTGAGAGCCGCTCGGCAAAATGGATCGATTCAAACGCGATCGCAGTCGAGGCGGTGCTGATCGCTTGGAGTGAATCGTCCGGAGAAGCCGTTTACGTTTCCGAACTTTCGAACCTCGCCCAAGCACTCTTGAACGGGCGCGGAGGGGATTCGAGGATCGATCCGGGTGCCTTTGGGAAGCGCCTGAAACTTCTTGGCTTCGTAACCGAGCCGCGCGATGCCAAGGGTAAAAAGCTGCGATTGACGGAGGCTGTACACAGCCGCGCGTTACGACTGGCTCGCGATTTGGACATCCCTGAGCCCTCGGAACTCGGCCGCACTGAAGTCAGTCGTGCAGGGACGACGTAGAAGAAGCGCATTGAAGCTCCGCTGTGTAGGTTGTGTAGGTTTGTAGGTTGAATTCATATTCAGAAGAGGACGTCTTCGGCGGTGCTAACCGGGGAACGACAACATAGCCCGGGTAAGAGGACACATAGAGGACACATAAATGAAAAACGAAGAATTTGATCAACTGGCTTTTGCGCGCCGAATTCGCCGCGCTGGCCGTCCGATTCACATCCCCGAAGATGACGGCGAAACCCGCAGCATTCCTTCCGACGCCCTGCGGGTGCGTCAAACGGGAGGGATCATCGAAAGCACTGCGTTCGATTTCGGCGCCGGCACTGGATTCAAAATCAACCTCGTCGTGACTTCGAATATATCCGGTTTTGCCGTTTCTCACATCGAGCTCGAACCTCCGTGGAAGCAGACTTATTTTTACTGGCTCGAAGATCCTGTAGTGATCGATGGCCGGTCGAAGTGTTACCGCTTCGGTGGCAATGGAGGTCTCGAATTCGAGAGAGATCTCGTCATTAACCACCGTTTGGAAGTGACGCGACCATTTTCGGCCGGCGAATCGGCGAAAGGCTTCTTACTTGGCTTCGGACACGATCCGATTCCGGCAGAGTTTTCTCAAGGGCAGATGATCGCGGCGTTCCTAGTTATTTACGATCAGTATTCGCGTCCGTACCGGGTGCCAGTTGAACTTTGGGCCGATCGAAGCACGAGAAATATCCGGCCAGCGCGAACGGGTGCAAGGCAGAAAGGAAAACTCTTCGATAAGCCAGATTTAGTTGATAACTAGTAAAGTAATATATATTACAAAGCAATGCGTCCGCGGAGGGCGCGGAAAGTCGTCACTGTCTGCGGGTCGCGCCCGCATTGTGACGACCTTAAAAGACTTGTCTTAGCCGCCGCTGCGCTATACTCACATCGCTGCGAATAATTGTCTGCCCCACTAAAATACCCGCGAGGATCGGATGCTCTCTGAGAGGTTCAAAGCGCTGATTGCGGAAGGGAACAGCAGCGCGTACAAAGTCGCTTTCAAGGAACTCACTAACGACGAACTTCCCAAAGAAGATGTCCTCCTCGAAGTGCAATACTCGTCGCTCAATTACAAGGACGGCCTCGCCGTCACCGGCCGCGGCAAAATCATCCGGAAATTTCCGATGGTGCTCGGGATCGACATGGCGGGGCGCGTCCTCGAATCGACTTCGCCGGAATTCCGCGCCGGCGATCAAGTGCTTGCGGTTGGTAACGGCTTCAGCGAAACGCGCTGGGGCGGCTATTCTCAGCGCCAGCGCGTTCCCGCCGTAGCGCTGGTTCACATCCCGAAAGGCCTCACGCTCAAGCAAACAATGGCCATCGGCAGCGCCGGTTTCACCTCCATGCTCTGCCTGATCGCGCTCGAACACTCCGGCGTAAAGCCCGGCGAAAAAGAAATCATCATCACGGGAGCGGGCGGCGGCGTCGGCTCCACCGCCGTGGCCCTTTTCGCCGCGAAGGGATACAAAGTCGCTGCGTCCACCGGCCGCCCGGAACTGCACGCATTCCTGCGCGAACTCGGCGCCACCACAATCGTCGATCGCGCCGAGCTTTCGCAAAAAACCGCCCCGCTCGCCTCCGAGCGCTGGGCAGGCGGCGTCGATTCAGTCGGCGGACAAACCCTCGCCTCGCTGCTCGCAGCCACCGCATCTTACGGCGCGATCGCAGCTTGCGGCCTGGCCGGCGGCGCCGAACTTTCCACCACGGTTTTTCCATTCATTCTGCGCAACGTCGCGCTTCTCGGCATCAATTCCGTCCTCACGCCAAGAGCGCTCAGCATTCAGGCCTGGGAACGCCTCGCGCGCGAATTGCCTCTCGATAAGCTCGACTCGCTCACAACCACCGAGCCGCTCTCCGCCATCTACGATCTAGCGGAAAAAATCCTGGCAGGCAAAACGCGCGGCCGCGTCGTAATCGACGTCAACACGTAATTGAATATCGAAGTTGTCAATTAAGCGCGGCCGTGCCAGCGATTCAGATGACACACAGTTCTCGCACACCGCCAAGGCCGCCGAAAGGTCTGTGCTACAGTAATTTAGAGCGGGTCTCAACATGGCAAAAGGAAACTAATGGCGATCCTGGTTACCGGCGGCGCAGGCTATATCGGCAGCGTCACCGTCGAGCGGCTCACGAGCAAAGGTGAGAGCGTCGTTGTCCTCGACGATCTCGCCCACGGCCATCGCGAATCCTTCGACGCCGCCATCCCGTTCTATCAAGGCTCCGCCGGCGATCGCGGCATCATCGCTCGAATCGTGAAAGAACACGCCATCGAATCCTGCATCCATTTCGCTTCGCTCATCAGCGTTGGCGAATCCGAAAAAAATCCTTCTGAATATTTTGAGAACAACGTGGGCCAGGGAATCTCGCTCCTCGGCGCTTTGCTGCACGCCGGCGTCCGCCGTTTTGTCTTCTCCTCCACAGCGGCCGTTTACGGCGAACCCGAGAAAATGCCCATCGGCGAAGATTGCCCGCAGTGGCCGAAAAATCCTTATGGCTGGACGAAGTTCACTCTCGAACGCCTTCTCGAAACCTACGACGCAGCCTACGGCCTGAAATCAATTTGCCTGCGCTATTTCAACGCCTCCGGCGCCACCGAGCGCTGCGGCGAAGATCACGATCCTGAAACTCACCTGATCCCCAACGTGCTCGCCGCCGCCGCTGATCCGCACAAAGAAGTGCGGATATTCGGCAATCGATATCCCACGCCCGACGGCACTCCCATTCGCGACTACATCCACGTGGCCGATCTCGCCGACGCGCACATTGGCGCTCTCGATCATCTTCGCGACGGCGCGGATTCTCACGCGTTGCAATCTCGGCACGGGCCGCGGCTACTCCGTTCTGGAAGTTATCGAAACCGCTCGCCGCGTCACAGGTTGCCCGATCCGCGTTCGAATCGAAGCTCCGCGCGGGGGCGATCCGCCCCGTCTGGTCGCCGATCCCTCGCGCGCCAAGTCCGTGCTCGGATGGTCTCCCGCGATGTCCGATTTATCCTCGATCATCCAATCGGCGTGGGATTGGCGAAAAAAATTTCCTTACGGTTACAGATCGCTCGCCAGCACCAGGTAGTGCAATCCTCAGCTTTGCCGCCTCGATATACTAGTAGGACAACCCCTCCTCAAAGTTCGTCTCTGCAATAGCTGGCAAGGGTATCTTTGAACTGGGGCACGGCTCGGCCCGATGAATCGCCGAAAAAGGGCGAATTCCCAAGCGCTCGACCTCATCGCACGCTTAACCACAATTTCGCATTTCACGAATGGGGCGCGTGAACTGCCGAGTCTGAGTTCCACCAAAGGTTCATCGACACTTTTTTCGTTCGATTGCTGTGAGGCGTCATGAAAATTGCGAACGCATCTTTTCTGCGCGAGACTTCTGGCCGCCGCCGCATCCCTCTTCATCTTCGGCGCCACAAGCGCTTCCGCACAATCCGACTACACCGTAATCAAGGTCGACGACGGGGGAACCATCACCGGAACGGTCAAATGGTCCGGCCCCGCTCCCAAAACCCCAAAACTTCCCATCACGAAGGATCCAGGCGTTTGTGATCCCGCGTCTCACAAGATTCGCGATCTGGAACGACTTGGAGGTCGGCTCCGACGGCGGCGTTGCCAATACCGTCGTGTTTCTGAAGGACATCACCAAGGGCAAGGCCATGGACCTTCCCGACTCGCGCCAGCATCTGGACCAAAAGAGTTGCCGTTACCTCCCGCACATCATGATCGTTCCGCAGGGCGGCAATCTCGACATCAAAAGCAGTGATCCGGTTCTGCACACTGTGCACATGACAGGCGCCGCTTCCAACAACATTCCGTTCCCGATGCAGAATCAGATGATCCCCGATGAATTTACCGCGCACTGGCGTCGTCGAACTCAAGTGCAATGCCGGGCACGTCTGGATGAACGCGGAAATCCTCATCGTGAAGCATCCTTACTATGCCGTCACCGACGACCATGGTTTCTTCAAGCTGACCGATGTGCCCGCTGGAGAATACGAAATCGAGGCGTGGCATGAGGGTTGGCAAAACATGTCGGAAGAATCGGTTCTCGACGTCGCCGCTCAGGTGAGGGTAAAACGGCCCGTCTATAGCCCGCCGGAAACTTGGGCGAAAAAAGTCACCGTGAAACCCGGAGAAACGGCTGAAGTCAATTTCAGTATCAGCGCAGAGAAACAGGTGCGAAATTAGAAAAGCCCCGGCGTGCGGCCGGGGCTTTTTCTAAATTGCTTCCGAATCCGCCTTACTGACGGCGTCCGTTGTGCTTTTTGTTGTAGATGTTTCGTGATGCCCGATTCTGCTGCTGGTTCACCGCCTTCTTGTCCGCAGCCGTCAACTTGCCGCCATTCGCTTCGCGCATTCCCGCCGTTTCGCGGTTAATGCCCTGTTGCTGCTTCTCGAGCTTGGCGGTTTCGCCCGGCGTCAGTTGGCCGCTCTTCACACCCTGCGCGATGCGGTCCTGCTGGTTCTCTTTGCGCTGGCCCATTTCGCCCGGTCCTTCGTGCTGCTCGGCGCCGTTATGCTTGTCGTCGTAGATCTGGTTCGAGAGGTGATTCTGCTGGTTATTCAGTTTGGTTCGGTCAGCCGAAGTCAGATGACCGTCGTCTTCCGAGCGCATCGTGCGCTCTTCCTTGTTAAGTCCGGCTTCCTTGGTTTCGAGATTCTTCGTTTCTCCGGCAGTGAGCTGCCCGCTCTGCACGCCCTGCCCAATCCGATCCTGCTGATTTTCTTTGCGCTGCTGAATCGGTTTGCGGTGGATCGTTCGTCGTTGCCGATTGCGCAAAAATCGCTGGCGCCGACAGAACGAAGAGCGCTGCACCGGTTAGAATTGCATTCATCGCTTTCATCTCATCCTCCCCGTGTATAAGTGCGTTATTTCCGTTTGGCCCGTTGCATCCACCACAAAGGCCGTATGCCGATGAAACACTGCGTTGCCAGTAAAGTTGCGCGATCCCGCTAGAGATGTTGTAAGCCCCATGAAGGCAGTGCCTTGCGGGAAAGTGGAATAGTTCCAAGTGGCCTGTATGCGCATCCAACTTTGTAGCGAATGCGTACTTACTGTGCACTCATAATGTCTAAGATATAGAATGCAGTTCAGGAATTTTTCATGCCGAATAAGAAACGCTCGGATTTGACCTACGCCGATGTCACGCCGAAAGGCGTTTACATGGGGCGGCGCAATTTCCTGCTGGGCTTGCTAGCGACAGGTGTCGCCGTGGAAGGCTATAAAAAGCTCTCTCATCTTCCGTCTGCATCCGCGGCCGGAAATGCCCCCGTGAAATTGACCGGCTACACAAAATGGCCCGGCAGCACCACCGAAGAGCAGACGCCTCTCGAGAAAACCACCCACTACAACAACTTCTACGAATTTGGCACCGGCAAAGGCGATCCCGCCGATAACTCGAAAAATTTCGTCACGGTGCCGTGGACCGTGTCCGTCGAAGGCGAAGTGAAAAAGCCGCGCAAATTTTCGATGGACGAAATCATGAAGCTAGCGCCACTCGAAGAACGCGTCTACCGTCATCGTTGCGTCGAGGCCTGGTCCATCGTCGTTCCATGGATTGGATATTCCTTCAGCGCACTCGCGAAGCTGGTGGAACCAACTGCCAACGCAAAATACGTCGCCTTCCAGAGCTACTACGACGTGAAGCAGATGCCCGAAGGCCCGTCGGCGGGAATCGAGTTGCCGTACGTCGAGGGCTTGAGAATCGACGAAGCGATGAATCCGCTCACGCTTCTCACCGTCGGCATGTACGGCGAAACTCTGCCCAATCAAGACGGCGCGCCGTTGCGCATGGTGATCCCCTGGAAGTACGGTTTCAAGAGCATCAAATCACTCGTAAAAATCCGCTTCGTAAAAGATCAACCGCCCACCACCTGGAACATCGCCAACCCGCGCGAATACGGCTTCTATTCCAACGTGAATCCCACAGTGGATCACCCGCGCTGGAGCCAGGCCCACGAGCACCGCCTGAAAGGCGGCCTAGGATTATTCGATAAGCCGATTCCTACTCTGATGTTTAATGGCTACGGCGACCAGGTCGCCAGCCTCTACACCGGCATGGATCTGCGCAAGTACTATTAGGGCGTTGCAGTTCGGCGGCAGCCTCCTGCTTTAGGACGTTGCAGTTCAGTGGGTAGCCTCGCCTTAGGATTTTGAAGTTCGGTGGGAGCCCCCTGCTTTAGCAGGGGGAGCTGGACTTCAGTCCAGCGGAAAACGGCATCAATCACTAAACGGGGCTTTAGCCCCGGGCGTTACGATTTAAATTGCGTCGTCGCACCCGAGTGCCAACCCGTCACATTTTCACGCACTCAGATTTTTCCGTAGCTCAGGTCCCATTCCGGCCGCCGTAAGCCGGAATTGACCTGAGGATTTTGACTCGGCGGGATCCATCTGCTTTTGGAGAGTTTGCAGTTCGGTGGGAGCCCCCTGCTTTAGCAGGGGGAGCTGGACTTCAGTCCAGCGAAAAAGGCATCAATCACTAAACGGGGCTTTAGCCCCGGGCCCTTGGCGTTGTCCCTCGGGGAGCGCTCGTTGAATTCAATCCTCACCAGCAAATGGACCAAGGTCGTCGTATTCCCCATCTGCCTTCTACCGCTCGCAATTCTCATCTGGCGTGGCCTGCATAATAATCTCTCCGCCAACGCCATCCAATTCGTCGAACACTGGACCGGCGATTGGACGCTGCGATTCTTGATCTTCACGCTCGCCATCACGCCCCTCCGCAAAATCCTGAAGCTTCCGCAACTCATCCGCTTCCGCCGCATGCTCGGCCTTTTCGCATTCTTCTACGCCTGCCTCCATTTCACCACCTGGCTTTGGCTCGATCGCTACTTCAACTGGCCCGAAATGCTAAAGGACATCGCCAAGCGCCCCTTCATCACCGTCGGCTTCACTGGTTTTGTGCTCATGGTTCCGCTCGCCATCACCTCAACAGCCGGATGGATCCGCCGCCTCGGCGGCCGCCGCTGGCAAATGCTCCATCGCGCAATCTACCTCAGCGCCATCGCCGGTGTAATTCACTACTACTGGCTCGTGAAATCCGACGTTCGCAAACCCCTGCAATATGCAGCAATCGTTGCAGTCCTCTTAGCGTGGCGAATCGGTTCATGGATCAACGGCCGCCGCCACGACTCCCAAGCAACCGGCGCCCTTCGCCGCGAAGAACCGACCACCGCCGAAACCGCCTAGCCTTTTGACCCGCCGTTCATAAAACCTGCTGATGCTTCCCATTACTATTTGTCCATTGCGCCGGTCGTCGCAACAGCGAAAAATGGATTCGAGCATCGAAATGCGCGCAACTCGCTCCGCAATACAACTCGAAGAATTGGCGAATAGCATCACGCACGGAATTGGCCTGGTTCTCAGTATCGCCGGTTTCGTTGTGCTGCTGGTGTTCGCCATCCTGCGCGGCGGCGCCCTCCAAATCGTCAGCTGCGCGGTCTATGGAAGCACTCTAGTTTGCGTCTACGCTGCTTCCACGCTCTACCACGCCCTGCCGTCGCCGCGTACCAAGCGCGCTCTGAAGATTTTCGACCACTGCGCGATTTATCTGCTTATCGCCGGCACGTACACTCCGTTCACGCTAGTCACTCTGCGCGGCGGATGGGGTTGGTCGCTTTTCTCGATTGTCTGGGCTCTGGCGATGGCGGGAATCGTCTTCAAGTTCTGGTTCGTTGATCACTTTCAAATTCTGTCCACCGCCGTATACCTCGCTATGGGCTGGATCGCCCTGATAGCGGTGAAGCCGTTGCTTTCTTCTATCCCGGCGCACGGAATCTACTGGCTACTTGCTGGCGGACTTCTCTATTCCGTCGGCGTCGCATTCTTCGCCGCGCGCCGCCTTCCGTTTGCCCACGCGATATGGCACGTCTTTGTCATCGCGGGGAGCGCCTGCCATTATTTCGCCGTTCTCTTCTACGTCATCCTTCGCTACAGGATTTAGGTCCCTCGCTATACAGTAATTCTCCACTCGACGGTTGGCTGGCCCGCAACTAGTCTTACGTACAGGTGTGTCGCGAAGCGCCTTCCTCTACAATAGATAGCAGGCGGTTGATATTTCAAACTCATGACCAAACTGAACGCGGGATCAAGTGGGAGCGCCATCGCGCTTCAAGCCTCAATCCGGGCCGACCACCGATCGCACTCTAATAGGAACAATCGATTATTAGAAATTTGCGTAAGTTCCTGGAAACAGGGCAGTTCATCAAATCCTAATAGGGACAAAAACGCACTTTTCGCAATTTTACCAATTTCGATTTTCTTGGTCCTATGCGCTTTGCTCTCCGCCTGTGCTGGCACTTCGAGTGACCCCGCGACCGCTCCCGTCATCACGACTCAACCTGCCAAGGCTACGGTCACCGTCGGCCAAACGGCAACTTTCACCGTGGCGGCAGCCGGCACCGCACCACTCAGCTATCAGTGGACCAAGAACGGAATGAGCGTTGGAACGAATTCTGCGACATATACCACCGCTGCGACAACTTCGTCCGACAACAACGCGAAAATTCAGGTAATGGTCAGCAATTCGAAGGGAAGCGCGCCAAGCAGCGTCGCTCACTCTCACCGTGGACGCCGCCCCGACGAAACCGACGATCACCACGCAACCGGCGAACGCAACAGTCACAGTTGGCCAGACCGCAACCTTCACCGTGGTTGCGACGGGCACAGCTCCGCTTACGTATCAGTGGACCAAGAATGGGACGAACGTCGGGACAAACTCCGCCACCTACACGACTGCGGCGACGGCATTGGCTGACAACGGCGCGAAAATCCAAGTAACAGTGAGCAATTCGAAGGGAAGCGCGCCGAGCAGCATCGCCACCCTCACCGTGAATTCCGCAGCGACGAAGCCGTCGATCATCACGCAGCCGGCGAACGTCACGGTCACAGTTGGCCAGACTGCAACCTTCACCGTAGCTGCGACTGGCACTGCGCCGCTCAGTTATCAATGGACCAAGAGCGGAACGACCGTCGGCACGAACTCGGCGACATACACCACAGCCGCGACCACCTCGCCGACAATGGCGCCCAGATTCAAGTGACGGTGAGCAATTCGGCCGGAAGCACTCCGAGCATTACGGTCACGCTCACCGTAACAAGTACTCTGCCCCCGCCGAGCAGCGTCAACGTCCTGACCTACCACAATGACGTCGGACGCACCGGCCAGAATCTGAACGAAACGATTCTCACTCACAGCAACGTGAATTCCACCAGCTTCGGCAAGAAGTCTTTTCTTACCACCGATGGTCTGGTGGACGCCGAACCGCTCTACGTTTCGAATCTACAAATTGGCGGCGCCGCTCACAACGTCGTTTTTGTTGTTACCGAGCACAATTCTGTCTATGCCTTCGACGCCGATACTTTTGCTCAATTGTGGAAAGTCTCGATGACTCCATCGGGCGAAACTTCCAGCGATCCGGTGAATGGCTGCGGCCAGGTGTCGCCTGAAATCGGAATCACTTCCACTCCTGTAATCGATCTCAAAGCCGGGCCGAACGGAACCATCTACCTCGTCGCGATGACGAAGAGTGGTTCGACGTACTTTCACCGCTTGCATGCTCTGGATCTCACCACGGGCGCGGATCTCGCAGGCAGCCCTGTGACGATCCAAGCTTCCTTCCCGGCACCGGCGGCACAATCACATTTGCTCCCAAGCAATATAAAGAGCGCGCCGCGCTGCTGTTGTTGAACGGTGTGATTTACACGAGCTGGGCTTCCCACTGCGACATTGATCCCTATTCGGGCTGGGTGATGGGGTACAGCCAGAGTTCGCTGCAGCAGACGAGCGTCCTTAACATTACGCCCAACGGTTCTCTCGCTGCGATCTGGATGGCAGGCGCAGGACTCGCCGCCGATTCCACCGGCAATATCTATTTCCTCGCGGGCAATGGAACCTTCGACGACACTTTGAATTCCAGCGGTTTTCCGGAGAACGGCGACTACGGCAACGGCTTCATAAAACTTTCGACGACGGGTAACAAGCTAGCGGTCGCGGATTATTTCAACATGTTCAATACCGATTCAGAATCTCGGAGCTGACACGGATCTGGGTTCGGGCGGCGCGATGGTCCTTCCCGATTTGCAGGACAGCGCGCAAAACACGTGGCATCTCGCAGTGGGCGCTGGAAAAGACACGAATATGTACATCGTAAATCGCGACATGATGGGAAAATTCAACGTCCAGAATGACAGTGCGATTTATCAGCAACTCAGCGGCGCGCTGCCCGGCGGCGTCTGGGCGATGCCAGCATATTTCAACGGGACGATTTACTACGGCTCCGTGGGCGCGTCGCTCCAAGCTTTTCCGATCACGAACGCGAAAGTCGCGGCGGCCTCGTCCAGTTCTTCAGCTTCGTTCGGTTATCCCGGCTCGACGCCAAGCGTTTCCGCGAACGGCACATCGAATGGAATCGTCTGGGCGGTGCAGAGCGGCGGGCCAGCGGTGCTGCATGCTTACGATGCGGGCAATCTTGCCACGGAACTTTACAACAGCAGCCAGGCCGCCGGCGGACGCGATAATTTCGCCGGAAACAAATTCATCACCCCGATGATTGCCAATGGCAAAGTTTTCGTAGGCACTCCCACGGGCGTGATCGTTTTTGGCGAGCTGCCGTAAAATTTCGAAGCGCCGCTCGGCTTTCTTCAGCTGAGAAGTTTCGGTTGAATGCTCAGTCCTCAGGATGCACTCCGAGCCGATCGTTTAATTCGCCGGCCGCGAGCGGGCGAATGCACAGCTCGGTCCAGTCCTCGTCGCACTGATAGATCTGGTAGGCCGGCAGATCGTCCGGCAGCATCTTGTACTCTCCACCTTCCATCGACGCCACGTCTTCAAAATCCGTCATCGCGTACTTGTTTCCCGGCAGCGATCGAATTCGAAAGACGCCCGAAGCCGGTTCATAATTTCCGTAGCTGAAGCAGCGGCCGATGCATTCGCGGTCCACGATGTGCTGCACCAGGACGCGCGATTCGTCAGGCTTGAGAATCGTTGCGAGCACGCGCTGATCGGGCGGCAAAGTTTTCACTAGAGCTGCGACCTGTGCCTCCATCCGGTTGATGAGCGCCGTGTCCTGGTAGAGGAAGGTGAAAAAGACGGCTGCGATTCCGGCGAGAGCGACCAAGTGCCATTTGCGCGGCAGCATCGCCCCCAGCACGCAGCAGATCAGCACCGCCGAAATCGAAGTAAGACGTTCCGTGATGAGCGCGAGCGCCGCGGGTTGGTTGGGGACGCGCACGCCGTCGGGCAGCAGGAACACGGCGATTTCCGCGATCACGTAAAGCTCGAGGGGAATCAGGTAGGCGTGCCAGAAGTTGCGCTCGCGGCGGCGAGCGATCACGTCGGTGACAATCGCGACGGCGATGAAAATCCCGCAGAACGCTTCGACAATTTGGTACCGGTCACCGAAGAGCACGAACTGGTCGCCGCCGTTGAACATTTGCAGCGGGTCAAACGCCGCTCCGACGACGAAATGGTGCGAAAGATATAGATGCAACAAGAAGACGACGCCTGCCGCGAGAGCCACAAGGAAGATTTGAAAGCGCGGCGGAATAAACGATGCAACACGAATGTAGGCAGCGGCGGCGACGAGCCAGATAACGCCAAGCGGGTGCGCCACGTAAATCAACGGGATGAGCGCGATTGCGAAAGCCCATTCGCGGACGGAATCTCGCGATGTTCCTGGCCAAAGAATTGCCAGCGCGAAAAATGAAAGCCCCAGCGCGATGTAATAGTTAAAGAAGCCCATCTCGAACGTCCAGCCGTAAGCCACCATGGCGATCAGCGGAATCAAGAACCACGGCGCGCGCTTCGTTGCCGCGGCGATGAGCGCAAAAGCTCCCCAGAAAAAGATCAGAACCGCAAGGGTGACCGAAATTTTCTCGGCGATCAGCAGGCCAAAGATTTTCGCGAGGCCGCTCAGCAGGTAATCGAACAAAATGTTGGTCGAAGGGTGAGCGATGCGCAATCCGGGCGCCTGTCCGTGCTCGATCAATTGGGCGAGCCACGCATTGTAGACGTGACTGCCGAGATCGCCGGCTTCGATGTGGCGATGCCAGAAGCAGGGAATCAGAATCAGCGCGGAGACCACGAGCACTCGAATCCAGTAGTTAGCGATGAACCTGGCAGCTGTTGGCAGTGCGCGAGTTTTCACCGGAACTTCGACGGAGGATTCCTTTTCTTCTTGCGGCGCGGAGGTCAGCACGTCGGAGCGATTCAAATCAAGAAGCCTCTACAAATCCTTTCGTTCAATAAACATACCACGCCACCGCATGCGAGCGCTGTGAGCAATCGGAAGTGTGACACAAGTCACATCTCGATGTGACGGCGGGTACCGCGACGGCCAGGGAACAAGCCTACAAAGGGAGCAGAGAGGCAAGGGAGGTGGGCCGTGAAAACGCTCGGAACTGTAAGAACGCTCGAAACTGTAAGCCGGATATCTTTTAAGAACATTCTCTACACAACCGATTTTTCGCCGACTGCAGAAGCCGCGGCTCCTTACGCATGGGAGCTTGCCAAACGATACGGCGCCAAAGTGATCGCGCTTCACGTTCGTCCTGTGGAGTCCAATGGAATGGTTCCGCCGGAAGCATGGGCGGCGGTTCACCAGGCAAATGAATTGCAGACGAATCAACAGGCTGGGCACCTGAAGGGGCTCTTTCGCGGAGTCGAGAATGAGGTGAAAGTCACCGAAGGCGTCATCTGGGATGAGATTTCCAGAACCATCGAAGAAAAGGGAGCGGATCTGGTGGTGACCGGAACCCATGGCCGCGAAGGACTGGGAAAAATGGTAATGGGATCGCACGCGGAGAATATTCTGCGCCACTCACCTGTGCCGGTTCTGGTCGTGGGGCCGTACGTTCGGACCGATCCGGAAACGACAACGCGCATGAAGCGCATTCTTTTCGCGACGGATTTCTCGGAAGCGTCGCTCGCAGCTCTTCCTTACGCCATATCGCTGGCAGAGGAGAACCAGGCAGAGTTGGAAATCTTGCGGGTAGTCGCGCCGCAGAAAAGCGGAGAGCTGGTGAATCCAAGCGAACTGATGGACGCGACGGTGAGACAGATGGAGCAGCTTGTTCCTCTGGAAGCTGAGGCATGGTGCAAGCCACGGTATCTCGCCGAAATCGGCGAGCCGGCGCAGAAAATCCTGCAGGTTGCCGAACTGAGCAAAGCTGATTTAATCGTGCTGGGAGTGAAGCGGGTGTACCGCGCACTTGGAGTGACGCACAATCCGTGGACGATCGCTCACAAGATCATCGCGGAAGCGCGTTGCCCGGTTCTTACAGTACGCGGCTGAGCGAGCGTTGTCCTAATGGGGCAGAACGCGCGGGAAGGCGGCGCGGGGCGGCGATTCGGGCTTGCAACCTCGAATCCTGCGCTCGCGCCGCCTCCCGAGATTCGTCCGACGAGTAGCCGACCTCTTTTGGGTGTATGTTCCTAGCGAACCACAAGGATCATTGCAGGGTAAACCTTCCGCGAGTTCGCGGATAATCGATTCGGATTTCGGCATGTCATCTCACCCCACAGTAAGACCTTACCCCGTTCAATACGTCAGCGCGTGGACCACGACGGGAGGTATGCAGGTGGTAATTCGTCCCATCCGGCCGGACGACGAGCCTCTGATGGTGAAATTTCACGGAACACTATCGGAACAATCCGTATACCTGCGATATTTCCATATGGAGAAACTGGATTCGCGGGTGGCGCACGAACGGCTGGTGAGGAAGTGCTTCATTGACTACGAGCGCGAGATGGCGCTGGTAGCCGATTGGCAAGATCCGTCAACAGGCGAGCACGAAATACTCGCAGTGGGCCGCATGACAAAGAACCCGATTCATGCGAGGCCGAAGTCGCAGTTCTGGTGAGCGACAGGCGCAGAAGCAAGGTTTGGGTACGGAGCTGGTTCGACGGCTTATCGAAGTGGCGCGCGACGAAAAGTTGGAACAGATCGTCGCCGTTATCCTTCCCGAAAACTACGGAATGATGGCGCTCGCAAGACATTTCCAATTTACGGTTCGTCGAACGCGCGGATCCAACCGTGATTATCGCAGTGCTCGGTCTTTCATCCGCTCACGCATAGAACGCTACGACACCAAGCGGTGACCAGCATCACAAAGCAGGGTGACGCAGCTACAGCTTCCAGTTCCGTCTTCAGGGAACATATTCACACTTCGGCTCACAGGCCTGAATATGTCTCCCAAATCGTTTTGGTACTCGCAACGGCCCCGTGGGGGCTATAATCTCCGCAAATAAGACAATGAAAGCTCCTTACGGGCTCGAGATCATCGAGAGCTGCATGAACTGTCCCCATCGGGAAGAGCGGCTCTTCTGCAATCTTCCGCCTGCATCCGTGCAGAAATTGGCGATCTATCACATCTCCGGCCACTTATCCGAAGGGCGCGATGTTGTTTGTGGAAGGGCAGTCGCCGCGAGGCGTTTTTATTCTGTGCAGCGGGAAGGTGAAGCTTTCCACTTCGTCGGCTGATGGAAAGACTTTGATCCTGCGCATATCGGAAATTGGAGAAGTGCTCGGATTAGCGGCGGTGGTTTCGGGCAAGGCTTTTCAGGCGACGGCCGAAGTGCTCGAGCCGACCCAGGCGAATTTCATCGGCCGCAGGGAGTTTCTGGAATTTTTGCGCGAGCACGGGGAAGCTGCCTGCGCGTGGCCCAGCAGCTGGCCGAGAACTACCATCACGCCCTGGGCGAAATGCGGACCATCGGTCTTTCGCATTCCGCAGGAGAAAAACTTGCGCGATTCCTGCTGGACTGGATCGCCGAGCATCACAGGGGAATGGCGAGATCAAAGTGAAGCTCACTTTGACGCATGAAGAAATCGCGCAGATGATTGGCGCCTCGCGCGAGACGGTGACTCGCCTATTTACGGACTTCAAGAAAAAGCAGCTTTTGCAGATTAGGGGTTCGACGCTGGTGATCCGCGATCGAGCCGGCCTCGAAAAAATTCTCGAAAACTAAATCCGCAGACCAATATTTTCGGATTACGAGCAGGATTTCCGCGGGAGTGCTATCGTTATGCTCTTGGAATCGAATCTGGAAAGGCTTTCGGAGGGAATTTCGATTCGCGTGCAGACAAAAAAAAGGCGGATCAGCGTGAGCTGACCCGCCCTTTTCGACTAGAGGCTAGTGACGTTGGCTGCCTGCAGACCCTTGGGGCCGCGGGTAACTTCGAATTCAACCGCCTGGCCTTCGTTCAGCGACTTGTAACCTTCCGCCTGAATGGCCGAAAAGTGGACGAAAACGTCCTCGCCGGACTGGCGCTGGATGAACCCAAAACCCTTGCTGGCATTAAACCACTTCACTGTTCCTTGTTCTCTCACTGATGTACTTCCTTTTTCTTAAGCTATTTGTGCTTCTCGACCGCCTCCAGCCGTAAAGCAAAAGAGGCCGCAAGTTTGAACTTGCAGCCCCTTCAATCGAATCTAAAGGTGTTACAAGAGCAACAAACGCAGACTGAACATAGCATGGATTGGGGTGTATGCACTAGCGAAATCTGAGTGCGACGGGCGCATGAAGATTAGCGACGTGATTGTAGCGCGGCGCGTGTGGTTGGGCGTCGCCGGTGTTGGCGCTGAGATCCTTCGCTTAGGATGACAAGAACGATGTTGCGATGCGAGGCAAGGATTTGCGATCGCGCTGTTCTGTTACGTTGGCGCAGGCTTCCGGAACACCAAAGACGCGGACGCTATGCCGCTCTGACGGTATCTTTGCGGGAACTATTTGAGCGAGTAATTCACGCTGAAATGTGGTATTTGTTTCTTTCGAGCAGCGACCCGCCTCGCAGCTCGCGGTCCCCCTCGGAGGCACGCAATGAACAAGAAGATGATTACCATTGTCGGCGTTATTGTCGCCGTTCTGCTCCTCGTGATCCTCATCCTTCCGTCGTTGATCGACGCGAACCGTTACAAACCGGAGATCCAATCGAAGCTTGGCACTGCGCTGGGGCGCAACGTGCAGATCGGCAATATCAAGCTATCCATTTTTTCCGGCGGCGTTGTGGTGGACGACGTTGCCATTTCCGACGATCCCGCCTTCAGCAACTCGCAATTTCTGGCAGCGAAAGAACTGACCGTTGGCGTTCATCTGATTCCGCTGATCTTTTCGAAGCAGCTTGAAGTCGAGTCGATCACGATCAACGATCCGCAAGTGACGCTGCTCCGCAACAAGGCCGGCGTGTGGAATTATTCCAGCATGGGCGGCGGAGCCTCGAAGACGGAAGCAAAAGCACCCAGCAGCTCTGCATCGAGCGCAAATTCTCTTTCCGTCGGGAAAATCGAAATCACGAACGGAAAAATTTCCGTGGGCAACGTCGGTTCGCGCGCGAAGCCTTTGGTGTATCAGGACGTGAATCTCACGGTGACCGACCTTTCCTACACGTCACAGTTTCCCTTCAAGCTTTCGGCGAAGGATCCGGGCAATGGCGCGTTGAAAGTAGAGGGCAAAGCCGGACCGATCGATCAGGCCGATGCTTCGCTTACGCCGCTGAACGCCACGATCGACGTGCAGCATCTCGATATCGCCACCTTCGGAGGCTTTGCGAGTCCGTCCGCCGGAATTGCAGGCTTGATGGATTTCAACGGCTCGCTCACGTCGGATGGGAAGCAGATGAGTTCGAAAGGAACGGTGAAGACGACGAAGCTGAAGCTCTCTGCGGCTGGAACGCCTTCGACGGTTCCTGTGAATGTGGATTACGACACGGACTATCAGTTGAAAGCGCAGTCGGGCGTGCTGAAGCAGGGCGACATTCACGTGGGCAAGGCGCTCGCGCGATTGTCTGGAACTTACAACATCGCAGGCGAGACGGCGACGGTGCAATTGAAAATGAACGGGCAGGCGATGTCGGTGCCGGACCTCGAAGGCGTGTTGCCCGCGGTGGGCGTGATGCTGCCATCCGGCTCGGCGCTCACGACCGGAACGCTCGATGCGAATCTGGCGATTGCCGGGCCGACGGACAAGCTGGTGATCACAGGTCCGATAAAGCTTGCGAATGGAACGATCAAGGGTTTCAGCGTGAGTTCGAAATTGGGAGCGCTTGGTTCGTTTGCGGGCCTGGGCGGAAACAAGAGTTCGGATACCGTGATTGAAAGTTTGACGACGAACGTTCGCGTGGAACCTGCGGGCACGCACGCGCAGGATCTGAACGTGGTGATTCAGGGAATCGGCACAGTTACCGGCGACGCCAACGTTGACGCTGCCGGAAAACTCGATTGCAAGATGGTGGCCCACGTTAGTGGCGGCACGTTGGGAGGCGTTTCGCAGGTGGCATCGGTGGCTGCATTGCCTTTGGGCGGCGGAGGGAAGGGTGGCAGCGGCGGCGGAGGAATTTCGTTCCGCGTCACAGGCACCACGTCGAATCCGGTCTTCGTTCCAGATGTAGCCGGAGTGGCGGGAGGACTAGCGAAAGGCGGAGTGGGCACGGCTCTCGGCGGCGGCAAGGCGATTGGCGGCGCAGCAGGCGGCGCTGCCGGTGGCGCGACGGGAGCGCTGGGCGGCCTGCTAGGCAAGAAGAAATAGCAGCGGCCACTTCTCAACTCGAGGCAAGCCAAACTCGGATGAGAAATTTGGAGTGCGAGAGCTTGCTCTCGCTTTCGTAGGGCGTGGCTTACCACGCCCGGTTTGTGTGGCAGTAGAGGCGACGGTCATAACAAAGCGGCGGCAAGCCGCCCTTCGGCTCCGCTCAGGACGAGCCGCACTCCATAGGACTGCTAAGAGGTAAGCGCTCGTTCGGTGTCCGCAAACAAGTTTCGCAATGCCCTTACGACCACGCGAATCATTAATACGATTATGACCGTCGCAATCAGGACGATCGTGGCTGCGGCATAAGGATGCTTGGTCGCAAACCAGATCAGGAACACCACTGCGGCATCCTCACTGAGACTCAACACGGCGTTCGAAATCGGTTCGGGCGAATGCAGCACCGCTGCGCGAGCCGCCGTCTTCCCTCCGTGCGCCGCGAGTGCGATCAGCGATCCGGCCAGCGTAGCGAGCAGCTGCTGCCATTGCGGTAACTGCGAGGTGGCGGCGAAAGTAATCAAGGCTGCCACCGGCACGCGAACGAAGGTCTGCAGCGCGTTCCAGAGCAAGTCAAAAACCGGAATTTTGTCGCCCACAAACTCCACGAGAAACAGGACCGCGCACGCACCGATCACATACCAGCTTTCGACGATGCCGATTGACGGCGGAAGTATTACGACGTGAAAGCGTGATAGCAGACCCAGCATTGCGATTGTCGCGTACACGTTCAGCCCCGATGAAAAGCAGATGACGACCAGCAGGGCGGTCAGGGTGTGACCGCCAGGGATGAACGGCGAGACTGCAGAAACGATCATGCTGGATTGATTCTCCGTATGGAGTGCGGTTTGCCGCCGCTTTGACTTCCCAGAAAGCAGCTCGCTAACTCTTGCGGCACGCTCACCACTGCCGCAAAGAATTATGCACTATAATGTACGCTGTATTCAGGCTCGCGGAGTTTTGCTGCCGATTGGCGTTCCGCGAAAATCCCTCTCCTTAGACTTACATCCTCTTCCAATTTGATTAGTGGGCGCTGACGCATTTGCGAGGCGATGTTTTCTCGCTGAGAGCCGCGCGTGTGGCGCCGTTTGTTTCAGCCAGTTCAATTTTAGGTGGTTCGATTTCAGGCGGTTCCAAACGAGTCAGGAATGGAGTGGGGATGAAACGAGTTCTTTTCGTAGACGACGAGCCCAAGGCTCTGGAAGCTCTGAAACTCATGCTGCAGGTGCAGGAATTTCCGTGGGAGGCGGCCTACGCGAGCAGCGGGAAAACGGCGCTCGATTCGATGGCGGAAAAGCCGTTCGACGTGATCATCTCCGACATTCGAATGCCGGAAATGGACGGCGCCGCGCTGCTGAAAATTGTTTGCGAGCGCTTTCCTGGTGCGGTGCGCATCGTGGTTTGCAGCCAGGAAGAAATGAACGGCGCGCTTCGCACCGTGCCGGTGGCGCACCAGTTTTTGCTGAAGCCTTGCGA
Source organism: uncultured Acidobacteriota bacterium (assembly GCA_963767205.1). Lineage (GTDB taxonomy): Bacteria > Acidobacteriota > Terriglobia > Acidiferrales > UBA7541 > Palsa-295. The sequence goes on from CAVYDF010000006.1 coordinate 49,352, forward strand.
CCCGCACATGCTGCGGGTGGCGGTGGAGCGCGCCACGAGCCTTTCGGACGTTCTCAGCAATAAGATGCTTGCGAGCACAGTGGGATCGGTGAAAGACCTGCCGGTGTTGCCGCGTACATTCATGGCTCTTCGCGAAAAGCTGGCCGATCCTAACGCGTCGGTGAAGGAGGTGGTGAAGCTCGTCGAACAGGATATTTCGATCTCCGCGAAGATTCTTCAGCTGGTGAATTCGGCGCTTTTCGGATTGCCGCGCGAAATTTCCACGATGAATACCGCCGTGAGCTACCTGGGAATCGACATGCTTCACAACCTCGTGTTATCGGCGGAGGTGTTTCGGGTTTTCGAAAACGCGGCCAAGCTGCCGGGGTTTTCCTTTGAGGAAGTGCACGAGCATTCTCAACTCACTGCCAAGATCGCGGCACACATTCCCGTGCCGGCTGCAGTGCACAGCGCTGCGATGGTCGCCGGCTTATTGCACGACGTCGGCAAGCTGGTACTGGCCACGCGATCGCCGAAGCATTTTGCTCGCGCCCTCCAAGGCGCCGCGGAGGAAAAGCGGCCGCTGTTCGCCGTGGAGCAAGACTTGATGGGCGTGTCGCACGCGGAGGTGGGCGCGTATTTGTTGGGCATCTGGGGATTGCCATGCCCGGTGGTGGAAGCGGTGGCGCACCATCACCATCCGGAGCGCGTGCCGCAAACGACCCTGGACGCCGTGGCCGTGGTGCACGTGGCGAATTATCTGGCGCACGGGAATCCCGTGCGCCCGGCCGCCGAGGAAGATTCGAATGCGTACTTGAAGCCCGATCCGGAGTATCTCGAAAATCTGGGGCTGACGGATCAGATTTCGACGTGGAACGGATACGCGGAAAGCGCCGCGATTGAAATGCGAGGCGGCCCGAAGCGCGAAACTCGCCCTGCAATGGGAACCACCAGGAAATAGCTGGCCTCGAAACTTGGCCGCCACAATGCGCGCGAGTCGGCTTGCTCCTTATTGCACGTTGATCGAGATCGGCACCGCGTGCGTTGCGTTTCCAATTGTGAACGAAACACTCGCGGCGGAATCAAGTCCGACAGGTGTTCCTGGATCATGAACGCCTCCGCCACCCCCACCGCTGCCCCCGCCGCAGGCCGCAATTGTCAGCAGAGTCGCAAGCGTGACTACGGTGAAGGCGACTTGAATCCCGCCCCGGCCACGCCGCAGGCCAAGTAGCGACAGGAGACCAAAAAGCCCGATTGCGAATATTGCTCCCGGCCGACTGTTCGTTGGCTGAAAGCGCCTGGTAGCGGGAACGCTCGATGGAGCTCGCGTCGCGACCATCAGCATGACGCTGGCCGTCGTCACGGTCGAACTGAAAGTGACGCTCGCAGGTGACACGGCGCAGGTGCTCTCCGACGGCAAGTTGATGCACTGAGGAATCAGGTTAAACGTGCCAGTCAGGCCGTTCATCGCGCCGAGCATCAGCGATGTGCTGCCCGTCTGCCCGGGGCTGGCGATCGTGATCGACGTCGGGCTCGCGGCGATGGAGAAGTCAGGTCCGGGATTTATTGTTTCCGCGAGATTCGCAGCAGAAGTCTGGTAGTTCGTATCTCCTGAGTACACGGCGAAGACAGTGACCTGTCCGGTCGGCAGGGCACTGCTTGTACACTGAATCTGACCGACCACTACCGGCATTGAGCACAGGGTTTTGCCAGAACTCGAGTTGAATTGAACATTTCCAGTGAGTGCGGGCCCTCCACTTTGATTGGCAGCCACAGTTGCGGTAAACGTGACGCTCTGCCCTTGTTGGATTGTCAGATTCGAAGACGTGATACCCGTGGTGGTGGGAATCACGATGTCTGTGGTTGATGGCTGTGACGTGCTGACTGCATAGTTCACGTCCCCGTTGTATTTTGCAGTGATTGAATTGACACCGAGGACCAGCTTCGTTGTGGTCGCATTGACGGTGGCCGTGATCGAGCATCCATCCTCCTCCACCTGAATAGGAGAAGTCGCGACTGGCGTTGTGCCTGTGAAGAAAGTAACGGTGCCGGAAGGAGGAACGCCGCAACTGTCGGCATTAAAAACCGTACTAAGCGGATAGGGAGAATTCAAGATTCCGATCGAGCCTGCAAAGACAGCCTGAAAGAATGTAGGAGCCGGGGTAACAGTTATATTCACCGAGGTCGCACTGCTCGCGTTGAAACTAGCATCGCCGCTATAGTTTGCACCGATTGCGTGCGCACCGGTGCCCAAAGTAAAAATTCCGCTCGGCGTAGCTGTGTTGCCTTGCGAGTTCAATGTATAAGGGCTGCCGGTGATCGGAGTGCCGTTGTCTTTGATCGTTACCGTCCCGGTCGCGATGCCATTGCCAGATTGGCCCTGTACGTCCACGCGCATATACACAAAGCCGCCGTACGGTCCGGAGGTGAAGGGAATTGGATTGCCGTTTGCATCCGCCGTCAGGGCTTTCACGGTGGTGGTGCTCGGCTCAGGAGAAACCACAACCGAAATGGGAGGAGTGGAGTCGCTGGCAGAGAATGTGGCGTCGCCCGGGTAGTGCGCGGTTACGGTGTAGGAGCCGCCGGGAAGAGCGCCCGTGGTACTCGCGACGGTCCCGTTCGTGAGCAGGAAGCTGGCGACGCCGAAGCCTGTGCTCGCGATCAGCGCCACTTCGCCGGTGGGTGTGCCCGTGCCGCTGGGTGCGGGAGCGACTGTGACGTTCAAGTTCGCCGTCGCACCGTGAGTAATGGTCAGAGGCGTCGGCGTCATCGAGAGCGTCGTGGTGCTTCCTTTGGAACCGGCAACTGTGGTCGTCCATGCATTCACGAGATTCGCCGCGTTAACTGTGCCGAGGCCCACGGCGAGGTCGTAGCCCGTCGTCGTTGGATATCCACTAAGAATGCCGAACTGGTGGGACTTCACGCTCGTCTGGCAATCGGGAGTGCTGCCGGTCAAGCAGGGCATGGCAATCGTCCCCGACGTGACATCGTTAAATACGCATGTGCTCAGCGGCGGCGTGCTCGAGTTGCACCCAGTCGCAGGTTGTTGTGCGAAGAGGCGGTAGAGCGTGTAATTGGCGTTGCCCTGCCGCGAGTTGGTCTTCTGATTGATCATCGCCATGACGCCAGCGAATGCAGGAGTGGACGCAGAGGTGCCTCCGATGCCGACAACTGTGCCGTTCGGATTGTTAGGGTCGCAATAAGAGCCAGTGACATTCTTTGAGCAAATTATATAAAAGTTGCCGTTGAATCCGTTGCTGGCGAAGAGCGACACGTCCGGAATATCGCGCTTGCCGTCGTTCGGCACGCCGGTTCCGTTTTGCCAGGAAGGCTTGGGATAGCCGCCGGTGCAACTGATGATGTCCACGCCGCTCCCGGTAGTGCAGGAACTCTTCCCTCCGCTGCCGCCAGTAGCGACCACAGCGCCAAGGAGGCGGGCAGTATTGCAATTGGTTTCTGCGTTCGTGCTGCCAGTGATGGTCGACCACTCCGCGTTTGTGCAGGAATTATTCCAAGTCATTTCCGGAATGTAAGACTTTGCGGATGCTTCGTGAGCGTCGTTCGTCAGATTCCAATAAGGAGTGAAATTGTTGAGGTCGTTGAAATCAGTGCCTCCTACCGTCGTGGTGTAGGGCGTGGATGCGAAACCGCTGACTTGCAATCCGAACTCTGCGGGATTATCGCGATCGCATCCGGCCGATCCGCTATCGCCGCTCGAGAGAAAAACAGACATTCCCTGCGCGGCTGCCTGTTGCCATAGCTGATTGAAAAACTGATTTCCAGCGGTGCCGAGCGCCGCCTCGCAAATGCCATAGCTTTCGCTGACAATCGGGGCCACGTTGTGGTCAACGATATACTGCGCGGCCAGATCGACGCCCAGAGTTGTGTCCGTCGTAGCGGCGACGACGAATTTAATTGCGGCGCCGGGCGCTACTGCGCTGGACCACTGCAAGTCGAGATCTGACTCGATCTCGTCAGGCTGCAAGCCCGGGTCAGGACCATCCACGATCATGGTCGGGTCGTTCGACGTGATGCCAAAAAGAGCGCGGAACTTTTGCAGGTCTACAAAGTCGACGTCGGTCTCGCCGACGATTGCGATTGTTTGCCCCGTACCGTTGATCGCGGGCGTCGCGTTCCAGAGCGGAGACACATTGTAAATGGTCGCGAAATCGTAAGGACCGACACCGTAGAAGGTCAGATTGTCGGAAAAAGCGGGAAGGGTGAACAGTGACCCTACCGGTGTGAGGGCGCTGGTTCCCTTCGTCCGCTTGAAGGTGCCGACGACGTGGTTCATGGCATGGCGAGGGAAATTGTGCAGCGTGAGGATGCCGGAAACCGCGGGGACGAATGCGGTTGGAATCTGGGGGTCGCTCGAATTGGCCCAGTGGTCGGTTCCGTTGACCGAATACTTGTGAATCTCGGTGTGAAACGCGTTTTGTACTTGGGAGGCGGTGCCGGAGAATTCGATTACGGTGCGGCCGTTTGAAACTTTCGCCACCTGGAATCCCTGGAGCTGAAGCCACGACGTGATGGCCTGAATGTCGGCGTCGGCGGGGCCGAATTGCTGGCCGAATTGTTCGGGAGTGAGCCAGGCGTGATAGTTCGGCGAAGATTTATCCTGCTGCTGGTCGAGCAATGCCACGAGCGAGGCTTCGAGTTCCGGGCTGCGCTTCAGGACGAGCAGCATGCGCTGCATCGGCAAGCTCGCCGGCGCGGCGCCTCGATCATATTTCGCGAGCGCGAGCGGATACGTGTTGCCACGCAACACGGTGAGTTTCGATTCTTCGATGGGTTGCGTGATGAGCGCGGGCCTGGGCGGCGCAGTCTGTGCGCGGCTGAAGGCGGGGAACGTTACAGCGAACAGTAACGCTAAGACGCATTGCCGGGAGCAAACATGAAAACTGCCGAAGATACTTCGGCGGGTGCTGGTTGGGGCTGGGAGCCTCATCGTTTCACCTGTGTTGAACCGGGAAAAGCGAGGCTTTGTTTATAACAAGTTGACAGTTTGAATCAAGTATTAATTCGGTGATGAAATGAGCACATCGCTTTTCGCTTTGCTTTCGCGGCTGCGAAGTTAGAAAGACTCTAAAGCATCTGCCGGAGGACGTATTGAAGGATTCCACCGTGCTGGTAGTAGGCCACTTCGAACGGTGTGTCGATGCGCGCGATGGCGGTGAAATGCTTCTCTTTGCCTGAGACGTCGCGGGCGCGAACTTTCATTTTTTTGCGAGGCTCGAAATTATGGGCGAGGCCTTCGATTTCGAAGATTTCGAGGCCTGTGAGGCCGAGTGTCTTTGGGAGTTTCGCCTGGCAGGAATTCGAGCGGCAGGACGCCCATGCCGACCAGGTTCGAGCGGTGGATACGCTCGAAGCTTTCGGCGAGAACGGCTCGCACGCCGAGGAGAATGGTGCCCTTGGCGGCCCAGTCGCGAGAGGAACCTGAGCCGTATTCCTTACCTGCGATCACGATCAGTGGGACATGCTCATCGCGGTATTTCATCGCCGCGTCGTAGATGCTCATTTTTTCGCCGCTGGGCTGATGGATCGTCCAGCCGCCTTCGGTGCCCGGGGCGAGCATATTTTTCAGGCGGATGTTTGCGAATGTGCCGCGCATCATCACTTCGTGATTGCCGCGGCGGGCGCCATAGGAGTTGAAGTCTTTCGGTTGTACGCCGTGCGCGATCAGATGTTTTCCAGCAGGCGTATCGGCCGGAATCGAGCCAGCGGGAGAAATGTGATCGGTGGTGACGCTGTCGCCGAGAACTGCGAGCGCGCGCAGGCCATGCAGATCGCTGAGCGATCCGGGCTTCTTGGGCATTCCTTCGAAGTACGGCGGGTTCTTGATGTACGTGGATTTTTCATCCCAGGCGTAGAGATCGCCTTCGGGAAGCGGCAGCGCGCGCCAGTGTTCGTCACCCGTGAAAACGTCCGCATATTCCTTGCGGAACATTTCTGTGGTGACTGAATCGCGCATCGTGGTTTCGACTTCCTGCGGCGTGGGCCAGATGTCGCGGAGGTAGACCGGCTTGCCGGATTTGTCGTTGCCGAGCGATTCGTTGACGATGTCGATGTCCATGCGGCCGGCGAGCGCATACGCAACAACGAGCGGCGGCGAGGCCAGATAATTGGCGCGGCAGAGGGCGTTGATGCGGCCTTCAAAATTGCGATTGCCGCTGAGGACGGAGACGGCGACGAGATTATTGTCCTTGATCGCTTTGCCGATCGGTTCGGGAAGCGGGCCGCTATTGCCGATGCAGGTGGTGCAGCCGTAGCCGACGAGATGGAAGCGCAGCTTTTCGAGATACGGCCAGAGCCCGGCTTTTTCGATGTAGTCGGTGACGACTTTCGAGCCGGGAGCGAAACTGGTTTTCACCCAGGGCTTCGAGCTGAGCCCGCGTTCTACGGCTTTTTTCGCAAGCAGGCCTGCGCCGAGCATCAGCGATGGATTCGAGGTGTTGGTGCAGCTGGTGATGGCGGCGATTACCACGGAGCCGTCGGCGAGATCGAAATTGTCGCCGTTGTTTTTTACTTGGACGTGCTTTGGCGCGGCGCCTGCCAGCGATTTTTCGAAGGACGTTTTCGCCTGCGTGAGCGGAACGCTGTCTTGCGGGCGCTTTGGGCCGGCCATTGTGGGGACGACTTTTGCGAGATCGAGTTCGAGGCGGTCCGAGAAAATCGGGATCGGGAGTCTGGTCGGTGCGGAAGAGGCCTTGTTCTTTCGTGTAGGCTTCGACGAGGCGAACTTGATCTTCGCTGCGGCTGGTGAAGCGGAGATAGGCGAGCGTTTCCGCGTCGACGGGGAAGAAGCCCATCGTCGCGCCATATTCGGGCGCCATGTTTGCGATGGTGGCGCGGTCGGGAAGAGTGAGGCTCGAGAGGCCTGTGCCATAGAACTCGACGAATTTTCCGACGACGCCTTTTTTGCGCAGAATTTCTGTGACGGTGAGGACGAGGTCGGTGGCCGTTGCGCCTTCAGGCAAACGGCCGTGAAGTTTGAATCCGACGACAGCTGGAATCAGCATCGAGAGCGGCTGGCCGAGCATCGCCGCTTCCGCTTCGATGCCGCCAACGCCCCAGCCGAAGACGCCGAGGCCATTGACCATCGTGGTGTGCGAATCGGTGCCGACGAGCGAATCGGGGAAAGCGAGCCACGCGCCGTTTTCCTGTTTTTTGAAAACTACGCGGGCGAGATATTCGAGATTTACCTGGTGGCAGATGCCGGTGTCCGGGGGGACAACTTTGAAATTCTGAAAGCCTTTTTGGCCCCAGCGCAGGAAGGCGTAACGCTCGATGTTGCGTTTCATTTCGAGGTCGGCGTTGAAGAGGAAGGCGCCGGCTACTCCGAATTGGTCCACTTGCACGGAATGATCGATCACGAGCTCGGCGGGGAGCAGGGGATTGATTTTCTTTGGATCGCCGCCGAGATGGCGCATCGCGTCGCGCATGGCGGCGAGATCGACGACGGCGGGGACGCCCGTGAAATCCTGAAGCAGAACGCGAGCGGGCATGAAAGAAATTTCTTTTTCGCTGGCGCCTTCCGCGCTGGTGGGATCCCAGGTGGCGAGGGCGCGAATATCTTCGGCATGAACGAAGCGGCCGTCTTCGTGGCGCAGGAGATTTTCGAGGAGAACTTTCAGCGAGAAGGGAAGTCGCGAGGGCTTGCCGATGCCGGAGCGCTCGAGCGCGTCGAGGCGGTAAATTTCGAAGGATTCGCTGCCGACTTTGAGAGCGGCGCGGGTGGCGAAAGAGTTTTTGTGCGATGGGCTCATGCCGGGTTGGAAGCTCCTGTGTGAATAGCAGGATATTGTATCGCACGCGCAGTCGGAAGGTAACAGCGACGGGGGGAGGATGGTGCACGGCGTGGTCGGACGCTGGGCAGCGCTTCTGAAAAACAGATAGACAAAAGGCCGTTTTTGTCTCGATTAGAAAATTCGAAGTTATTGAAATTGGAAGGGTTACTCGGATTTTTAATCGCGGTGTCTCGATTAGGATTTTCGATGCTTTCCGGGCTTGATCCTCTGCGGGACAGTTGCGAGCGGGCCGTGTTTTGTCGAAACAGCACGATTGATGTTAACATATGGGTTACGAGTTGTAAAGTAACAAAATGTTACATGCAATTCGGCGAGGTGAGTGGGAACTGGGAACTCACGAAACCGGCCCCCAGCGGCTAAAGCCGCATGCATGTTGCGTCATTTACAGCACGACTAAAGTCGTGCCCTGACGCAACCCTGACGCAAATGCGGCGGAATGGCTAAGTTGAAGAGAAAGCGTGGGATAATTTCGTGCAGATGAGAGTGGTGCTGATTTCGACGTACGAATTGGGGCGGCAGCCGTTTGGGCTGGCGTCGCCGGCGGCTTGGCTGCGGGCTGCGGGGGCGGGTGTGACTTGCGTCGACTTGTCGCGGGAAACTTTGCCTGAAGATGCGGTGAGGGCGGCGGACTTGGTGGCGTTTTATGTGCCGATGCATACGGCGACGCGGTTGGCGGTGGCGGCTTTGCCTGCGGTGCGCGGACTGAATGCGAAAGCGCATCTGTGTTTTTATGGGTTGTATGCTCCGGTGAACGAGAGCTATTTGCGCGGGTTGGGCGTGGAGACGATTCTTGGCGGGGAATTCGAGGAAGGATTGCGTTCAGTTGCGGAGAGGCTTGGCGCCGGGAATCTGGGGGTGGGCGCGAAAAATGGACAGGATGAACCCTTCGGCGCGTTATCCGCGCCTCAGGGCGAGCCTGTGATTTCGGTTGCGCGGCAGAAGTTCGTTACGCCCGATCGCACCGGGATGGTGGCGCTCGAGAAGTACGCGCGGCTGGTGATGCCTTCGGGCGAACCGCGAACGGTGGGGTACACGGAGGCGAGTCGCGGGTGCAAGCATTCGTGCCGGCACTGCCCGATTGTGCCGGTGTACAACGGGGTGTTTCGGATTGTCGATCGCGAAGTGGTGATGGCGGATATTCGACAGCAGGTTGCGGCGGGGGCGCGGCACATTACTTTCGGTGATCCGGATTTCTTCAACGGCATTGGGCATGCGATTCCGCTGGTCGAGGCGCTGCATCGGGAATTTCCGGGCGTTACGTACGACGCGACGATCAAAGTGGAGCATTTGTTGAAGCACTCGGATTGCATCGGCAAGTTGCGCGATACCGGATGCTTGTTTGTGACGAGTGCGGTGGAAAGCGTCGATGAAGCCGTGCTGGAGCGGCTGGAGAAGAATCACACGCGGGCGGATTTTTTGCGGGTAGTCGAGATGTTCCGGGAGATTGGTTTGGCGCTGCAGCCGACGTTTGTGCCGTTCACGCCGTGGACGACGCTTGAAGGCTATTGTGATTTGCTGGAAGTGTTGCGCGAGGAAGAGCTGGTCGAGAACGTGGCGCCGATTCAGCTGGCGATTCGATTGCTGATTCCGGCGGGATCGCGGCTGCTGGAGCTTGAGGAGGTTCGGCGGGGCGTGGGCGACTTTGATGAAGCGGCGCTCGTGTATCCGTGGAAGCACGCCGATCCGCGGGTGGATCGCCTGTGCGAGCAGATTCAGGGAATCGTTCATTCGGGCGAGCAGATGAAGCGCAGCCGCGCGCAAATTTTCGAGCGAATCGAGGATGCGACGTTCGCGGTTGCAGGCGGAGGCATAACGCGGAGCGCTCTGCCGGTGCTGGCGTCGCGCGCGGCGGTGCCGTACTTGAATGAGCCCTGGTATTGTTGAGCGGAGCCTACCGGGGACCAGTTGGTTCCCATCGTCGAGGCGAGAAAGAGGACGCGGCAGGCGGACACGTTTGTTTGAGGCCGCGAGTTTGAGGGACGATGAACCAAAGGCAAGATTAGGAACATGCGAGCCACTGGGCATCGGTTGGTTTCAGCTTTGTCGGGCACCTTCCTGCTGGTTGTGACATTGTGGCAGTCCTACCTTCAGAGCTTTGGGTTCTACAAAGAGCATTATGTTTGGCCGAGAGAGAAATACGGGGTTGTGACTCCACTCCGCCGGCAGCACATATTGTTCCTCATCGTTTTTTGGCCACTCGCCGTCGGACTCTTCTATTTATCCTATCGGTTACTCAAGAATGCTTTTCGTGAGGATTCGGCGCGCGAATAATAAATGCGAATGGTAAGAGGACGTCAGTGACACAGGCGGATCAGAAAAAGGTGTTGATACTGGCGAGCAAGCTTGGTTATCAGACTCGCGGATTTGCTGAGGCGGCTGAGAAATTGGGAGTCGAAGTGCGGTTTGGAACCGATCGCTGCCACAAATTGGATGATCCATGGGGCGATGCGGCGCTGGCTTTGCATTTTGAGAATCCGCGAGAGGCGGCGCAGGAGATCGTGAGAGCTTTCAGCGATGGCGTGGAGGGGAAGAAGGCGTTTGATGCGGTACTTGCGCTAGGCGACCGGCCTACGGTGACGGCGGCGTACGCGGCGGAGGCGCTGGGGATTGCGGGGAATTCGCCGACAGCGGCGGAAATTTGCCGGAGCAAGTTGCGGCAGCGCGAAACGCTTCGGGCGGCGGGCGTTCGTGTGCCGGGCTTTTTTTCGTTTGCTGGCTTCGGACCGGTTGGCTGATGTGGTGGCGCGGGTGAAATTTCCTTGCGTGGTGAAGCCGCTTTCGCTTTCCGCGAGCCAAGGCGTGATACGGGCGAACAATGCGGATGAATTTGCGGAGGCGGTGCGGCGGATTCGTTTGCTGATGGAGTCTCCTGAGATTCAAGTGCTTCGCGAGCCGGGGACCGACCGGCTGGTGGTCGAGATGTATATTTCCGGGCGCGAAGTGGCGGTGGAAGGGCTGATTGAGCGCGGACGGCTGCGGGTGCTCGCGATTTTCGACAAGCCTGATCCACTCGAGGGGCCGTATTTCGAGGAGACGATTTACGTGACGCCATCGCGATTGCCGGCGGAGATGCAAAAGGCAATTGAAGAATGCGCGGGGAATGCGGTTCGGGCGCTGGGATTGACGACGGGGCCGGTTCATGCGGAATTTCGAGTGAACGAAAGCGGGCCGTGGGTGCTGGAAATTGCGCCGCGGCCGATTGGCGGGTTGTGCTCGAGGGCGTTGCGATTTGGCGCGGATGGGATTTCGCTGGAAGAATTGCTGTTGCGTGATGCGTTGGGAATGCCGGGCGGGGATGCGGAACGCGAGATTGCAGCCAGTGGCGTGATGATGATTCCTGTGCCGCAGAGTGGAGTTTTTGATGGGGTGGACGGAACTCAGGGCGCTGAGGGTGTGCCCGGAGTGACGGAGATTCAGATTACGGCGCGATTACACGACTACGTGGCGGCTTGGCCGGAGGGGTCGAGTTACTTGGGATTTATTTTTGCGCGGGCGGATTCGGCGGCGGAGGTGGAAAAAGCGCTACGAGAGGCGCATCGGCGAATGAGTTTTCGGTTGTCGCCTCGATTGCCGGTGGAACATCCGGCTACGCGCAAAATCGGGTGAAGCGGAAAAGGGAGCCCTGGGGCCGCCAAGAGAGATCCCTCCACTACGCCGCGCGCCACCGCTTCGCGGTGGGAAGGCAAGAACGCGCGGCTCCGGTCGGGACGACACCAAATAAAATCGGGGTGGCTAGCCTTTGCCTCTTTGGGGGACGTAGCCTTCGGGGAGTTTGGCGCCTTCGCCGAAGAAAAACTGCTCCATTTGCTCTTCCATGATTTTCTGCGAATTGGGATCGAGGGGATTCAGGCGGTACTCGTTCATGACCATTTTCGAGTGCTCGAGCCACATTTTCCAGGCGTCCTTGGAGACACTCTCGTAGACGCGCTTGCCGATTTCGCCCTTCCAGGGAATGCGATCGAGGCCGGGGAGGTCGCGTCCGAATTTGACGCAGTGCACGATGCGTTCATTGTGACCCGCGGATTGCTGCGGAGCTGGCGCTGGAACGTTGTCCGCGCATTTATCGTCGGCCACGAATCCTCCTGAGCCTGTTAGCGAAGAGTTGCTCCCTCAAAGATACTGCATTCACCTGCGGAATTCCAGCCGACGGCGGAAACGAAGCCGCGGAGCGATCGGAAACATCCGATCAGAGTGTGACGGCCGCTTGCGACCTTGCGGTCTGGACACGCTGTGGAGAGAAAGATAGACTCATTTCTCCACGCAACTTCGGCTTCCGGAGACCAATTATGAATACCCGCGCGACAGTGACGGCAGATGCGCCGCAAACGGATGCTTATTATTGCGAAGTTCCCAATGATCCTTGCGCGATCGTGATGTTTGGCGCGTCGGGCGATTTAGCGAGGCGGAAACTGCTGCCTGCGCTTTACGATCTGGCGGTGCACGCATGCCTGGCGCCGCGGTTTCGTTTGCTGGGGTATGCGCGGACGGAGATGAGCGATGACGATTTCCGTAAGAAGGCTGGTGAGTTTTTGCCCAAGTCACCTGGAGGCGACGGCGGGGCTGGAGCGGCTGAGGCGGGAGGGCAAGACAAGCTCGATGAATTTGTGAAGCATTTGCAATATTTCAGCGGCAACTATGACGATCCCGCCGCGTTTCAGAAACTGTCGCAGCGCCTGGAAGAAATCGATCGCGAAGCGGATTTGCACGGGAACCGGCTTTTTTATTTGGCGACGCCGCCGGATGTCTATTTGAAGATCATCGAGCAGATTGGTAAGGCGGGGCTCGCGAAGCCGAAAAGCGACAAATCGTGGACGCGCGTGATTATCGAGAAGCCATTCGGACACGACAAGGCGTCGGCGGAGGATTTGAACGCGAAGGTACTGAGCGTGTTCAGCGAGAACCAGGTTTACCGGATCGATCATTACCTGGGCAAAGAGACCGTGCAGAACATGCTGGTCTTTCGGTTCGGCAACGGGATTTTCGAGCCGCTCTGGAACCGCAACTACATCGATCACATTCAGATCACGGCGGCGGAATCGCTGGGGGTGGAACGGCGCGGGGGATTTTACGAGAACACGGGCGCGTTGCGGGACATGATTCAAAGCCACGTGCTGCAATTGACGTCGCTTGTGGCGATGGAAGCGCCGGCGACGTTTGACGCGACGGCCGTGCGAAACGAGAAGATAAAAGTGCTGCAATCGATTCGGCCATTTTCTGCGGAATCGATATGGAAGACGGTGATACGCGGGCAGTACGGGCCAGGAACCGTAGGCGGAAAACAGGTGCCTGGCTACCGGCAGGAGCCGGGCGTGAATCCGAACTCGGCGACTGAGACGTTTGTGGCGCTGAAGCTTTACGTCGATAACTGGCGATGGAGCGGGGTGCCTTTCTATTTGCGGACAGGAAAACGGCTCGGGCGGCCGACCACTGAAGTGGCAATCGGATTCAAGAAAGCGCCGCATATGGTTTTTCAGGGCGAAAACGTGGAATCGAATTCGCTGGTGCTGAACATTCAGCCGGACGAGGGAATTTCGCTTTCATTTGGCGCGAAGGCTCCCGGGGGACATATGCAGATACGCCCGGTGGAAATGGACTTCCGGTATAAGCAGGCGTTTGGCGGCGGTTCGCGCGATGCGTATGCGACGTTGATCAACGATTGCATACGCGGCGATGCGACGCTGTTCGATCGCGCGGACAGCGTGGAAGCGGCGTGGTCACTGGTGGATCCGATTCTCGACGCGTGGCAAAAGGGGACTCCGCCGCCATTCCCGAATTATCCAGCGGGAAGCCAGGGGCCGAAAGCTGCCGATGATTTGATCACTACCGATGGGCGCCGCTGGCGTCCGCTGTAGGTTGTAGGTCTCCCATACCCAATTAGAGCGATACAATTCCAAGCGCTTTTCACGGCGGAGGATCTCCTCGATGATTCTTGCGGGCGACCTGGGTGGAACGAAGGTCAATCTGGGTCTATTCGAAATTCGAGCGGGGAAGCTTGCAACAGTTGCGGGCAAACGTTACGCGACGCATGAATACAAGGGCCTTGAAGAAGCGATCACGGATTTTCTGAACGAGACAAAAGGGAAAGTGACGGCGGCATCGTTTGGGATCGCGGGACCGGTGGTACAGAATCGCGTCCATGCGACGAATTTTCCGTGGATTGTGGACGGGGCCGCGCTGGCGCGCATTTGGGAATAAGCCGCGTGCGTTTGCTGAACGATTTGGAGGCCGCGGCGTATGGAATCGGGGTGATGGAGCCGCCAGATCTGGAAGTAATTCACCCGGGAGTGTTCGTGCCCAGCGCGAACCGTGCGGTAATTGCAGCCGGGACAGGATTGGGCGAAGCGATTCTTTTCTGGGATGGCGCGCAACACGTGCCGATGGCTACGGAAAGCGGTCACGCGGATTTTGCGCCGCACACAAATCAACAGGCCAAGCTGTGGGAATTCTTGAAGCAGAGCGAAGAGTTTGTGAGCGCCGAAATCATTTTATCGGGCGGAGGATTCAAGCGTGTGCACGAATTTCTCGACCCGTTGGTGCGGCATGACTTCGACCAACCCGGAGTCGATCCAGCGCCGGCGATCACGGAGCGCGGGCTTTCGGGTGAATGTCCGGTGTGTGCGGCGACGCTCGATTTATGGGTGGATATCTACGGATCGGAAGCGGGGAATTTGGCGGTGCGAGCGATGGCTCGCGGCGGGATCTTCGTGGCGGGCGGAATTGCCGTCAAGATCTTGCCGAAGATGACGAATGGGCGGTTTGCCGCAGCGGTGAAAGACAAAGAAAAGATGGGCCCTTATCTGGAGCAGATTCCGGTGGTGGTGGTGTTGAACGAAAAGTGCCCGCTCATGGGGGCGGCTTTCGTAGCCTGGAAGGGGCTGTAGAAATTAACGCGACGAGTTCACGCTGCTTGGCGGGCTTTGCTCTTCTTGAAATGCAGGCTCTTCCTGTAGCGATAGAGAATGTACAAACCTAAGGATACCGCCGCGACAATAAAGGTGATCAGAATTGGCTCCGCGTGGTTGGTGATGACCGTGAGAATCCATCTACCGTAGAAAGCGCTCAAAGACGCAAGGATTGTGAAGCGAATAGCGCGGCCAATCGCAAGAGCAGCCAGGAATTTATTGCGCGAGTATTGCATGGCGCCGGCCGCGATGAGAAATGGAACCATCGGCGCCGGCGGAGGAAGCATCGCGGGAATCAGAACTGCTCCAAAGCCCCATTTTTCGAAGGTCTTCGTTACTTTGTTGATTCGTTTGCGCGAAAATCTGTGCTCCAAGGCGCTTTTGCCTTGTCGGAATGAGATGCGGTAGGTGACGTAGCCGCCGATCACCGAGCCAATTGTCGCCATTAGAGCGTAGTAAGGCCACAGCTTGCGTTGGTTTGCTGAGAGGATAATCGTCAGCGCGTCCATGCTGCCGGGAACCGGAATCACAGAATTGTCAATCAGGCCGAGAACGATCAGACCGGGACCGCCGAGGTGATGCAGCCAGTGAAAAACTTCATGGGCGGGCTTGGCGAATTCGATGGTCTTATGGATGATCATCAGTTTCTAAAGCCAGAATAGACCGAAATGAATGCTTCCGCTGCTCATTTTCCTTCGCGTCTTTCACGGTAAAGACCTTAAATCTCCGAGATCTTTTGCCATCGCGCAGGCGTTCGCATATAGAAGGACGGTTGTATATCTTGCATGGTTTCAGCGTGAAGCCGCGGCAGCATCTGGCGGTATCGCATTATTCTCGAGGAGTTTTCTAAGCTGAGCGCGCGTGCAGCAAAGCATTCCCTGTATGCGCGGTGAGCGTCCCACCTAGCGGATAGAATCTGATTGACTTGATTCCTTGGAAAGTGCGAAGAATTGTTAATCGTCGTTTGCGAGGTCTGTTAACCCATGAGCCTGAAAGAGTATCGCAAGAAGAGGCGGTTCGGTGTGACGCCGGAGCCGGCTGGCGGAAAAGACGGAAAAGGTCACAAGGATCCTTCGCGAATTTTCGTTGTGCAGAAGCATCGCGCTACGCAACTGCACTACGACTTCCGACTGGAATGGAATGGGACGCTGCTCTCCTGGGCTGTTCCGAAAGGTCCATCGCTCGATCCTTCCGTAAAACGGCTGGCGATGCAGGTGGAGGATCATCCGATCGAATATGCGAGCTTCGAGGGTGTGATACCCGCGGGGGAATACGGCGGGGGAACGGTGATGGTTTGGGACAAGGGAACCTGGGAACCGGAGCAACCGGATCCGCAAGCCACAATGGAAAAAGGCGACCTGAAATTTACGCTTCACGGAAAAAAATTGAAAGGATCGTGGGTTTTGGTTCGAACGCGTGGCTTCGGCGGCGGTAGCAAGCCTTCCTGGCTGATGATCAAACACCGCGATCAATATGCCTCGACGGAAGATATCACTGCGACGCAGCCGAAATCGGCGGTAAGCAGGCGTCTTCTCGCGGAAATTGCACGCGACAATGGCGGCAATGTGGAACTCGCAGCCACCGGCGATCCGGCTCCTACGACAAGTCCGCGAAAGACAGCTTCCAAGCGCGCGAAGCCAGCGCTTCCCGCAGCTCCTCGCAAGCGGCGAGCATAATTATCCGGAATATCTTACTCAGTTTTGTTCGTGTTGAACTTCCAAGGAGCCGCCACTCCGCATGAGCGATCGAATCCCGTTTCGCGTCAAACCCATGCTAGCGACGCTGGTGAGCGAGCCTTTCGATCGGCGCGGGTGGATTTACGAGGAAAAATATGACGGCATTCGCATCCTTGCCTATAAAGAAGGGAAGGACGTGAAGCTGCTCACACGAAACGACATCGACCGAACGAAAGGTTTTCCGGAAATAGTCGACGCGATCCGCGCGCTGAAACCTGCGACGCTGCTACTGGATGGCGAGCTCGTCGTGTTCGATCGCAAGAAAGTTTCACGCTTTCAGTTGTTGCAGCAAGGGAAGGGCGAGGCCGTTTACGCGGTCTTCGATTGCCTGTATCAGAAGGGAAAAGATCTGCGCCGGCAACCGCTCTCCGAGCGGCGCACCGCGATGGAGAACTCGCTCGGCAAACCAGGAGTCTTAATTCCTTCCCGCCGCCTGGCCGCTAATGGCTTGGAAGCCTACCGTGACGCGAAAAAACGCAATTATGAAGGACTGGTTGCGAAAGATGCGTCGTCGCCATACTACGAAGGCCGCTCCACAAGCTGGCTGAAGGTAAAAGTTCACCAGGAAGATGAGTTCATCATCGGCGGATTTACAAAGCCCGCCGGCTCTCGCAAATATTTTGGCGCTCTGCTGCTGGGCGCTTATCAGGGCGGAAAATTGCACTACGTCGGGAAAGTGGGAACCGGATTCGATGAGGATTTGCTCGCTTCCTTGTCAAAAAAGTTCAAGCCCCTCGAGATCGCCAGGCCGGCTTTCGTCGATCCGCCGCGCGAACGCGACGTCACCTACATCCAGCCAAAACTCATCGCGCAAACATCATTTCAAGAATGGACGGCCGATATGAAATTGCGCCAGCCGGTATTTCTAGGCTTGCGCGACGACAAGAAACCCACGGAAGTCCTGCTCCCGGAGCCGCAAAAATGAAAACAACAGCCACCAAGCGGGCGAAGGCCGCCACGACTACCACAAAAGATCTCCCGGTGAATATTTCCCATCCCGACAAAGTCTTCTGGCCCGAAGACGGCTACACGAAAGGCGATCTAGCTGAATTTTACGAATCGATATTCCCCAAGCTCGAGCCCTACGTGAAAGACCGCTTACTCACTCTCGAGCGATGCCCGGACGGAATGGCAGGCCAGTGCTTTTACCAAAAGGAAATGCCGAAGGGCATGCCGGCCAATACTCCCACGAAGCGAATCAAGAACGAGGAGAGCAAGCGGCCCTTCACGAACTACGTGGTGGGTGGAACTCTCGAGACGCAACTGGCGCTTGTGAATCTTGGCTGCATCGCAATTCATGCGATGGGCGGGCGCGCTGCATCGCCGCGCCAGCCAGACTGGATCTGCTTCGACCTCGATCCTGATTCAGGAGAATTTTGCACTGCGGCGCGCGCGGCACTCTACGTGAAAGAAGGGCTCGATACTCTGAAGCTCGAATCATTTGCAAAGACTTCCGGCAGCCGCGGCATCCACATCTTCGTGCCGCTCCGCCTCGGTCCCGATGTCGACGTCGTGCGTTCTTTTGCTCAGGATTTTGTTGCAAGGCTAGCCGCCGCTCATCCCAAAGAACTCACCACGGAGCATGCGATCGCGGGGCGGAAAGGACGCGTCTACCTCGATCCATTTCGAAATGGGTTCGGGCAAACCGTGGTAACGCCTTACTCAGTGCGCCGAAAGCCCAAAGCTCCGGTATCAACGCCGCTCGCATGGACAGAGGTAAAGCCCTCATTGACTCCGTCAAAGTTTAATATCGGCAACTTCGCAGTGCGCGCGAAGAAAGCCGATCCGTGGAGCGATTTTTTCCGAAGCCGGCAGTCACTCGAAAAAGCGATTCAACAGGTCAAGAAGCTGTAATCGAATTCAGCGCCGTACGCTCGGCCGCTCTCGCTCAACGAAGGCCGCCCGCTTAATCCGCGCCCATCTTCTTGGATAGCTCGGCGGAATAGGCACGGACGCCCGCGCTTGAAGCGCTCTCCTCTTTGAAGACGTTGCGCTTCGCAATTAGATCCGAAGCCCAGAGAAAGATGTCAAAAAGCCGCGCGCGGTCCAGATTGTCAAAACCGCGAATCGGCCGCACCAGTTCTCCCGTCTGCGCTACACACTGCTGCAGGAAACGATCGACCGAAAACGAAGTGACAACATCCGCGTCGCGGAGCGGATTGCAATTGCAGCGTTCAAGATGTTCGTAACAGTGCGATATGAAATGACCAATGCAATAAAATCGCAGCGCGAGCAAACCCACCGCCGCATTCCCGCAGTGCGATGTGTCGCAGCGGATCCACTTTCTCGCGGATGGCTCGGTTCCTTCAATTCGATCGATTGTTTCGCCGGAATCTTCCTTCATGGCCCTCATTATCCCCGTGGTATTTGATGATGCTGAGAGGTTGGTTTGGCCGTGCGTTGCGATTCGCATTTCTGATCCGACTAACAAACTGGCGTTGCCGCTGTCGGCGAGGGGGCATCCATGAAGCCGGGCATCGCCGCCTGATAGGTCTGAACTCTCGTGCACACGTCGATCAACGGCGTGACCATCTTCAAAACAGCAGCCGAGGATTCCCACCGATTTGCAGCATCCCTTTCAGCCTTCCAGAAACTCATCACCAGAATCAAGCGCGGTTCTTTCACGGAACTCAAAACGATCACGCCTGCGAATCCTCTCTGCCTTTTCAGGTATTCCATCAACGTGCCTCGAACACAATTTCCCAATTCGCGAATTTTGCCGGGCTGAGCCACCAATTCCACTGACCGTGCATGCAGCGTTTGAATTCCCAAAGCGCTGTTTGGCGCCAACGCAGTCCTCGTTTCCCATGGATTGGAATTGCAGCCCACGTTTTCGATTTGCACGAATGCGGTTTCGATCAGATCCCTCATATCCGTAACACTCCTCAGTTCGTTTTCATCGCGATGGGGGGAAGCGCATCCCGGTTCGTTCGGGGTAGGGACGCCCCGGGATGCGCCGGGGGCATGAGGAGCTTTAGAAATACTGTTCCGCAGAATAAGAGTTTGAGGCTGCATTGTCAGCGCGTCACCATCGCTGCAGAGTAGTGAAGCCGGGGCGGAAATCGTTTCACTTCGGGACAAGATTTATACGCGGTGCAAAATAAGTGGTAGTCCCGCGTGGCCCTCCGTAGTTCCTGAGCAGGAAGGCGCGTCGTTGCGCCTGATTCTTAAGGGGGTTATACTCCCTGTCCACTTGAGGGGTATGTGGAATTCTTCTCGTTCGACGAGTCCTATCTTCAGCGGCTTCGGGGCGGGGACTTCCCGACGGAGCAACATTTTGTCGACTATTTTGGCCAGTTGCTGCGGATCAAGCTGCGCTCCCGCCTTCGCTCTTCGCAATCCGTAGATGACATTCGGCAGGAGACATTTGTACGCGTTCTGAAGGCGGTGCGGACGGGCGGGGTGAGGAGCGCGGAAGGTCTCGGGTCTTTCGTTAACTCCATATGTAACAATGTTTTACAGGAGCATTATCGCAGCTCCGCTCGTTCCGTGTCGTCCCAGGATGAAACCCCGCTTGACCCGCCGGACACCAGCATCGATCTGGATGGAATGCTCGTAGCGAAACAAACTCGCGAGCAGGTAAATCAAGCGCTTTCAATGCTTTCAGAGAAAGATCGGCGTCTATTGCGAGCCATATTCTTCGAGGAAAAGAATAAAGATGAGATTTGCAATGACTTCGGAGTTGACCGTGACTATTTGCGGGTACTTTTGCACCGCGCGAAGCAGAGTTTTCGCACGCTTTACGAGCAGGCGGAGCACAGTAAGCAAGCCAGCGCCGGACAATCGAAGCACATGTGAAACGATTTACCCTCTCCCGTCACTATAGGGTGTATGCAAATAATGAACCACGACGAAGCCATTCGGCTTAAAGCGGCTGAGAAATACCTCCTGGGTGAGTTGAGCGCGGAACTGCGCGACCAGTATGAGGATCACTATTTTGGATGTGCGGAATGCGCGCAAGACATTCGCACGGGCGCGGTCTTCATTGATAACGCGCGAGATGTGTTGATCCCACCCTCTGTCACTGAGTTGGGATCCAAGCATCAGCCCGTCGTTCTCGCGGCGGTTGGTGGGCGACGCTGCTGCGGCCGGCATTCGCGGTGCCGGCGCTTGCGCTATTGCTCCTTGTCGCCGGATACCAGAACGCGGTGACGATTCCACATTTGAAAACGGCTGTAGCGCAATCCGAGACGGCACAAACCCTGCCATCGTTTTCTCTGATCTCCGGGAATTCGCGTGGCGGGACTCCGCTCGCGATTTCGGTTCCGGGAGGCAAGCCTTTCAGCTTTTTTGTGGACATCCCCCCGAGCGGGAGCTATACGTCTTACGTTTGCGAGTTTCAAACCGAATCTGGAACGCCCGAGTTGTCGCTGAACGTTTCCGCGGACGAAGCAAAGCGAACCGTTCAATTATTGATTCCTGCCGGACGCCTGGCATCGGGAAAGCACGTACTTATCGTGCGAGGATTGGACTCGCAAGGAAAGCCCGATGCGGATAAGATAGGCGTCGCCAATTACCCGTTCTCTCTCGATTACACCAAGTAATCGCTTTGACGCAGGAGGCAGCGCCAATGCTGAACCAAACCGTTCAACGAACCTACATTTACAACGGCCAGGGCCATGCTCTGAGCGGCCATATTACGCTCCCGTTTGATCATCAAATCGAAGTGCAGGCTGGGATGTCGCTGCCGACGACTGGTGGCATCGGGCATGCACGCGTCGAAAAATTCCGTTTCCAAGAGTACGTGTCTTTTTCGGCCGGGTATACGTACGTGGCCGGCAGCAAGAGTGGCGACTATACATACACAACGCTCGTCACCGCAGTCGTAGAAAACCTCAACATTTTGGACATTGTAACCGCAGATCGAGTGGTAGCGCGGCTCGCCTCGCATCACAGCTTGGACCCGAAGCTCAACCAGGACGAGCCTCAAATCACTCTTCTCGGAAGCAAGATCGAAAATCTAAAATTCGGCTGGCTGCCCCGTTCAACTCGAATTCGACGACGATTTGTTCGTTGGCCTCAATACCTTTGCGACATTGAAAAAAGAGTTTGACCGCGACGAGGGATTCCGCAAAATGGCAGCTGATCCTTTTGTTACAATGCCGCCAGAGATCCCAGTCAATCCGCGAGGAGTCTTCCTGTGCTCGCTCGTAAAGGACATGAAGCTCAATTGTCCCGGAGTGAAGACGGCGGGGCACGTCTTCGAGGTTCCGGAGTTCGGCAGAGTATATATCGGCGAGGTTCTCGCACAGTATCGCAAGCGGACCGTGACAATGCTCAGACTCGACCTCGGCTGTCCTTTGGCCGGAAGTTTTGTTGCGGCGCAAAGCATTGGCAACGGGCATCCGCTGCCTTAGCTTGTATCCTGACCCTCGGGCTGCTTGCGAATTTGGTGGGTTGCAAGCGGCCAGCGGCTCAGAACCCCGCGATTCTCTACAACGATGGATGGCAGAAGCTCAAGCGTGGCGATCTTAATGGCGCGCGCGCGGATGCTGACACCCTCGGCTCGATGAATCTCGCTCCGGACACCGAGTGGCCGTCACGATCCCGGATTTTGGAAGCTGAAATTCTCTGGCGACAGGGAAAAAACTCAGAATCCCTCGCTTTACTTGAAGCACCCCTTCCAAAACAATTTGCCACCTGCGAGTTGTCTACTTGGCGAAAAATCACTCAGGGAGCCGCCAGTGCTTTCCTCGAACGGTTCGATGATTCTGCGCGTTTTTTGGCGGAAGCTGAAACCCTGGCCAAGAGGGACTGTCCCGAACTGCTGGGCGAAATAGCCCTTCGAGAAGGCACTCTTGCATTTCTTCGCGACGACCAAGCGACAGCGAAATTCAAATATTCGGAGGCCCTAACTGCGGCGAGAAATCAGAATGACCCGTTCCTGGAAGCCGCAGCACTCGGCAATTTGGGCCTTGTTGCTACGAAGCAGGAACACTATGACGAGGCCATTGAGTGGAATCGCGCGGCACTTCAATTGTCGCACTCAACGGGGGCGCTAGGATCCAAGGCAGTGATTCTCGGCAATATTGGCTGGAGCTATCTGGAAATGGGGGACTATGAAAACGCACTGAATTTGTTTCAAGAAGCCGATACGGCTTCCGGCAAAGCGGGTTCAATAAGCGCCCAGGTGGATTGGAAAATCGGCATCGGGAGAGCTTACTACCACAGGGCTCAGTATGACTCTGCGAGCCATGCATATCAGAGTGCTCTTGCACAGGCAAAAACGATTGACTACGAGGCGGCTATCGCGGAGTGCTTCGGAAATCTGGCCCTGGTTGGTCTGAAGACGGGACAACTGGATTCTGCTCATGACTACAACCTGCAAATGGCGGACTATGCGCGCTCTCACTCGGACCACTACCTTGAATTGAATTCCCGGCTAATTGCAGGCCGCCTTGATGCCATGAAGAAAGAATTCACTCAAGCGGAGCATTCTTTCGAGAGCGTAGTTCGCGATCCGGAAGCTCCTACGCCTCTCAAATGGGAAGCGCAGGCTCGGCTCGCCGAAGTCTATGCGTCGGAGGACCGGCGATCCGAGGCCGAACGTCAGTTTCGACGATCGATCGAAACGATTGCTCGAGCCCGCTCCGACATAAAAAGAGAAGAATTTCGATTGTCGTTCCTATCAAGCGCGATAGCTTTTTATGAAGACTATATTGAGTTTCTGATTTCCAGCGGAAGGACTCAGGACGCATTGGAGGTGGCTGAAATCAGCCGGGCGCAGACGCTCGCTGAAGGTCTCGGGCTCAGCTCGAAGATTTCATTTCCGATCCCCGATTTTCAGCCAAGCTTGATCGCGCAGCGATTTGGTGCCACTCTATTTTTTTCTGGCTTGGCGAGAAACATTCCTACGTCTGGGTGGTCACACATTTGGTGTGTCGCTTTTTACGCTTGCCGGCCGCACCGGAAATCGAGCCTGCTCTCAAGGCATATCGGGAAGCGCTGCTGGGGCCGCGGGATGTGCTCGAAACCCGGAACGAAGACGGAAAGAAGCTGTATGAGATGTTGCTGGCCCCGGCACAGCAAGCTAATACCACCCGGTTCCCGCGTGATTATTTTGCCCGATGGGGGCTTGTACGGTTTGAATTTCGAGACACTTCTCAATCCGAAACCGCAACTCCATTACTGGATCGAGGATGCCGTTGTCGCGTACGCGAATTCGCTCGTTTTGCTGGCGGCGTCTGCGAGCCAACCGGTGGCCAGAGCAAAGAAACTCCTGCTCGTGGGCAATCCGATCTCGCCGAGCGCGGAGTTTCCGGATTTGCCGCAAGCGGGTACCGAGATGACGGACGTGGAGCGATATTTCGCCGCGCCGGAGCGCACCGTGCTTTCGCGACAGCAGGCTACAGCAAGCGCTTACCTCGAGAGTAAGCCGGCGCAATATTCGTTTATTCATTTCGTGGCGCACGGTACTGCCAGCCGCGCGAGCCCGCTCGATTCGGCGGTGATTCTCTCAAAGCAAGGTGATTCCTACAAACTGTATGCGCGCGATATCGTCACGCAGCCGCTGCATGCGAACCTCGTGACGATTTCGGCGTGTCATGGCGCCGGTGAGCGCACTTATTCGGGCGAAGGACTCGTGGGGCTCACGTGGGCGTTTTTACGCGCGGGTGCGCATGGCGTGATCGCCGCGTTGTGGGAAGTGAACGACAATTCCACGCCGGAATTGATGGACGATCTTTACGCTGAAATTCAGAAAGGCTCAGCCCCGGACGCAGCTTTGCATCACGCGAAGTTGAAGCTTTTGCATTCAGGCACGGTCTATCAGAAGCCTTTTTATTGGGCGCCCTTCGAAATTTATCTCGGCCGCTGATTTCCACCAAGAGTGTCGTCGCGCATTGCTTTTCTAGTTTGGATTTTCGAGAAGCACCGCGATGCCTTGGCCGCCTCCGATGCACGCCGACGCAACGCCATATCTCTTCTGCGAACGCTGTAACTCGCGCGCCAGCGTAATGGCGAGCCGCACACCCGTCGCCGCCAGCGGATGGCCAATGGCAATCGCTCCGCCGTTTACGTTGAGCTTGTTGCGGTCGAGCTTCAGCTCGCGTTCCACGCCCATCACCTGCGCGGCAAAAGCCTCGTTGATTTCGAAGCGATCGATTGCATCGAGCGAGAGTCCAGCGCCATCGAGAAGTTTTCGAATCGCGGGCGCCGGACCAATGGCCATAATTTCCGGCGGAACTCCCACAGTCGCAACAGCCGCGACACGCGCGAGCGGCTTGCCATCTCGAGACTTGGCGTAATCGCCCGAGGCGACCAGCGCCGCGGCCGCGCCATCAACAATCGCAGAACTATTCCCCCCCGTCTGCACCCCACCAAACGCCGGCCGAATCTTAGCCAGCGCCTCGTAAGTGGACGGCCGAATATGCGTGTCGGCCGCAAGTGTTTCGACGCCCCTGGGCAGCTGGATTCCGCGCGACTTGTAGCCTTCGAGCCGGAATTCCTCGCTCACAACTGGAACAATCTCGCCCGACAAAAAGCAAGCCTTCTGCGCCGCCACGGCGCGCGCAAAACTCAGCTCCGCAAAACGATCCACTTCCTCTCGTGTAATTTTATATTCACGCGCAGTTTTCTCCGCCGTGTCGCCCATCGTCACATCAGCCGCCGGATCAAGCAGCGCCTCCCACAGAAAATCCTTGAACTCCACCTGCCCCATCTTGAATCCGCCGCGATGCGTATACGCCGCAATCGGATTCCGGCTCATCGATTCAGCCCCAACGCACAGCCCCAGGTCAATCTTCTTCAACGTAATCGCATCAGCAGCTTGGCCAATCGCCTCCATCCCAGTGCCGCAAACGCGCTGCACCAGAATCGCCGGCCGATCAATCGGCACGCCCGAATACAATCCAATATGCCGCGGCAGCAAGTAAGCATCAAAACTAGCCTGCGCAACGCAGCCGGCGATCACGGCCCCCACATCGCCAGGCGAAACTTTCGCGCGTTCAAAAACCGCCCGCGCAGCCTTGATGCCAAGATCGGTCGGCGACACGAGTCCCAGCGCGCCGTTGTAATCCACAAACGGCGTCCGCACCCCGTCGAGCAGCCACACATCGTCATACGCGATAAAAAGTCCGCCCTTATCTCTTCCCGTCATTTTTCCCCTCGAGCCTAAAAATCACTTCCGAATCCGCCCCACTATACAATTCCTCAACAAGCGCCGCCCGATGTTCAAGCACCGCGCGCTGATTCAACGAACCCTTGTCCGTAATTTCGCGCGCGTCCAGCGACGGCGGCTCCTCAAGAAGTATCGCACGGCTCACGCGATTCGAACTCCCCGTCGCCTCCGCTGCAAACGCCGCCAACAAATCGCGAAAACGCCCCCGCACCGCCTCATGCCGCAAAATATCCGAAGCCGCCAAGCCCGATCGCACCGAGAGGTCCGGGCACAGTGAACAACAAGCCTCCACATCCGCGAAAATCATCATCCCCACTTCATCTCGATCGTGCCCGGTGATCACCACATCCCGAACAAACGGCGCAAAGAAACTCAAAATCCGCCCTCGCAGGGGCCCCACGCTCACCCATGTCCCAGTCGCCAGCTTGAAATCCTCAGAAAAACGCCCGTCGAAAAGAAATCCCTTATTCGCATCCGCGGGATCGACAAACCGCACCGCATCGCCAAATTTATAAAATCCCTCTTCGTCGAAAGCCTTCCGCGTAAGCTCCGGCTGCCGCCAATAACCCGGCGTAATATTCGGCCCACGAACGCGCGCTTCCAATTTCCCGTCCTGCGGAACCAATTTCGCTTCAACGCCGGGAATCGGAATCCCGATCACTCCCGCTCGATCCGTTTCCCACGTCGTCTGAATCGCCATCGGCGCCGTCTCCGTCGAACCCAGCCCCGTCACCATCACCACGCGCTCGCCGCAAGTTTCCCGCGCCAGTTCTCGGTACGCGTCCCACACCGGCTGCGAAAGTCCAGCGCCCGCATAGAACAGCAGCTTCAGCCGGCTGAAAAAATTCTCGCGAAGCTCGCGATCCGCGCGCAGCGCCGGCAGCAAATCCTCATAGCCCTTCGGCACATTGAAATATACCGTCGGCGCAATCTCGCGCAGATTCCGGATCGTCTCAGAAATAAATCCCGGCCCCGGCTTGCCTTCGTCAATGTAAAAACTGCCGCCATTGTAGAGCGCGATGCCGATATTGTGATTTCCGCCAAACGTGTGATTCCACGGCAGCCAATCCACCAGCACCGGCGGCTCGTCCTGCAGGAATCCAAACACCTGCGCGATCATCTGCTGATTGCAGCAAATCATGCGATGCGTGTTGATCACGGCTTTCGGCATTCCCGTCGATCCCGACGTGAAAAGAAATTTCGCGGGACTGTCGGCATCGATTCGTCCGTGTGCCGCGTCGAGCGCATTCGTCGGATTTGTTGCAAGAAGCTCCGCGAATGGTGTCGCTTTGCGAAATGACGGCAGCGATGACACAACTACAAGCTCGATTCCATCACCCACGGCCGCTTCCATCGCGCGCCCGTATTTTTCGCCGTCGGATACGAACACCATTCCCGGCGTGAGCAGCCCGAGACAATGCCGCAGCTGCGCAAGATCCTTCGACACGAGCGAATACACCGGAGAAATATGCGCGGTAGGAATCCCCGCGTGCTGCCCCGCAAGCATCAGCAGAAAATGCTCGAGGTCATTTTCAGAGAGTATTGCGACAGGCCGCTCCGCGCTGAGTCTGCGATCGATCAGCGCTTGCGCGATACTCCGCACTGCCGCGTAAACCTGCGAATATGTAAGCGACCGCCAACCGCCATCTCGATCGCGCTTCGCAACACAAATCCGATCCGGCGCGATTGCGGCCCACTCAGCAACGCGATCGGTGAGAACCTTCGGATACGCGCCAAGAGGCTCGTCAGGACGCACCAGCAGCGAGCCGTCCGGCCGCCGCTCAACGGACGCGCCCGAAGTGCGAAGCCGCACATGCCTCACACCGCTGCTCGCTTTTTCCAAAGCACCCGTCGCCGGCCGCGTATCACTCACGATTGGCTTGGCATCGCAGAATTTTCATCACTCCAATTCTAATACGTGCGTCCCACGCCGCAAACGCGGCCAACGGGCTAAGTGGGGCGAGCAATCGCATCAAAAACATTCATGAGGCGTTTCAAATCGGTTCCCACCGGCGCGTCTCCGTCAGTCGTCAGCAGCGCTGGCCTCGCACCTGAAAGTTTTAGAAACCGCGTTCCGCTGGACTCGCTCGCTTCCAAGCCTTCGAGCGGCACGGAGCAGCCGAACATGAAATTCTCATCGCGACCTTGTGCGCGAGCCAGAAATTCGTCAGACGCTGAACAGAGAATCGCATCCCATTCTTGCTGAAAACTCATCTCGACGTTTCCCGCCGTTGCCGATTCCACTCCGATTTGAAGCACGGGCATCGCTTCATAAAAGCGAACGATGTTGAAAAGCGGCGCTAGCAGCGATGCCCAGTTCTGGCATTTGTTGGAAGTAAGAGGCGGAAGGTCTTCCTCCCGAATAAAAATCAAATTCGCCCCCGCCTCGACAAAAGCGGACGCAATCTTGGTGATCGCAGCCGCAGCCACTTCCAGCGCAGGTCCAGACGGCTCCTGCCCCTGACGCATCGCACCAGGATCGATTCCCGGTAAGCCGGGCAGCAAGCGTGAATGGCCCCGACACGCCTGCCATAAGTAACGGTTCGTCGCGCAGAAGAGAATTCAGCCGCCGAATCACTTCAACGGCGGCTCGCACCCGCGGACTATTCGCAGCCTCTTCAGGAGACCGCAAGTGAGCGGGCAATTCGCCCGGCTGCGCAGACTCGGGCCACCGGATACTGCGCGTTTGATTCGATTCGTCCCAGTGCGGCGTGCCGCCAAGCGCTTCCGCTTCGAGAAGCGGATCGAAATAGCACGCTACGCCATCCGTTCTCAATTGCGTGCGAATCTGCCGAAGCGCATTCGAGATTTTCGTCGGATTGTCGAGATACGCGCGAAACGAAAGATTTTCAACTTTGGCGCCGAGAGAGAATACGATAGGAACAATAAGCGGCCGCGGCTGCGGATTTCCCTGCAGCAGGCTCTTCATCATTTGCCGCGGAGTGAGTTGTGCGTTCACATGTGGACCTGTCGTTCTCCAGCGCTAAACAGAAGGCCCGCAAACACACTCGATTTCGGGGCCGGTTATTGCCTGAAAATCGGTCCGAGCGATTTGGCATCCGGCCAGCGCCCGTAAAACTGCAAAATATCCTGCGGCGGGCTCATCTTGCTCCATTCCTTCTGAAATTCGTCGAAGCTCTTTCCCCGCGCCAGTCGGCTCTTGCGCTCATTTTCTCGTTGCTGCTTCGTCTTTTCCGGGTCGAGCTTATTGCGCTCGGGATCGTACGCGACGTGATAAATGTTGCGGGCCGTCCACTCGGAAACGATTTTCTTCTTCAGATCCTCGAGCACTTCCGCGGCATCGCGCTCGAGCGGATCGCCATAGCCCGGGCCGCCTCCGCTGAAGCCGAACAGCAGATCGCCCTCGTCGTAAAGCTTTGGCGTGCGCGCGATCAATTCAAACGTCCAGTCGCCGTGCACCGTTTTGTTCTCGAGGATGTCGCGGCTGTCCATCGAAAGCTTCGCGTTCCCTTCCTGCATCTGCTTCAGCAGATCGGCCTTGCGAACGCTGATGCCCGGAATCGGCGCAGACGCGTAACCGCCAAAAAGCGGCTGCCCCAGCGGCACTTTGCTTCCGTTGCCCATGCACAGCGACACGAGATTCGGCACCTTGTGAATCATCCACTGCTGCACGCCGCCCGACCCGCCGCGATGCCGCCCATGTCCCGACGAATCCTTCCAGTGTTGCGACAACGTCACCGTAACGGGCAACTCGCTCTCCACCTGCTCGGAATCCGGCGCGCGTCCAAAGGCGCACCAGGCGAACCCGTACGCATCCATTCCGTCGTTCGATGCGCGGCCCCCCTGGCCCTGCGTGTTGAGCGAAAAAGAAAGCACATCCGATACCGCGAGGTTCCATTGTGAATGCCCGGCGCAAATCTGCGCCGTGTGCTGGCTGCCGGGAGATGCGGCCACCTGCCGCCAGAGCCCTGCGCTCGAAAAAGTCATCTTCGCAAAACTATTGTGCGTGGCGCAGCGGCACTGCATTCCGATATATACGCAACAGCTCGTCGCCGCCATTCGTCCGGGATTCAAAATGATTCCTTCCGGGAAGGTGAAATCAATCGGCGCAAATGTGGAGCTGCAAATCGGCAAATCATGAAACACATACTCGTACATGAAATTCGCGATGTGGCCCACCACGGCTTGCGAATGCACGTTGTACGATGACGGATTCTCAGGCGACGTTCCTTCGAAATCAAACGTCAGCGTCTCGCCCTTTTTAATCAGGGTCAGATAGCAGGCGCGGACCAGCGCGGGAGTCCAGCCGATCGCATCATTGAAAACCACCGTTCGGAACTTGCCGTCAGGCAGCGCCTTGATTTTCTGACGTGCGCCGGCTTCCGCAGTGTCCGACATTTTGCGCAGCAGCCCCACCACGAATTCGCCGCCGCGCTTATCGGCAAGTTCGAGCAAGCGCACTCGCACTCGGTCGGCAGTCGTACAGCGCGCGCGCAAATCGGAAATAAACATCGCGGGCGCGCGCAGTCCATACACGGTGTAGAATTCGAGAAAATCATTACGCAGCTCGAAATTCTCCCCGATTTTAATCGGTGGCATGTTCAGGCCTTCGTCGAACCGCGATTTCGCGCTCACTGGCATCCCGCCCGGCTCGATAGCGCCGGTTTCAGTGGTATGCAAAGCAGCCGATGCCCAGGCCAAGCAGCCTGCCCTTGTGAAAAATCGGCATCAGCGCCACCTGATCGGGGTTGTGAATGCCGCCGTAAAGCGCGTCGTTCGTGTACCAGATGTCTCCTTCGCGCACTCCGGGGTTTTCCGCGTAATACTTCTGAATAAATTTGATCACGATCGGTTGAATGATGGCGTGCAGATACGTTCCGCACGATGCGTTTACCAGGTCGCCGTTCGCCGTAAAAATGGCCACCATCGAATCGCCAGACACGCCGAAATAGCTTCGCGATGACCGAACGAATACTTCCATCGCTTCGTCGAGAATATCGTTGGTGATCTGCACGCCGATTTCATAGTCGCCGGCCTGGACTTTCGCGGCGCATTCTTTCTCAAAGGCAGTGGCGGGCGCCGGCTTCAGCCATGCGAGCTTTTCAGCCGTACTCGGAATCGGCATAGATCTCCTTCCAGTTTTTCCAAACCGCCGAGGGCTCAGCTTTCCAGAATGCCGAGGCCTCGCTCATCAATCGAAAAGTTCATCGCAGGCGGCACCACCACAGTCGTGTACTCGCCTTCGAGAATTGCCGGACCTTCCAGCCGGTTTCCCGGCTTCAGCATTTCGTACGCGTAAATGGGCGTAGGACGAAAATCCTTCGCGTCCGCCCAATATGCCGGCCGCTCGCCTTTTCGCGCGCCCGATGGATCATGGCCTTCGAGCGGCATCTTGGGCAGATCGATCTGCTGCACCGGAACGATTGCTTTCAAAATAAAACTATCGACGAAGACTCCGCCCTCAGGATTCACCACAAACGGGCTGAACGCTTCGCTGAACTCTTTCTTGAATGCCTCGCAAATTGCGGCAACATCCTCGGTTGAATGGAGCGCGAGACGCGGCGAAAGCGCCCGCTTCACGTGGAATTGTCCGCCGTAAAGCATGTCGAGCTCGAGCACAAACGACGCCGTGCTCGGATTCAGCCCGTCCGCCACCAAATCCTTGCGCGCCTGTTCGAGCAGTTCTTCCACCGTGCGATTGAACACGGCAAATTCCTGCGTCAGCTCCTGCGTGCCCGGCGACATCAGCGTCAGCTTCTTCGACACTTCATACACATGCATGATGTCCATCGTCGAAGAGCCAAACGCGCAGAACACCGGCGAAAATGGAAACGTCACAGCCTTCTTGATATCGGCCTTATAGCCTTCCGCATGCGTCGCGCCCGCTCCGCCGCCAACAAACAAAATAAAATCTTCAGGACTGTACCCGCGCAGATGAACTTCCTTCATGATCGCGGACGCCATATTGCCGTTGACGATCTTGCGGATCAGCATTGCTGCCTCTTCCACCGAAATGCCGAAAGGCTTCGCAATTTTGTCGCGAACGGCGGCGATGGCGCGATTCTTGTCGAGCTTCATCCGTCCGCCCGAGTAGTACGCGGGATTGATGTAACCAAGCACCACGTCCGCGTCGGTGACAGTCGGCTCCGTCCCGCCAAGACTGAAGCACGCAGGACCCGGCATCGATCCGGCGCTGCGCGGACCCACTTGCAGCTGATTCTGCAGCAGGGGATTGATCGACGCGATCGATCCGCCGCCGGCACCCACCGAAAGCGTCTTGATCATCGTGATGCCCACCATCCAGCGATCGATGATCGGGCGGAAGTCGTAGCTCCGCACGCTGTCTTTCACCACCAGCCCGACGTCGAAGCTCGTCCCGCCCATGTCCGTCATCACCACGTTCTGGTAGCCAAGCGATTTCGCCACGTGATGCGCGCCCATCAGGCCGGAAACCGGCCCGCTGTTAAATGTGCGGCAGGCGGTCGTGCGAAAAACTTCCGCGATTCCGCCGGAGCTTTGAATCATCAAGAGCGGTTTCTTGTAGCCTCGCTCGCGCAGCTTGTCCCACATTGCAGAAAGCTCGATCTGCATCGAACGCTGCAAATATGCGTCGAGAATTGCTGCGAGCGTGCGTTCGTACTCGCCGAGTTTTCCGACCACTTGTCCCGCCAGCACCACAGGCAGATACCCAATGTGAAATTCCTTGTACTCGTCGCGAATGATTTCCTTCACGCGCCGTTCGTGCGCGGAATTAAGAAAACCCCAAAGAAGCGAAACGACGAATCCGCGCGCCCCGCGGCTCACGAGATAGCGAACCTTTTCGCGCACATCATTTTCATCCAGCGGCCGGATGATTTTGCCGCGCGAATCCACTCGCTCCTTCACGCCCACGATCATGTCGCGAGGTATGAGCGGCTCCGGCTTTTTCTGTATTGCAAGGTTGCGGCGCTCCTGCACCCGCGTCCCGTCAATCCACTGCGCGCCGCGCCCAATCAGACACCACATCCTCATGTCCTTCCGTCGTGATCAATCCGAGCCGCGGCCCCTTTTTCTCGATCAGCCGATTCATCGCAATCGTCGTCGAATAGCGAATCATGTCGATAGCCGGAAGAAGCTCATTGATCTTCAGGCCCAGAGCTCCCGCACCTTCCTCAATCACGCGCGAAAAGCACACCGAGAGATCGTAAGGAGTCGTAGGCGTCTTCTTGATCAGCGCCTTGCCGTCGAAATTGAGAACGAGATCGGTGAAGGTCCCGCCGACGTCGATATCAATCGAATTCATTCCGCTACCTCGATCCTCTGCTCCCGAATCACAAACTCACCTTTGCGCAAGCGTTCCTTCAAACTATCCAAATCGATCTCAATGTCATGCGTGATGGGATGCCCAGGAGGCAGATACTCGGTTTCCACTTGCGTCCCGCAACCAGGGCAATAAAATTCCACGATGCGCACCCAGAGCGGATCAGGCGAAAAGCTAAACGACCCCGGAACAAGCGGCGGATGAATCTCCCGCGGGTCGCGATCGTACAGCAGGCAGCCGCGCTTGTAGTTTTCGCGCGCCGGCCCAATCACATGCCCGCAGCGATTGCACAGCCACTGCTCGCGATCAAGATCCAGGTCAAGATACTCAGTGACCCGCAGCCGGTTTTTGGCATCTAAAGACATGTGCGATCTCCTCTCGCCGGAGGTTGCAGTTTCAGACCATTTTTAATCTACGGTAGCGCGATTAAAACTCCGCGCAAGCCTCACAGAATCATAAACATACGAAATTCTAATAGGCGGTAAAACGAGCCATGGGCTAGAAAATCAGCTCTCAATTCCGATTCACCTTTCAGCGCTTGGTCAGCGCGCCATTGCCAAACCGATCCACAAAAATCGTCCAACCTTCGGGAACAAAATAAGTTGTATTGATCCCCTCAAGAATCGCGGGCCCTGCGACGCGATTGCCCGGCTCAAGTGCTTCCCAGCGATAGACTTGCGCGTCGCCACTGTTGCTGCCCCAGAGAATCTTTCGCGTCCCGGTTCGCGCGTGCGATGAGTCTTCGGATTTCAGGGCGCGTTCTGCTACGTGCGGTTTTGACATTGGCTTCTTCACGCGCACTCGCATCAATTCGAGGGAGATGTCTTTTGCGCTGGTGTTCGTTGCGCTTCCTGACGCTGATGCGAGTGCGGTTTGCAATTCTTTTGGATTGGCGAGAATTGATTCCGAGCAGGGAATTGCGATCGAATTGCCTGCGCTTCCGGAAGCTTCGATTTCAATCTCGTATGTGAGGCCTTCTGGCTTGATTCCTTCGCCCAGCAAATCTTTCGTGCCTTCCGCTTTTATTTCTTTGAGGATTGTTTGCAAACTGCTGGCATTTTCATCGGAGATTGCGATGTGCGCGAGGCCGCGTTCATAGACGTGGCAAATATCGGAGACTGACGAGCCGAACGCGCTGAAGACTGGGCCGAGCGCGAAGAGTTGCACGTTTTTGATTCCTGCTTTTTCTGCTACGCCGCAGGCGAAGAGGCTTCCGTTGCCGCCGTACGCGAAAAGCGTGTGCTTCGAGAGATCTTGTTTTAAATCTTTCGCGGCGGTGGCGATTAGATCGGCAACCAATTCGAAAGCGCGGCTGATAATCAGGCGGCATGCTTCATCCACCGAAATGTTCATCGGCTTCGCTACTTGG
This sequence comes from uncultured Acidobacteriota bacterium, assembly GCA_963767205.1. Classification (GTDB taxonomy): domain Bacteria; phylum Acidobacteriota; class Terriglobia; order Acidiferrales; family UBA7541; genus Palsa-295. Next base: position 83,528 of record CAVYDF010000006.1, read on the forward strand.
TTTTCGATGACGGATTGCGCGAGATCACGGTCGAGAGGTTTTGCGCCGCCGAGAAAAAACTCCGGGTTGATCAGGCCAGCAGTGACGAACGCATCGGTGAGTGTGGGTTGATCGCCGCCGAGCGCGTAGCACGCGGGACCGGGAAACGAGCCCATGCTTTCGGGGCCCAATTCGATTTTCGGGTTTCCGTGCGCTGCCTGCGGGCTTCACTACGCTGCCGCCGCCGAGCGCGATCGAGCGGAGGTCGGGAAGAGAGATTTCGACGGGGATGCCGAAAAAGTCGGAGGGTTTGCGATTGATCGGGAAGTCCATTTTTCAGGACGCTGACTTTTGCGGTGGTGCCGCCGATGTCCATGGCGACGACATCTTTCAGGCCATAGAGCTTAGCGAAAAACACGCTCGCATGAATGCCGAGAATGGGGCCGGACTCGATAGTGTCGATCGCTTTGGTCTTGGCGATGCCTGCGACGCCACCGTTGATGTGGCTGACGAGAAAAGTTCCGGCGTATTGAGAGGTTTGGCGCAGCTCGTCTTCGGCTTTGAAGAGGGTGGCGGCGAGAGCGCCGTGCGTGTAGGCGTTGATCACGGCGCAATAGGTGCGCGTGCGGTCGTCGGAGCTTTTCGAGATATCGCTGCCGGCGAGAACAGGAACCGAGCCGAGAAAATGATCGGGGTATTGCAGATCGATCGCGGATTTTACTTCGAGCTCTGCGGCTGGATTTCGATGGCTGTCTTTCAGGCTGACGCAGATTCGGCGGACGCCGCCTTCGAGGAGAGCGCGGGCCGCGTTCGTGACTTGAGCGCCGTCGAATGCGCCGTTGAGGCCGATGACGTCCTTGTCAGCGAGGAGGCGATTCAGGATCGAACTGCGTGGGTCCGCGCCGTAGAGATCTTTCTCGTGGTTCTTTGAGACGAGCAGGCCGATTCTTGGGCCGCGCAGCTCGGCGAGAACATTCGATGTGATGGTGGTGGACCAGCGAATCAGATCGATGTGTTCGAGGAAGGCGGGCGTATCGGCAAAGCCAAGTTTTGCGGCGCCTTGTGCGAGGCAATCGAAGAGGCAGACGGTCAGGTCGTGCGGAGTCGTGTCGACTTTGGCGGAGAAGGCTTGCTCGCCGCTGGTGAAGATTGCGTCGGTGAGTGTGCCGCCGACGTCGATGTCAACTATCCACATGGGTTCCTGTTCGAGAGTGCGAAAACTTAAAACCCAAAACTAAATTCAAAAGAGCCGGCAAGATGCCCTTCGCGGCTCAGGGCAAGCCCTTCGAGCTCGGGGCAAGCCGGTGTTACGGAATTGCAGCCTTACTGCTCTGCGATCTCGAAGTCTGGGTCGTCTGCTGCTTTAATTGGCTTACCAATTCTTGCGTTGTCGTCGTCCAGCCGAAGAAAGATTCTACGTTGAATAGAGTTGCGTCGTGGGCGGCTGGTGGGCCTGCGGGCATGGCTGCGTCGCGCAGCAGGATGGGCCAGTAGTCGTGAAAATAGGCGTCGCGCAGTGTGGATTCGACGCAAACATTTGTGGCGATTCCGGCGAAGAAAAGATACTGGATGCCGCGCATGCGCAGCTGCGAATCGAGCGACGTACCCGCAAAGCCGCTGTATCGCGTCTTGGTGATCACGAGGTCAGCTGGCTGAGGCGCGAGATCCTCGACGATTTCTGCGTCCCATGTGCCCTCGGTGAGGACTTTGCCTTTGAGTTCCGGCCGTGAGCACATGAGGGACATTGCCAATTGCTTGTGAAAATTTGGCGAGTTTGGACCGCCGCTATCGCTGAGATCAGGCTTGTAGGCCATACGAAGGTAAACAACCGTAACGGCGTTGTGCCGAGCAGCATCGATGACGGATCGAATGACGCGGATCACGCGCGACGCGTCCGTGATGTTGATGCCCGCGATATCGAGCATGCCGCCCGTGCTGGCGAAGGCATTCTGCATGTCCACGATGACGATCGCCGATTTCTTGAAATCGACCTCAAGCGGATTCGGTTTTGCGTCTAGTTTCGGCATGCAAATGTCTAGTCGCGTCCTGCTTCTATGATTTTCGCCGCCAGGCCTTTGGGGTTCGTATAAATCACTTCGTGGCTGCCTGGCATTTGCACGAGGCGGTAAAGTCCCAGGCGATTGGACATGCGCGGATGCCAGCCCCATTCGCCTTGGGGCAATGCGGCGTCCTCGGTGCAATTGATATAACTCTTGGGCGTTGCGAGCGAGTAGAACTTTTTCAGGTCGAGCTTGTCTTGGAGGGGCTGATACGGTTCGGGCGAGAGCTGCGAATGGGTCCATTTGGCGATTTCGATGTCCGCGTCATTTATGAACGCCTCGCGCCAGATTGGGAAAGGAATCATCACAGTGTCGTCGGAAGACTCGGCTGCGAGTTTGTCAAAAAGGGCCTGATAGTGTGGCGGCGTTTCGTCATTGAGACTGTGTCCATCGCGGAGAACGAAGCCATTCAAGAAGACCAGGCGCTTGATGCGCTCGGGAATCGCTTCCGCGACTTTGGAGATAACGGTGCCGCCGAAGCTGTGTCCGACGAGAACGAAGTTCGAGAGATTCTTGGCGACAATGTAATCGACGATCGACTTCGTGCAGTCCGCGTGATTTACGCGCTTGTTGACGCCCTTACCGTGGCCAGCGATGGTGGGCGCGTATGCCTTGTGTTCACTCTTGGCGAGTTCGAGAATCGTGGGATCCCAGGCGGAGCCGTCATGCCAGGAACCGTGCACCAATACGAATGTTTCCAATCCTGGTTCTCCTGAGGGGATTGCGAGGCGGCGGAAAACTCAAGCCCTGCTGGCCGGATTCGCGCATTCCCGATAACGGCTGAAGGACAACGGCCACGCTTTCAGAAACGGTGGGACAACGCGGGCCCCAAATATTTTCGAATCGCCGGCCGGTCCCGAAAACTAAGTTCGTGGACCGGCCGGCTGGAACCTAGAACGAGAACTTCGCCGCGAACTGGAATTGCCGCGGGTTGAGCATGGTTCTCGGCGTGCCGAAGAGGGCATTCGGCACCGGAGGACTCGGAACTGGAGCCAGGTTCGGACAGGTCGGAGGTCCCGTTCCGGTATCAAAAGCGATCGCTTGCTGTTGAGTCTCGATAGTTGCTCGGTCCTTGTAATTCCGGGGAGTGGCCGTTCCGCCGCAAACCACGGCCGCGCCGTACACCGAAGTTACTTCGTCCACGTTTGGCCGATTGAGCAGGTTGAAAGCATCCACGATCAAATCGAGTCGGTAATGTTCTCGAATCTGGAAATAACGCGAGATACGCAAATCCCACGAGTAGAGATGGTCGCCGTAGTAGGTGTTCCTGCCAAGATCGCCGACGCGGTCCGTAACGGGGTTGGTGTCGCCATTGGCGTCGAATCCAACGAACTCCGTGAAAGGACGGCCCGACTGCAAAGTGATGATGCTGCTCAGCTGGAAATGACGGAGGAAGCTATCGTCGGGAGCCGTGGCCGTGAAGTTCGTGATGAAACGGTGGCGAACGTCCTGGTTTGAGTTGGCGCGCTCAAGCGAGCGATTGTAAAGATCTTGTGGCGTGCTGACGAAGGTGGTGAAAGTGCCGTCGTCGAGGGTATGCGAGAACGTATAGTTGGCGTCGAGGCTGAAATTCCGGCGGAATCGTTCAATGACTTGAAGAGTTAGACCGTTATAGGCCGAATTGCCGGTGTTGTCTGTGTAGTACAGCAAGCCAGCATTGTTATAAGCGGGCCCGCCCTGCGGCAAACCCGAGGCTCCGAAGAAGGCCTTATCCGCAGGCCAACCAGTCGAAGGATCGGGCGGCGGAGGTGCGGGAATGCAGGACGGATTACCGGGAGAGATAAACGGAACGGTGATCTGTGGTTGGCTGGTGCCGAAGGGGAAGGGCGGGCAGACGTTGAGATTGGCAGCGCGAACCAAATGGTGCGCGGCGACAAACATATAGCCGGCGCTTACGGTAAGACCGGGTACGATTTCCCGATCGATTTCGAGGTTGGCTTGCTCGGAGTAGGGAATCGGGCTGTGCGGGTCTACCAAGCCATCGCCCGCGGTGCAGGACGGAGGACAAGGGCCGGTGATGAACTGGGCGGGTACTTGTCCTGTGGTGACCAAGGTGGAGGCCGCCATCGACGGGCAGAGCCGAGAGGGCCGGGAGTGAACTGGTTCAAAACCCAAGTGGCTACATCGGACCGTTTACGAATACCGCGTACCGTTTCTCCGGGAAGGTCCACAGGCCGCTGTGGCTGGGTGATGAATAAGAAGGAGAGATTGTAGCGGTCGTCGAAGAGTCCGAAGCCGGCGCGGACAACGGTTTTGGTATCCGGCGACCACGCAAGGCCGATGCGCGGTTGAAAGCCCGTGTAATGGGGATTGATCTGCTTCCACAAACCCTGCTCGAAGTCCCAGCGCAGGCCGTAGTTCAAAGTGAGGTCGTGCCGAATGCGCCACTGATCCTGGAAGTAGAGGCCGTAATACTTGTGAGCAAGCGTTTCGGAGAAATTTTTGGTTTGAGACGGGACGTAAGCATTCGTCCAAGTGGTGGGAATGGGAGGCGGCGTGGGCAACTGGCCATTCATGTCCGGTTGCACAGTGCCGACGGGAGCGCCCCAGAATGCGATGGGGACACCGCTCAACGGATCGAGAGGGTTCGGTCCTGGTTGGGCAGGAAAGAATGGCGGGGCAGCAAGAGGGCAAGGGCCGTTGGCCGGGGCCGAGGGAATATCCGCGGTGGGATTTACGAAGTTCACGAAGTCGACGAGGCAATTGACGCCCGGCAGGACGATCCGCATCGGCGTGAACCCGGGCCAGATTACAAAATTATCGACGTAGTTAAAATCCGCGCCGAACTTCATGACGTGATTGTTCTTCACCCAAGAAACAGAATCCGCAATCTGGAAGCGGCTTTCGTAGATGGCGTCGAGGACGCCGAAATTGTGTCCGAACAAAAGGGTGTTGGGGATGTCGAGGTTCGGCTGGCCGGTGACGCCTGGAAAATTGTAATGGCGCCGCGCGTATTGAACGAGAACGCTGTTGACCAGATCGGGACTTATGGTGGTGGCAACCGTGCCGACGAGCGATTGATCGCGCAGGAAAACATCGTGTCCGCTGCTCGGCGCGCCAATGCCGCCACCGTCGAGGGTGCTGCCGACCAACTGGTTGAGGTCGCGGCCGTCCTCGACGTTGTAGCGGAGAGCGAGATGGTTTGCGGCGTTAATCTGGTGGTCCACTTTGATGATGCCGTAATCGTTGTCTTTCGTTTTCAGGACCGAATTCAACAGCTGCTGATTGGTGCGATTCGGGGGGCACTGCGGAAGCGGGACATTGCACCCTTCCGGCGCGAGTCCGATGGCCTCTTTGGCGGCGTCGATGAGGTCGAGGTTGGTGGTTGGGACCGTTGGGGCGAAGGGAGCCGTGTTGGAAAACACCATGACGGGCTGGGTCAGAGTCGTGGGAAAGGTGGGGGATTCGCCTCTGCGCTGCCCTTCGTAATTCGTGAAGAAGAACGTCTTGTCCTTCTGGATTGGGCCGCCGAGGGTTCCACCGAATTGATTCTGTCGAAGAGTATTGGCATCCGGCGCTGGCTGCAGGAGTGAGCGGGCGTCGGTTGCGTTATTTTGGAGGTAGTCGTAGACCGAGCCGTGAAAATCATTGGTGCCGGATTTCGTGACGATATTGACGATTCCGCCGAGAGCGCGGCCGTATTCAGCGCCGAAGCTGCTATTGACTACGCGAAATTCAGCGACTGCTTCCTGAGGCGGCGTGGAGCGCTGCGAGCCAGTGGCGGTATTGATGTTGTCCGCGCCGTCGACTGTGACGAGGTTGCTCAGATCGCGCATACCGCCGAACGAAACGCGAGTGACTTCGAATTCGGTGATCGTGGATTGCAAGCTGGTGCGGCCGGTGGCGACGCCGGGCGTGAGCAGCGCAAAGTCGGTGAACAAGCGGCCGCTGATGGGAAGCGAATTGATTTCCTGAGTGCCGATTACCTGGCTGATTTCGGTTTTTGTAGGCTCGATGATGGGAGCTTCGGTGGTGACGATGACTTGCTCGGCGGCGGTGGCGACTTTGAGGGTGACGTCAATCGTGGCTGATTGGCCGACGGTTAGTTCGAGGCCTTTGCGAATGCTTGTGGCAAACCCCTTGAAGGAGACAGTTAGTTCGTATTTTGCCGGCTGAATGTTGGGGATGGCGTAGTATCCGGAGTCGTTCGACGTGGTTTGATACGTACGATTCGTTTCCGGTTGGAGCAGAGAGATGGAGGCACCTTTGACGGCTCCGCCGCTCTCGTCGAGCACGGTGCCGGTCAACTGTGCGACCGTGGTGCCCTGCGGATAAGCCGGGCTGCTGTACGCGAAGAAGGAAAGAATTGCGAGAGCGATCAGAAAGCCAGAACGTACCTTCATCAGCCACCCCTCTCAGGCTTGAATTCGAAGCAGATGCCGAATCCGAGTGCAAGAGCCCGAAAATACGCCAATTGTGGAGAAGGTCTAACGCCAGCCAAGTTCTTTGTCAAGCCTTTAATCGTTCGATTGTGCGAATATCGGCTGACGTTTGATTTTGTGTGCCGAGTGTCCATTCTTGGCTCGCGAAAGTATTAAGGCAACGAAAATAGAATTACGGTTGGCGTGCCGCCCTGATCTGCGCCATTCAACTCAAAAAATTTGGACATGAATCCGGAAATGGCGGCGACGTATTGTTTGCCGCGAATCTCGTACGTAATCACGCCGCCTGCGATCGGGCCGCCGACATTGAAGCGATAAAGCACTTTTCCGTTTGCGGCATCGAGGGTGATGAAATCTCCGGAGCTTTCGCCGGTGAAAAGCAGGCCGGCGGAGGTGACGGTGACTCCGGCGAGCATGGGTTTCGATGCGTCGTAGCGCCAGCGTTCTTTTCCTGTGGAAGCGTCGAAGGCTGTGAGGCGGCCGCGGGCTTTCTCCAAGGGATCGAAATGTGGCAGGCCGCCTAGATAGAAATCGGCGTCGAAATGGGGAGGTTCTTTGTCTTTTTGGATGACAGCGCACCAATCATTCGCCGGTTCGAAGAGCGTGTTGGTTGAGGGATCGTAGGGAGGACTACTCCATTCGGCGCCGCCGAGAGGGCCGGGGCAGACGCGGACCGCATCGCCGAGGGGAACGTCGACATTTTCGCGGGTGACAAATGGGACCGAGTAAAGCTGTTCGCGCGTGTCGCGATCAATCAGCTTTGAGGAGGCCGTCTTTGCCGGATGCGGCGATGACGTTGCGCGTCTTTCCATTGATCGTGGTCGAGAAAACGGGACTCACTTGCGGCAGATCCCAATCGTGAATGTCGTGCGGGACTGTCTGGTAGTACCACTTCATTTTTCCGGTGTGAACATCGAGCGCGACGACCGAGCTGGTGTAGAGATTCGCGCCGGGCCGCGCTTCGTCGTAGAAATCGGGGGCGGGATTTCCGACTGGCACGTAAATCTCGCCGCGTTCTGTGTCGAATGAGAAAGGCGTCCAGATGGCGCCGCCGCCGTGGGCGAGGATTTGGGGATCTTTTCCCCACGTTTCGGAGCCTGGCTGGCCGGGATCGGGGATCGTGTTGAATTTCCAGATTGGTTCGCCGTTGGAGAGGCGAAATGCGCCGACCCAGCCTTTTGCGGCCCATTCTGCGCCGGCGGTTCCGATGACGACGAAATCTTCGTAGATGAGCGGGGGCATGCTGAGGAAATGTCCTTGTTTTGAGTCGGCGATTTGACGGCTCCAGAGCAGGGCGCCGGTTTGAGAGTCGAGCGCGAGAAGATAGCCGTCGGAGGTGCCGCGGACGAGCTTGCCGTCTTTTATGGCGGCGCCGCGATTGGGGGGAAGACTTCTTTGGAGTGCGGCTGCCAGACGTGTTCCCAGCGGAGGCGGCAATTTGTGGCATCGATCGCGATCGTGTAATGCGTGGTGGTGAAGTACAGCACGCCGTTGTAAACGAGGGGGCTTGACTGCGCGGGGACGCGCTCTTTGGTCTGGTAGAGACAGGCTGGGCGGAGGCTTGCTACGTTCGCGGTTGTGATCTGTTTTGTGTCTACGAAGCGCAGGCCTGCGTAATCGTGATTGGGGTGCAGCCAGTTTTCCTTGCTGCTGGCGGCTTCGTTGAGTTCTTTTTGTGTGGGGCCGGTTTGGGCTGAGACCGCGAACGGGAGAGCTAACAGGGCGAGAGCTATGATTGAGTTGCGCCGCTTTCCTGTCACAGATCCTCTTTTGAAGAGTGCGCTTCTTAGCTTATAGCTATGCTGGTCACGTCAGTTCACGCTTCGCTCTGCTTTGGCCCAATACGGCTGGCGAAGCGCTTTCTTGTCGGTTTTTGCTGCGGCTGTTTTCGGAATTTCTGCGCGAAATTCAATGGACTTTGGGGCTTTCACGCCGCCGAGGCGCGTCTTGCAATGTGCGATGATGAGATCCTCGGAGATTGCATTGGCGTCGCGCAGGACTACGATTGCTTTTACTGCTTCGCCCCATTTGTCGTCGGGAACGCCGATAACGGCACATTCGCGGACTTCGGGGAGCTCCATGACGGCGGCTTCGACTTCGGCGCAATAGACATTGAAGCCGCCACTGATGATCATGTCTTTTTTTCTGTCGACGATGTAGAAGAAGCCGAACTCGTCTCGATAGCCGATGTCGCCGGTGTGGTGCCAACCGAAGGCGCGAATTTCCTTCGTGGCTTCCGGTAGCTTGTAATAGCCGAGGGTAACGAGCGAGCCTCGGGCAACGATTTCTCCGGGTTGATGCGGGGGCAGGATGTGGCCTTCATCGTCCATCACTGCGAGGCGGACGGCGGAGCTGGCGCGTCCGCAGCTTCGCAGGCGCTCGGGGTGATCTCCGGCGGCGGCAGCGGCGAGCGTTCGTTGATCGAGCCAGGTTAGCAACATGGGCGCTTCGGTTTGTCCGTAGCACTGGCAAAGGCAGGGGCCGAAGACCTCGATACCTCTTTTCAGTTTGTCGGGCGAGACTGGCGCGGCGGCAAGAAGAAAGACGCGCAGGCTTGAGTAATTGAACCTTTCGAGATCGGGGTGCGCGAGTAAGGCGTAGAAGGCGGTGGGCGGGAGGAATATGTGCGTTACGCCGAAGCGCTCGATGCTTTTCAAAACTTCGAGGGCGTCGAACTTGGGCAGAACCACGTTCGTTGCGCCGAGTGGGAACATTGCGAATGCGACGGTTCCGGCAGCGTGCGAAAGCGGAGCCGTGCTCAGGCAAACCGGATTCGTATCGCCGATACGCCAGTAGTGGCTGGCTAATTCCACCATCGTGCCCCATGCGACGTTGGTGACCATCACGCCTTTTGCAGGGCCGGTGGTGCCACCGGTGGGGACGAGGCCCATGAGATCGTCGGGATTGCCATGGGCGTTTGCGGAATCGGGTATCTGGCGCGCCGAGCCGCGGCGCATAAATGCTTCGAGTGATTCGTCGCCATCGCATTCGGCGTCGATGCAAATGCAATGTCGCAGGCTGGGGACACGGCTCTTGATTTCGCGAACCGAATCGCGAAATGAGCTGTGATAGAAAAGCCAGGAGGCTTCGACGTAGTTCAGGTATTCGATATTGGCGTCGGCAGCGTTTCTGTAATTGATGGGGACCCAAACGCCGCCGGCGCGCAAAAGGCCGAGCATGCAGAAGAGAACGCGCGCGTCGTTTGGAGAGTAGATCGCGACCGGCGATTCGGGTTGAATGCCGGCTGCTGACATAGCTCCGGCGATGCGTTCGCTCGCGTCTTTTAGTTCGCGGTAGGAGTAACGAGACTCGCCGTCGATGATGGCGGTACGATCGGCGTATGCTTCGGCGCCTTTGTCGAAATAGTCGATCGCTCGCATTCGATACAGTGTCCTGAAGACCGCGCCAGCCGTGTTCCGCCGATCCGCGGCAAACGAAAAACTAAGAAAGCATTTTTAGCTTCGCCAGTCCATAGCCCTCGAGGGCGTGGAGGAGTTCGCGATGTCCGAAAGCGGCGGCTGGCGATGCGAAACCCACCTTTGCGCGGCGGCGCTTGCACCAGGTGGTGAGCTGCGAAGGCCTGAATGAGGCCCGTCTGCCTGTAACAGCAGGCGCCGAATATGACGCATTGGGCGGATGCGGTGGTGCCTCGTCCGACTACCACGTCGATCGTTCGCTGCTCGCGCGCGTTTTCACGAGGAGGAGTTCCGGCTTGTACCGAGCTTGCCATCTCTGCGAGCTTCTTTTCCTGCTCGGCCTTCGGCAGCGGGCGAATATGGTCTTCGTAGTGCTTTTCTGTTGCCAGCACATTGGTCATCAGAGCGCGGTCGAGAATTCCGCCGATGGTTTTCACGTTTGCAATCTGGGGATGGTTTTTGAACCAGACCGGGTGAGGAAATCCGCCCCAGGGTAAGGCGAGCTGCGTTTCGATTGAGCCCGGTATGACTGCTTCATGTCCTGTGGCGCGCTGCCACGGCTTATAGCGGTTTTGTTCGAGGTAGAAGGCTTCCGTTTGAATCACCGCGAAAATTGTTTGCGTCGAACCGAAGGTCGGAATGCCTTTGAACAGGGATACGACCTCGAGAGTGTCGATTCCGCCGGCCTCGATGCAGAAATGGGCGGCGATGTCGCTTGTTGCGGACATGTATGCGGTGGCGGGAGCAACGAGAAGGCCCCGCTGCGCGAATTTCGGGCCCCAATTTTCTGCGACATCGCGAATCCATGCCTGTTCGCCGCTGATATCAACATAATGGCAGCCCGCTTGAAGGCACGCCTCGACGACGCGCGGCCCGTGATAGAGGAAAGGCCCTACGGTGTTACAAACCACCTTGGCGCCAGAAAATAGATCCGCAAGTTCGCGCAGCCGAATCGCCGACTTCGGCCACTTCGTAGTCGGCAGTCTCGATTCCCGGAACGCGGCTCATCACTTCCTCGATCTTCTTGCGATTTCGGCCAGCCGCGATGAAGGGCACGTTGTACTCGCGGAGAAATTCGGCCACGAGGCGTCCTGAGAACCCGCTGGCACCGTAGAGAATGACAGGCTTCTTGCTGCTCACGACCGCTCCTCTGCTCTCGCTGGTCGCTCATTCAGATCGAAGCGAGATTTGGACCGACACGCGGCTCCAATTCAATTCAGAAACCGGTGGTCTGTCCGGAAATATTAGGCTAAAGTCGCCTTCGCGCCAGCAGGCACCTTTTTGTAACCCGGTACCCGAGGAGAAACCACAGTGCAGGATTTCGAATGCCCGGTTCGAATCACCACCGAAATCATAGGCGGAAAATGGAAGCCGTTGATTCTGTTCTATCTGCAGGACGGAACGCGGCGCTTTGGGCAACTGAGAAAGCTGCTTCCGGGAACGACGAAGAAAATGCTGACTCAACGGCTGCGGGAGCTCGAACGCGACGAAATCGTTCGCCGAAAAGTGTACGCCCAAGTGCCACCGCGCGTTGAATATTCACTGACGCGGCATGGACAGAGCCTGAAGCCGATCCTTGTGCTGATGTCTTCCTGGGGCCGAAGACATCGCAGCTCGGCACGGCGGAGCAAAAAATTAGTACGATTATTTGAGCAGCAGGCAGAGTTCTTGAGCTGCGGCGCGCAGATGTGGAAGGAATTTGGTTTGCATTTCCTGGATGGAGACTCGTTGAGCATGCGCGCCGATATTCAGCGCGGCCACTACTTTGCCGCTGGGATTCTGAATCGGGACTGCCATGGAGCGCAGTCCGTGCTCGAGTTCCTGATCGATGATCGAGTAGCCATCGCGGCGAATTTGACGCAGGGCTTGCGTGAGTTTGGCGGGGTTGGTGATGGTGCGTTCGGTGTAGCGCTTGAATTCGACACGAGCGAGGATTGAATCGAGTTCTTCTGGCGGAAGGTTGGCCAAAATCGCGCGTCCCATGGAAGTGCAAAATGCCGGCAACCTGCTGCCGACACCGAGGTCGATCGACATGATGCGGGTGACGTTGGCGCGCGCGATGTAGACGATCTCGACGCCATCCAGCGTCGCGATTGAGCAGGATTCGTGAAGCAGGTGGCTAATATGTTCGAGCACCGGCTGGGCCGCGGTCGCGAGAGGCATCGAGGAAATGTAGGAATGCCCGAGCGCCAGAATCCTGGGCCGCAAGAAGAAGTGCCGGTTGTCATCGGAGCCGGCAAAGCCGAGTTTTGCGAGCGTATAAAGACAGCGGCGAACGGCGGCGCGCGAGAGACCAGTGGTAGTGCTGACTTGAGAGATCGTCAGGTGATGGCGCCGCTGAGAGAATGCTTGAATCACGGCGAGGCCACGGGCGAGCGAAGTCATGAAATTAGGATCGCCGGTAAAGGCGTCGCTATCGGCCGATTGCTTGGGAGGAGCGGCTGGAGGTTCTGGCGCGGGTGCCTTCCGCAGGTTGAGTTCAGGCAAGGGAAGCCCTCCGGGTGATGCAGAAAAGCGAGGATACACAATTTGGCCGATAGGCGCACGCTATTTCGATAATCGGCCTTGACAAGGCGGAGACCCGTTGACTAGATTCGCCCTAAAGCACGCCTAGGGCAGGTCAGCCCTTTGGGAGACTGCGGAGCAAGGCCTTGGCAGAGTTCTCATCATTGCGGGAAGCTGTAAGAGGTCTGGTACGCGATGGCGATGCCGTGGCGCTGGAGGGATTCACGCATCTGATCCCATTTGCCGCGGGGCACGAATTAGTGCGCCAAGAGCGCCGAGGCTTGACGCTGATCCGGATGACCCCTGACATCATTTACGATCAGATGATCGGTATGGGATGCGCCTCGCGGATCGTGTTTTCCTGGGGAGGCAATCCCGGCGTGGGATCTCTGCATCGGTTTCGCGATGCGATCGAGAATGGCTGGCCGGCGCCAGTCGAAATCGAAGAGCATAGCCATGCGGACATGGCCGCGAGCTATCAGGCGGGCGCTTCAGGTTTGCCATTCGCTGTGATGCGAGGGTACGTCGGGTCGGATTTGCCGAAATTCAACAAAAGAATCCAGCCGATTACGTGTCCATTCACAGGAGAAGTTTTGACTGCCACGCCTGCGCTGAATCCGGATGTGACGATCATTCACGCGCAAAAGGCCGACCGCAGGGGAAATGTCGCGATTTTTGGAATCGTTGGAATTCAGAAGGAAGCGGCGCTCGCGGCAAAAAAAGTGATCGTGACGGTGGAAGAAATTGTCGATGATTTGAATGCTCCCGTGAACGCGTGCATCTTGCCGGCCTGGGTGATTTCGTGCATCAGTGTGGTGCCGGGTGGCGCGCATCCTTCCTACGCGCACGGCTATTACAAACGAGATAATTTGTTTTGCAAGGCGTGGGACGGCGTCTCTCGCGAACGGGAACAGTTTCGTGCGTGGATGAACCGGCACGTCCTAGGCACGAAGGATTTTGCTGAGTACCGCCGCAGCATCGAATCGGAGATGAAGGTGGGACATGCCTGAGCCGGTCTATTCACCCGCGGAAATCATGACAGTCGCGGCCGCGCGGAAGTTGAAGAACGGGACTGTCTGCTTCGTGGGAATCGGACTGCCCAGCGCCGCAGCGAACCTCGCGCGAATCACGCATGCTCCTGAGCTTGTGCTCATCTATGAGTCGGGTACGATCGGCGCCAAACCGGACGTGCTGCCGCTTTCCATCGGGGACGGCGAACTGGCGGAGACAGCGGACGCCGTGGTTTCGGTTCCGGAAATTTTTCGATATTGGCTGCAGGGCGGGCGCGTCGACATCGGATTTCTGGGAGCGGCGCAAATCGACAAGTTCGGTAACATCAATACGACGGTGATTGGTTCTTACGAAAAACCGAAAGTGAGGTTGCCGGGAGCGGGGGGAGCGCCGGAAATCGCCACCGCAGCGAAAGAAGTGGCGATAATTCTGAAGCAGAGTAAGCGTGCGTTCGTGGAGAAATTGGACTTCGTGACTTCTTCCGGATACTACCCGAACGCCGGCGGCAATGGACGGCCGGGACCTCGCGGTCGCGGCCCCACGACTGTGATTACAGATCTGGGCGTGATGCGTTCCGACCCGGCAAGCAGAGAACTGATTCTCACGGCGATTCATCCCGGCACTACGGTGGAACGGGTAAGAGATGCAACTGGATGGACGTTGAAAGTGGCGCAGCAACTTGAGACAACGTCACTGCCGACCGACCAGGAATTGAGCGCGCTTCGCGATTTGCACGCACGCACAGCTGCGGCGCATGGAAATGCGTCCGTTGCGGAGTAGTGGTTCAATGGAGCCACTTAAGCGGGATTCGATCGAGGAGAATTACTAGATATGGGGAAAAACAGTGGATACAGGCGGCCGTTTCCGGGCACGCAGCCTAATTTTCTCCATCCTTCGTATGTTTCTTCGATCAAACGAGCACCAAAGAAACCGCTCATCTATATGCCGCACACGCTTACCGAAGTCACGGGGCCAGTGTTCGAGCGAAAAATCGTCGACGTGAAAGCATTCGACTTGACGAAACAGCATTCAGGCGAGCCGGTGGGGGAGCGCATTGCGGTGAGCGGCCGAGTGCTGGATGAAAACGGACGACCGGTTCGAGACACGCTTATCGAAATCTGGCAGGCCAACGCCGCGGGACGCTATCTTCACAAGCGCGACCAGCACGACGCACCGCTCGATCCAAACTTTAGCGGCTGCGGCCATACAATGACCGATTCCGAAGGCCGCTACCGCTTCGTGACGATTCGGCCCGGAGAATATCCCTGGGGCAATCACCACAATGCGTGGCGGCCGGCGCACATTCATTTTTCTTTGTTCGGGCCGGCATTCGCGACGCGCCTTGTGACGCAGATGTATTTTCCGGGCGACCCACTCATACCTTACGATCCAATTTTTAATTGCACGGCGGACGAAAAAGCGCGGAACCGCCTGATCTCGCAATTCGATTGGGAAAGTACTGTTCCGGTGCAAGCGCTGGGATACCGCTTCGACATCGTGCTGGGCGGACGTGAAGAGACGCCGATGGGGCACAAATGAGCCTTCAGGCGAGCACTTCGCAAACAGTCGGCCCGTTTTTTATTATCGGGTGTAGCTGGCTCAACCGAAGTGAAATCGCGGGTGAAGGTGTTGCCGGAGAACGCGTGACCATAGAAGGGCGCGTGGTGGACGGCGACGGCAAACCTGTGCCGGATGCTCTGCTCGAGATATGGCAAGCGAACTCACAGGGGAAGTACGCGCACCCGGATGATGCGCAGAACAAGCCGACCGAGCCGAATTTTCAAGGGTTCGGCAGAATCGCGACGGATGATGACGGGAAGTTTCGCTTTACTACAATCAAGCCGGGGCCGGTGCCAGGGCCCGATGGGAAGCCTCAGGCGCCGCATTTGGGAGTGTCGGTGTTCGCGCGGGGTTTGCTGCGGCGACTGGTGACGCGAATCTATTTTCCGGATGAAGGCGGAAATTCCGAAGACTATGTGCTGAAGCTTGTGGAGCCGGAGCGGCGTGGCACGCTGATTGCAAAAAAAACTGCGAGGCCTGGTTCGCTTGAATGGAACGTTGTGCTGCAGGGCGATGGTGAGACCGTGTTTTTTGATATTTGAGATTTAGCAAGCCAGGTGATGTCGTGCGGGGCTGCTCGTTAACCCCACATCTGGCGCGCCGTTTCCGCAACGAGGCGCAGCTTGGCCCACTGTTCGTCTTCGGTCAGAAGATTTCCTTCCATCGTTGAGGCAAAGCCGCACTGCGGGCTCAGGGCCATGTTCTCGAAAGGGAAGTGACGCGCGGCTTCTTTGATCCGCTCGACGAGCTGGTTTTGGCTCTCGAGTTGTGGGCGCTTTGAACTGACAAGTCCGAGGACAACAGCTTTGTTGCGCGGTATGAAGCGAAGCGGTTCGAACGTTCCTGACCGCTCATCGTCGTATTCGAGCAGGAAGCGGTCCACGTCCATCGTTGTGAAGAGCTTCTCGGCGATCGCGTCGTAGCCACCCTCCGCATACCAGTGGCTGCGATTATTCCCGCGGCAGAGATGGATCGCGAGAGTGACGCCGGGTTTGCGCGCCGCCGCGAAGCAGGCGTTGTCCGCGCGAATCGCCTCGTCGAGAAGAGTATCGGGATCGGAGTTCATCTCGGCGCGAATCCAGTCGCGCCATTTTGGATCCATGTAATAGCTGTAGCGCGGCGCGTCAATCTGGATGTAGGCCACGCCTTCAGCGGCCAGTCGCGCTAATTCCTTTTTCATGATCTCGACGACGTCCCAGAGCAGGGCGGAATGGTCGGGGTAGATTTTATCCGTGACGCCTCGCTTGTACGATATCGCCGGGAACTGCGTGGCGCTTGGAAGCGTCATTTTGATCGCGCCTTTGCAATTGGCTTTGAGAAACGCCAATTCGTGACCTGTGAGAGGACGTATGGCGCGGAGTTTGGACGTTACGATGCCGGTGACGCTGCTGGCGTGCGCATCTTTCGCTTCTCCTGCTTTCCAGGCGCGGGCCATGGAATCCCCCAAATCGAATCCCTCCACGGCGTCCGTGAAATCGCTCATGAAGTTGCGCCGGCGCAACTCGCCATCAGTGAAGATTTCGAACCCAAGCTCTTTCTGTTTCGCCAGGACGCTCACAATGTGCTGGTCTTCGAGCGCTTTTAGAGCAGGCGATTCGGGCCCATGGACGCGGCGCGCTTCCAGTAATTCAGGTGGCCTCAAGAGACTTCCAACATTGTCCGCCCGATAAGGTATGGACACAGATTCTCGTCCTTTCTCGACGATTGTGCTTAGCTAGTTGCTCGTTATCAAACTTTCGGAGATGGCTTGCTCGGAATCGGCTCGATCCATCCCGGACGTTGCGCCTCGAACGCTCGCCGAGATTTTTGCAGCGGTTTCCCTTGCGAGGGTAATTTTCTTCGCGAGCTCTTTTCCGCGGAATCGAGGCGTCGGTCCGGCAATCCCAACTGCCGCAATTACGCTTCCTTCGGCTGAGAGAACCGGAGCCGCTACGCCAGTCAATCCTCGCTCCAGTTCCTGGCGGTCGACTGAATATCCGCATCGCCGAATCTGCGCCAAGTGCGATTTCAGGGACGCCGGGGTTGTGAGAGTGAAGGGAGTGAACCGTGTAAGCGTCTGGCTCGCAAGAATCGCGTCGATTTCTTTCTCGGAGAGATGCGCCAGAACCGCTTTCCCTACCGCCGTACAGTGAGCGGGGAATTGTGAACCGATCGGTGTCCGAACTGTGATAACCGAGCGAGCGGAATCCACGCGGTCAAGGCAAACGATTCCTCCCACGCCGGGTACGGCGAGACTGACCGCCTCACTCGCGCGATGGGACATTTCAATCAGAAAACGATGTGCTTCGCTTCGCAATGTCCTCGACTCCATCGCCCTCGCTCCCAAATCGTGTAGCTTCAAACCAAGGCGGTAGCGTTCAGTCTGTGCATTCTTCTCGATGAACTGGAAGCTTTCCATCGCCTGGAGTAAGCGGTAGACAGTCGTTTTGTTAAGGCTGAGTGCTGATGCTAGCTGAGTGATACCAAGTTCAGGCCCGTTCTGACCAAGATGAAGCAAAATGCGAATCGCCTTCCGGAGCGATTTGCTCGAACCCGATGGAGGGCGCATTCCTCGCCGGGCAGTTTGTCTCTTCGATGTCGCGACAACGGCCATGCGACTCTCCCTCCATTTACCAGCCCCGAACGCCGGCACCGTCAAGCTCAGCGCGGATTATGGCTTGACGCTCGGGCATTGTAGTTAGAGAATTCGGTCCAAGTCAATATGAAACATACATTCACATTATGAAACAACTGCGAAATGCCGGGAGGCGAGGATGTTCCTAAGAAATTTCTGGTACGCAGCCGCCTGGGATCACGAAATCAAGCACGAGCCCTTCGGCCGCACGATTTGTGGAGAGCCTGTGGTGCTCTACCGCCAGATGAATGGTGCTCTTTCCGCTTTCGAGGATTGCTGCCCGCACCGCTTGCTGCCGCTGTCAAAAGGCTTTTTGAAGGCGGATCATCTCGTCTGCAAATATCACGGCCTTGAATTTGACGAAAAGGGCCAGTGTGTCTGGATGCCCGGGCAACAGGGGATACACAAAGACGCGTGCGTTCGGATTTATCCGGTTGCGGAGCGCCACCGTTTCGTCTGGATTTGGATCGGAAGTGCAGAGTTGGCCGATGAAAGCAAGATTCCGGATCTGCACTGGTGCTCAGATCCGAAATGGATTTTTGAAGGCAGCACCTATCAAATGAAGTGCAATTATCAGCTCCTCATCGATAATCTGATGGACCTGTCGCACGAGACCTACGTTCATCCTTCGAGCATTGGTCAGCATGAAATCGTCGAGGCTCCGATTAAGACCTCATCGGACGATAGCTCCGTTTCAGTGAACCGCTGGATGTACGACATCCATCCGCCACCGTTCTGGGCGGCCAATCTAAAGTCTCAGAAGAAATGTGATCGATGGCAAATCTGCCATTTCACTCTGCCGGCCAACGTGATGATTGATGTCGGCGTGGCGCTCGCCGGGACAGGTGCGCCGCAGGGAGACAGGTCGAAAGGCATTACGGGGATCGTCGTGAACTTGATGACGCCTGAGACCGAGACTTCCACGTGGTATCACTGGGGAATGGCGCGGGATTTTCAGATTGAGGATCGTGGTCTCACATTTCGAATCCGCGACGCGCAAGCTTCAGTGTTCGCCGAGGATCTGAATATTCTCGAATCTCAGCAGGAAAACATTTTGCGGCGCTCGGATCGGCGGTTGTTGAACCTAAAAATTGACGCAGGCGGGGTGCAGGCCCGGAGAATTATTGAGGAAGAACTGGCGCGTCGTCAGTTAACTGCAGCCGATTAGGCGTCTGACAAAGATATGTGTGACTTCCCTCGCACTCAAAATTTCGCAAACGCCCCTTAGACCCAGAGTTTTTCGTTGAGCTTCAATCCGTGCTCGCGGCAATAGCTCACGTAATGATTGATGAACCAAAAGACGTCGAGCGTTTCGAGAAGCGCGTCGTTGTCGTCATAGAATTCGAGCGAGCCGTTCAGCCAGAAAAACGTTTTCATTCCGTTCGGATCGTCTGAGACCAACGTGTGAATCGCGCCGGGACTTTCATGAACGTAGCTGCCCGGCCGCGCAACCCAGTCATATTCCAGATATCGCCAGCTGCCCTCGAGCGTGCAAGCGAACACAGGACCGCGATGGCGATGGCGCCCGAGTTTTCCATTCTTCTTCACCCAGAGGATATTTGCGAACGAACTTCCGCGAACATCGAAAGCCAGATGACGAATATAGACGTTTTCGACAAACGGAACCCACGGCGATTCGTCTTCGCCAGCGCCGATGTGGACATCCGGGCGCGCATATTCTCGAACGATGTCGGTGATGCTGGGATTCGTATCGATCGGCATAAAGGCCTCCTTCTGAATTGTTAGCGCAGTTTCGCAGTTTCGAGGCGGAGGATGCTAGCACAAAAGAAAACTGAGAACGCAATCGCGCGCCTTTTTGCGGAAATTGTTCGATTATCGTCAAACTTGGGACCACAAACTTGCCGGACAAGGTGCGGAGAATCTCCGATTCGAGGATCGTGGTAGCATCTGCGCGCAATTTAGCCGTCATTTTGTTTTTTGGGCTGGGAGCAGGGGGAAGCGATGCGGCCAAGCTTGGCAGGGGTTCAAATCAAACGGTTCCAGAAACGCGTGGCAATACTATCCTTCGCTGCATTTTTGGTGGGCGCAGTGCCGTCGGCGCGCGCTCAATCGCCGACAACTGCGCAAGAAAATCTTAATCGACACGGACCCTGGCACGGACGACGCACTCGCGATTCTTTTGGCATTGAATTCACCGGAGATGGATGTGCGGGCGATCACGATCGTTGCCGGCAATGTTACTTCTGAGATGGGGCTCGAAAACGCTCTCAAAGTGATGAGCCTGGCAGCCCGCTGCGATATTCCTGTCGCAAAGGGAGCAGCGCATCCTCTATTTCAGAAATTGAATACGGAAGAATTCTGGAACGGAAAGAATGGTTTGGGCGGGGCTGAATTGCCGCCGTCTCACTGCGACGCCTCCTCGAAGTTCGGTCCGGATTTGATCATTGAAATGGTTCATCGTTATCCGCATGAAATCACGCTAGTGCCAATTGGGCCGCTGACGAACATCGCTCTGGCGATTGCGAAAGATCCGTCCATTATTCCGCTCGTAAAGGAAGTAGTGCTGATGGGCGGCTCGATCACGGGCGGGAATGTGAACGCTGCGAGCGAATTCAACATTCACAGTGACCCTGAAGCGGCCTCGCTCGTTTTTAACGCCGGTTGGCCAATCACGATGGTCGGGCTGGACGTAACGGAACACACGCTCATCACGGATGCGGATGTTGCGCGACTCGAGAGGGCAGGCGGGCCGGAAGCGAGGTTTGCGGCGGCCGTCGCCCGGTTTCAGATTGGAACCTACCAAGGCACCGGTTTTGGCGGCGGTGCCGTACATGACGCGCTGGCGGTCGGCGCGGTAGTCGATCGCTCGTTTTTGAAGACGCAGGGTATGCGCGTTGACATCGAGACGGATGGCAGATTCACGCGCGGCGAGACGGTTGGCAATCGTGGCAACGCCGTCGATCGCATCGTCCCGAAAGGCGACCGTCTGGAAACAGTTGGCGTGGATGCGGTGCAGCCGAACGTGCAGGTGGCTGTTGGCGTCGATTCGAGCCGATTCATCGAGCTCCTTGTGAACCGCCTGAGTCATAAGTGACTGCCCGTGCGCCGAAGCTGACCGTTGGTCGTCTTTCAGGGCACCATTTTAAGTTCAGCGCGTAACCGAAGCTGCCGGCGCTTCGTCAAAGGATAAGCATAAGTTTGCCGCGCGAAAGGGGAGCAACTTTCTGCATCGGCACCACTGCACTTTCTAGTGGCGCATCCGAGATGAGCCTCCAGGGACGTCTTGTAGAGCCTGTTCTGATTGCCGAACCGGTGTCGATATGCTGAAATTACGGTAAATGGATACAAACACAACCACCACAACTGCGGTACCCAGTCCGCCCAGTTCACGCTCGCCCGAGCGACGATATTCTACTAACCAGGACGAGCAGCCCAAGAGCCATTGGTGGGTGTGGGTGCTCATCGCCGCGATTCTGCTGATTGGCGGCTTTGTTTATTACAGGCACCGGCAAGCCGCCGCAGAAGCCGCAGCAAAAGCCAAGGCAGCGCAGCAGCCTCGCGCGGTTCCGATCGTAACGGCGACGGCGAAGAAGGGCGACATCGGAGTTTACGTCGAAGCTCTTGGGGCGGTGACGCCTGTCTACACGGTAAACGTTACGAGCCGCGTGCAAGGGCAGGTGATGAACGTGTATTACAAGGAAGGCCAGATGGTCCGCAAAGGCCAGCCTCTTCTCGAGATTGACCCAAGACCGTTTCAAGCAGCACTAACACAGGTGGAAGGACAGCTGGAGCACGATCAGGCGCTGCTCGCGGAAGCGCGCATTGATTTGGACCGTTATCAGCAGGCATTCAACCGGAATGCAATCGCGAAGCAACAGCTCGATGACCAGACCCAGTTGGTGAAGCAGGACGAAGGAACGGTGAAGAACGATCAGGGACAAGTGGCTAATGCGCAGGTAAATCTTGCGTATACCCACATAACGTCACCCATCGACGGCCGCGTCGGTCTGCGTCTGGTGGATCCCGGGAACATGGTGCAGGCAAATGGCACCACCCCGCTGGTGGTCGTCACCCAACTTGCGCCGATCACGGTGATTTTCAGCGTGGCGGAGGACTACCTCACCCAGATTCAGCAGCAGATACGCAATGGCAACAAACTGGCAGTCGACGCCTATGATCGCACGCAACAGACCAAGATCGCGGAAGGAACTCTCCTTACAATCGACAACCAGATCGATACCACCACGGGCACCGTCAAAATGAGAGCGGAGTTTTTGAACAAAGACGGGGCGCTTTTTCCCAGCCAGTTCGTAAATATTCGGCTTCTCGTGACAACCCAACACAACGTTACGTTGATTCCCACATCGGGCGTGCAGAGGAATGCTCAGGGTCCGTTCGTCTATCTCATCCAAGATCAAAAAGCTGCGATTCGAACGGTGAAAGTCGGCACCACGGACGGAAACACTACCGCGGTGGAGGGGATCAATCCGGGTGACGTGGTTGCCGTGAATGGGTTTGACAAGCTACAGGATGGCGTTCCGGTGAGAATTCAAAAGCCGGGTGCGAACGGCGGTGCAAACGCGAATTCTAGCGGGGGCGGCGGGGAAACTCCGTGAATCCGTCTCGTCCGTTTATTCTCAGGCCGGTTGCAACCTCTCTGTTGATGGCAGCGATTTTGCTTACCGGATTTGTTGCGTTTCTGCAGTTGCCTGTCTCAGCGCTTCCCGAAGTTGATTACCCCACAATTCAAATCATCACGTTTTATCCCGGAGCGAGTCCGGATGTGGTTGCGTCGGCGGTGACTGCGCCTCTCGAGCGGCAGTTCGGTCAAGTGCCGGGGCTGAATCAGATGACCTCGACCAGCTCTGACGGCAGCTCAGTGATCGTGTTGCAGTTTTCGCTCGACCTGAGCATTGACGTGGCGGAGCAAGAGGTTCAGCAGGCCATCAACTCGGCGCAGACATATCTTCCCGCGGACCTCCCGACGCCACCGCTTTACAGCAAAACCAATCCTGCAGACACGCCCATTCTGACGTTGGCTTTGACGTCGGACACCGTGCCTCTTTCCCAGGTGGAAGACTTAGCGGACACGCGTCTGGTGCAAAAGATTTCGCAGCTCCCCGGCGTTGGACTTGTGAGCATCAGCGGCGGACAAAAGCCTGCCGTGCGGATTCAGGTAAATCCCACCGCGCTCTCTCACTACGGGATCAATCTTGAAGATGTTCGCACTGCCATTCAGCAAACCAGTCTCGATCTGGCGAAAGGCAATTTTGACGGGCCTCGCCAGGATTATCAGATTCAGGCTAACGATCAGCTCCTGACGAGCAAGGACTTCAAGCCAGTGGTTGTGGCCTATCGCAATGGCGCGCCGGTACTTCTGTCGGATGTTGCCAACATCATCGATAGCGCCGAGAACGTGAGGCAGGCCGCCTGGATGAACACCACGCCAGCGGTGATCGTGAATATTCAGAGGCAACCGGGCGCAAACATTATTCAGGTGGTTGATCGCATCACGAAGCTGATGCCGGTTTTGCAGCAGACCCTTCCAGCATCCGTGAAAGTTTCGGTCTTGACCGACCGCACCGTCACGATTCGTGCATCGGTGCAGGACGTCGAGTTCGAATTGATGCTCACGATCGCGCTCGTCGTCATGGTGATCTTTCTTTTTCTGCGGAGCCTCTCTGCAACCGTGATTCCGAGTATCGCTGTACCGGTTTCGCTCGTGGGCACGTTTGGCGTGATGTATCTCGCCGGCTACAGCTTGAATAACCTCACGCTGATGGCGTTGACGATCGCGACCGGGTTCGTGGTGGACGACGCGATCGTAATGATCGAGAACATCGTGCGTTTTCTTGAGGAAGGCGACACGCCGCTTGAAGCGGCACTGAAGGGGTCCGAACAGATCGGATTTACGATCGTTTCGCTCACCATTTCGCTTATCGCCGTTTTGATCCCGCTGCTATTCATGGGCGATATCGTCGGACGGCTATTCCGCGAGTTCGCGATTACGCTGAGCGTGACGATTCTGGTTTCTGCGGTGGTCTCGCTGACGCTGACGCCGATGATGTGCGCAAAGCTATTGCGGCACAAAGCGGACTCGCAACGAGGCCGCTTCTATGAGGTATCCGAGCGAGCGTTTCAACGCGTGATTGATTTTTATGGCCGAACTCTTCAGTGGGTTTTGCAACGCCAGACGGCGACGCTGTTCGTGGCGTTAGGCACTCTGGTTCTCACCATCGTGCTCTACATTTTGATTCCCAAGGGCTTTTTCCCCGTTCAGGACACCGGAATCATTCAGGGAATTTCGGAAGCGCCGCAGTCGATTTCGTTTGACGCGATGTCGCAACGCCAGCAGGACCTCGCTCGCGTGATTCTCAAGGATCCGGCGGTGGAGAGCCTTTCGTCTTTCATCGGCGTCGACGGCACAAATACGACGCTTAACAGCGGCCGGATTCAAATCAACTTGAAGCCGTTGGAAGTGCGAAAAATCAACGCTTCGGATGTGATCCGCAGACTCCAACCCAATCTCGACAAAGTGGATGGGATCACTCTGTACATGCAGCCCGTGCAGGACCTTACAGTGGAAGATCGCGTCAGCCGGACTCAATTTCAATACACTCTCGAAGATCCCGATGCGAACGAGCTAAACCGATGGACGCAGCGTTTTGTCGAGAAGCTGAAACAACTGCCACAGCTGCGCGATGTCGCAACCGACCAGCAAACGTCGGGCCTAGCCGCCTCGCTCGTGATCGATCGCCAGACAGCCTCTCGGCTGGGGATCTCTCCGCAGATGATCGATCAGACGCTCTATGACGCGTTTGGCCAGCGCCAGGTTTCTACCCTTTATACGCAGCTCAACCAATACCATGTGGTGCTGGAAACGATGCCGGATTTCCAGAAGGATCCGGCAAAACTCCAGGACATTTACGTTCGCTCCGCGGCAACGTCGCAGCCGGGGTCCGGTTCATCGGCATCTTCGGGAAGTTCTGCTACGCCGTCAAACTCTTCTTCGGGCGTGAATTCCAACGGGGTCGTCACTGTAGGGTCGTCAAACAGCTCTTCAAATACTTCGGGGCCCACGGGAACCAATTCAAATGCGAATACCGGTTCGTCCAATCCGGCTGCTGTGCCCGCACTTAACGGAGCAGCAGTCCCGCTCAGCGCGTTCACGCATTTCGAATCACGTTCAGCTCCGTTGTCCGTTAACCACCAGGGCCAATTTCCAGTGGTAACGATCTCCTTCAATCTGGCGCCGGATGCCTCGTTGGGAGAAGCTACCAAGGCGATCGAGCAGATACAGAAGGAAATCAAGATGCCGCTGAGTATCCAGGCGGCTTTTCAGGGCACGGCCGCGTCGTTCCAGGCCTCGTTGGCAAACGAACCGCTTCTGATTCTGGCTGCGCTTATCACTGTATATATCGTGCTGGGCGTTCTCTACGAAAGCTATATTCATCCAGTCACGATTCTTTCCACGCTTCCCTCCGCGGGAGTGGGTGCCATTCTCGCGCTGATGATCACCGGGCAGGAGTTGAGCGTGGTGGCGCTGATCGGAATCATCCTGTTGATTGGCATCGTGAAGAAAAACGGCATCATGATGATTGACTTTGCGCTCGAAGCAGAGCGCAAAGAGGGCAAGGACTCGACCGAGGCGATTTATCAGGCGTGCCTGCTGCGCTTTCGGCCCATTATGATGACCACGATGGCCGCTCTTCTTGCAGGTCTGCCGCTGGCTCTCGGCAGTGGCATTGGAGCGGAATTGCGCCGGCCCCTCGGTATTGCGATGGTCGGCGGACTTATCTTCAGCCAGATTTTGACGCTTTACACGACGCCTGTGATTTATATTTTCTTCGATCGGCTTGCGATGCGGCTTAAAGGATCGCGCGCCAGCGCAGCGAGCGGAGGACCGGTTCCGGCCGAACAGCTATGAGCCTGTCGTCTCCATTCATTCGTCGGCCTGTCGCGACCACTTTGTTGACGATAGCCGTTGCGCTCGCAGGAGCGGTGGCTTTCAATTTCCTGCCGGTATCGCCGCTACCGCAGGTTGATTTTCCGACCATTTCCGTGGGTGCTTCATTGCCGGGAGCGAGTCCTGAGATCATGGCGTCCTCGGTAGCGACGCCACTTGAGCGCCAGTTCGGTCGGATTGCCGGCATCACGGAGATGACTTCGTCGAGCTTTCTCGGTACGACGAGCATCACGCTTCAGTTCGATCTGAATCGCGACATTAACGGCGCCGCGAGGGACGTCCAGGCCGCAATCAATGCCGCTCGCAGCTATCTTCCGGCCAATCTTCCGAGTAATCCGACTTACCGAAAAGTGAATCCGGCTGACGCGCCCATCATGATTATCGCGCTCACATCGGATGTTTACGATCGCGGCCCTCTGTATGACGCGGCTTCGACGATCATGTCGCAAAAGCTTTCGCAGATTCAGGGCGTTGGACAAGTAACCGTAGGTGGAAGCTCGTTGCCCTCCGTTCGAGTGGAACTGAACCCCGTGCAATTGAACGGTTATGGCCTCGGTGTGCAAGACGTTCAAAAAATGCTGAGCGTTCAGAATGCCAATTTGCCAAAGGGCCAGATCTCGAACGGCGAAACAACGGCGGACATCATCACAAACGACCAATTGCTCAAAGCCGAATACTACAAGCCGCTCATAGTCGGCTACCACAAAGGCGCGGCTATCAAGCTTTCTGACGTCGCGGATGTGCAAGATTCGGTCGAAAATATCCGTGCTGCAGGTTACGTAAACGGGAAACCCAGCGTGCTGGTGATTATTTTTCGACAGCCGGGCGCGAATATCATCGACACCGTCGACCGTATCTATTCGGAACTCCCTTCTCTAAAAGCTTCGATTCCGTCCGCGATTGATCTTACCGTAGTTCTCGATCGCACCACGACGATTCGAGCATCGGTAAAAGATGTTGAACGAACGCTCGCTCTTTCAGTTGCGCTCGTGATTCTGGTGGTGTTCTTCTTTCTCCGCAATGTGCGAGCAACGCTTATCCCGAGCGTGGCCGTGCCCGTGTCTCTCATCGGAACCTTCGGCATCATGTATCTTTGTCATTACAGCCTCGATAATCTCTCCCTGATGGCTCTCACGATCTCGACTGGTTTCGTGGTGGACGATGCCATCGTGGTAATCGAAAACATCAGCCGCTACCTCGAGCAGGGAATGCATCCCGAGGAAGCGGCCTTGGAGGGAGCGAAAGAAATCGGATTTACGGTGATGTCGATCAGTATTTCGCTCGTGGCCGTGTTCATTCCGATCTTGCTGATGGGAGGGATTGTTGGTCGTCTTGTTCCGCGAGTTTGCCGTAACGCTCTCAGTGGCGATCTTGGTTTCTCTGGGCATCTCGCTCACAACGACCCCGATGATGTGCGCCAAGCTTTTGCGGCCGGAGTCTTCGGAAAAGCATGGCGGTTTCTATCGCCTTAGCGAGAAGTTTTTTACCTGGATGGTCCGTACTTACGAACGAACTCTAACGGTTATTCTGCGGCACCCGGCGTTTACCGCGCTCGTTCTTCTCATCACAGTCGGCGTCAACATCTATCTCCTCATCATTGTCCCGAAGGGTTTTTTTCCGCTGCAGGATAACGGCACCATCTTCGGTGGCCTGCAAGGAGCGCAGGATATCTCGTATCAGGCGATGCAGCAGGACGTCAAAACGTTCGTCGACATGATCAAGCAAGACCCGGCTGTGGCGAACGTGATGGCGTTTACAGGGGGCGGGGGAGCCACCAATGGGGGATTCGTTTATATTGGGCTGAAGCCGCTGGACGAGCGAAAGATAAGTTCAAGCGATGTGATCAACCGCCTGCGGCCCAAGCTGACGTCTGTTCCGGGCGCAACTGTTTTTCTGCAGGCTGGCCAGGACCTGCGAATCGGCGGGCGCCAGAGCAATGCCCAGTTTCAGTACACGATTCAAAGTGACAGCCTGGACGATCTGGTGAAGTGGGGACCGCAACTCCTTCAGCAGATGCGAAAGTTGCCAGGCTTCACCGATGTGAATACCGATCAGCAAAATAGCGGGCTTCAAGCGTCGCTCGTTTACGATCGCGACACGGCGTCGCGTCTTGGAATTACGCCTCAACTTATTGACAACACGCTGTATCAGTCTTTTGGTCAAGCGCAGGTTTCGACGATGTACACCTCGCTCAACCAGTATCACGTCGTGATGGAAGCAGCGCCGCAGTTTTGGCAAAGCCCGGTGGGACTGAACAGTGTGTATGTCCATCCGACGACCGGTGGTGAAGTTCCCCTCAGCGCCATAGCGCATTTCGAGCCTAAAACCGCACCGCTTGCCGTCAATCACCAGAGCCAATTTCCGTCGGTAACCGTCTCGTTCAATCTCGCGCCGGGAGTTTCTCTTAGCGATGCGGCCGCGAGAATCACTCAAATGCAGCAGCAAATCGGGATGCCACAGTCCATTCGGGGAATGTATTCGGGAACTTTACAGGCTTTTCAAGCTTCGCTCTCGACCGAATGGCTTTTGATTTCTACCGCGCTTCTAGCGGTTTACATTGTGCTGGGGATCTTGTACGAAAGCTTCATTCATCCGATCACGATTATTTCCACGATCCCGTCGGCCGGCGTTGGCGCCGTGCTGGCTCTCATGCTCTTTCGATTGGACCTCAGCGTTATCGCTATGATTGGGATCATCTTGTTGATTGGAATCGTAAAGAAAAATGCGATTCTGATGATCGATTTCGCACTCGCAGCGGAGCGCAATGAAGGGAAGAGTTCGAAGGATGCAATCTTTCAAGCCTGTTTGCTCCGCTTTCGGCCGATTCTGATGACGACAATGGCCGCTCTACTGGGCGCCATGCCCTTGGCGTTGGGGCGCGGCGTTGGTTCCGAACTCAGGCGCCCCCTAGGCATCGCCATCGTCGGCGGTTTGATTTTCAGCCAAATGCTCACGCTCTACACCACTCCCGTCGTGTACCTCTACATGGACCGAATGCGCCTCTGGGTGCACCTATGGTGGGAACGGCGTCATGGGAAAGGCCACGCGGGAGCAACTCCTCAGGAGATCGCCGGATGAGTTGTTGGCCAACACGTGTCAATGTCGCAGAAAATCAAACAGCAAAAACGACGAAATCGGATGAGCGCCCGAGGATTTCTGCGGATGATTTGCGTTGCTAGCGGAGCTACAGCTCTGCTCGGCTGGCTGCACCGTGGGCCCGAAATATCACACGCCTTCCGCGGCCACACCCACTGCCTACAAGGAGTTGACGCCGGCCAATTTCCCAACGACCGACGGCTGGAAGGTGGCTCAGCCCAAGGATGATGAACTTCGAGGGAAATGGTGGGAGATTTACAACGATCCTCAACTGAATGCTCTCGAGGATCAAATCGATATTTCAAACCAGAGCATCGCCGCAGCCGCTGCGAGTTTCTTTTCCGCTCGCGCCATGGTTAAGGAGGCGCGCTCTCAGTATTTCCCAACATTGTCCACCAATCCCTCGATTTCACAAATCCGCCAATCTGCGTCGCTAAGAACGTTTTCGACGGGATCGGGGAGCGGGGGAACTGGCTCTTCGGCGAACCTCTCATTCACGGAATATAACCTTCCATTTGATGCCAGCTGGCAACCGGACCTATTCGGAAAGATCCGCAATTCGGTGCGCTCGCAGGTGTATGGCGCGCAGGCAAGCGCTGCCGACCTGGAAAATACGCGCCTGACCGTCCAATCGGAACTGGCTATCGATTATTTTTCTCTTCGCAGTCAAGATGCGCTGCAGGAATTGCTGGACTCCACCGTGATTTACTATCAGGAGTCGCTGAAGCTCACCCAGGCTCTCTATGAGACGGGAATCGATTCAGACGAAGCCGTGGCGCAGGCGGAAACACAGCTTGAGACAACACAAGCGCAGGCTACCGGCGTAGGTCTCACACGCGCTCAATTCGAACATGCGATCTCAGTTCTCGTCGGCAAACCAGCTTCCGATTTCTCGATTCCTATCGAGCCGTTAAAAGCGAAATCTCCGGCAATCCCTTTTGGTCTTCCGTCGCAGCTTCTCGAACGTCGCCCGGACATCGCAGCCAGCGAACGGTTGATGGCTCAAGCCAACGCGCAAATCGGCATCGCTACAGCCGCCTACTATCCCACCGTCACGCTGAGCGCCATGCTGGGACTCGAATCCACATCGGCGGCCACCTGGTTTACCTGGCCGAGCCGATTCTGGTCGGTGGGACCAGCGCTCGCCCAGACGCTCTTTGACGCCGGGCTGCGGCATGCGACCGTTCAGCAATTTCGAGGGGCCTACGATCAAACCGTCGCAAACTACCGTTTGGCTGTGCTGACCGGCTTTCAGCAGGTAGAAGACGGTCTGTCGGCGCTCCGTATCCTATCTCTCGAGATTCAACAACAGGATACGGCGGTGAGATCGGCGGAGAGAAACCTGAAAGTTGCGACGGACCGCTACAAGTTGGGAATCGATCCTTACTTGAACGTGATTACGGCTCAAACGCTTTTGTTGTCCGCGAAAGAGACCGCGGTTAGCCTGCGAAACCAGCAGATTACGGCCAGCGTCCAGCTTATTGAGGCGCTCGGCGGTGGCTGGGGAAAATCGCAGCTACCGTCGGGTCAGCAGTTGATGGCTAAATTACCTTAATTCCTTGAATTTTGGTCCCGTCTTCGGCGTCGGCCGCGACTTAGCACGGGATGGTGTGTTTCACTGTTGATGGGCAATGCAACCTCTTGACGAAAAATTTCGTCCCAATAATCGAAAGTTTTATAATGTCTGTAATGGGAGCCATTCTAATGAAGAAAGTCATACTTCTATTTTCAATGTTGTTGTTTTTGGCAGCCGCTGGGACCGCGAGTGCGGACCCCAGGCCTGTGAAGTTGTTTTTGTCTCCGGCGTCCACAATTTCGAACGCCGATCTGATGAAGCACATCGTTGAGAAGTGCCCCAACGTTGCTATGACGCTCGATTCGAAGAAGTCTGATTTCATGCTCGAAGCGGGCGGCTGGTCTGGCAACTACAAGTTCACCGTGTATCAGCATGGTGGAGTGGCCGTCTACAGCACCACCACTCGCATGCTGGGCAATGCGGTGAAAGACGTCTGCAAGTACGTGAATCTGCCGACCAGCAGTGCCAGCGTGAAATAAAGTCCAGGCGGGTTCTTTCGTCGTCATTCCTTCGGGAGCGGGGGAGCGTGTGTCTCCTGTGGTATCGTTTTGCGACCACAGGAGACTTGGATGGCATCGAGCGGTTTCGACGCGACTCGCTTGGAAGCGACAAGAGACTTCGCGCAGAAATTAGACAGCCAGGATCCGCTCGCGCGTTACCGCGAACGCTTTCACATTCCTCGCGGAACGGGTGGTCGTGAGTGGGTGTATCTCACAGGCCATTCGCTGGGACTGCAGCCGAAATCCGTCCGCGAATATGTGGAGCGCGATCTGCAGTTGTGGCAGGACCTCGCCGTCGAGGGCCATTTCCACGGTCCGCAGCCTTGGGTGCCCTACATCGAGCTGCTTTCCGGGCCGACAGCGCGACTTGTGGGCGCGTTGCCTTCCGAAGTGGTGGTGATGAATACGCTCACCGTAAATCTTCATTGCATGATGGTTTCGTTTTACCGCCCCACGCGCGCGCGCCATAAAGTGGTGATTGAATCAAACGCGTTTCCTTCCGATCAGTACGCGGTTAAATCTCAGCTTCAATTTCACGGCTACGATCCAGCGACTTCTCTAATTGAGCTCAGGCCTCGCCCGGGAGAGAACACAATCCGCACCGAAGATATAGAAAGCCTAATCGAGCGCGAAGGCGACACGATTGCGCTGTTCATGCTCGCGGGAGTGAACTATTACAGCGGCCAGTTTTTTGATTACTCGCGCATCACCAAGGCCGCGCGAGCGAAAGGTTGCGTCGTCGGCTGGGACATGGCGCACGGGGCAGGGAACGTTCCGCTCGCATTGCACGATTCAGGTTGTGACTTCGCCGTGTGGTGCACCTATAAGTACATGAACGGCGGTCCCGGTTGCGTCGGCGGATGCTTCGTCCACGAACGCCACGCGCGCGAATTTAATCTGCCGCGCTTCGCCGGCTGGTGGGGACACGACAAGGCAACCCGGTTCCAAATGGGGCCGGATTTTCTTCCCATTCCCGGCGCCGAAGGCTGGCAGTTGGGGAACCCGCCCGTTCTGGCGATGGCGGCATTGCGCGCGTCGCTTGAAATTTTCGACGAGGTCGGAATTGCCACGTTACGCAAGAAGAGCATGACCCTAACTTCCTATCTCGAATTTCTACTGGAACAGCACCCTTCTGCGGGCTTTCTCGATCATCACACCTCGCGATCCGGAGCAGCGCGGCGCACAGCTGTCCTTGCGCCTTCACAATAAGGGCCGTGCCGTTTGCGACGCGCTCAAAGAGCGAGGCGTGATTTGCGACTGGCGGGAGCCGGACATTCTGCGCGTAGCCCCCGTGCCGCTCTACAATTCGTTCTCGGATGCATACAATTTCGTGGAAGAATTCGTCCCTATTGTGGAAGCCTAATTCCCCGAACCAACATCTGATAGATGGTGCGGCAAAGTCACATGCTATATTGCTGTTTCGGACTAAATGGCGATGATTTGACGGCCCTCCGTCATCTTTGTGGTGCATCTTTGTAGCTTCGCTCGTGTCTATTCTGGCTTGGAGGTAAGGATGAAAATTGCGGTGTTAGGCGGAGATGGGTATTGCGGCTGGGCTACGGCCCTGCATCTCTCGCAAAAGGGCCACGAAGTGGCCATCATCGATAATTTCCTGCGCCGCCAGTGGGACGACGAACTCGGCGTACAGACACTTACTCCGATTCGTCCGCTCTCCGAGAGACTTCGCGTCTGGCAAATGCGCTCAGGAAAGACAATCGATCTTTTTGTCGGCGACGTTGCGGATTTCGATTTCCTCTCGTCGATGGTGAAGCAGTTCAAGCCGGAAGCGATCGTGCATTTCGCGGAACAGCGCTCTGCTCCTTACTCGATGATTGACCGCAAGCACGCAGTATTCACCCAAGTAAACAATGTGCTGGGAACGTTGAACGTGCTTTTTGCTATTCGCGAATTTCAACCCGACTGCCATCTCATCAAGCTCGGCACGATGGGTGAATATGGCACGCCGAATATCGACATCGAAGAAGGCTACATCACGATCGAGCACAACGGTCGCAAGGACGTGCTGCCGTATCCGAAGCAACCGGGCTCGTTTTATCACCTGTCAAAGGTGCACGACAGCCACAACATCATGTTTGCCTGCAAGATTTGGGGAATTCGCGCCACCGATTTGAATCAGGGCGTCGTTTACGGCACGATGACCGACGAGATTGCCCTCGACGAAGCGCTTATCAATCGCTTCGATTACGACGACGTATTCGGCACCGTGCTCAATCGCTTTTGCGTGCAGGCGGCCATCGGCCAACCGCTTACCGTGTACGGCAAGGGCGGACAAATGCGTGGCTTTCTCGACATACGCGACACGGTTCGCTGTATCGAGATCGCTTGCCAGAATCCGGCCTCTCGCGGGGAGTGCCGGGTGTACAACCAGTTCACGGAGCAATTCTCAGTTCTCGAATTGGCGCAGATGGTAGAGACGGTCGGCAAAAAGCTGGGAATGAACGTCGAAATTGACCATCTGCCCGATCCGCGCGTCGAAGCCGAAGAGCATTACTACAATGCCAAGCATTCGAAGCTGATTGATCTTGGACTCGAACCACACCTCCTTTCCGACGCTCTGCTGGACTCGCTGGTGACAATCGCCGTCCGCTATCGTGACAGGGTGGACGCATCGCTCATGTTGCCGCAGGTGAATTGGCGCGAGCCGCGCAATGACCGCAGGTTGCAGCAGAATTTGACGGCCAGGGCTTCTCTTGGAGGGCGCTCCCCGAAGCGGCCTGCGCGTGCGGCGTCGAAAGGGAAGAAACGCTAGTTCTACTGTAACTCATCGCGCGCAGAGAGAGCTTTGAGGTTGCGAGAGTGAGTGGCGCAGGGTACGATTAAGATGCGGGTTTGTGAGTAATGTATTTCTGAGGAGTCAGTGAAAGTGGCGTCTGGTTTCTATCTTCCGCGAGTATGGCTGGGGAGCAAATTATCACCCAAGTTGCTGCCCTCCAAGATTCGTCCGCTCGCTGCGCACGTCAAGTTAACAGAAAACTGCCAGGCGAAATGCATCAGTTGCAACTACTGGCAGACTCGTTGGCAGGACGGAATTAACACCGACCGGGCGATCGCGCTCGTCAACGAACTTGGCGCCTTGGGTGTGCGTTCACTGCGGTTTACCGGTGGAGAGCCGCTGCTCCGCACGGACTTTTTTCAAATTCTGAACAAGTCCAACACCTCGCCCTTTCAGAGCATCATCATCCAAACCAACGGGCTGCTGCTCAAGAAGCTTCACAAGGAAATGAACGATTCGCCGATCACGAGCGTGGCAGTCTCGATTGACGGCTTGAAGGAAACAAACGACCTGATTCGCGGCATCCGCGGATATTTCGATCTAGCGATGGAAGGCATCAAGTTGCTGCGGAATAAGCAGGTGAAGATTTCGGTGACGCTGAATCGGATTTCCGCGAAGGAACTCAGCGAACTGGCCGATATCGCTCGCGCGACGGGTGCTCAGTTGGAGTCCAATATCCTCACGCGCAGCCTGTATTTCACCAAGGATGCGGATCTCGATGCGATGTGGCCACAACGAAGCGATGTGCAGGAAATCGAAACCGTTCTCCGCAACAAACTGAAGCGTCCTGATTACGAAGTGGATTACATCACACGCTATTACAACAACGACGAAACTCTAGAGGAGCCTCCGTGTGTACTTGGATATCTTCAGGTTTTCGTCATATCCAATGGTGACGTTCTCACCGGATGCTATCCGCTCAAGCCGGTCGGAAACATTCTGAAGGACAGTCTGGAAAACATCCTGGCCTCGGACGAGTACGCTCAACAGGCGCAAGCGATGATTCGACGGGAATGTCCGGGTTGCACTTGTGGAGTCGAGAGCTCGCTGGCCATGAAGCACGCCGTTTCGTCCGCTTTCTTTCACCTGGGCCGGCTTACCCAGAGGTCAGAATGGCAGCGAGAAGAGATTCCCAATCGGCGTGGCAGAAGCAAACGATACGTCGAACGCCTAGTCACCGCGTCATTTCAGAGGAATCGCTAGCTCATTCCGCCTGCCTGTAGTTCCTTTCGAGTTCTTATCTTCTGCTGAAAAATACGCAGGTCACGCCAATGCAGACGAGAAAAACGCCAGCCCACCGCCGTCCCATCACACGTTCGCCGAGAAAGAATTTTCCTCCCAGCGCGCCCGCGACGTAGTTCAAGGCCGTAACCGGCACAACGAAGCTCACGCTTTCTAGCGAAAGCATCCCGAGTAGCGAGAAAAAAGCGAGCGCCATCAAAGCCACGCCTAGCCACATCCAACCGACACCCAACACCCGAAATATCGTTTGGACCAAGGATGCTGGGCGAAAATCTTTCACCTCGCCAATCTTTTTCATCGCTCGCGTCACGCACAATTCGCCACCAGTTCCGGCGAACACGATCAGAAAAAGAAGCACCAGCTCTTTTGACATTAGCTGTGCTCCGTTGTGCGTGGTGGCGTGTGGCCGACTACGAGCACGCCAAGGAAGATCAGAGAGATTCCGATCCAGCGCAGCGGCGTGACCGTTTCATGTAAGACGAAATGCCCGAGCAGGGCTACGATCACGTAGCCCATCGCTGTCGCCGGCTGCACATAGCTGTAGTCGGCCCAGGACAAGACCAGCATGTACGAAATGAAATACGACGAACAGTGATGCGATTCCAAGCCAGATGGCGCCCGACGTAAAAACCTGAGCAAATACGCCAAAGAATTGGGAAGCCGAATGGAACGTCATCGGCCCTACTTGCTTCATTCCGGTACTCAGCAGCACATTGCCGAGCGGGCTGAAAATGATAACCAGTAGGATCAGAAAATACGTCTTGAAGTGGCGGCCGGAATGGGCGTTGCTATGGTGTGTGGCGCTCACGGGCGCCACATCATCGCGCTCTTCCACCGTAAGTTTGCTTGAACTCATAAGTCCTCGGTTCTTGATGCAATCGGTAGGTATGATCGCTTGATTGTCAGGCTACTATTTTAACTTGCTGTCGCGATCATGTGAAATGAACCACTGCCAGGTCTTTCTCAAGCCGTCATCCAGCTGCGTCTTGGGATCAAATCCCAAAATCCGGCGCGCTTTTTCGACGTTGGCATAATTGCGCAGAATTTCTCCCGCTCGTGCGGGTTCAAATCGAATATCAAACCTGCGTTCGGGTAGCATCGCTTTCATTGCGTCCAGAAGACTTCGAACCGAGGTTTCTCGTCCGGAAGCGATCTGAAACACCTCGCCAGCCGGTTCAGTTTTGTCAGCCAACAGAATAGCTTCCACAAGGTCTGCCACGTACAAGAAATCTCGCGTCTGTTCTCCATCGCCATAGACGACGATCGGTTCGCCCCGCAGAAGGTTCCTGAAAAACTGCGCCACCACGCTGCCCTTGTGATAGGAGTAGGGCCCGTAAACATTCGAGAATCTCAACGCTGCCGTTTTCAAGCCATACGCTCCGGTATAGGCCGAGCAGTATGCTTCTCCCGCGAGTTTGCTTGCGCCATAAGGCGAAATCGGCCGCGGAACCATTCCCTCGTGAACTGGCGGATCCTGCTCCCCAAGAATCGCGCCGCCCGTCGAAGCGAAAATCATTTTTGGAATTCCGGCGTTACGGCATGCCTGCAATACGTTCAATGTTCCGGCAGCATTGATTTCGAAATTCAATTGCGGATCAGAAAGAGATTCCACTACCCGCGTGTGAGCGGCGAGATGCACAACAGCATCGATCCCTTTGCACGCTTTCGCCACGGCGGCCGGATCTCTAATATCGCCCACGTGGAGGTCCACCCCGAGCGGCTCAACATCTTCGCGCCTTCCGAGACTGAGATTATCGAGCACGCGCACTCGCACACCTTGCTCGATGAGGCGCGGAATCAAGTTGACGCCGATAAAGCCGCAGCCTCCGGTCACCAGGTAAGTTTTCATTTAGATTTGTCCAATTTGCGTCACCGTGCAGCGCTCTGCGCGGGATTTTGGCTGACGGCCACGAGCCGTCCTTCTCGAAGGAAATAATCAATGCCGCGCCATCGAATGGTTTTGCGCCCGAAACTCACCAGCCAGATGAAAAATGCGAAAGCGTCCCACAGCGGGATCAGAGGCATCTTCTTCCACAAGCCTTTCTGCTTCATAGCCCCGACGCCAATCAGCCAGGTCATCGCAATTCGCAGTGCGAGATATGTTCCGAGGTATGCTGCCGCGACGCTCAATGTCGGATGAACCGCAATCGCCACCAGCGCCCAGGGCAATCCCCACGTGAAGAGCAATCCCATGTGACCCCACGGCCGCATTAACCTCATCACCGTCATCCACCGGACCCGTTTATATAGAAACTCGCGGAGTGTCTGAAAATCCGCCACCGATTGCACCACGTACGGCAGCAGCCGCACTTCGAATCCCTGTTCCGCAGCAAGACGCCCGATATAAAGATCATCCGCCGGACGATCCTCAATCCGTTGGTAACCGCCGAATCCCTCGATATTTTTTCGCGTCGTAAGAATGGATTGTGACAGCGTGAATTTCACTCCGTCCACTTGCCACGCCACAATGATCCCGGCAAAAAAATCAGAAATCATGGAAATCGATTGCAACTCCTCCAGAAAACTCCTCTCCTGCGTTGAAACATACAAGCAGGTGGCAGCTCCAACCTTCGGATCGCGGAATGGCGCTGCCACATTGCGCAAGTAGTCCGGCTGCACCCGCACATCGCCATCGGTGATGACGAAAAGATCGTACTTCGCCTCGTTCGTCAGACGCACGAGCCGTGCAACTTTGTCGTTAATGGCGTCACGGCCAGAACCGAAAAGCAGGCGAATATCCCGCTCGGGAAAATCGCGCACCAATTTTTCAAGCACCGGAAGCGCGGGATCGCCCGGGTCTACGCAGAACACAATTTCGTACTCGGGATAGTCCTGGCGGCAGAAGCTCGCGTAATTCTCATACGCGTCCACATCCAGCCCTTTGATCGGCTTCAGGCAACTCAAGGGAGGCGTGAAATCCCCGCTGTTTTTTCCCCGGCGTTTCGCGTCGGCTAAGAAGTGAGCAGTGCTATAGAGAGCCAGAAAGTAATAGATAAACGGTATGGCCGCTATGCCGAGGATGATGTATTCGATTGCTGTCAAATTGCTGTGTACCCTCGAGGGTGCGTCACAAACCGCGAAACTTTATCACAAAATGAACCCATTTGAAGTCACGGTGCTACGCGGTGATTCCAATCTTTTCGACCAATCACTTGGAACTCGGCTTGGGAACTTGACTTGCCGCTTTGAGAAAGCGCAGCATCAATAGTGAGTCTGTTCCACAAGAGTTTGAGATTTCGCTTCTGATCCCGGTGCGGAACGGCTGACCTTCGGAGATGGAGTTAATGCAAAGGAAGTTTGTCGATCGTCTGCTGCTTCCCACAATCTTCGGTCTGACCACAGTTATAGCTGCTCTCATTCTGTGGCAATTACTGCTCGGCCATCGGCGCGTGGAAATTCAAGCCGCGACCAAAGAACAGGCTCTCTTCGTCAAAACGAAGACGGAGTCGGAACTAAGGGCCAGCATTCTGATTTTGGAGCAATTGGCTGCGCGCTGGCAGGCTCGCGGCCAGAGCAACGACGCAGATATGGAATCGGACGTTCAACTCGCGATGAGCGGCTACCCAGCTTATCAAGCCATCGAGTGGGTTGATCCGTCCTACCACGTGCTTTGGGTTACGCCCCAGAATCGCAACCCACGCGAGCAAGGTGCGGATCTGAACAAAGATGAACCCAGCCAAGCCGTCCTGCGGTCGGCCCAGGAAACGCCGTGAGACGGTTGTCTCACACCCCGTCACCCTGCGCCAAGGCGGGAAAGGACTGCTGATTTGTGTGCCCGTCTATTCCCACAATCAGCTTACAGGCTTTCTTTTGGGTGCGTTTCGCTATCAGGCCCTTCTTTCGCCGATTCTCCAGGATGTGGCCCCAGACTATTGGATCGAGGTCTATGACGGTGGTGAGGAAATATTTAATCGATCCTCCGGCAGCCAGCCCGACAAGAAATGGGTGCAAACCGCCGACATCCAGTTTCAGCAAGTTACGCTCAGGGCTTATGCTTGGCCGAAACCGGAGACGCTTCTTTATACGCGATCTCCTTTGCCGCAAGTCGCATTCATCGCCGGAATATTGCTCGCAGGAATGCTGGGATTCGCTGTGTATATGGCGGAAACAGCGCAGCTCCGCGCGCAGGCGCTGGTGAAAGCCAATACCAATCTAGAAAAGGAAATCGCCGGTCGCCAACAAGCCGAAGACGCGCTGCGTCAGGCCCAAAAGATGGAAGCTGTAGGGCGCCTTGCCGGTGGTGTGGCCCATGATTTTAATAATCTCCTCATGGTCATACGCGGTCACGCGGCTCTTTCATTGCGCAATGTTGGCGTGAACGGCTCGCTTCGCCGAGAACTGGATGAAATCTTGCAGGCGACCGATCGCGCTTCCTCTTTTACTCGGCAACTGTTGGCTTTCAGCCGAAAACAGGTTCTGCAACCGCGCGTGCTGGATCTCAACGCCTTGACTACTCAGGTCGCCAACATGCTGCCGCCCGTACTCGGAGACGATATCAGGCTCTCAATTGACCTCGAGCCGCAGCTAGGCCACGTCAAGGCCGATCCCGCGCTCCTCGAACAGGTGATTATGAATTTGGTGTTCAACGCGAGAGATGCCATGCAGGAAGGCGGAGAGCTCACGATTCAAACGTTCAATGTTGACCTGGATTCAGCCTCCTTGGCCACACATCCCGGAGCGCACCCCGGTCCTTACGCCGTCCTTGCCATCCGCGATACCGGCCATGGCATGAGCGAAGAAACTCAATCGCATATTTTCGAGCCATTTTTCACCACGAAAGATCGCGGGAAGGGAACTGGTCTCGGGCTCGCTACTGTCTACGGCACCGTCAACCAGAGCGGGGGCTTCATCGCAGTTTCCAGCAAGATTGGAACCGGCACAGAAATCAAAATATTCTTGCCGCGTGTCGAGGAGCCCGTGGAAGTCACCACAGCGCCAGAAATTCCTGTTCACGTTCGCAAAGGCGAAGGCACGATCCTCGTCGTGGAAGACGACGATGCCGTTCGCCGGATGACCCGCGAATTTCTGAAAATCAGCGGCTACACGGTGCTGGAGGCTCGAAGCGGTGCAGACGCCATTCAGTTCATGGAGCGCCGGGAACAACCGATCGACTTGGTGCTAACCGATGTGCTCATGCCCGGAATGAAAGGCCGAGAATTGGTGGAGCGCCTCTCGAAACTTCGCGCAGGCATCAAAGTACTCTACATGTCGGCCTATACCGAGGACGCAGCTATCAACATCGGGGTGCTAAGTCCCGGCACTGCCTTCATCGAAAAGCCATTCAGTCCCGATGACTTGGCCAACAAAGTGCGCGAAGTGATGAACGCTACTGGCGACGGCATAGGCGAGAAACAACTCCGCCATAGCTAGCTTCGAATCCAAATAGCTGTCGCTTCACGACTTTCGTTTCGCCAGCGTACCCACAAAGCCCGGTCCGGTAAGCGAACCATCGTCGTGGATGCCCCACACCGTCTTGTTCCCGCCGCATGTGAGGGTTAGATTTTTTCCATCAGCGTCGTAGGTGCACTGCTCGTTCTCGCCCATCATGGTCAGTGAAGCCTTTCCGCCCGATCTAAGGTCAAGCGTGACTAAGCCGGTGGGGTTTGAGTAGGTGCCGGATAGTCCTGCGCCGCAGGCTCCGAGAACAAAGGCGACAGCAGGTGATCACGAAACCCAAAACGATCCTGCTTGAGGTTCCACTATCCATGGGAACTCTCCTGATGAGATGACATCCAATTGTCTGATCGGCTGGCTAGTCGCACAATTTCATCGATCGCGTTTTCCCAATGGTTGCCGAGGGCGAATCCCGGTGCTAGGATTTCCGCTCCCTCGACCCTAATATCGTTATATCCGCTACCGGTTGGGCGTTGGTAGCGGCATTCATAACGCATTGCGCGAGGGCGCAGGAAAAACCGTCATGGTTCTCCGAGAATCTCGACCGCCTCTGAAGGGTGCCGAACTTCTAGGCACCTCCGATTCGTCCGATAGCCCGGAACAGAGACGCGCACTCGACCAGCTTTTCAGCATTACCTACGAAGAGCTTCGTCGCCTTGCGTCAGCAGTGAAACGCGGTGACCCGAGCGTAACGCTCAGCCCCACCGCCCTCGTCAATGAGGCATGGCTGAAGCTTTCGAAGTCGCCGGGTTTTACCACTGCGTCCCGCCTGCATTTCAAGAGAATTGCAGCTCGCGCGATGCGCCAGCTTCTCATCGAAGCGGCGCGCCGGCGAAACGCCAACAAGCGCGGCGGAGGAGCCGATGTCACCGTCGCATTCGACGACTCCTTCGACGAAAAGCCGGCCTCCGGAAGGGAGCTGATCGCGCTTGATGCAGCTCTCGATCAACTCGCGCAAATGAATCCGCGTCAAGCCATGATGGTGGAAAGCCGCTTTTTCGGTGGTTTGGACGTCTCCGAAACCGCTGAGCTTCTGGAAGTCTCCGAGGCAACGGTTTTGCGGGATTGGCGAGCGGCCAAAGCGTGGCTTGCCCACGAACTTCGCCGAGGCCGCTAGGCGTATAAGTTTGCAGCGAGCACTTCGGGAAAAATCGATGGACAGCAATCGCTGGGATCGCATTCAGTCCGTTTTTCACGGCGCCGCGGATTTGCCGAAATCGCAACAGCGCGCTTTTCTCGTATCCGCCTGCGCGGACGATGAGTCATTAATCGCGGATATACAAGCCCTGCTCGACGAAGACGCGAAGGACTCTTCGCTCCTTAACCGCAATATGGCGGACATCGCTTCTGAAGTGCTAGACGACCCCGCTTCGCACCGTTTCCCGTTCAAAGAGTTCGGACCATATCGCATCATGCGCGTGCTCGGTGAGGGAGGAATGGGAGTGGTATTTCTCGCCGAGCGCCGCGACCTTCACAGCCAGGTGGCGATTAAGATTTTGCGCGACGCATGGGTATCTCCCGCTCGGCGCGAACGCTTCTCAAGCGAGCAGCGGACGCTCGCGCAGCTAAACCATCCTTCCATCGCGCGCCTCTATGATGCCGACACTCTTCCCGATGGCACTCCACTGTTTGTCATGGAATATGTGGAAGGATGCTCGATCGTTGAGTACTGCAAGAAGCTCAATTGTTCTATCGACGATCGCCTGAAATTGTTCCGCTCAGTCTGCGAAGCGGTGGAATATGCCCACAGCCAGGCTGTAATTCATCGCGACCTGAAGCCGTCGAACATTCTCGTAAAGAGCGCTGGCACTGTCCGGCTCCTCGATTTTGGCATCGCCAAACAACTCGAAGACGTCAATGTGGCCGCCGACGCTACCCGCACGAGTTTCCGCTTCCTCACACCCGCCTATGCCTCGCCCGAGCAGATC
Organism: uncultured Acidobacteriota bacterium; assembly: GCA_963767205.1. Taxonomy (GTDB): domain Bacteria; phylum Acidobacteriota; class Terriglobia; order Acidiferrales; family UBA7541; genus Palsa-295. The sequence goes on from CAVYDF010000006.1 coordinate 125,512, forward strand.
CGCGGCGATCGAGTGGGAATTCAATCGGATGTGTATTCGCTCGGCGTCATTCTCTACGAACTGCTGTGCGATCAACTTCCATTCGACTTTTCGAACAAGACTCCGACGGAAGCCCAAGCGGCAATCCTTGAAACCGAACCTGTAAAGCCGTCTTTCATCGGTCAGAGACCTGCCAGCGAAAAGGCCGCAAATTCTCCTGGCGGGACGGGCTCGACAACCAAAGCTGCATGGACTGACCTTGACGTCCTTTGCCTTACGGCGATGCACAAAGATCCACAACGCCGTTACCGTTCAGTTGAAGCGTTGATTCGCGATATCGATCATTATCTTCGCGGCGAACCGCTGGAGGCACGCCCGGATTCCGTCCTCTACCGGATGCACAAATTCGTCGGTCGCAACCGGCGCGCAGTGACCGCTTCAGCGATCGTTGGCGCTCTCATTGTTGGGTTGGTGATTTTCTATACGCTGCGACTTGCGAAGGCCCGCAACGCAGCGCTCGCAGAGACAGCTCGTACCCAGCGTGTCGAGCAGTTCATGCAGGATCTGTTTCAGGGCGATGCCGAATCCACTGGTCCGGCTGACGATCTTCGCGTCGTCACCGTTTTAGAACGCGGCGAAAAGCAGGCTCGCGCCCTGGACGAAGACCCGCAGATTCAAGCCGACCTTTACCAGACCCTGGGCACTATGTACGATCAGCTCGGCAAGTACGATCGAGCGGATTCGTTGCTGAAAGCTTCGCTCGCTCAGCGCAAGGCCACTAGCGGAGCCGATAGCGCCAAAGTGGCCGAAAGTCTCGTCGCTCTTGCGAATTTGCGGAACGACCAAGCCCAGCTCGCAGAAGCGGAAACCTTTGCGCGCCAGGGTCTTCAGATGAGCAAGCGCCATCTTCCTCCCGATCATCCTGTAGTCGCGCGAGCCACACTCACTCTTGGCCGCATTCTCGATAATCGCGGAAAGTATGACGAGGCCATTCCCACTCTCGAAGAAGCCATGCGCCTTGAATCGGGCCCGAAGGGCGTGCCTGCCGATCTTTCTGCCACGCTCAGCGAACTCGCAAACACCCACTACTACCTCGGCCACTACGATATTTCGAAGGATCTAAACGAACGCGCGCTCCGAATGGACGAACAAATCTACGGCGATCGCAATCCGAACGTCGCTCAGGATCTCACCAATCTCGCAGACATTCAGTACCAGTGGAGTAACTACGCGGACGCCGAGCGTCTCCAGCGAACAGCGGTTGGCATCATGCAAGTCCTGGTATGGGAAGGATCATCCCGAGACGGCCGACGACATGACCATCCTTGGAAAGTATCTGATCGCAGAAGGGCGAGCGGACGAGGCCGTCCCAATTCTCCGCGAGTCGCTCGCCGCGCTCGAGAATCACTACGGGAAAGTTCATCCCCGCGTCGCATTGGCAGTCGGCGAGCTCGGACTCGCTCTCCAGCATCAGGGGAATCTCGACGAAGCCGAGAAGGATTTCCGTCGCCAGGCAGATATTTACAGGTCCGTGTACGGCGAGAAAAACCAGCAACTGGGAGCAGCGGTCGCGAATTTAGCGGGCTTGTATTCTGATCGAAAGGATTACGCAAAATCAGAGCAACTTTTTAGGGATGCGCTCAAACTCTACGCCGACTCGCTTCCGGCAGGACACCTCAATATTGCTATCGCGCACGTGAGACTCGGTGGAGTATTGCTTCGTGATAAGCGTTATTCTGACGCGGAAGGAGAAAGCCGCGCTGGTTACGAGCTTCTAATGAAACAATCCACTCCTCCCGCTCGCTGGGTAGAAACCGCCCGAAACGATCTCCTGGCTGAATACAACGCAATGGATCAATCGGAAAAAGCAGCCAAAATCCGCGCCGAGTTGGGAGGCCCATCCCCGGTATCCAATCCCGCAAAGAACTGAATCGGTCGCGTCGACAAGAGCTTTCCGATTACTGTCCTGCTTGATTGTCCTCCCCACGCGACTTTGGCAGCTTATCGAAATCCTTCATGGACACGCGCAGGCCGAAATTCCCCGTGATCTTCGTATAACCGGCCTCAAGTTGCTGGAGGTAATGGTCCAGGTAAAAATCAAACGGGTCGTGAGGATCCATATCCATAAGCGTCAGGTCCGCGCCGTTCATCGTCAGTTTGCCGAATCGGAGTTGATTTCCGTGGTACGCCATGTAGTTCCCGTTCATGCTTCGCGAGGTTTTGGCTTTCGCGGCTGTTCCGAAAGTCAGGATCAGATTCTGGCCTTCGATCCGTACCGCTGTCACCGCTCCCTCGATGTGAGGCGGCGGCAAGGTCTCTTTCAGATCGAAAATCAAGCCGTTGCCGTCCGCTGATAATCCCGGCACTTTCTCCGTTTTGATAAAGTCCGCGATGTCCGCGCCGATCAAATCCATCAGCCCCTTAACCGGTAGATGCAGGGCCCGAATTTTATCCGCCTGCATTCGTAGCTTCCCATCGGGCGTGGGCTCAGTTCGCCATCGGTTTCAAACGGAATGTCCCCCTTGTCGTGCAGTCGGCCTTTAACTTTCAATTTCCCCTGCACAATTGTCATCGTCACGTCTTTCAATGGCGACTTCGGGCTCGCAAAAACATAAGAATTAAAAGCGTTGGTAAGCGACGCGGTGTTCATGGCGATTTCGGCGTTGGTGATTCGCAGATTAAACGAATTCTTGTCGTCGAACACCGGCATGTCTTTCCCGCCAATCGGTTCAAGTTCACCGGACAATGTGCGAATGTGCGCCGCAATCTTGTCGCTGAAGTGGTACATCACGTTGTGCATTTCCGCGTGAACAGTCTTCGTCGTCGAGGCATCATTCTTTGCCGGTTTTTCCTGCGCCGCGGTAGTCGCGACGGCCGAACTCTTGCTCCCAATCCACTATCACCAAGCATGTGATTGCAAAACCCGACAAAATTGCAGAAGTTTTCCGCACTTTATCTCCTCGAATCCGCGCCGGAAGCCCTCATTCCGGGCATAAGCGCTTTCACATTGTCGAGGGAGCTTTGAAGCGAAACCATCCCCGGAATCCCCGATACTTGTGAAGGAAGATTCACATTCCTTCCATGTTTGTGCCGGTTGCAGGGATATGAAAGGCACAGCGCTGGCTGGGCTGCGAGAACCGCGTGGACGTAAGTAACTCTATTTAAGCTGCTTACGGGCGTCAAAAAAAATCAATGGTGGACCGGGGGCTGTGGCGGCCAGATTGCAATGTACCGACCTTGCGGACTACCCGGGCCACGAAATAGATTCCGGCCCCTTCAAAAAATTTGCTCGGGTAGCCCGCGCCAATACCTGGGACCCCAACACGTGTGCTTCGAAGCGGAGTCGTCTGTGTTCGACGATAAAAACAGCCACATCAGCGAACGTGGCGCAGCAATCTTGCTCGGACTTTCGCTCTCGGATCTCCGCTGGTTCTCCCGACGCGCCGGCCTGGGACAAATTCAATCCGAATCAGATGGCTCACATCTCGTTTTCACGTATGACGAACTCGCGAAGCTCTCCGCTATTTCGACTCCCTCAGCCGACTAGCCATTCGATTTGTCAGGATTGAATCGAGCAGGAAAATTCAGAGGCAGGTAGCCACGACGACGAATTTTTCGTCGTGGGGTTTTGCTCACGCCGCGCGCAAGCAGCTAAGCCGTTTTCCAATCCGCAGGCGGCGAAGCAATGGCCCAAAATTCCGGCGCCGGCGCGCTGAATTGAATTCCCACAGTCGCCAATCCTGCGTAGGGCGGACCCAAAAACGCCACGGTAGCTTCGTGCTGATCCTTATTCTTCAAATTCGTAAGCCGAACCGTCTGTCCCAGCGCCACTTTCGCCGCCAGTACAATCAGCGCTCCGTGCGCGCTCACGGTTAGCGTAAATGTTTCCTCTTTGAAATCCTGTGCTCCCTCGGCCTTCCCCTCAATGAAGAGCGGAACATCCAAAAGCACGCGTTCACTACGTCTCTTCCCAAAAGTCGGCATCGCGGCCCCCGCCTCTCCCAGATTGCCCAATATTCACTCTAATCCGCAATCCGCACGGGATGTACGCATTCTCCTGCTTGGATTCTTTCTAGTAAACGACGCTGATTTTCTGCGGCCAGGGGAATTGAGAGGATGATGAGCGCGATCGTGCAGCCTACAGTTCGCGTAACGCCAGCACAATCGGCCGCCGCGCCGCGCGAATCGCCGGCGGAACGCCGCCCACCAATCCCATCAGCAGCGCGAAAAGAACGCCGATCGCCAGCAGCACAGGCGTAATTCGAAACGCAAACGCCAGGTGCGAAAATGTCTGCATGTTCAACGTGCTGGTCGTCACCCCATTAATCGGCAGTACCGCGAGCACACCCTATCAGCCCGCCGATAAGCGCGATCACCATCGCCTCAATCACAAACGAGAACGCCACACTCCCGCCGCCAAATCCAATCGCGCGAAGCGTCGCAATTTCCCGCGATCGCTCTGAAACGGCCGAGTACATTGTATTCAGCGCGCCAATCACCGCTCCGATTCCCATGATCAACGCAACGAGAGTTCCCAAAACTGTGATGAGAGTCGTCAGCAGCCGCGACTGCCTTGCGTAATACTCGCTCTCGCGATCCACCTGTACTTGTAACGTGGGATCGGCGGTGATCGAATCTTTCAATTCGCTCAGCGCAGCGGGTGATGTCAACCGCAATGTCACCGATTGGAAAAGATATTTCCGGCCGCTTATACACCTGATTGAGGACGCGCGAATCGCCCATATCTCCGAATCGAATGCGCTGCCGCCCGCATCAAACACGCCCACCACATCCCACGTCCCGCCGCCAAACTTAATCGGCTTTCCGAATTCCAGGCCTCCGTACGTCGACGCGACATTTTTTCCGATAATCAATTCGTTCAGCCCCGGCTGAAGGAACCGCCCTTGGACGATTTTAATATTCGGACGCACTTTCAGAACTTCGGGAGACACCCCTCGTATTTGAACGTTCGCATCGGTACCCGTGGTAAGCAGTGGAAACGCCGCAACCATCACCGCTTCCGGACTGACCAATGGCTGTCCATTCTCGCGCGCCACTCCCGGTTTGTCTTGAATCACCTTCACCTGATCGAGCGGTATCGATCCGTCCATCTCGCTGCTCGCGCCGGCTCGACGAATCAGCGCATTATTCGGCGATCCCGAGGAAACGAGCGTGGCACGAAATCCGCGCGCCAAGCGCCAGCATCGCCACAAACACGCCCACCGTCCCCGCAATTCCAAGCACGGCCACAATCGCAGAGATCCATCGCGCTCGCATGCTCCGCAGGTTGTATAGAATCGGAATCGCCATTTGTTACACCCTCCGCAGAGCGTCTACGACACGTAATCGCATCGCGGACGTGGCGGGCAGTATGCCCGCGAGTATTCCCACAAGCAGTGCGCACACGATGCCAACCAGCATGAAAAGAGTCGGCAGTGTAAACGACTGCAACATTCCTCCGGTCGGATCCCCGAGAAGCGTCCACAATTTCGCCAACGCTAGACCGATCGCTCCTCCCACGAGTGCAATCAGGATCGACTCGGCCAGAACGAGCATCAACACGAAACGGTCCGAAAATCCCACTGCCTTCAGAACGGCAAGCTCCCCGATACGCTCGCGTACAGCAAGCGCCATCGTATTGCCCGTCACCAGCAGCAGTGTGAAAAACACCACGCCGCCAATCGCGAGAATCAGGAATTCAATATTCCCGGCTTGTTTCACCCACGACGCGGCCATCGCTTGCAGAGTTTCGCTCTTCGTCTCGAACGGCGAGTTCGCGAACATGTTGTCGATTGCTTTTACCACCCGAGGAGCGTCATCCGCCGAATCGAGCTTCACCGTATACCAGCCGATTTGGCCTTTAAGCGCAGCCGGCCGATGCTCGTCGAGATATTTGTACTGAATCCAGAATTGGGTTAAATCGTCGCCTTCGCGCGCTCCGTGATAAATGCCTCGGAGGTTGAATTCGAACGTCCCTCCGTAAATCGGAGCCTGAAGAGGTATGCGGTCGCCGATTTTCCATCCAAACCGTTTCGCAGTATTGGGGCCCGCAATTGCGCCTTCGCGATCGTCCAGAAACGCCTTCCACTGATCGTCCGCTACTTGAAGCTCGGGATAAACTTCCCGTTGATTTTCCGTATCAATCGCGAAGCTCGGAAAGAAATTCTTTGGATCCTGATAGATTCCGCCAAACCACACATCGAACGTCACTCGCTTCACACCGGGAATGCGGAGAATCTGGTCGCGATACGAAATCGGGAGCGGCTGAATGATCGACACTTTGTTGATCGTCATCAGCCGGTCGACGCCCGCCACGTCCACTCCCTGGTTGAACGCTCCGTGAATGATCGCGAGAAAGCCAAACAGAAATAGCGCCACCACGAACGAACCGATCGTCAAGGTAGTCCGCAACTTCTTGCGAAGTAGATTTGCCTTAATCAGCGATAGGTATTTCATGCCAGGCTCCCGGCCGCAGCCGCCACGCCTTCCACAAGCACACCTTTATTAAGCTGTAGCGTCGCCTGCGCGCGTTCTGCCGCCATCGGATCGTGCGTCACCATCAGAATCGTCTTCGAATGCTCTTTCGAGAGCTGCGTGAGAATCCCCAGAATTTCATCCGCGCTCTTGCGATCCAAATCGCCCGTCGGCTCGTCGCAGAGCAAGAACGTCGGATCAGCCACGATCGCGCGCGCGATCGCCACGCGTTGTTCCTGCCCTCCTGACAATTGCCTCGGATAATGATTCATTCGGTCGCTCAGGCCGACCACCGACAGGGCCGTCTCCACATGCTTTTTTCTTTCTGCCTTCGAAAGCTTCGTCAATAGCAGCGGAAGCTCCACATTTTGAAACGCGGTCAGCACCGGAATCAGGTTGTACATCTGAAAAATGAATCCCACGTGCCGCGCGCGCCATTCCGTCAATTTGTTGCCGGACATACTTGTGATCTCGTCGCCTGCCACGGTAATGCTTCCATGCGACGGCACATCCAGGCCGCCCAGCAGATTCAGCAGCGTTGTCTTGCCCGATCCGCTCGGCCCCATGAAGGCGACGAACTCTCCCTGATCCACATCCAGGTTCAATCCGCGCAGCACATCAATCTCTTCGCCCCCTCGTCGGTACTTCTTATCGAGTCCGCGAATTTTAACCAGGCTGTTTCCATTCCCTCTGCCGTCCACTCGAACCATGTCACCGCTCCTATTTCTTGATTTCCACCGCTTGCCCGTCTCGCAAATTTGCCGGGCCCTTCACCACCACCGAATCGCCTGGCGTTCAAGCCTGCCAATATTTCCAGATCCGTGCCTCGCGTGCCGCCTGTCGTCACCGCTCTTCGTTCCAGGTGGCCGCCCTTTACAATAAAAACAATCTTCTTGCCGTTTTCGTCACGCACCGCATCTGGCGGAATCAACGCAGCCGGAGCTACTTCGCCCTTCTTCTCCACCGGCGCCTCGCCCAGAAACGTAACCTTCACTCCCATGTCCGGGAAGAATCCGCGGATCGAGTTTCAAGAACGAAATCCTCACCTTCACGGTCGCCTTCTGCCGGTCTGCGGTTGGAATCACCGTTCGCACCTTCGAAGGAATCTGCCAATCCGGGTACGCATCGAGCACCGCGGTCACCGGCTGGCCGGGCTCCACTCGCGCGATGAACGCCTCATTCACATCCACTTCGATCTCGTTCGAATTCATGTCCACGATCGTCGCGATACCAGTGCGCGTAAATCCGCCACCGGCGGAAATCGGCGACACCATCTCTCCCACCTGCGCATCTTTCGACACGATGATCCCGTCGAACGGAGCTCGTATCACGCAGTTGTCCACCGCCTGCTGCGCCTCCTGAATCCGCGCCTCAGAAGCCGCCACCTGCTGTTTTGTCAGCGCGATTTTCGCTCGTAAGCTGTCGGCGGTCGTTCGCGCGTTATCCAGCGTCTCCTGGCTCTGCACTCCGGCTGCCTGCAATTCCTGCGCGCGATGCAGCACGATCTCCGCGTTCCTCAGCTGCACCTGAAAATCCGCATTCTGCGCTGCCGTTGCGTTTCGATCCGCCACTGCCGAATCGAGCGCCCGGCGCACGTCAGAGTCATCAAGCCTCGCCAGCACGAATCCCTGCGGCACGTGCATTCCTTCGTCAAAAAATACTCCCGTCACTCGCCCGGTGATTTTCGCAGCCACGGTTGCCCGCCGCCGAGGAGTCACGTAGCCGCTCGCATTCAGCAGCGTCGGCCGGCCCGCCGCAGCTTTCTGCGCCGTTGCCACTTCCACCACCGGCGTCTGGTTCCGAAAGGCAAACACCGCCCCCGTGACGATCACTGCCAGTCCCAGGATCGCGGCAAACAAACCCAGCACTTTTCCGGTCTTCCGCCCGCGCCGCTTTCCGTCGTCGATCCGCAGCGATCCCAGGTCCGGTTTTATCGAATTGGAAGTCGTAGACACCTGTCCCTGTCGTTCCTCACGGAATTCTATAACTATATATTACGCGGCTCTTCCGGGGAAATTACGCGGAGGGGAAAAGAAAGCGGGAACGCAGAGGTGAGTCTCCGCCAAATTGGCAGGCAGAGGAACGGCAAGTAAAACGATCTTAGGCATTCGCGGCCTATTTAGGAAATCGTTTAAGTGTCAAGCGCGACTCGGATTACCTTAACATCCAGACGACAAGCCTGAGTGGCATTCCTCGCCGGCCAAATTCCTTACTGTATAGTTCTCTTCGAATAGCGCCTCAACCTGGCCACGCGTCATCGGCGCCCTCAGGCTTCTCTGCAAAATCATCAATGACCGTCCTTCGACAGTCGCCGATATCGCCGCCACTCCATCGGACAACTCCTTGTAACCGTACTTGATGACCCTCCCTTCAGGTGAGGTCGCATACCAATATTCAAAGCTCATCTTCCACCTATCCTTCGCAACCCTGTAGGATAGTGACGAGCCTGCCCGAATCGTTTCACCAAGATACTAAATTTTATCGGCCGCACCCTGCCTTCGGCACGCAGGGATTCGGGCTTATGATCGATTGATTGCGCCTCTACAGCTGGCCGCTCCGCAGCGGCACCGCACGCGCTTGCCAAACTTGGAAAATCCGTAGTCGTAACAAAGTTCTTCTCCAGCCCGGATTCTCCGCAAACTGAAGAGCCACAGGCGTTCGCGCAGCTTCCTCAGCTTCAGATTTGGCTCGCAACCATGGTTGATTAGTTCCGCGCCATTTCCGCCAACCGCTCCGTCAATCGTCCAGTATGCATTCAGCTGTGCGAGATAATTCAACCCGCGCCTTCTGCCTGGCGAACCATAGAGGAATCTACTGCGCGTTTCGATTCGACTGATTCTTTCGCCGGCTTACTCAATGATTTTTCGCCCACATGGGATATTTTTACCTGCGCGCACACCCAACCCGTGAATAGCTGAACGGATCACAAGAAGAGCGTAGGGAGATGACGAACGAATGGTTTCTTGCGCAGTGAGGAACAACCGTCCCGCCGGGACAGTTTTCTTGGGCATGAGAGGCTGCATACGGCTCGCGGCAGCCTCTCGGGTTCGAGCCGTACCGCTGACTAATATACTTTTTTGAGCGTGGTGTTTGAGACGTTCTTCAGCTTTTTCGATTTTTGGAGTTTCTTTGCCTTTTTTGCCGCCATGAATATCCTCCTTCTGATTCGACCTTCCAGCTTCGCTTCGGTTATAAGCAAATTCCCAATCAAAGTCCAGTTGCACAATCGAGATCAAACGAGTCTTGCGCCACGAAACAAGCCGTGTTACCTAGCCTCCTGGAGGTTCGGGATGCGATACCTCGTCCTTTTGCTCTTGACGCTCTTGGCGGTGTTAGGCCACGCCCCTTGCTTCAAACAGGATTCCGCCGAATATCGCGCCTGCAGCGACAAAGCAAACACACAGGCAGAAATGACCGCATGCGCGGGCGCGGAAGCAAAGCGAGTCGACACGAAGCTAGATTCTACCTACCGCGCGTTGCTCGCAAAAGTCGAGAGCCAACCCGAGGCCGTAGTAAAAATCAAGGCTGCCGAAAGAGCCTGGGTCGCCTATCGCGATGCCTATATTGAAGCTACGTACCCGGCAAAAGACAAAGCCACACAGTACGGCTCCATATATCCACTCGACGTCGCTCTACTCCGCGCCAAGCTTACTCAGCGCCAAGTCACGGCTCTCGAAGACATGTTGCAACGCTACACCCCCAAGTGAAAACTTTGGCAGTGCGGCTGCTCCCGCGCCGAGCCAAATCTCCACATGCGCTTCCGCGCGGAATCCCAAATCACAAGTCGGGGAACTGATGCTGCCGAGGGGAAAATCAAGCCACTAACAGAAGAGTCGACCTACTGAAGTTCGCTGCCGCTTAAAACTTACTACTTGCCCTTGGGAGGAACGGGATTCGTCGGAATTGTTCCGCCGCTTCCACCGGACCCGCCACTACCACCCGAGCCGCCGCTGCCACCGGACCCGCTACTTCCGCCCGATCCACCGCTGCCACCTTGTCCACTACCGCCGTTTCCAGCAGTACCTCCGCCAGAACCGCCGCCTGCATCGCCACCGCTGCCCGAGCCACCCCCGCCGCCAGCCGACGCGGAGCCGGTCGCGACACTACCTGCGGACGAGTTCATACTATTCGCATTCGCTTTGCCAAAGGAATAAACCGCCGCAAGAACCACCAAGGCGATCATCGCTGCGAGCAGCGCGTACTCGGTCGTATCCTGTCCCGATTCTTGCCGCCAGATTCGTTTGAGGAGTGTCTTCATAACAGCGTTTCGATTCGAAGAAAACCCGCATAGCAGGTGCCAACAAACTGCCTTCACTCTTTTATAGCCCTTTTCCAGGGAAACTGCAACGGGTGCAATGCGAGGCGAAGAAGCGCTCAAGCCGCCTCAAGAGTGCTTGCGGGTCTTTTGCGTCGTCACGCGATGGGTCGGCTTCGGATGGTGCGCAACTTTTTTTCGGTTCGGATTTTTCTTCTCGTGATGAAACCATTTCGAAGGTCCGCTCCCGGCAAGCGGCTGCGCAATCGCAGACGAACAAAGCACCAAGCCCAGAAACATCGCTGTGGCCATTCGACTGAGCTTCATTTTTGTCCCCCTTCGCATAAATTCAATGACAAACTACAAGGGCCCCGATCCACCCGGAGCCGTTGAATCCGGCTCCCAGGAGAGAAGCGATGGAAGCAGCAAGCCTCACAGCGCCCCAGTCGATCAACGACACGGGCCTTCGAAAGGCTTGCTCGAGGATTTGGCCGTAAAAAGCCTGTTCCTCGGTGGCGAGATGACCCTCGTCGATCTCGCCGACCGCATGTGCCTCGGTCTGGCGCCCATCGAGGAGATTTTTCAGTTCCTCCGCAAAGAGCAGTTCTGCGAGGTGAAAGGAATCACTCGCGGAACCCACCGCATCGCAATCACCGCCATCGGCAAAGCTCGAGCCGCCGAGCTGCTCGCTCTAAATCAGTACGCCGGCCCTGCTCCCGTCACTCTCATGGACTATACCCTGCGCGTTCACTCGCAAAGCGTGCAGCAAACCGAAATCAAGGACGCTGATCTCGATCGCGCTTTTCACGAACTCGTTCTGCCCGACGACCTGATCGCGCGTTTGGGAATCGCCATTGTTTCCGGCAGCTCGATTTTCTTGTACGGCCCTTCCGGCACCGGAAAGACCAGCATCGCCGTCAATATCCCCAAAATCTTCAGCGACTCCGTGTCTGATCCCGCACGCCGTCGAAGTGGACAATCAGATCATCGCCGTTTTCGATCCCGGCGTTCATCGTCCCATCGATCGCCGCAAAGTCGAGGACTGCCGACAAGCGCTGGGTGCTGTGCCAGAGGCCGCGCGTCGTTGCCGGCGGCGAACTTTCCGCCGAAATGCTCGATCTGCAGTTCAATCCCTTCAGCCGCTTCTACACCGCTCCGCTGCAGATGAAGGCCAACAACGGCGTTCTCCTGCTCGATGATTTCGGCCGCCAGCGCATGCGTCCCGACGAATTGCTCAACCGCTGGATGACGCCGCTCGACCGGCGCATGGATTATCTCTCGCTCGCCGGCGGCAAGAAATTCGCGATTCCGTTTGACGTCTGCCTCGTCTTTGCCACCAACCTCGATCCGCGGCAACTCGCCGACGAAGCATTCCTTCGCCGGATTCCCAACAAGATCAAAGTCGATCACGCGACGTCCGAACAGTTCAAAGAAATTTTCACGCAGATCTGCGCCACCCGTTTGCTTTCCTACGACGTCGGCTTGCCGGAGTATGTCGTTCAACAAATCACCCGCGAGATGAAACAGCCGCTGTGCCAATGCTATCCGCGCGATTTAATTGACCAGGTGATCTGGGCCGCCGCGTATCAGGGCGTGGAGCCTCGGCTTTCTCGAAGCGCCATCAATCAAGCCTGCCGAAACTATTTCCTCTCGCTCGACGCGCGTTAACGTCCCGCCATTTCACGCGGCACTTCGAGGTAACCCAGAATTCCTTCCTTCGTCACTCTTGTTGCGATTACTTCGAGCGGCGGCGAATTTCTCGACACGATGAATTCCACCACTTCGAAGCGGTTGCGGTCCTTCAGTTCCAAACACGTCGGCTCAACGTACACGCACAGCGTGTAGCGGTAATTCTTCTGGTTGCTCGACTTCAATCCCAGGCGCACAGGCCCCACCACCTGCGGCTCGGCTCCCCGCAAGAGTTCAAAGGGAATCGAAATCTTCTCGCTATGCGCGAGCAGTTGATTCACCTCGTCCTGATTGCGCAGGATCTGCACGCTCTGGCTGTTCACTTGTCCTGCCACGTCCGCGAGCCGGTTTGAGGTCGCTTGCAAGGCGTCGCGGTTAGCGGCTGTATCGCTTTGCACAGCCCCCAATCCCTGCTGAAGTCCGGTAATTTTGTTTTGCGTTGCAGCATCAGCGGCGGCCGCAGCCCGAGTCTTCTGCGTCGGCACTACTTGATATCTCGGTGGGGACGCTGCCGCCGGTGCGCTAGCGGCTGCGGACGGGGGATCAGCCTTCGGAGTCGGCGCGGGAAACGCGTAAGTGCGCCTGTGACTCTCCTGCTCGAGCTGCTCGAGACGCTGCTCGATTCCAGAAAGCCGTTGGTCAAGCTGGCCGAGCACCCGTGAATCCGATGCCGAGCCGCCGCCCACATCACTTTGCGCGACGATCTTGTAACCAAGGAATGCTAGCGCGATAATTGCCGCAATCGACGCCACAAGCACCAAAACTCCTCGCAGGCTCGGGTTGCTGTCGGACAGCCGGTCAGCCGCAGGTATAAAGGCCTCGCGATCGTATTCGATCCCGGCGTTCTTTCGATCCATCATTCAGCTCTCAGTCTGGAAGACTCATCCAGCAAACTCTTGGTGGACCCTCGCCCACGTTCCGGACACGCACCAAACCACGTTGAAATTCAATGCAGGAGGCATACCAAAAGCAAAGCGAGAATCACTTCGAAGTACTGGAGAACTCCTCTAAACGGCGGGAGTTGCAGGGAGATGTAGCCTTCGCATCGGTGCGTCTGCTGGTTTTGTGACCAAAACCTCTCAACGGCCTCCTACCCTAGTTCACAAAAGGTGACGCGCCTCGTTCCGAGGGCCCGCATGGCCCTGAAGGCCAAGCGGGTGCCTATGGTATAGCACGTGCTTTCCTGATATCGGGCTAGCTAGCGGGATGGGTGTGTAGCTATCATCGTGAGTGGCGCACGCGCTGAAGAGCGACAGGGAAACCGATGTTAGGCTTGGCGACAAAAATGGCGGCCGAAGCAAGGCCAAGGGAAAAGTCGCCCGAGCTGCTGGTTGCCTGGAACAGCGACTCGGGCTGGTGGAGCTCTTTAAAGGCTGTTTGCTCCCGTTCGAACTTGCCACTTCTTCGTACTTCAACTTATTTTCATAGTCCGGATGTGTCGAGCGCGCCCGTTGCCGGAGGCTCGATTACCGCTTCCTTCCTGATGCATTGCGCGCTGATTCTGCTGATTTTCTACCTCCCTCAAGCGCTTCCGGCCAACGTCCAAGCGTTTGACTCACCGCCCGCTCGCACCGAGAGAATTTACTATCGCGTTCCTCTTCTGGATTCGACGCAAACTCTTCCGCGCATCGCTCCCGCTGGTCCTGGTGCGCGCCCCGGAACGGGCTCAAAACCTGACCAACTCCCCGCGCTAGGAAGTACCGCAGCCCACAACAATCTGACGATAGTTTCAAAGCCCTCTGCTCCAGATAACAACCGCCAGACCATCTATCAACGCAGTTCGCCGCCGGACCTTCGCATTCCTGTCGAGGTAAAGCTTCCCAACATGGTTTTGGGCGACCCGTCGCCAGCTCTAAAGTCGCCGGTCAAGGTTGACCCTAATACGGCTCGGCCGACTCAAACGGATCGTCGGCTCGCGCCCGAAGCAGCCCCCAACGTGGCCCCAGAAGCCTCCAAGCCCCCTTTAGTGAGTTATCTCGACCCGTCCACATCGCAGCCCAAACTAGCAATTCCTCTTGCTGGCGCCGCGACGCCAACCATGAAGAGCGGCAACGGCGGTGCCACGGGCGCCGCGAATGGCGGAGTGGCCGCCCCGGGTGACGGAAATGATCTCCTCGTCGTTGGAGTGGATCCGGCCCCGGCCGGATCGGTTATAGGGCTCGGTCCGGGAAATCGCTGGGGCGAGTTTTCGATCTCGCCAGCCGGCGGTCAGCCAGGCTCACCCGGGGGTAGCCCCGGCGGTGTCGTAGGAGGGGGTTCAGGAGGCAACGGCTCGGGAGGCGACGGCAGCACCGGAGTCGGATCGGGCGGAGGGGGTGGCGGAGGCGGAAATTCAGGAACAGGTGGCGCGATCAGTATCAGCGGTAATGGCGGTACCGAGGCTCGCGGAGCGCTATCTTCCGCTCTGATCGCGGGAATGGTTTATCCGGTGCCGTCAGCCGTTCTTTCAAAGCTGCGCAAGAATTCGTTGGTTGTGTCCGCAGGCCCAATTGGCGGCGGCGGCTTGGGAGTCTATCGCGCGCTGAACTGCGGCAAGATATATACGGTATTCCTGCCGATGCCTGGAAAGAACTGGACCATGCAATATTGCCCGAAAGCAGACGCTAATCAGAAGGCAGCCCCCGAACAGCCCTCGACGGTGATCCGCATGGAAGCGCCTATCGTCCCCCCGGAGCCGGATGTGGACTCAAGGTACGATTTTCAAAGGGTACCGGTTCCGATCGAAAAGGGTTCGAAGCTCATAGTTCTTCGCGGAACCCTGCTCGCCGACGGGAGCGTATCGGGCCTTGAGATATTCCAAGGGGTGGTGCCGACGATGGACGAGGCTGCCCGCTTGGCATTTGGAAAATGGAAGTTCAAGCCTCCGATGAGAGGCGGAAAACCGGTCACTGTGGAGATTCTAGTCGGAATTCCTCCGATCCTGCCAAGCACCGCCGATAAGTGACACCTGTAATCTTGAGGTGTCGGCCAGCCTAGAATCGAGTGTTTGCTTCGTCAGCGGGTCTATCTGTCGCTTGTATCCGAAAGGGGACACGCTGATAAGCCGTCCCGACCAGCTGGTTGAGACACGTTTTCCCAATTACGGTAGATGTTTTCCACTATGAAAGTTCGTTGCGTATCCTTTTGTCGACCCGTCCATTTTTGAGGACAGCCATAGTCCTGACAGCAGACAGATTAGGGTCTTCGTCCTAGTTCTCTGTAGTACTGCCATTTTTTGGCCTTCGTTTTGCGTTATGTTTTGCCTCGCTCGTTTCCCTGCAGCGCCGGGGCATCACGCAGCAGTTCTGGGGGTTTCTCCGGCCGCCGCATCAACGGGCGTATACCCGCGACAGATCGAACGCGCGCTGAGGGGCTCGGGGGGAGCGTGACGCTGATGGACCAGTCCATTCACCTCTGTTTTTTCAGTCAGGATTCTGCTTTGGCGGAGATCATCGGACGCGCCTTGGGCAGCGGTTTTACCTCGCGCGCCTGTGACGAATTCGATCTAAACCGCCTCAACGAGCATCGCGATTGGTGCGACGTGGTGCTGCTCGACCTTCGGCATTCCGGGACTCAAGGCGACTACGAAGTCCGGCCTGCGCCTGATGGATGAGATCAGCAAAATTGCCATCCATCCCCCGGTAATCGCGCTTTGCGACGCTGAGAATCGTTCGCTGCTTGTGGGGGTGATGGAGCACGGCGCCTACGACAGCGTGATGAACCCGCCCAACATGATTGAGCTCCGGCTGGTTCTGAAGCGCGCCTACAAATTTCACACCGCAGAGAAGGAACTGGAGCGCCTGCGTTCGACTTCCCGCAATGGAGGGAAACTCCACGAACTGCTCGGAACGTCGCCCGCGATGCAGGAGCTTTTCGCGCTGGCGCAGAAGATTGCGCCGTGCGATGTGAACGTCCTGATCACCGGAGAGACCGGAACCGGAAAAGAACTGCTGGCCCGCGCGATTCACCAGATGAGCGGCCGCGCGACGCGTCCACTGGTGGCGTTTTCGTGCGCGAATTTGCCGGAAACGCTGATCGAAGACGAACTCTTCGGCCACGAAAAAGGCGCTTTTACCGGAGCGATGGCATGCCGGCGCGGGCGCGTGGAGACCGCCGACCAGGGCACGCTGTTTCTCGATGAAATTGGCGACCTCGGACTCGGGCTGCAACCGAAGCTGCTGCGCGTGCTGCAGGAGCGCAGTTTCGAGCGGCTGGGCAGCAACTCGACGATCAACGTAAATATCCGCTTGATCTGCGCGACGAACCGGAATCTTTCCGACATGGTGCAGCAAGGGAAATTCCGCGAAGATCTTTACTACCGCTTGAACGTGGTGCAGATGCATCTGCCTCCGCTTCGCGAGCGCCGCGACGATATTTCGCTGCTGGCGCAACATTTTCTGCAAGCATCGTCGGAACAATTCAACAAGAAGGTGCGCAGATTTTCGCAGCCTGCCCTGCACGCGCTCGAAGAATATGCGTGGCCGGGAAACGTGCGCGAGCTTGAAAACGCCGTGCAGCGCGCGGTGGTCTTGTCCGAAGGCCAGACCGTGGACATCTGGCATCTTCCCGGCGGAATCCGCTCGAATCCCACGGAGCCGGTAATGATCCGCTCGTACGAGGAAGAAGTGCGGCAATTCAAGCGGCGCCTTCTGCTGCGGACGCTGCGGGAGTGCGGCTGGCGCAAGGCGGAGAGCGCGCGCACGTTCGGCGTCGCGCGCGGTTATCTGCACAGGCTGATCAATCAGCTCGATCTAAGGCAGACGGACGACGACGGAATTGCAGCCAGCAGCCGCCAAAAACTGCCGCCGTCGAAGCTAGTCATGTAGCAGGCGTTCTGCTTCAGCGGACACCGCAGATTTTTCAACCCATGATTTCCACTAGCCAGAACGATCCTTCTCTAACGCGCCCGGTGATGTGCGGATGAGCGAGTCGCAAATGCCGATCCATTCGGCGAGCGCAGCTGCGCACGTCGGTTCTGGCGAAATTGTCCTGCCAGCCCAGGAGCGAATTCGCGCGGGATTCGTATCCGCTCTGCAGAAGGTATTTTCATTTCCCATGATGCTGGCAACCCTCCTCGTCGGAGGCGTCGCTGCTTCCGTACGGCTCTTCGATGTGGACCCGGATTTGTGGTGGCACATCAAGGTCGGCGAAAGCGTCCTCGCGACGCATCACTTCCCGACAACGGATCCGTATTCATTCACCGTGCACGGGCAACTCTGGCTCGCTTATGAATGGCTGGGCGAAATCGTGCTCGCCAGCGCGCAGCGCATCGGGGGATTGCGTAGTCTCGATGCACTGCTAATAGGACTGGGCTGCGCGGTGATGCTGGCGATCTACGCGTTCGCCACGATTCGCACCGGCAATTCGAAAGCGGGATTCGCAGCCGCAGCGATCCTGCTGATTCTAGCAAGGCCGTCGTTTTCGCTGCGCCCGCAAATGTTCGGCTATCTCTTCCTGGTGCTCACGCTCATCGCCCTGGAATTATTCCGGCAAGGGAAGCGCGGCGCGCTTTGGTTTTTGCCGCTCCTGATGCTGGCTTGGGTAAATATCCACGGCTCGTGGGTGATCGGCATGGGCGCGATTTTTGTCTACTGGATGAGCGGGCTCGTGGAGTTTCGAGTAGGTGGAATTGAAACTCAGCGCTGGTCCGCCGATGATCGCAGGCGAATTTCGTTTGTTTTTTTGCTGAGCCTCTGTGCGTTGCCCCTGACGCCCTATGGAACCCGGATCGCGATGTCGCCGTTTGAATACGCCTCGTCGCTACCGCTCAATGTAACGAAAATCATGGAATGGCAGCCGATGGCGTTCAACCTGGCAGGAGGAAAGATATTTCTCGCGCTGCTGCTGGGTTTCGTAGTGGCGCAGATCGCTTTCCGCTTTACATGGCATCTCGCGGAGCTCGCTCTCTTTCTTTTCGGCACCGTAATGGCGTGCCTGCACATTCGGTTTTTGCTCGTGTTCGTGCCGTTCTTCACGCCCATTCTTGCGGTAATGATGGCGCGATGGATGCGAGGGTATGACGCGCGGAAGGACCGATTCGTCTTGAATGCGGCACTGATGGCCGTCGTCGCGTTTGGAGTCGTGCGTTATTTCCCCTCGCGAGCCCAGCTTGAGCGAATTGTTTCGGAGAAATGGCCCGTAGACGCGGTGGAGTACCTTAACACGCACGAAGTTCCCGGTCCGATGTACAACGCCTACGGTTTCGGCGGCTATTTGGTGTGGACACGCGGTCCGGAACACAAAGTTTTTATAGATGGCCGCGCTGATGTTTACGAGCGCGGCGGCGTATTCGCCGACTACCTGCACATCTCGCGTCTCGAACCGGGCGCGCTATCAGTGTTGCGAAGCTATGGGATTCGATCTTGCTTAATCAATCGCGATGAAGCGCTCGGAACGCTGCTTTCGGCGTCGCCGGATTGGAAGCGGGTCTATTCCGACAATGTAGCCGCTCTCTACCTACGCCAGGGTGCCTTGTGAACATAACGGGCGAAGTTTCGCCAGTCCCGCTGGTCGAGAGCACTTCCCATCGCGGCCGCTCGCGGCATATTTTCACGGCTCTCGCTCTTCTATGTATCGCAGTCGTCTACGTCGTCTCAATCGTGCGGATTCATCCCACCTATCTTTTCGGGCTCACTGAAGACGACGGAATCTATCTGAGTTCTGCGAAAGCCCTGGCGGAAGGCAAAGGCTACATCCTGCCTTATCTTCCCGGCAACCCACCGGCGACCAAATATCCGATTCTTTATCCATGGATGTTGTCGCTCGTCTGGCGATGGAATCCATCATTCCCCGCAAATTTGCCGCTGGCAGTTTCGGTGAGCGTCGTGTTTGGAATCGCATTTCTAATGGCGGTTTTCGCTTTCTTTTCGGGCCTGGGAGGTCTTAGTCGCAAGGAAGCCCTGATCCTCACCGGCTTTCTGGCTGTCCATCCGCTGGTGATGTTTTTCGGCGCAAGCGTCCTCTCCGAAATGCCGTTCGCCTTCTTTGCCCTTGCGTCGATGTCCATAGCCGACGGAGCCTTACGTCCCGGCGGCAAACTATCCCGCGGCGCCGTGTCCGGAATATTGGCAGGCCTCGCCGCGCTCACTCGCGTCTTAGGTTTTCCGATCATCGCGGGAATTTTCGTTACGGGCCTTGCGCGCCGTTCATGGCGTCAGCTAACAATGTTCAGCCTGTCGGTCGCTCCATTCGCTGGAATGGCCGCGTGGAATGCTGTTTTCTCGAAGAAGCCCGTATCCCCTATAGCGGGACCTCTCGGATCGAGTCTCGGATGGATCCGTGCTTGGACGTATTACACCGACTACGCGGGGATTTGGAAGCTGGGCGTTCCCAACTCACATGTATTTTGGGCCATGCTGAAAAACAACGCGAGCATGCTGCTTCGACAGCCAGCAGATTTACTCCTAGGACCGACCCTCGTCCGTGACACTATCCCGGGCCACGTTCTAGTGATGATGGCCGCAGTTGTGACAGTTGCGGGAATTGTGCGGAAGGCACGCGAGCACGGTCTGAGGCCAATTCACGCAAGCCTTGCGCTGTATCTACCGGTCGTACTTTTTTGGAACTACCCTTCGGTGAACCGATTCCTTTTGCCGTTTTGGCCGCTGGTAGTTGCTGGGGTTTGGATCGAAGCGAGACGGGTAGCACGGTTGATCAGGTCGGCCTTCGCAAATTCCGCAAGCCTTGAACAAAAGTCTATTGGCCTGGGGCTGGGCATCGTTATGGCTGTCCTGGCATGTGCAGTCGCGGAGAATTCTTTGGCGGGCATGAAAACCGTCGTAGCGCGCACAAGCGAGGACCGCGAAGCCGCGATGAAAGACAAGCAGGCATGCTACGACTGGATTCGCGACAATGCCGAGCCCGATGCTCGATTGGTCGCATATGAAGACGCGGCTGCGTATCTCTATACCGGGCGAGAGGCCGTCCGCCCAATCGTGTTCGCGACCGATGACTTCTATGACCCCCAACGCCTTTCTCTGGAGGCGCCACATATGACTGATATTGCCGACGCTATCCGAGCGCGTTATTGGCTATTTGCAGCCGACGACTACTATCGGGAATGGCCGGCTGCCACGGCCCTGGAGATGAACCGTTCCACCGAATTGCAACGCGACCTCCCGGCGGTATTTCAAGCTAGGGGTGGGACCGCGAGCGTTCGTTCAACATCATGTCTTTCAGCCGGTTGCGCATCGGCGTGTGGCGCGTGCGTCGCGGCGTCCGGGGAACGGCAGCTCACCAGTGACGCGACCAGAACGAGCGCCTCGGCGCGTTGAGAGCGTTATCAGTGCTGCAGAGCTCTGAGTCACCAAAGCATTTAGCGGTTTCCCGTGCGGTGTATCCAAGCGGTGACTGTTTGAAGGTGCGGGATTTGTGGTAGCAACCGCCAGCGTTCGAATGTTCTGCAAGCCACACGATTGCAAATAGTTAGGGCAGCAAAGTCTGGTTCCTCGATTGGTGTTGGACATGCTTAGCTACAAACCAATGGAAGAGGTCTATTCTGTTGGATTTCAAAGTGAGGGAAGCGACATGAACAATCTTGTTAAGCGGCTTTGGCATGAAGAAGAAGGGCAGGATTTAACCGAGTACGCTCTGCTCCTAGCGTTGATCGCTCTGGGCGCGATTGGGGCCATGAAGACCATCGCGGCTACAATCAATAACGTGTTCTCCAACGCTGCAGGAAATCTGTCAGGTGCGACAAGCGGCGGTGGCGGCAGCTAATCGGCCCGGTTGGGTTTAGCGGCCAGTATTTTCCCCTCGTGCGGGGCGCTCTTGCTGGCTGTGAAGCCGTACTTAGGACCGCTCCATGCTGACGACCGTTCCGCAAGCAATTTGGGCGCTCACGCTGGCACTCACTCTCTACGCCGGCTGGACGGACCTGCGAACACGCCGAATCCCGAACTGGCTCACAGTGCCGGGGCTAATCGTCGGAATCGCAGCGAATACCGCGCTCAACGGGTGGCACGGAGCAGTTCTCGCTCTCGAAGGTGCCGGACTAGCGCTCGTGATCTTGCTCCCCTTCGTTTTGCTGCGAGCTCTAGGGGCGGGCGACTGGAAGCTGATGGGAGCAGTCGGCGGGCTGCTCGGACCAAAAGCTCTCCTTTACGTGTTGGTGGTCAGCATTCTTGCCGCGGGTGCCATCGGAATGGTGCAGGTGATTCGCGCCCACCGCTTGGTGCACACGTTCAAGAACATGTGGGTGCTCGTGCAGGGATTTCTGATCTTCGGGCTGCGCGCCAATCCGGAAATTTCGCTCGATAATCCGGGGCTGATGAAAGTTCCGTTCGGAGTGGCTGTCGCGATCGCCGCGGTGATTTCCTTCGCGGCCGCTCGCCTCGGCTACTGAGCTCGAGAACTTAAGACTTTCCAACCAGGGAGATTTGCTGATGAATTCGAACCGACTGCTTGGGTTGGCCGTCGCGATCATTCTCGGAATTGTCGCGAGCGTATTCGTCTACCGCCAATTCCAGGCGGCTTCAGCACCCAAGCCGGTCGTAAGGATGCAGCAAATCGTGGTAGCGGCTGAACCGCTGAAGCTGGGAACGCGCGTGAACGCCTCAAACCTGAAAACGATTCCGTGGCCCCAGGGCCAGCCGGTGGCGGGAATGTTCACGAAAGTTGACGACGTTGCGAATCGCGCCCTCATCACATCCGTCGCGGAAAACGAGCCTATCCTCGAAAGCAAACTCGCATCACTTCAGTCCGGCGCAGGCCTCGCCGCCACAATTCCCGAAGGCATGCGCGCAATGTCAGTCGCGGTAAACGACGTGGTGGGCGTAGCGGGATTCGTCACGCCGGGAACGATGGTGGACGTGCTCGTCACCGGTGCGGCCACTGGCGGCGGAAATATCACGCGCACGATTTTGGAAAACGTCCGCGTACTTGCCGCAGGTCAGAAGGTCGAACAGGATAAGGAAGGCAAGCCGCAGACGGTTCCTGTCATCACCCTCCTGGTCACCCCCGACGACGCTGCGAGGCTCGCCATGGCCAGCACCGAAGGCAAAATTCAGCTCGCGCTCCGCAACACAATTGACACGAAAAACATGAGCCCGCCGGCCGTGATGCAAACTTCGCTCTTTTCTTCCGGTGCGCCGGTCCCGGCTCCGAAGCATGTTGCGGCGAAAACGCCTGCCGCGATCCCCGCTCCGTTCACTGTAGAAGTCATCGTCGGAACCAAACGCGAAACGAAGAGTTTTCAAAATCCGTGAGCAACTCTCGGGGGTTTCGAATGGCAGAGCCATCGTCTCCACAGCTTTCAATGCGAAATCCGCTGTCGGTGTTGCTGCGTGCCGGCGCGTCGGCAATCCTTGTTGCCCTTCTCGTTTGCGAAGCGCCCGGCTTGGCAGGCCAATCCCGGGTTCCCGGCCAAGCGCAGTCGGGCCAGCAATCAGGCCAGCAATCAGGCGAAGTTCCGCAAGCGCTGCATCTCCTCGTGGGACGCTCGCTGGTCATCACCTCCCCGTCGCGCATCAAGCGAGTTTCGCTCGCCGATCCCGCCATCGCCGAAGCGATCGTCGTAAGCCCCACACAGGTTCTCGTCAACGGAAAAGCTCCGGGTGGAGTTTCGCTCATCATCTGGGATGAAAACGAGCAGAGCCAGGCTTTCGAAGTGTCCGTGGATATCGACGTTCTGAGCTTGACCGAAAAAATCCACGAAGTTTTTCCGAATGAGCCGGTCGTAGTCGAAACGTCCAAAGATGTCGTGATGCTGTCCGGTAAAATTTCCTCGCAAGCGGTGGCAGACAAAATCCTCGAAGTCGTGAAAGGCACCACTCCGAAAGTCACCAGCCTGATGGAAGTCCCGATATCGCCTCCGGGCGAGATTCTGCTGGAAGTGAAATTCGCGGAAGTGGACAAGACGGCGCTGCAGGAGCTCGGAATCAACATCCTCAGCCTTCCCGGCGCAAAAAACATCGGAATAGTTTCAACGCAACAGTTTTCGCCGCCTCAACTTGTTGCGCCGTCACAAGGCGTGAATTCGGGCATAGGCGTCAGCAATTTGCTGAACATCTTCCTCTTCCGCCCGGACATCAATCTCGCCGCCACGATTCAAGCCCTGCAGCAGAACAATGTTCTCCAAATCCTCGCCGAGCCTAACTTGCTCACCGCGTCCGGAAAAGACGCCAGCTTTCTCGCCGGCGGCGAATTTCCGTTTCCCATCGTGCAGGGCACCACCGGCGGCGGCTTTGCCGGAATCACCATTCAGTTCAAGGAATTCGGCGTGCGCCTGAATTTCACACCCACGCTGCTCCCCAGCGGCCTGATTCACCTGCAGGTGAAGCCGGAGGTAAGCGCGCTCGATTTCACCAATGCCCTCAACGTCTCCGGCTTCTTGATTCCGGCGCTGTCCACGCGCCGCGTAGAATCGGAGATGGATCTGAGAGATGGGCAGAGTTTTGCGATCGCCGGACTGGTTGATAACCGTGACACGGAGCAGCTTTCGAAGATTCCGTTCATCGGCGATATACCCGTGCTCGGTAAACTGTTCACGAGCCGCAGTATCAACAAGACCAGAGACGAGCTGCTTGTCATGGTGACGCCGCGCGTGGTGCAGCCCATACAGCCGCAGCAAAAAAAGCCTGAGCTGTTTTTCCCGAAGCCATTCCTGGCGCCCACGCCCAGCACAACAGAGCAGCAGAAAACGCCAGGCCAGAAGTAAAGAGGACCTTTTGCAAATGAAGATGGACGTAAGGCCAATTAGAAGGGCGGCAGAGTCATGGTGACCACCGCAATCGCGAGCGCCGATCGAGACGGCTCTGCGCAGCTCCTCGCTTGCCTGCAGCAGACGGGCCTGGTCAGCTCCGTCAAGCAGTGGACGATTCCGATGGAAAAGTTGCCGGATGCGAGTGAAGCAATTCCGGACGTCGTATTTCTCGATCTCAGCCGGGATTCGGAGCCGTTTTTTGTTTTCGGCGCCCACATTCGACGGCTGCGTCCTGCTGTGCGCTTGATCGCCTGTTCCACCTCAGCTCCCAACCAACAAACTCTGCTCGAAGCCATGCGCTGCGGCGTACAGGATTTTGTCAATAAGCCGGTGACGCCGGAAGCCCTGAAAGATGTGCTCACGCGTTTTCGCGCAGAAGGGCAAGCCACGGAACGCAAGGCAGCCGAGAAGACGATTATCGTGATGGGTTCGAAGGGTGGAGTCGGCACCACCACCGTCGCCGTGAATTTGGGCGTGCAGCTTTCCACCTACGCTCGCAAGCACGTGGTGTTGCTCGATTTCGCGCGGCCGCTGGGCAACGTTCATCTTCTTCTCGATCTGCATCCGCGCTTTGTAATCCGCGACGCGGTGGAAAATCTGGATCGGCTGGACAGCCACTTCTTCAGCGGCCTGCTGACGGCGCACAAGACAAAGCTCGAAATCCTGGGCGGCGCAACCCAGCCCGAGGAATGGCAAAACATTCAAGCTCGGCCCCCTCGAGCGGGTGGTGAACGTGGCCCAGGCAAGTTTCGACGTGGTGCTGGTGGACGTGGGCTCGCAGTTTTCATCGGAATGGAGCCCGATGTTTCAAAGCGCGCGGATGATTCTGGTCGTCGCGGAAGCGAACGTTCCGGCGCTTTGGACTCTCGAGCGGCGGTTGCTGGCGATGGCGGGA
The DNA here is from genome assembly GCA_963767205.1 of uncultured Acidobacteriota bacterium. Classification (GTDB taxonomy): domain Bacteria; phylum Acidobacteriota; class Terriglobia; order Acidiferrales; family UBA7541; genus Palsa-295. Next base: position 150,484 of record CAVYDF010000006.1, read on the forward strand.
ATTGGAATCGAGCCTGAACGCGTTCGCGTGGTCATCAATCGCTGGCACAAGGGCGACGAGGAAGCGCTGAAGAGCATCGAGAAAAGCATCAAGCGGCCGATCTTTGCCTGCCTTCCCAACGATTTTCGAAAGGCCAGCACGGCCGTGAATCTGGGCATGCCGCTCATGGAGAATCACAACAACGTCTTGACGAACCGCTACCGGCAGCTGGCGGCCCAGTTGGCAGGGATCGAGCAGGGCTACCGCCAAGAAAGCGGCTTGGCGGATTTCTTGTTTCCGACGAAGAGGTAAGAACGAATGTCGTCTGGCACTCTTCCAACGAGACAGACCGATTACTCAGCCGTCAAAGCGGCGATTCATCGCAAGCTGATCCAGAAATTGAATCTGGATCGCCTCGGCGAAATCAAGCGCGAAGACGTCCGCCGCGAAGTCGCGCAGATTCTGGAAGCGCTGGTCGTCGGCGAATCCACTCCGATGAACCTGCAGGAGCGCGAGCGGCTTTCGCTGGAAGTTCTGGACGAAGTATTCGGACTGGGCCCTCTCGAGCCGCTTCTGGCCGACCCGACCGTCTCCGATATTCTGGTGAACACCTACAAGCGAGTTTACGTCGAGCGCAAAGGCATCCTGGAACTAACCAGCGTCCAGTTCCGCGACGACGCCCACTTGATGAGCATTATCGACCGAATCGTCTCTGCAATCGGCCGCCGCGTGGATGAATCATCGCCGATGGTGGATGCGCGCCTGGCAGATGGCTCGCGCGTCAACGCCATTATTCCTCCGCTTGCCGTGGACGGGCCGTGCCTGTCCATCCGGCGATTCGGCCGCGAGCGGCTGACTCGCAGGATCTGCTGGCCAACAAAACACTGACGCCCGCCATGCTGGAATTGCTTGCAAGGCTGCGTGAAGGCGCGGCTGAACATCCTGATTTCCGGCGGTACCGGCGCCGGCAAGACGACGTTCCTCAATGTCTGTCCTCCTACATCTCCAATCGCGAGCGAATCGTCACGATTGAAGACGCGGCCGAATTGCAGCTCCACCAGGAACACGTCGTTCGCCTGGAAACGCGGCCCCCCAACATCGAAGGCAAGGGCGCGGTGCAGCAGCGCCAACTTGTTGATCAACTCTCTGCGTATGCGTCCGGACCGCATCATCGTCGGTGAGGTGCGCGGCGAAGAAGCGCTCGACATGTTGCAGGCCATGAACACCGGCCACGACGGTTCGCTCACCACGATTCACGCCAATTCTCCGCGTGACGCTCTGAGCCGCCTGGAAACCATGGTCGCCATGGGCAGCTTGAATATTCCCGACAGCGCCATCCGCCGGCAGATTGCGTCGGCGATTGACGTCGTGGTGCAAGTCAGCCGCTTGAGCGACGGCACTCGAAAAGTTATCAGCATCGCCGAAATCACCGGCATGGAAGGCGAAGTGGTCACCATGCAGGACATTTTCGTATACCGCAAGCGCGGCATACGCGACACCGGCGAAGTGATCGGCGAATTTATTCCCACTGGAATCCGGCCGAAATTTGCGGAGCGCCTGGCTGTCACGGGCATTCAGTTGCCGGTGTCGATGTTTGAAGTTCCCAGGAGCTATTGAGGATTCGCGATGGCCCCTTTACTCGCACTCCTAACCTTTGCCGTCGTTTGCGGAATCGTCCTCTCGCTCTGGATGCTGGCGAGCGGAGAGGACCAGCCGAGCCTCATCCGCCGCCGCATGAGCGCCGTGCGTAAAGCGGATAACCGCACCGCCGAAGTTTCGCCGGATCTGTTCCTCATTCGAGACGAAATGCTCAGCAGCGTTCCACTGCTGCATCGCATCATGACGCAGTTTTCATGGTCCGTCCGTCTGCAGCAGATGATCGAGCAGGCCGGCATGACGATCAAGCCCGCCAAGGTCCTGCTAATCAGCGGCGTGCTGGGCTTTGCGACATTTCTGATCGCTGCGCAGTTTTTTCACAGTCTTGCGCTCGCGGCCATTTTCGGAGTGCTCCTCGCCGTCGTCCCCTATTCGGTGATTGCCTTTAAACGCGCCCGGCGCATGCGCCAATTCGAAGAGAAATTCCCCGAAGCGCTCGACCTTCTCGGACGCGCCGTTCGCGCCGGCCACGCATTCACCACCGGCCTCGAAATGATCTCCAAGGAGTCCTCCGAGCCGGTCGCATCCGAATTTCGCAAGACGTTCGAAGAGCAGAATTTCGGATTGCCGCTGCGCGACGTGCTCGTCAATCTCACCGAGCGCGTCCCGCTCATGGACGTGCGCTTCTTCGTCACCGCGCTGCTGGTGCAAAAAGAGACGGGCGGCAACCTCGCGGAAATTCTCGACGAGCTTTCCCGCGTGATTCGCGAGCGTTTTCGAATTTATCGCGAAGTGCGCGTGCGCACCGCGCAGGGCCGGCTGACCGCAATGGTTCTCATCGCCATGCCGCCTTCGATGATGGCTCTGCTCGCGCTGATGAATCCGAGTTACATGAAAATCTTGTTCACCGATCCGGTCGGCCCCACTTTGCTCACGGCCGCCGCGGCAATGCAGATTCTCGGCTCGATCATTATCTGGCGAATTATTCATATCGATGTGTGATGGGAGAGTTTGATGGTTTGGGTCATCACTAGCGCAACGTTCTTGGCCACGGTCGGAATCCTCGTGGCGCTCGTTTTCGCTTTCTCGCCTTCCGACCAGAAAGTGGCGGGAAGGCTCGAACGGCTCCTCGACGCCTCCGCAATCGCTGAACGCAGCAAGCCGCCGGCCAAGAAATCGGAATGGGTGCAAGGACGGCCTCGCCTCGATCGGCAAACTCGTGCCGTCGGGCTCGAGCCAGGTCTCGCGAACTCAGCTTTTGATGATTCGTGCCGGTTACCGCAGCGCCGACGCCATGCTCGCCATGCGCGGCATGAAAATACTTCTTCCCGTTGCGCTGCTGGCCGCCGTCATACTCACTGGCGTCTACCGCTACAACCCGACCTTCATCATCGGAGCGGCCGCGGTTCTCGGCTTTCTGCTTCCGGATATGTGGCTCACCTCGCGAGTGCGCGCGCGTCAGCATCGCCTGCGGATGGGACTGCCGGATGCCCTCGATCTCCTCGTGATCTGCGTGGAAGTGGGGCTCGGTCTCGATCAAGCCCTGCTTCGCGTGGCGCAGGAAATGCAGGTGGCGCATCCGGAGCTGAGCGAGGAATTGCAGTTTGTAAATCTGGAAATGCGAGTGGGCAAAAGCCGCATCGAAGCTCTGCGCTCGCTTTCCAAGCGCACCGGCCTCGACGACGTGAAGGCGCTCGTCGCCATGCTCGTGCAGACCGAACGCTTCGGCACCAGCGTTGCTCAATCGCTCCGCGTACACTCCGACGATTTGCGCACGCGGCGCCGGCAGCGTGCCGAAGAAATGAGCGCTAAAACGACGGTGAAAATGGTTCCGGCGCTGGTGCTGTTTATTTTTCCGGCGCTGCTCGTAGTGGTCCTGGGCCCCGCGGTTCTCACTTTCATGCGCCAGTTCGCGCACTAAAGCGGGAATCGCAACGCGGCGCGCTAGGCGCGCGTCGTGAAAATCAAAACCTCACTGGGAGGGGTAGCGGAAATGGACAACGTAACGCTGATACGAATCGTGGCAGGAGCGCTGGCAGTCGTCGTGCTCTTCATCATCATCTGGCGGCGCCGTAGAAATATCGAGGAGTAGAAACACGTCAGCTCAAGAGCCCAAACTCGGGAAGATGGGATCCGCGATGGCCAATCATAAAAACGGCCGTGCCGTAGCCGTGTATAACAAGACGCGCGAAACATTTGTCGCCACCGAAGCCTCCGTGGCCGATAGCTATTTCCGCCGCTTGATCGGATTGCTCGGCAAGACGCAACGCTGGGCGCGGCTCGGTTGCGGCCTGTGGATCGTTCCGTCTCGGGGTGTGCACACGATCGGCATGATGTTCCCGATCGACTTGATTTTCCTGAGCAAAGAAAAAGAAGTCGTGCACATCGAGGAGTACGTGCGCCCCTTCCGGATTTCGCGCGTATCGCTCAAAGCCAGCAGCGTGCTCGAGCTTCCGCCCCACACGATCTATCGCACCGGCACCAAAGTGGGAGACCGCTTCGAGATTTCAACTCTAAGAGCCGCCAGTTGAAAACTTGCAGTCTTTCCGCCGCGAGTTACAATAAGAGCAACTTGGCGCGGTCCTGACAGAAGTGATCGAAATGACTAAGCATTCCTCATCTATGGCCCCAGCGCACCGGAGACATCCGCGATGAAGCGCAACCGCGAGGCTGGTCAAGCAATCGCATCCGTCGCCCTCGGATTGGTTGTTCTCACCGGTATCGTCGGTCTCGCCATCGACATGGGTTACCTCCGCTACGAGAAGCGCCGAATGCAATCAGCTGCCGACAGCGCCGCCATTGCAGGCGCCTCGGAACTGGCATACGCGAGCGGCAACTATGTGACCGCCGCCAAGAACGATTCGAAAGCGAATGGATTCGAGGATGGTGTCAACGGTGTGACCGTCACCTCGTCCAATCCCCCGGTGGATGCGCCCTTTTCTTCAGTCGCGAATGCTGCCAGCTACGTAGAAGTGAAGGTTCAACAATCCGCACCGACTTTCTTCATGCGCGTGTTCGGAGTCAACACCGTCAATGTGAGCGCCACAGCCGTCGCCGAACTCGGCAGCTCGCGCGGCTGCGTCTATAGCCTCGACTTGGTTCTCGGAATCACCTTGGGCGGCAACAACCTCACAGCCCCAAATTGCGGCGTCGTGGACAACGCCATCCTCGATCTCGGCGGCGGATGTATCACCGCGTCCTCAATCGGCGTAGTTCTCAATCTTCTTGGAGGCTGCGCAAATCCCGCGCCGGTGATCGGAATCGCTCCATCCCCCGATCCCTTGGGATACATTAACGCTCCGGCCGTCGGTCCGTGCCAGCCGAACCCGAATATAAGTCAGGCGGCGCCGCCCGTGACCCTGCCGCCCAACGCTTATTGCAGCGGAATCACCATCGGGCCGGCGAATACCGCGCCCGTTGTATTTTCTCCGGGACTGTACATCGTTGGACCTCCCGGACTCCAAATTCAGGGAACCGGTAGCGTGACGGCCACGGGCGCCGTATTTTTTATTGCGAACGGCGCTAGTGTCCAAATCATCGGCGCCGGCACCACGTCTCTCACCGCCCCTACCGATACGACCGGAGGAATTCCCGGAGGAGTCCTCTTTTTTCAGGATCGAACGAACCTCCTGCCCGCAACGATCACGAATCCCAATATCTCTCTCACCGGCGCGCTGTATTTCCCCACCGCCCAGTTAACGCTCGCATCGAACAACCCGGCCGCCCCCTACTTGATTCTTGTGGCGCAATCCATCCAGCTTCAGGGCAACGTTGCAATTGGAACGGACTATTCCTCTCTCACCAACGGATCGCCGATTAAGGGAGCGGTCCTGGTGCAATGATGCGCAAAATGATGCGCAATTTGTTTATTTCCCGCCGCGCCCGGCCTGTCACTAATTTCGCAGAAACCGGCCAGACCCTTCTCGAAGTCGCGCTCCTCACTCCACTCTTGCTGCTTCTCCTCGTCGGCATTTTCGAAGTCGGCCGCTTCGCCTATTACAGCATCGAAGTCAGCAATGCCGCCCGCGCAGCTGTCCAGTACGGAGCCCAAAGTCTCGCGGACGCCAAAGACTCCGTCGGACTAACGCAAGCTGCCAAAAGCGATTCGCCAGATCTTTCCGGACTAACCGTCAATCCCACGGTTCTCTGCGCCTGCTCCGAATCTCCGTCAGCGTACATCGCTTGTCCCGCTCTCGGTTGCACCGGCCATCCAGTGGTCTTCGTCCAGGTCAATACCAACGCCACGATCACGCCCTTCTTTCACTACCCGGGCTTTCCCACCACGTTCCCCGTGAACGGTCACGCTATGATGCGTGTCGCTCAATGAGCAATCGAAGCTGGCTCAGAATGCCCGAGCGACAGGACGTGGCTCGAGAACGCGCTACTCCCCATTTTCAAAAGAAATCTAAGTGCCGCGGCAGCACCCTGGTGGAGTTCGCATTCTTAATCCCGATTTTTTTCGCCCTGGTTTTTGGAATTATCGATTTTGGCCGCGCACTCTATAGCTATCACTTTGTTTCCAACGCAGCCCGCGAAGCCACCCGCTGGGCAAGCGTGCGAGGTCGCGACTGTACTGGTCTGAGTGGCTGTCCGCCCGGTGCAGCCGCAACGGATGTGAGCTCGTATGTCACAAGCATCGCGCCGATGGGAATCGATACAAGCCCGAGTAAACTCTCCGTCACCACCAATTGGGTGATGCCGCCCAATAACCTCCCGATCTGTACGGCATACCCAACGAACCCCGGCTGCGCCGTCCAGGTCCAGGTGAGCTATCAGTTCAAATTTATTTTGCCTTTCTTGCCCAGCTCCGGTTATCGGATGACGAGCACCTCGGAAATGATCATCTCGCAGTAATCGCTGCTCTCCCGTTCGTATCTGATCAAAAATCCCCACCGTTTATCTCATCACTCAAAGGCGCTTGCATATAATGCGGAGGCGTTGCTAAGGTCGAGCGATTACTTACTCGATTCGAGAGGACAAATCGATGAGCGACACTGTTCTAAGCGGGTTTCTAAAGGCGCTGGCCTCCGGCGCGATCCGAGTAGTCGACCTAAGCCAGCCCCTCGACGCCGCCACCGCCACAATCCAGCTCCCCCCGGAATTCGGCAAGACCTGGCCCTTCCGCCTCGAAGAAATCTCGAAATACGACAGCCGCGGCCCCGCCTGGTACTGGAATAATTTCTCCTGCGGCGAACACACCGGCACGCATTTCGACGCCCCCATCCACTGGGTCACAGGAAAGGACTACCCCAACAACGCCACCGACAATATTCCCGTCTCGAAATTCTTCGCCCCCGCCAACGTCATCGACGTTTCGCGCGAAGTCGCCAAAGATCCCGATTTCCTGCTCACGCCGCAGCACGTCGAAATGTGGGAAACCACTCACGGCCGCATCGAAGCCGGCTCCTGGGTCCTGATGCGCACCGATTGGTCGAAGCGCAAAGACGCCGCCTCATTCCTCAATATCAAAGAAGATGGCGCGCACGTCCCCGGCCCACATCCCGATCTCGTTCCGTTCCTCGCCAAAGAACGCGACATAATCGGCTGGGGCTCAGAAGGCGTCGGCACCGACGCAGGCCAGGCCTTCAAATTCAATCCGCCGTTTCCATGCCACACCATCATGCACGGCAGCAATAAATTCGGCCTCGCAAGCCTGATGAACCTCGATCAACTCCCCCCAAAAGGCGCCATCCTAATCACGCCCCCACTAAAAATCGTCCGAGGCTCAGGCAGCCCCTGCCGCGTCCTCGCCTTGGTCGCCACTTAGCGATGTTACTTTGTCAGGGCTCCGCCAACTGCCTAGACTGACAACATGGAAATACGCCTTAAGCCCGAGACGGAATCGCGCCTTAACGAACTGGCTTCGAAGAGCGGTCGCCGCACCGACGATCTCGTAGAAGACGCTATGGCTGCTTATTTGATCGAAGTCGCCGAACTTGCGCAATCTGCTCGTCAGCCGCTACGATGATATTAAGAGCGGCCGCGTCAAACCCGTTGACGGCTGAAGCTTTCTTCGAAGGCTTGCGTCAGCGCGAAGGTGAACTCTCCGAGCAGCGTTCTTCGAAATAACGAATGAGCCAGGCTTTTGAGCTTCATCCTGGCGCCGCGAGCGACATCACCGAGATCTGGGAGTTTATCGCAAAGGACAATCCCGCTGCTGCGACACGCTTCCGTGAGCACCTCTGGAAGCGATCCGCAAGCTTGCGGCTTTTCGCAAATCAGCGGTCACAGGCGATTGGATCTCACTTCGGAAACCCTCCGCTTTCAAGCCATCCGCGATTATCTGATTGCTTACGCACCCGACGAGAAGCCGCTCGTTGTCGTCGCGGTAATTCATGGCCGCCGTAATCCTCGTATCATAGCGGCCACATTGCGCGGAAGAGAATGAAACACAAACAGAGAGGCACCAATTGCTCCGGGAAGGCAGGCGTAACTTAGCCCCTTACCTCGCTCCACGGGACAAACCCAATTTAGGTGTAAAATTCTCAAGAGTGCCTTATCATCGCCCTCTTTAGGCGGCGGCAAACGGGACATCACAAATGGCGGAGCGGTTCTTCAAAAAAGAAGTCCAGAAACTTTACCTCGGCGAAGGCCAGGAATTTCGCGGCGAAGGCATTCTCGCCGTCACCAAGGCGCTGCTGCAATCCGGCGTTTCCTACGTCGCCGGCTATCAGGGCGCGCCCATCTCGCACCTGATGGACGTCCTCACCGACGCCAACGACATCCTCGAAGAACTCGGCGTCCACTTCGAGCACAGCGCTTCCGAAGCCACCGCCGCCGCCACGCTCGCCGCTTCCGTCAACTATCCGCTGCGCGGCGCCGTCACTTTCAAATCCACCGTCGGCACCAACGTCGCCTCCGACGCTCTCGCGAATCTCGCCTCCGGCGGCGTCACCGGCGGCGCGCTGATCATCGTCGGCGAAGATTATGGCGACGGCTCCAGCATCATGCAGGAGCGCTCGCACGCCTTCGCCATGAAGTCGCAGATGTGGCTGCTCGATCCGCGGCCCGAATCTGCCGTCGATCGTCCGCGCAGTCGAACAGGGATTCGCGCTATCCGAAGCAACGCACACTCCCGTCATGCTCGAGCTGCGCATCCGCGCCTGCCACGTCCACGGCCGCTTCATCGCCAAGGACAACGTCCGCCCGAAATTCACCCTGAAAGATGCCATGGAGAATCCCGTTCGCGACGTCAGCCGCATCGTCCTGCCGCCGGCGAGCTTCCTGCACGAGCAGGAGAAAATCCACCAGCGCTGGCCCGCCGCGCAGAAATTCATCCACGAAACAGGGACTGAACGAAATGTTCGCCGAAGGCGCGCAGGATTTCGGCATCATCCTGCAGGGCGGGATGTACAACACCACAATCCGCTGCGCTCGAATTGCTGGGCCTCTCGAACGCGTTCGGCGATAGCAAGATCCCGCTCTACGTTCTGAACGTCACCTACCCGCTGGTCGAAGAAGAAGTCAAACACTTCTGCCTGGGCAAGCGCGCGGTGCTGGTGATCGAAGAAGGCCAGCCCGATTTCATCGAGCAGAATCTCAATTCGATTCTGCGCAAGGCCGACATCCAGACGAAGGTCCACGGCAAAGACGTGCTGCCCATGGCCGGCGAATACACCGCCGCCGCCGTCACCAAGGGCGTCCTGAAATTCGTCGAACTGTACGCGCCGCAATTGATCGACCGCCAGAATCTTCCTACCGGTCGCGCGCCCGTGCCGCCGAAAAGCCGCAAGCCATAAAAATCGTCGACAACGAAATTCATCCGCGCCCGCCGTCATTCTGCACGGGCTGCCCCGAGCGCCCGATTTTCACCGCGATGAAACTAGTCGAGCGCGAACTGGGCCCGCATCACGTCAGCTGCCGACATCGGCTGCCATCTGTTCTCCATCCTTCCGCCGTTCAATATCGGCGCCACCACCATGGGCTACGGACTCGGCTGGGCCGGCGCCGCCGCGTTCAACACCAAAGAAACCAACAAGCGCACCATCAGCTTCATGGGCGACGGCGGGTTCTGGCACAACGGGCTCACCAGCGGCGTCGGCAACGCCGTCTTCAATCAAAGCGATAGCGTGCTCGTCGTCGTCGACAACAGCTACACCGCCGCCACCGGCGGCCAGGATATTCTGTCGTCCGCCGCAAGCAATCCGATTCGCACGACGAAACTCTCGATCGCCGACGCCGTGCGCGGCGTCGGCGTGAAATGGGTGCGCACGATCACGCGCACCTACGACGTGGCGAAAATGCGCGACACCTTCATCGAAGCGCTCACCACCAAAGAACGCGGGCCCAAAGTGATCGTCGCGCAAAGCGAATGCACGCTGAACAAGCAGCGCCGCGTAAAGCCTCTGATGGCAAAAATGGCCAAGGAAGGGAAGCGCGTGGTGCGCGAAAGGTTCGGCGTCGACGCCGACACCTGCACCGGCGACCACTCCTGCATCCGCTTGTCCGGCTGCCCGTCGCTCACCATCAAGCCCAATCCGGATCCCTTGCGAAAAGATCCGGTGGCGACGGTGCTCGATAGCTGCGTCGGGCTGCGGCTTGTGCGGCGAGGTCGCGCACGCAGCGGTGCTGTGCCCGTCATTTTTCCGCGCGGAAGTGATCACCAATCCGAATGCGTGGGATCGCGCGAAATCACGAGTTCGTCAGCGCCGTGATCGGATTTCTGCAGAGTCGCATCGAACGCCGTCTCGCGGGTATCCATGCCTGACGTGGACGCGAGGCTTTGATGGCGAAAGGCGCGGCCGCTCCGCCTGCATCGCTCCATAAACGAACTCCCAAAGCGATCACGATCGCGATCCTCGCGATGGGAGGCGAAGGCGGCGGTGTGCTCGCGGATTGGATCGTCGATCTCGCCGAACATTCCGGCTATCGCGCGCAAACTACGTCGGTGCCCGGCGTCGCGCAGCGCACCGGCTCGACGATCTACTATCTGGAGATTTTCCCGGAGGAAGCAGTCCAGGCGGCCTGCAAAGAACCCGTCCTGGCGCTGATGCCCGTTCCGGGCGAAGTTGATATCGTGCTCGCATCGGAACTGATGGAAGCCGGCCGCGCAATCCAGCGCGGCCTGGTGACGCCCGATCGAACCACGCTGATCGCCTCGACGAATCGCGTCTATTCCATGACCGAAAAGACCGCCATCGCCGATGGCCGCGTGGATTCCGCGAAAGTGATCGAAGCAAGCGGCGCAGCCGCGAAAACATTCGTCCACCGCGACTTCGCCCGGATGGCGGAAGACACACGCAGCGTCATCAGCGCTTCGCTTTTCGGCGCCCTCGCCGCAACCGGCGCGTTGCCATTCCGCCGCGAACAATTCGAGGACGCGATTCGCAAGGGCGGCGTAGGGGTCGAAAGCAGCCTGGCAGCTTTCGACGCCGGATTTCGCGCAGCGAAAGAGCCGGCCGCAGCGCAGATTGGCAGAACGGAGCCTGCGAAGGGTAAGGTCGGGCCGCGTCTTCAGCCGCTTGCGGCGAAAATCGAAAGCGAGTTTCCGGCGCCAAGCCGCGAAATTCTGTTGGCCGGCATCGAGCGTCTCGCGGACTATCAGGACGTCGCATATGCCGCCGAGTATCTCAAGCGGCTTGAAGCCGATTCGAGACATAGACGCGAAATCCGGTCGCGCCGATTCTGCATTGCTCAGCGAAACAGCGCGCTACTTGGCTCTCTGGATGTCCTATGAAGACGCGCCGCGAGTCGCGGACCTGAAAATCCGGCGCACCCGCTTCGACCGCGTCCAGCAGGACGCGCGCGTCGAGCCGGCCCAGATGCTGCAAATCAAGGAATTCCTGCATCCGCGCGTCGCAGGAAATTGCGGACATGGTCCCCGCGCCGCTTGGTCGGCTTGCTGCTCCGCTCGACTCTGATGCGGCGGCTAACCGAAGCGATAACGGGCAACGGAAAAATCGTCGAAACCACCTCGCTCGGCGGATACTTGCAGCTTTACATGGTCGCAAGCATGCGCCGGTGGCGGCGAATGTCGCTGCGCTTCAAGAAAGAAGAGAAAGCCATCGCGGACTGGCTCGCGCTGATCACCCGCGTCGCCCCGGAAGATTACGCGCTCGCTCTGGAAATTGCCGAATGCCCGCGCATGGTAAAGGGCTATGGCGACACCCACGCGCAAGGCGAAAAGAATTACGAAGCCATCATGGCCGCATTACCGATGTTGCGCGGCAAAAGCGACGCCGCGCTGCGGCTGAAAAAGCTTCGCGAGGCCGCTCTGGCCGACGACACGGGCGAAAAATTAGCCCGCGCGCTCGCCGATGAGGGAGCGAATCGTCGCGACCGGTCAGCGCACCGGTCAATGGCCCGGTATGACAGGCCAATTGTCCGATTAGAATTTCGAGTTCTAATCGGAACATCGGAATATTAGGATTCGACTTATGTGCTTTAAAAGCAGCGAGATGCAAATTTCTAATAGGAACAAAAACGGCTTTTGGGTGCGCAGCACTCTTCGTGAGAAGAGAAGAATTGGCGCCGTGAGAGTCCGTGATTTGTTCGCGTTTGAGAGACAAGTAATCGCATTGGGAGACAAGTAATGAGGATCGTTTGCCTCGGAGGCGGACCCGCCGGCCTCTACTTTTCGATTCTCGCCAAGAAGGCCAATCCTTCCTGGGACATCACGGTCGTCGAACGCAATCGCCCCGACGACACCTTCGGCTGGGGCGTCGTGTTCTCCGACAAGACCATGGACGGATTCAAAGACGCCGACCCGGAAACGCACGCCGAGATCACGCGCGCGTTCCGCCACTGGGACGACATCGACGTTTTCTTCAAAGGGCAGAAAGTTAACTTCCGGCGGCCACGGTTTTTGCGGAATCGCGCCGAATCAAACTGCTGCAAATTCTGCAGAAGCGCGCCGCAGGCCTCGGCGTCGAAATTGATTTTCCAGACCGAGGTCACCGATCCCGGACGCGTATGCCGCCGATTACGATCTGGTGATTGCGTCCGACGGTGGCTCCTCCATCACGCGGCGGCAAGTACGAAAGCATTTTCAAGCCCAATATTCAGCCGCGCCAGAACCGCTTCATCTGGCTGGGCAGCAAAAAGAAGCTCGACGCGTTCACTTTCGATTTCCGCGAAACGGAATGGGGCTGGTTCAATCTGCACGCGTACCGCTTCGATGCGGATTGGTCCACGTTCATCGTCGAGACGCCGGAGAAGAATTGGCTGAAAGCCGGCATCGACAAAATGGAGCACGGAGGAATCGATCGCGCTCTGCGAGAAGCTGTTTGCGGACCGGCTCGACGGCAACGCGCTTGATCTCGAACGCGAAGCACTTGAAGGGCTCGGCCGTGTGGCTGAAGTTCAATCGCGTGCTGTGCGAGAAATGGTATCCACAAGAACATCGTGCTGATCGGCGACGCGGCGCACACCGCGCATTTCAGCATCGGCTCGGGAACAAAACTGGCGATGGAGGATGCGATGGCGCTCGCGCGAGTGCTCTCGCATCACGATGGCGACGTGACGAGCGCGCTGCAGAAATATCAGGAAGAGCGCGAGATCGAAGCGCTCAAGCTGCAAAGCGCCGCGCGCAATCGGATGGAATGGTTCGAGCAGGTGGAGCGCTACGTGCAGCTCGAGCCGGAGCAGTTCACCTACAGCCTGCTGACGGGCAGCCAGCGCATCGGCCACGAAAATCTGAAGCTGCGCGATTCCGGTTACGTCGAGAACGTCGAGAACTGGTTCGCCGCGCGCAGCGGCGTCGACCACGCGGTTCCGCCGATGTTCACGCCGTTCAAGGTGCGCGGGGTGTCGCTGAAAAATCGCGTGATCGTTTCGCCGATGGCGACGTACATGGCCGAGCGATGGCGTGCCGAACGATTTTCATCTCGTGCACTTGGGCTCGCGCGCGATGGGCGGCGCCGCGATGGTGTTCACGGAGATGACCTGCGTTTCGCCCGATGCGCGGATCACGCCGGCGTGCCTCGGGATGTGGAACGACGCGCAGCGCGACGCGTGGAAGCGCATCGTGGATTACGTTCACACGCATACGGATGCGAAGATCGCGTTGCAGCTCGGGCATTCGGGGCGCAAGGGTTCGACGCGCCGCGGCTGGGAAGGAATCGACCAGCCGCTGGCATCGGACAATTGGCCGCTCGTTTCGGCGTCGCCGCTGCCCTACATTGAGGGCGTGTCGCAGACGCCGCGCGAAGCAACCCGCGACGGATATGGATCGCATCCAGGCCGATTTCGTCGCCGCCACGCGAGCGCGGCGTCGCGGCGGGATTCGATTGGCTCGAGCTTCACTGCGCGCACGGCTATCTGATGTCGAGCTTCATTTCGCCGCTCACGAATCAGCGCACGGATCGAATACGGCGGGTCGCTCGAGAATCGCTGCCGGTATCCCGCTCGAAGTTTTCAGGGCGATGCGCGCCGCGTGGCCGCGAGGACAGGCCGATGAGCGTGCGCATCTCGGCGCACGACTGGGTTCCCGGCGGCATTACGCCCGAGGACGCGGCGACGTGGCGCGGCTTTTCAAGTGCGCCGGCGCGGACGTGATCGACTGCTCGTCGGGCCAGGTCAGCAAGGCGGAGCGGCCGGTGTACGGCCGCATGTTCCAGGTTCCGTTTTCGGATCGCATCCGCAACGAAGTCGGCATCCCGACGATCGCGGTGGGCAATATTTTCGAAGGCGATCACGTGAACACGATCATCGCCGCGGGACGCGCGGATCTCTGCGCGGTGGCGCGTCCGCATCTCGCCGATCCTGCGTGGACTCTGCACGAGGCGGCCAAGCAGGGATACACCGATATGTGGTGGCCGATCCCGTACTTGAACGGCAAAGAGCAGCTCGAGAGAAACCTCGCTCGCGCAGCGCTGTTGAGGCTACAGGTGTGACCGACGCTTCGCGCGGTCAGGGCTCGCAGGCTTCTCTCCGGGAAACATGCGCTCGTCACCGGCGGCTCGCGCGGCATCGGCGCAGCCGTCGTGGAAATGTTGCTCGCGCACGGCGCGCGCGTCACGATCGTGGGCCGCGACTGGCGCGCCGTCGAAAGAGTCTGCCGCTTCGGGATCGCGCGACTCACTTCAGCATGTGAGTGCCGACGTCACCGATCCGGAATCCGTGACGAACGCGTTTGAATCGGCGCGCGCGCGATTTGGCGAAATCGCAGATTCTGGTGAACAACGCCGGGCAAGCCGCATCGGCTCCGTTTCTGAAAACGGATCTCGCGCTGTGGCGCAGAATGATGGCCGTCAACCTGGACGGAACATTTCATTGCACACAAGCCGCTCTCGCAGGCATGCTTGCCGCCGGCTGGGGACGGATCATCAACATCGCGAGCACCGCCGGCTTGATCGGCTACGGATATGTGTCGGCATACTGCGCGGCGAAGCATGGCGTGGTCGGTTTGACGCGCGCGCTGGCGGTTGAGGTGGCGACGAAGGGCGTGACGGTCAACGCGGTGTGTCCTGGGTTCACGGATACTGACATGGTGAAGGAAGCGGTCGCGAAGATCGTCGCGAAGACCGGGCGCACGGCGGAGCAAGCGCAAGCGGAGCTGGTGTCGCGAAATCCGCAGAAGAGATTGGTGCGGCCTGAAGAAGTCGCAAACGCAGTCGCATGGCTCTGCCTGCCGGGCAGCGAAGCGATCACCGGCCAGGCGATCGCCGTGGCCGGCGGCGAGTTGATGTAGCCGTGGTAACGAACGAGAGTTGGAGAGGGTGATGCGACATCTGCCGGGCGAGCCACACCGCTGCCGGGAAGCCGAACGAGCCTCGCGAATTATCGGCGCGGAATTTTCAATTTGAAGTTTCGCGCGCCGTGGCCACGATCACGCTGAATCGGCCCGAGCGGAAAAATCCGCTGACGTTCGAGTCGTACGCAGAATTGCGCGATCTTTTTCGCACGATGGCGCATGCGGACGACGTGAAAGTGGTGGTGCTGACCGGCGCGGGAGAAAACTTCTGCTCGGGCGGCGACGTGCATGAAATTATCGGGCCGCTCACCAAGCTGGATATGCCGGGCCTTCTGGCGTTCACGCAGATGACGGGCGACCTGGTGAAGGCGATGCGGGCATGTCCGCAGCCGATCGTCGCGGCGATCGACGGGATCTGCGTGGGCGCAGGAGCGATTCTGGCGCTCGCGTCGGACATTCGCTTCGGCACGGCGCGCAGCAAGACGGCTTTTCTTTTTACTCGCGTCGGACTGGCCGGATGCGACATGGGAGCGTGCGCGATGCTTCCGCGAGTGATCGGCCAGGGACGCGCGTCTGAACTTCTTTATACCGGGCGCAACATGCCTGGCGACGAAGCTGAGCGCTGGGGATTTTTCAATCGCCTGTGCGCGCCGGAAGCGTCTGTTGAAGGATGCGCAGGCGCTGGCGGCCGAGCTGGCGGCCGGTCCCACGTTCGCGCACGGCATGACGAAGAAAATGCTGCATCAGGAATGGAACATGGGCGTGGATGAGGCGATCGATGCCGAGGCGCAGGCACAAGCGATCTGCATGGCGACGAACGATTTTCATCGCGCCTATCACGCGTTTGTGGCGAAGCAGAAGCCTGAGTTCAAGGGAGATTGAGAATGGCGGACGACTAGCTTTCTCGATTGGCCCTTTTTCGAGGAGCGCCACCGAAAGCTGGCGCGGGATTTGGAAGCGTGGGCTTCCGCGCACCTGGCTGCGAGCCACGACGCAAATGTCGACGAGGCTTGCCGGAAACTCGTGCGCGAGCTGGGCAGCAGTGGCTGGTTGAAGTATGCGATTGGCGGCACCGCGTATGGCGCTGCGGCTGAGAACATTGATACGCGCGCGCTTTGCATCATTCGCGAGACTCTTGCGCGCCATTCCGGACTTGCGGATTTTGCATTCGCGATGCAGGGTTTGGGTTCGGGCGCGATCACACTTTTCGGCACCGAGGCTCAGAAGCAAAAATATCTGCCGGGAGTGGCGAGCGGCACATCTATCGCAGCGTTTGCGCTGTCGGAACCCGAAGCAGGCTCGGATGCGGCAGCGATGCAGTGCGAAGCAACGGTCCACGGCGATTCATATCAGCTGAACGGCGAAAAGACCTTTATCTCGAATGGCGGAATCGCGGATTTCTACGTTCTCTTTGCGCGCACGAGTGGATCGGCCGGATCGCGCGGAATTACTGCATTTATCGTTGACGCTAAAACGCCGGGATTGGAAATTGCGGAACGAATTCAGGTGATGGCGCCGCATCCGCTGGCGCGTTTGAAATTCACGAATTGCCGGATTGCGGTTTCGCAGCGGCTGGGCGAGCCAGAGCAGGGTTTCAAAGTGGCGATGGCGACGCTGGACGTGTTTCGCACTTCGGTGGCTGCCGCCGCGACTGGATTCGCGCGCCGAGCGCTCGACGAAGCTCTGCGGCGCGCCACTTCGCGCAAGATGTTCGGGCAAATGCTGGCGGATTTTCAATTGACGCAAGCTAAGCTGGCCGAGATGGCAACCGGAATTGATGCCGCTGCGCTGCTTACTTATCGCGCCGCATGGCTGCGCGACCAGGGGCAGAACGTGACAGTGGCGGCGGCGATGGCGAAAATGACCGCGACGGAGACCGCGCAGAAAGTAATCGATGCTGCGGTGCAGATGTTAGGCGGCCAGGGCGTGGTGAGCGAAGAGCCGGTGGAACGACTCTATCGTGAAATTCGGCCGCTGAGGATTTATGAGGGCGCGACGGAAGTGCAGCAGTTGATCATTGCGCGCGGGATCATCAAGCGGTTTCAGGAGAGCGAACTTTCGCAGGGACCAGTGAAAGGCAGCGAAGTGAGCCAACTTACGGGAGGCCGCAAAGCATGAAAATCCTGCAGCCGCCGTCGTGGGCTCGCCCGAGAGGCTTTTCGAACGGAGTGGCCGCGAAAGGGCAAATGATTTTTGTAAGCGGGATGGTTGGCTGGGACGCGGAAGGGAAGTTCGTTTCGAACGAATTCGCGACGCAGGCGCGGCAGGCGCTGAAGAATATTGTCGAGGTTCTGGCCGAAGCGAAAGCGAAACCTGAACACATCGCGCGCATGACCTGGTACGTGGTGGATAAGAAAGAATATCTCGCGGCCTCGAAAGAATTGGGCGCCGTGTATCGCGAAATTATCGGCCCACACTATCCTGCGATGACGGCTGTGCAGGTGACGGCGTTGATTGAGGATCAAGCGAGAGTCGAGATCGAGGTGACTGCTGTGATTCCGGATTGAACCTTGCGGCTCACCGGCGTGGCACGCTGAAGTTTTGTCCCAGTGAAAGGCCGGTCTCAAAGGCGCCGGCCTGAGGCCCTTCGGCCTCAGGACAAGGCCAGCGGTACGAACTGCAAAATCTGGAGCGGAGCAAAGTTAAAAGAGCCGGCGGGACGCCAGCGGTACAAAAGGTGACTGCGAAAGAACGTGAAGTTCCCCAGGTAACTGCCAAAAGCACGTAATCCCGCGAATCCCCGGTTACAAGTCGTGTAAGTCCCTCTCGCAACGGAGTTTGCGCTCGATGCTCTGAATGTCGTATGGTAGCGCCACGACTTAGGGGCAACCTGCTACTGGGTGCGGCAGGTCAATTTCGGGGGGTGGGTATGAATTCGTTCCGATTGTCTGTGTGCTTCGCGGTGCTGGTGTGTGTATTTTCGAGCGCGTCGCCTGCGCACGGGCAAACCGTGACTGCATCCCTGCAGGGGCAAGTGCTCGATGCGAGCGGCGGCGGCGTTCCGAAGGCGAAAGTATCGGCGGTGAATACGGAGACCGCGTTTTCGCGCTCGACGGAAAGCGATGCGAGCGGCGAGTACAGCCTTCCGGCCATGCCTCCCGGTCGCTACGCAGTTTCCGCGCAACTGGCCGGATTCAAAACGGACGCCGGAGAAATCACCCTTCAAGTGGGACAAGTAGCGAGCCTTAATTTCACGCTCGCAGTGGGCGAAGTGAGCGAGAAGGTGGAGGTGCAGGCGCAGTCAGAAGTGACGGAGCCCACGCGTACGCAAATCAGCAACGTGATCACCCAAACGCAGATTCGCGATTTGCCGGTGAACGGGCGAGAATTTATCGATTTCGCGCTGCTATCGCCCGGCGTGCAAATCGGCGACACGACTTCCGGAAGCACAGACGTAATCGTGGAACCGGTGACAAAGATCTCCTTCGCCGGACAGAACATCCATTTCAATTTCATCGCTGTAGATGGCGCGGACGATATTTCGACGGCGTCTGGAATTCAGCGCGGAACACCGCCGCAGGATTCCGTGCAGGAATTTCGAGTAATCAACACGGACTACAGCACGCGAATACGGCCGCGCTACAGCGGGCATCGTGAACATCATCACGAAGAGCGGAACGAACGACTGGCACGGCACGGTGTATGAGTATTTCCGCAACAACAACCTCGACGCGAAGAGCATTCTTTCCGTTCCCGATTTCAACGTGCTGCGGCAAAACCAGTTTGGAGCGGCGATCGGCGGACCGGTTCAGAAGGACAAGACTTTTATCTACGCGAACTACGAAGGACAGCGGCGGGCCGAATCGCCGACATACAATTCGGTGGTGCTTGCGAATATCGATGCGATCAACCAGGTGAAGACGCAGGTGTTCGGGCTTCCGGCTGAAAATCTGATCGTACTGCGCGACTCCAACACCGACAACGGTTTCGCCCGGGTGGATCACAATTTCAACAGCAAGAACTACCTGTTTGCGCGGTATTTCATCAACGACGATCGGCTTAACGAACCAATCGCCGCTGAACAACGGCTTCGATTTGCCATCGGCATTCAAGAATAATTACATTCGCGATCAATCGATTGCGGGCGGCTTGACGTCGACGCTGACTCCTTCGTGGATCAACGAATTGCGGATGCAATACGCGCACCGGAATTTTGATTTTCCGGTGGTCTCGACGCAGCCACACCTGGAGGTGTCGAACACTTTCGCGGTGGGCGTGAATCGCGGCAACCCGGATATTTATACGGAGAGCCGCTTTGAGATCATCGACAACGTGACGCACAACTTCGGGAATCACACGATTAGCTTCGGCGGAAATTACGATCACGTGAACACCTACGAATCGTTTCCGCTTTTCTATCCCTTTGAAGCGGATTTTGCGAACCTACCCGCGTTTCTAGGAACGGACGGTGCTGCGCTCGGTTCTCCCGGTTGCGTGGGAACACAATGCCCGGATCCGTTCGTCGTGTTTTTCGAGCGCTTTGACGCCACGACTACGCCACCCTTCAACGATACGACTGTGACGGGAGGAACGGCTGTCTATCAAGGCGGCGCCATCTCGCAAGCAGTGCGAAGGCAAGCTTCGGCGACTCTGACGCACACATATGAAGGACTTTTCATTCAGGATAAGTGGCGGGCGACGTCGCGCTTAACATTGAATGGAGGATTGCGGTGGGAGTTTGAGACCTGGCCTTCAGGCGTGCTGAACACCCAATATCAGAATTTCGATCCGCGGGTCGGCTTGGCGTACAACCTTGGTACGAAGCGCAATGTGGTGTTCCGGGCGGGGTTTGGTTTGTTTCACGGAATTCAGCCATCGCCGCTGCTGATGTGTCAGGCGCCGTCGTGCGGCGGGCTTTCAACATTTCCCGGGCGCCCATTCGAGAATAGCCTGAACGCGCGAACCGGCTTGTTCAGTTTTGCGAGCTCGCCATTCATTAACAATGCAGCGCTGGGTGCGCTGTTGACGAGAGGCGAATTTCCGAATGGCGACACGACGGATGGCGTGAATCTTGGATGCCCCGGTGGGACGCTGGCCGGTTGCGGCTTCCTGCAGGACGCTACGATCGTGCGTTTCAATCAGGACAGCAAAAACCCTTATGGAATACAGGCGAGCGCGTCGCTGGAATTTCAGCCGTTCAGGGATTCGGTGCTGAGCATTTCGGGGATTCATTTGCGCGGCGTGCATCTGGGCAGCTTTTACAATGTGAACCAGCCCGATCCCAAGCGGGACGGTGCAGGTATTCAATTCGCAACGGGACACCTGGTTGCAAGAATGTTTACTTCGACTTTGCGGCTCGTCGATGACGCCGCCGACGGCGTGCCCTGACCGCTATCCCGCAGGCATTCGTGATTCCGGGATACGCCTCACATCAATGCGATTCCCGGGTTCCGCGATCCGCAGTTCAGCGTGTTCTTTGAGGCGACATCGAAATGGGATTCGGTGTACGACGGGCTGCTGGTGAATTTCAATAAGCGGCTGTCGCACAATTTTTCGGTGGAAGCGAGCTACACGTATGCGCACTCGATTGACGACGGGCCGAATCCGAGCTTCGTGCTGATTCCGCAGGACAGCAATGGCGGAAACTTCCGCGCGGAGCGAGCTAATTCTGCGGACGACATCCGGCACCGGTTTGTGGCGAATGCGATTTTCACCAGTCCGGCGGAGAGCATTTATTTTCGCGATTTCACGTTCAGCACGATTATGACGTTTCAATCGCCGCCGTGGTTCACGAAGTATGCGGGGTTTGACGCGAATGGCGATGTGTTCGGGAACAACGATCGCGTGGGTTCGGAGCCGCGCGACACGTTCCGAGGCGACAGCCTGCAAACAATTGACATTCGACTCGAGCGTACTTTTCCGATTCGCGAGCGGTTCAAGCTGCAGCTGATGTTTGAGGCGTTCAATTTGATGAATACGGTGAATGTTAAGTACTACAACACGAATTACGGTGCGGCGGATTTTTGCCCGTTCGATGCGGGGGCGCCAGGATGCGCGGGCGTGACGCAATTTTTCAAGGAAGGGTCGCCGAATCCGTCGTACGGGACGCCGAGCGCGGTGTTTAATCCGCGGCAATTGCAGTTCGCGGCGCGGATTAATTTCTAGCGGCGCAGGTCTTCAGCCTTCAGCCCGATCAAGAAACTAACGAAGAAGCTTGACCAACGAGCTTCGGCGGAGTTCGAGCATGCGATTCGGCATCTATGCGGAAATGCAGACGCCTCCTGGTAAATCGCATTCGGCGATGACTTGGGAGATTCTGCGGCAGATCGAGCACGCGGATCAGGTGGGTTTCGATGTGTACTCGGTGATTGACCATCACTTTTTTCAGAAGTTTTCCATTTCCGCGAATCCTCTGGCGCTTTTTGCCGCTGCAGCGCAACACACGGAGCGGATTCGATTTCGGGTGGCGCTGTTTACGTTGCCGCTTGAAAATCCGATGCGGCTTGCGGGGCAGATCGCTGAGGCGGATATATTGACGCGGGGGCGGCTGGAATGCGGGCTGGGGCGCGGGCATGCGTGGCTGTTTGCGCCTTCGGCGATGCCGCTGGAGGAGAGCCGTCCACGGTATGAAGAGGCGATTGAGATTCTGGAGCGCGCGTGGACCACGGACCGGTTTTCGTACGATGGGAAATTTTACAACGTGAAGGACGTCACTGTGGTGCCGAAGCCGGTGCAGAAACCTTATCCTCCGCTTTACACCGGCGGAACGAGCGATATCACCTATCAGATGGCCGGCGAACGGGGGTGGGGAATTTTCGTGCCGCCGCTTTTGCCGTGGGGAGTGCTGGAGAAGCCGCTGGGGATTTATAAAAAGGCGTGCGCGGAACATGGGCACAAGCCGAATATCGTTTACATCCGGCCGGTTTATCTGGATGACGACGAGAAGCAGATTCGGAAAGAAGTGGAAGGCGCGCTGCATAATTTTCTGGCGTTCAACGCCTCGCCGGTAGATTCCTTGCAGGATGAGGCGAAGAAAGCTGAGCTTGCGCGCGAAGGGCTATGGATTTTATGCGAGCGGGGCGCTGGAATCGCTGACGAAGCTCACGTACGACGAGATCGTCGAGCAGGAGATCGGATTTATCGGCACGCCGGAAAAAGTCGTGCGTCAGGTGCAGAATCTTCAGGATAAGGGTGGCATCGGCGAACTGGCGATCGTTTCGAATTTTGGCGGGATCGAGCATTGGAAGTCGATCAAGACGCAGCAGCTTTTCGCCGAGCGCGTGATGCCTGCGTTTCGGTCGAGTTCCGCTGGGCGCTCACGCCTCCGCTTAAAAGCCGCACCATGCCACCTACCGTAATCGCTGATCTGAAACCGCGATGAGCACTCATGATGGCGCAATCGGCTCCGGCGGCTGCTGTGGCGCAAACCGCAGAGCGATTTGCGCCGCAGAGCGCGCGACGAATCTTTGTGATCGGTGGAATCGGCCTCATCCTCTGTGGAATGATCCTCGGCGATATTTTTGCTGCGTTTATCCTTCATCCCAACGCGAATCGAATCGGAGAGAACCTGCTTGCAGCCACGCGTGCTGTTGCGTCGCATGATCCTCAGGCGGCAGGCGCCGCTTTTCAGAATATCGGCGGCTTGCTCGAGAATCGCGGCACGAAGGTGGACGCGCATTCGCACATGATTGGTTTTGGTTACATTGCGCTGTTGATCGCGCTTCTTCAGCCGTATGTGGCGTTTTCCGAATCCGCGAAGAGATTTTTGGCAAAGCTATTCCTTTTGGGCGGGATCTTGCTGCCTGTGGGAGTTTTTCTGATTCATTACGTGGGAATGGCGGGGAGCCCGTTTGCGGCGATTGGATGGGCGAGCGTGTTTGGTGATTTTGGCGGATTTTTGGTTTGGGTGGTATGCCTGTGCGAATTGGCCGGGCTTGCGAAATACTTTGGCGCACGACCAGCGGTGCGAGCTTCCGACGAACTTTTTAGCGATCGCAGTTGGGCTGCTCGCACATTGCTGAGCGGCGGCACGGTGCTGGTTCTTATAGGTTTTCTTCACGGAAGCTATTACGCCGGCGCGCATCTTTTCCGTTACGAAGCGAGAGACGGCGAATTACTTTCGGCGATGACCACGAGGGCTGCAGCCGGGGATTCAGCGGCGGCGCTTCAGGCGGTTGCTGATTACGGGCAATTGCAGGGCGCGAAGGCGCTCAATGTGGCAGCGCACGCGCATGTGATCGAATTCGGAGTTCTCGCGATTCTGCTCGCGTTTTTTCAGCCGTATGTTTTTCTTAGCGAGAAGTGGCGGCGTATTTGGGTGGTGGTGTTGTTGATTGGTTCGCTGGCGCTGCCGGTATTCGTTTTGCTCGAGCTGCAGTGGGGCTTGCTGGCCGGCGGATTGGCGGACGTTGGCGGCTTGCTTGTTATTGTTGCGCTTTTTGCGATGCTTGTGGGCATTTGGCGTTATACGGGGAAACTTGATTCGTCGGCGGGTGTGGCGTGACGTTCTCGCGCAAGCTCCTGATTTTTGGCGGACTCGCGCTGGCAGTCTGGGGAATGGGTTACGGCATCTGGTATGCCGTGTTCATCGAGCATCAAACTCTCGATGGACTGGGCTCAGCGCTTGCCACGGGTTTTATGCGCGCGGCGGAAAATCGAATGGCGGAATCGCAGGCGGCTTTAGCGGACGCGGGATCGCGAAGCTTTGTTTACGTCCGGCAGGTGGACGCGCACGGGCACTGGATCGGATTGGGGCTACTGCTCCTGATTCTGGGGATCGCGTTCGATCGAGTTGGATTCGGCGAGCGCATGCGCACGTATCTTGCGATGGCCCTTTTCGCCGGATCAATTACCTTTCCACTTGGGGTGTTGCTTGAAACGTGGAATCGAGGCACGGGTCCGCAGGCTGTTGCAATCATTGGATCAGCGCTGGTGATACTGGGCCTCTCTGGAACCGCGCTGGGATTCGCTCGCAGCAATTCTTAGCGCGCAGCTTAGTGCCCGCCAATCGAATCGCGCACTTTGCCGTACTGCGCGCCCCACAAATCCGTCATCTGATGGCGGATGTCCCAAAGCTCGGGGAAGAATCGCACGCGCAGTCCTTCGTTCAGCAACTCGACGGAGCGCCCCTTCAAAGACTTTGAGCCCATGCCGATGGTTCGCTGGATCAATTGCAGGTGAACGAATCGGAAGCGCTGGAAGAGTTCGTCAAATTCGGCGAGCGCTTCGGCCACCACATACGCATCGGAGTGAGAGTAATTTGAGTTGTAGATCTGTTCGACGGTCAGATTGTGCTTGTCGAGATAGTGCTCTTTGAACGACTGCCAGATGTGCGGATGCATTTTCAGCAGCGTGCGAAAGCCGGGCGATTCCTGGCCGCTGCCGTTGCCAAGTTGCAGGCGGATTTCCTGGTATTCCTTCGGCGACATGGTTTCGAGCAGGGAGAGCTGATCAATCAAGAGGCGCATAGCGATGTGAACGCGTTTGAAGAGCGTGATTACTCGATTCGTATTTTCCTGCTGCAAATAATCGTCGATATCGAGAAGCGTGTAGCCTATGAGCTTCATCCAGAGCTCTTCCACCTGATGGACCAGCTGGAACTGCAATTCATCCGCGTTGCAAAAATCCTTGAAATCTTTCTGGCAGGAAAGGAGCGCTTTGGTATTCAAGTAGATTTCGTAATCGAGCGTCCCTTCGCCATTCATGATGGAATAAAAATGCTCGCGATCCATCGCACTCCTCTCTTTCAGTAATGCTTCACAGCTGCGGCGGCTTGAAATCGCCGCTCCTATTGCGTCGAAATTTCCTGGCGGCGGGAACGATGATACTCGTGAAGCTTCGCGTTGGCGGAGGCGATTGTCTCGAGTTCATCCGCGACAGACTCCAGATCTCTCCCCGGCACCATCGCGTACAGTTCGCCTTCAGCCAGGTCCGTATAGACTCGATTGCCGATACATCCGGAACTGGTGATGGATCCCTTTGCCATCGCTGCTGGAATCGCCATGCAAGTGGGACGTCCCAGCATCGGAAATTGGGCCGTGCGTCCAGCGCGGTGTGCCGCTTCCTGCAGCAGCATGATTTGCGCGGCAGGGCCCGCGAAGATCACAACGTCGGGATCGACCGGCGCGTCGCCGAGTGGCGAGTAAACCACCGCGCCGGGCATCTTGGCGAGTTGCGGGATGCCGGGAACTTCTTCCATTTTGATGTAGCCGATGTCCGTCATGAAGGAGAGGGTTTGCGCGAGCTCTTTCGCGCGCTCCGGCGGCAGAGGAATATTGTGCGTATGGCTTCCGACCGCGCAGTTGTAATGGTCGGAAGGCACGGTGTAGAAAGTTTTTCCGGAGGCCGCAATTCTCCAGAAACTGCATCCGGAAGGCTGCGCTCCTTCCAATTTCGAAACGCCTTTTGGCGGAGTTTCAACAAATTTCACCGCGACCGGGCGTTTCTTCAAGCCCAGTGATTTTGAAATTTTCGACTCGACACTACTGTACTGATTCATCGCTGCTCCTCATCACAAGCGTGCAGGTATTTATCCTAACCTGAATTCCAAAAAGGCGAGGCCGAATACGGGGAAAATCTTTCGCGCGCGATTTAGCGAGGCAGGTGAAATTCGACGCTGATGTCTGCATCTGTTTCGACTGGTTCTCCATTACGGAGCGCGGGTATATAGCGCCAGTACTGAGCCGCCTCGATTGCGGCGGGCGCGAGCAAATCCGGGCCACTGACCACTTTCAAGATTTTTCACCGACCCATCCCGTCCCACTGTTGCATGGATTTTTACCGTGCCCTCGACGCCTGCGTGCAGTGCAGTCCTCGGATAGATTGGCTCGACGCGATAAATCAAATAAGCGGCCACCAATCGATCCGAAGGAGGCTGCGATCGCGGAGCGGGGACGGATGCTGCAGGGGATGCGGGAGCCGGCGCGGTGGAATATGCGCCTGTGGGACTCGCGGCTGCTGCAGAAGGCGGTGCGATAGTGCTCTTTCTCGATCCCTGATCGATTCCTGCAACCCCTGCAACCGCTGCGTTCTCAGCGGGAGCATCGGTTTCGCCCGCCGATGACGCGGAAGAGGTGTCATCCGGCTGTGGTGCTGAAGCTCTTCGATGGGTGGCCGCTTCATGTGATCGGCGGGCCGACGTCCGAGTCTGGAGTTGATTCTGCCCCGGCGATAACGGCGCAGAGGCGTCTGCTCGATTTGAGATCGAGCTGCCTTGTCCCTGCGCAGCAGTCCCTTGGGAAGATCGCGCCGACACTTCATCGCGATATGCCATCGCATTTGTCGAACGTGTGGCCACACCGCGGCCGACAACGATGCCAAACGCGAGGCACAGCACCGACAACAAGACACACAGCGCCAAGATGCTAAGAAAACTGCGCAGATCCAGGGCGCGCGCAGGCGGCAAAGATGCGGATCGCCGCTTCGTTTCCGTTCCGCGTGATGTAGCCGGATCGAGCGGAATCGATGTGACAGGCCGCAGAGCACTGGGGATGAATGGTTCGCTCGCCGGGACGGAAGTAGCAATCAAGTCTGACATTGGAGCAGGCGCCGGCTCGGCGGCAACTTCGGCAGGCAATGCCGCGGGCGGTGGTGCCGCTTCAACCGATTCGAGAGATGAAGCCGAATCGTCTATTTCCGGAAACTCCTGCTGAGACGCATCCAAATGCTTGGGACCGAACAGTGCGCGGGCTTTTCTCAGGAAGGCATCGCTATCGGAAGCGCCGGAGCCTGAATCGCGCAGGTTTCGAGAGGCTTTCGAATTATCGATCTTGTTGCCACGGCTCGGAACAATCGCGATGGGATGAAGCGAGGTGTTCAGCAGCTTGTCGCTGGGCAAGGTCAATTCCAGGTCACCCTTGCGGTATTGCTGATCGCGAATGGGATCTGGATCTGAAGAAAGGCGATCCGTTAGTTCTGGCGCGGCAAGCGAATTGGATTCCGAATTGGATTCCGAATTGGACTCCGCATTCTGATGATCAGCAATGAGCGAACCGGACATGAGCGACTCGGCTGTGAGTGATTCGGTGAGCCCAAAATCACGCTCTGGCGAAGCGAGAACGGTTTCCTGGCCCGTCGTGATGGCATTCAGATTAGGCGACGAAGGTGCAACCGTCGTTTCAGTCGACAACGATTCCGGAGCGGCAACAGGACGAGCGGAAGCCGTTCGATCGTCGGTGACGCGATCGATTCCCGCCGGAATTGAACTCAACTCCGAGACCAGGTTGGTCCACTTGTCCCTACGCGCGGGGGGCCGTGCCGACGACTCGACGTCCGGTGCGCTCTCGATGTAGACAGGCTCCAGATTTTCCGATGCGAGCCAATCCCGGATTTCCAGCCGAACTTCTTCGGGCAAATCGATGAACTCAACGCCAGCTTCTTTCTTCGTGCTGCTGGTCCACGCAACTTTCCCTTTTGTTTCGAGCCGCTTCGAGGATCTGGGGAGTTGCAGGCGAAGGTCGACGAGCGGCTCGGCTGGGAGGACGCTTACGGCGTGAACAGCGACGCCGCTTTCGCTGATGTTGAGAACGATACCGCCGTTGTCGGCACCGATATCCAGATAGGCTAGGGACTTGACTTGTTGGCGGGCGCAGATGCGCCGGTCGCGGCCGTCAAGCGAGCTGCCTGTCTGTGTCGACATTGGTGCCATGGTCCAAACGCCTTGCGGCTGGGGGTTCCGCAATTCTTCTTAGGTGATGCCTGATTCTACGTCTTTACCGTGGTTACGTCACGAGTCGCTTTTCCCGCTCGGGCTGCGCCGGATTCCAGAATGGGTGCTGAACGGGAACCATCGGCTTGCGATGTGGGCAGCGCACAGGGACCTCGAAGTTCGTATGTTTATCATTTACTGGAGGTTACTGCAACTATCGTGTTGGCGGAGATTTTCCGCCCGACCTCCGCGTCTCAATATGCAAATTGGCTTCCATGCCGGACGATTCTTGTCATCGATCGTAACGAATTGCAGAAATGGAAGTTAGGAGCTTAGCGAGGCCGGAATCTCGGGCTTCCCGGGCTTCGAAGTCTCTAAACGGAGACATAAGCACGGTGAGGTTGCTCCCCGCGAAGATACACTTTAACGGAGCGGGGGCAGGTTCATTCAGATCGCGGCTCGGGCGAGCGTCAGGGCGACCGTGAAGGCAAGACGCTTGTCAAAACCGCAGGAAACTTCGATGAAGCGACGAAGAAAAGTGGCGCGCCCGGCCCGATTCGAACGGGCGACCCTCTGCTTAGAAGGCAGATGCTCTATCCAACTGAGCTACGGGCGCGCTGGTCGGAGCTGATTCAGTTTACGGCGCTTGGCGATTGTTCGCAACGAGCAACTTCGGATCGCCGTTTGAAGTTCCATCATACAAATAGGAGAAAGTTTGCTTAAGCGCGATTTCGGGGTGCTGCCCGCTCATCGACAATTTCGTTCACTCGGCGCGGGCCTCCGGTGTATAAGTGCGCGCATCGTGACGCACTCGGGGCATCCATGACGAACTTTGGGAAGAACTCTGGCAAGAACTTCGGCGCATATCAAGACGAAATTTATTTTGCGGGATTAAGCGGCACGCTTCCCAAACTTCCCGTGGATTTTGCAACGCTCGAGAAGCGGGCTCACGCGGCAATGCCGCCGTCGCTGGTGTCGTACGTGGCAGGCGGCTGCGGAGATGAACACACGCAAAGAGCCAATGTTTCGGCTTTCGAACACTGGGGGCTGATTCCGCGGATGCTGGCTGCGCGGCCGGTTCGCGATCTCTCGATAAAACTATTTGGAATGGAGCTGGCTGCGCCGATCTTCATGGCTCCCATCGGAGTGCTGGGGCTTTGCGCGCAAGACGGCCATGGCGATCTGGCCGCTGCTCGAGCTGCGGCGCGAAGCGGCGTGCCGATGATTGCTTCGACGCTCACCGTCGATCCGCTCGAAGTCGTCGCGAAGGAATTCGGAGGAACTCCCGGCTTTTTTCAGCTTTACACGCCGAACGATCGTGGGCTCGCGGAAAGTTTTGTACAGAGGGCCGAAGCGGCTGGGTTCAAGGGCATTGTCGTTACTGTGGACACATGGATCACCGGCTGGCGTCCGCGGGATCTCAATCAATCGAATTTCCCGCAGCTGCGCGGTCATTGTTTGGCGAATTACTTCTCCGACGCTCGATTTCGCGCCAAGCTGGAAAAATCTCCTCAGGACGATCCTCGCGCAGCGATCCTTCAGTGGACGAAGGTGTTTGCGAATCCCATGACGTGGGAGGATCTTCCCTGGCTGCGTTCCCTCACGAAGTTGCCGCTGCTGCTGAAAGGTATTTGCCATCCGGATGACGTGCGCAGAGCGATCGATGGAGGCGTTGACGGGATTTACTGCTCGAACCACGGGGGACGGCAGGCGAATGGCGGCATCGCAACAATCGACATGCTTCCCGGTGTGGTGAAGGCGGCGGGGAATACTCCGGTGCTGTTCGATTCTGGCGTTCGCTCCGGTTCAGATGTTGTGAAGGCGCTTGCCATCGGAGCAACTGCGGTGGGCATCGGGCGTCCCTATTGCTACGGCTTAGCGCTCGATGGAGTGGACGGAATCGTTCACGTGCTTCGTTCCATACTCGCCGAGGCTGATTTGCTGATGGCCATCGACGGCTATCCCACAATCGCAGATCTGCGCAATGCGGCTATCCGACTGCCGTTGTAAGAAGCGCAGCCCTCGCTGACATAAAGGTCAGCTGGCGTCCGCAGCGTTTCGAGCCGCAACGGGAATAATCGTAATCACCGCTCCATCTATTTTATTTTCCAGCGTACGACAAGGGAGGATCCGCACCAGGTAACGATTCTTGTCGCGGTCGATGAGTTCTTTATTGATGGGTTTCATGGTGGACAACACATCTTTCACAAGCGCCTCAAAATCAGGAATCTCGACCGAAGGGTGGATATTCAGAAGCGGGCGTCCTACGTCCGTCGATATCAGTCCCAGGAATTTCTGGGCTTCCGGCGTAAACCGGCGGACCGTCAAGTCGCTGCCGATCATCACCACGGCAATCTCGATGCTGCCAAATAAATTGGTGAGGTCGGTATTTACCTGCGTAATCTCGAGATTCCGGCCGCGCAGCTCGTCATTCACCGTCGTCAACTCTTCATTCGCCGACTGCAATTCTTCCTTGGCCGTCTCCAATTCTTCATTCGTGCTCTGAAGTTCCTCGTTGCTGGAAAGAATTTCTTCGTTTGCGGACTGTAAGTTCCTCGTTCGTGGCTTCCTGCGTTTCGATCACCGACTGCAAATATTCCTTCGCGGCCGCAAGCTCCTGCTGGAGCTTGGCGATTTGAGCGGCGGACACTTTCGAATCGGCTGCGCGCCGGCTCTTGCTCACGGCTGGCGACGCCTGCTTTTCGGCCGTCTTGTCGTGAAAAACAATCATGTAATACCGTTCTTTCAGATTGGGTACGCTGACGGGCGTAACTTCAAAGGCTGCCGATCGAAGGGCTGGCCGTCGGGATGAGGAAGGGCCGTTTTCGCCGTTATCTTCCTCCTTGATTTGAACATTCTCTTTGCGCACCACGACGTTGTCTTTCTTCGCCCGGGTAATGGCATTGCGCAGTTCGAGCAAGAGTCCCTCTTGCGCCATCTTTAATAGACTCAGGCTCGCTCGGCCGGGCATCAGCTTCAGGAATTTATTCAGGTCGCCGCGCGTATAAATGATTTCGAGATCTTCATTGACGAAAACCGCGGCGGGCGAATACTGGCTCAGTACCCGGCGATCGAACTCCTTCTGCGCTTCGAGAAAGTTCCAAGCCGAGTCCGTCGGCTTCAAGGACCCTCGGATAGCGGGAGGCCCGGTGCGTCCGGACGGATGTTCCAGGGAGAAGCTCACCACCTGGCGCACTGCTGTTGCCTTCTTGTAAAAAATCTTTTGGAGCCGATCCACCGTCGAGAAAAGGTTGCTGGCCGAGCCGATGCCCTCGGAAGTGCCGAGAATCAAAAATCTTTCGGCTCGGGTGGCGTAATGAAACAGAGAAATCACTTTAGCTTGCAGAATCGGTTCCAGATAGATCAATAAATTGCGGCAGCAAATCAAATCCATCTGGGAAAACGGCGGGTCGCTCAAAATATTGTGCTGCGCGAAGATGCACATGTCGCGGATGACTTTGCTGATCCGGTAGCCGCCGTCAACCTTGTTGAAGAATCGGCGCAGGCGATCGGGAGATACATCCGCTTGAATATTGTCGGGATAAAGGCCGCTTCGCGCACGTGCCACATTGCTTTCGCTCACATCGGTGCCGAAGAATTGAATCGAATTCGCGCCAGCTTTGTCTCCCAGGTACTCCAGCAAAGTGATTGCGACGGAGTAGGTTTCCTCACCCGAGGAACACGCGGGAGTCCAAATTCGAATCGTGCGGTCGGCACCAGGATCCTTTGAGAATTTCGGGAAAAACCTCGTTGCGCATGGCCTCAAACAAAGCGGGATTCCGGAAGAAGCTGGTGACGTTGATCAGCATGTCCTGATAAAGGGCTTTGATTTCGGGCGGATTCACCTGCAGAAACCGCACGTACTGATCGAGGTTGTCGATCTTGTGGACGACCATCCGTCTTTGAATCCGCCGCAAAATCGTACTTTGCCGGTAATGCGTGAAATCGAGTCCGGTGGCGCGCCGCAATAGCTGAAATATGCTTGCGAGCCCATTTCCCTGCTGAGCCGGGGCGTCGGTACGACTCGCTCTTAGGGTGCGCCGTGTATGGGTGGCGCGCGATCCGCACGAGTTCGCGCGCGATGCTTTTTGGAGGAAGGACGTAATCGGCGGATCCGGCGTCGATCACGCTACGCGGCATGCTGTCATACTTCGCCGAACCCTCATCCTGCGCGAAGGTCACTCCGCCTTGCGCCTGAATTTCCGCCATGCCCAGGGTACCGTCGCTGCCCAATCCCGAAAGAATGATGCCGATCGCGCGATTACCTTGCTGCTCGGCGAGCGAGCGCATGAAGAGATCTACGGGCATGGGCGTTCCGCCCGTTTCAATTCTTTTTTCGAGTTGCAGCGAATGATCTGAGATGGTCATTGTTGCGTTGGGCGGAATTACGTAAACGTGGTTTGGCTCAAGCTTCATGCCCTTCCGAACTTCGACGACAGGCATCGTGGATTTCTTGGCCAGTAAAGCGCTCAGCAGGCTTTCATGCTTCGGATCCAAATGCTGAATCAGCACGAAAGCCATTCCTGTATCGGGGGGAAGATTGGTCAGGAGTTCGGTGAAAGCTTCGACACCGCCGGCGGAGGCGCCCACGGCGGCAACTAGAAATTCGCCTTGCTGGGACAACGAATGTGAGACGGAGTCTTTCTTGTGACTGTTTGCGGGTTTTGACTTGAGCCGTTTCGCAGGCATTTGTCGACCCTCGCGCGTGACAAAATCGTGGGCAGGGTCAAACTGGATGATTTTAATCTTAACTATACTAAAATAACAACTACTATATCGTTAGAATGGTGATTGTGACCGTAAGAAGCGTGGAGCTAAAGGGAATAGCGTATTGTCTCCTCCTGCCCTGGCTGTAGCATACTCTCATTCCCGAGCTCCCTGTGCGAAAGAACTCCAAACGCGGATCCAGTGTGAATCGGACCCGCCCCAAGAAAATTCGCGGCGAAGAAAGCTTTCCCGTCGAACCGAAGGGGGATTTTGGGAAATCGGTCGAAGGCCCACTCGCCTCGTTGATGGAATCTCTCGCGGTTGGAGTGGCCGTGGCCGCTCGCAACGGCGACATCCTGTACATGAACAGCTGCTTCCTGGAAACGTTAGGCCAACCCAGCCGTAAAATTTCCGCAGGGTCGAACCTCAAATCATTCGTCGCGGCTGCGTCCTGGCGTCATCTGGAAGAGGCGATGTCACACGGCGCTCTCGAAACGACGGAAGGCGAGATCAAGGTTACAGGTTCTGAAAATGGCGTTCGAACGATACGGGTGTCTTTTTCTCCTTTTCCAGATGCGCCGGCGGCCATAAAAATCACTGCCACCGACATCACCGATCTCGTAAAAGCGCAGGCTGCACTTAAGGCATCGAAGGATTCCATGAATTCTTTGAGCGCACGCGTCCTTCAATTGCAAGACGAAGAGCGGCGGCGCTTGGCTCGCGATCTGCACGACACGGTGGGCCAGGAAATCGTAGTGGTGCTGATGACTCTGGACACGATCGCGCGCACGTGGGAAAAGCCCGATCCGAAGGCTCAAGAGAATTTGCTCGAAGCCGTTGATTGGCTCCGGAAAGTGGAGTCCGAGATTCGCACATTTTCCTACCTGCTTCACCCGCCTCTTTTGGACGACATGGGCCTGGCGTCGGCGCTGAGTTGGTACATGGAAGGCTTCTCGAAACGCTCTGGCATTTCCGTGCAGTTATCGCTTCCGGACAATCTGCCTCGCCTTTCGCTTCAGGCAGAGACCGCACTGTTTCGTGTGACGCAGGAAAGCCTTTCAAACGTCATCCGGCATTCTAAGAGCAAGCAGGCTTGGGTGCAGGTTGCGCTCGAGCCGCATTGTTTAAAGCTATCCATTCGGGATGAGGGACGAGGTTTCGATCAGGCGGCCCACGCTCGTTCAACGCCGTCCGGGGTGGGTATTGAGGGAATGAGAGGACGGCTTAGATCCCTGGGCGGCAGCTTGGATGTGCGATCGGGAGCCTATGGCACGGAGGTTGTGGCGAGCGTCCCGTTGAGTGCCGGCGGTGCCATTCACTCGGATAGCGTCCGCGCGCGACGTCAGCAGGAGAGCGAAACCACTCCGGTTGCTTCCGGCCTGGCAAAGCGGATTCTCATTGTGGACGATCACGAGGTGGCGCGGAAAGGCATACGCTTTCTTGTGAACGAAGAAGACGATTTGGAAATATGCGGCGAGGCTCAGGATGGAGTAGAAGCGTTTGAGAAGGTTCAGAGTCTCAACCCGGATTTGGTGATTCTGGACCTCAATATGCCGGGTGGTGGCGGCTTTTCCGCTGCGAACCGCATTCGCAACGCAGGCCTGACACCAAAAATTCTGATCTATACCACACACACCTTTCCCGGATTGGAGCGTATCGCTCGGGCAGCGGATTGCGATGGATTCGTGGTGAAGGCGAATGCGACCCAGGATTTGATTCGCGGCATTCGCGCAGTATTGCGCGGAGAAGAATTCTACAGCTCGCTTAATTCCAAGGCTCAAACTGCCTGATTTCTTGACACTGGCCACAGCGGACGCGCTTATTCCGCTTGTAAGTCTCGCAGATGGGAAGCAAGCAGCGCCTTCCAATTTCCGCAACTTTTCGACAAGTTCTTCCCGCTCATCAGTCGAAAGGTTGGTCCCTCCGAGATATTTCTTCGCCGCCGCAATGGCTTTCTTCGCGTGATTGAGATTGCGCTCAGAGCGTTCTTCGTCGTCCGTCGATTGTGAAATGCCGATAAAAGTAAGCGCCAGGTCGAGTTCCGTTGAAATGAACTGATACCGCAACGCCTCCTGGTCTCTTCTTAACGCTTCGAATTGCGAGAGATTCTCCATAGTGAACACTTTTGGTACCGGCCCATTTGGCGTGACCGCTACTCCTCTAGCTTGAAGCAAGATGGAAGGGATTGGTCTTGATTTATCCTGTATCCTGCGACGAGAAAATCTTGTATCTGGCCACGGCGGGTTCGCTGGCCGTTCGGCAGAAAAAGAAACAATTCAGGTGGACACGCCGGGCTGTTCTCATGTCAAATTATGAATGTAGGACGAGGCAGTGTTATCTGGGGGTTTGGGCGATGCGACATGTTCTATTTCTCTTGGGACTGGTGTTCCTATTCACCTGCGCTTCGTACGCACAAGGCAGCGCGGCAAATCCTCTGCTGCTAGCTGCTCCGTTTACAATATCTTCCACGGGAGACGTTTCCGCAGTTTCCGCGTCCCCGTCTTCGGCAACTCTCTCACTTTCACCCGCACCGATCGCCCCCAGCCCCGGCGATTCCTTTGCAGCCAATCCTTTTTCGAGTGCCCCTGTTTCGAGTGCGCCTGCGCCTAACGCTGCTCCTGAGCCGCAATATGTGCAGGGCGTATTCGTGAACTACAACTGGCGAGCCTATATCGGCTACACGTTCACTCACTTCAGCGCTCAAGGCGGTATCAGCCGCAACCAAAATGGCTTCAATTGGGGGATCACGTACTACCTCAACTCCTGGTTTGGAGTGGAGGGTGAGATGTTTGCGACACACGACTCGCCCAACAACGAGAGCTCATGGTTCCTGTTCGGCGGAGGCGGCCCTCGGTTTCGATGGGAGGCGCGGAGAGGGATCGAAGTTTTTGCTCACGCGCTGGTAGGCTATTCCCATTTGACCCCGCAGACAGCATTCGGAACTCAAGAAGCGTTCGGGTATGAGCTGGGAGGCGGAGCGGACTTTCCGACTCCCTGGCGCAGGATAGACCTTCGCGCCGGAGCCGACATGATTGGGACGCGGTATTTCAGCAACAACCAATTCAACCCGAAAGTTTACGGCGGAGTCGTCTTCAAGTTCTAAGCTCTGCGATCAGCGGGAAAGAAACTCATGGTTCCCCGAACACGTCATTCCCAAAAGTCTGCGCGCAAGAAGACCCGCCCGCCGGAACCAGTGCCGGGCTCTGAGCCGGCGAGCCTCGATGAAGAAGTCGACGAGGCGTCTCGTGAGTCCTTTCCTGCGAGCGATCCACCGGCATGGACCGGAGGCCATGACGAACCGGCGCCGGACAAGAAGAAGGGCAAGTAATTCTCGCCACTTTTCGGCCCTCTTTCACATCGAATAGCCGAGATAGCCGAGAGCGAATGCTTCGCCGCTCAATCCAGCGAGGAGACTCCGCATGGCCTCCAATCTCCAACGAAACTAAGATTTCGCTGCAAGTCGGCTCCGAGCTTCGAATCAAAAACAGTGGCGACATCGTGATCGACAATCCTGAGCTGGAACTTGCTGCCGATGATCGCGCCGCGGATGCGGTGCTGGTTTACCGCTTCGACGCGAAGGCGGGCGAGCATGTGCTTCGCCTGCTAGAGCCGGTGGCCGATCATCGCCATATGAAAGTTCATCGCCGTGATGACTGATCGCGCCCTCGCGGGCCCGATGAGAGTTTCGCCTATCGCTGAGCTTCACACCTGCAGTGCGCGTTGCTATTCTTCCTTCGCCGCAAAAACCAAGAGCGTTTGCTCCAGGGAGTTGCCCAGTGCTCTTCGATAGCTTGCAGATTCGCGATGTCCTGCTTCGCAACCGGATTATCGTCTCGCCGATGTGCCAGTATTCGAGCACGGATGGATTTCGCTACGGATTGGCACCTCGTACATCTCGGCAGTCGCGCCGTCGGCGGCGCTGCACTCGTTTTTACAGAAGCAACGGCCGTATTACCCGAAGCGCGCATCAGCCCTCAGGATCTGGGAATTTGGAAAGACGAGCACATCGAGATGCTCGCGCGTATTACGCGATTCATCCACAGCCAGGGCGCGGTAGCCGGAATTCAGCTGGCGCACGCAGGGAGAAAAGGCAGCACCGCTCGCCCGTGGGAAGGCGGCAAGGAAGTTCCCGTGTCGCGAGGAGGATGGATTCCTGTGGCGCCGAGCGATGTGCGATTCGCGGACGATTATCCGAATCCGATCGCTCTCGATGATCGGCAGATTGCCGTCACGCGTGGAGGCATTTGCAGAGGCGGCTCGGCGCGCTTGCGATGCGGGATTCGACGTGATCGAAATCCATGCTGCACATGGCTATTTACTCCACGAATTTCTTTCGCCGCTTTCGAATTTCCGTTTCGATTCCTACGGTGGATCGTTCGAGAACCGTACACGCATTGTCCGCGAGGTGGTTACCGCGATTCGCAGCGTGATTCCGAAAGGCATGCCTCTTTTCATCCGGATTTCTGGGAGTGACTGGATCGAAGGCGGCTGGGACATCGAACAATCGATCGCTCTCGCCGCTCAACTCGGCCCGCTGGGCGTCGATCTCGTGGATTGTTCGTCCGGCGGAATTTCTCCTGCTGCCAATGCCAAGATTCCAGTTGCGCCGAATTACCAGGTGCCGTTTGCGGAAGAGATTCGGCGCGAGACCGGAATTCTCACTGGCGCGATCGGAATGATCACCTCAATGAATCAGGCCGGTGCGATTCTGCGGGAAGGCCGGGCGGATGTGATCCTGATGGCGCGCGAGTTCCTGCGCGAACCTTACTGGCCGCTGCACGCGGCGCACGCCGAAGGTTTCCAGACCTCATGGCCGGCTCAATATCTGCGGGCGGCTCCGCAGGGAACGCCCGCGCGCGAGGCGCTCGAATTGTCCGAGTCTACCCGTCGCGCATCGGTGCGGACCAGCGCCGCCGAATGAATCGCAGTCTCAGATTATTTCGGCGGAAACACCCGCGGCCAAGCCTCTAGTTCCACAGCGACAAACCATCTACCATGTCGGTCGTGACGACCGGCACCCTTCATCGTCGAATCTTTGCGGCTACCGGAATCGTAATGGCGAGCGTTCTGCTCAGCCGCATTCTCGGGTTTTTTCGCGACTGGACAGTCGCGCATCAGATGGGCTCGAATGCGGTCACCGATGCCTACTACGCCGCGTTTACGCTGCCGGATTTCCTGAATTATCTGATCGCGGGCGGCTCGCTGAGTGTCACTTTCATCCCGGTATTCGCCAAATACGTCGCCGAGAAGTCTGAAGACGAGGGCTGGCACGTTTTTTCCACGGTGATTAGCGTGATGGGCTTCGCTCTAATCGCGCTCATAATCATTGGCGAAATCTTTGCGCACAAACTCGTGCTGCGTCATCGCTCCCGGTTTCAGCCCGCCGAGCGCGAGCGCGTGGTTTTTCTCACGCGGCTGATGCTCCCGGCGCAATTTTGCTTTTATCAGGGCAGCATCCTGAGCGCCGTGCAGTATGCCAAAGGCCAGTTCGTGATTCCCTCGCTCGCTCCGCTGATTTACAACATCGGAATCATCATCGGTGGCGTCACGCTCTCTTCGCGCATCGGCATGACGGGATTTGCTGTTGGCGTTCTGGGCGGCGCCATCGCCGGCAATTTTCTGCTGCAAATCTATGGCGCGTATCGAGCTGGTGCGAAGTTCTCTCCTAATTTCAACGTGCGTCATCCCGGCTTCTGGCTCTTTCTGAAGCTTTCCGTGCCGATCATGCTGGCGGTTTCGCTTTCCTTCACGGACGACTGGATCATCCGTTGGTTCGGCTCCTATCTTCAGCCCGCCTCCATCACATGGCTCAGCTACGGCAAGACTTTGATGCGGGTGCCGCTCGGTATCGTGGGGCAAGGAGTTGGGGTGGCGTCGTTCCCGATTCTGGCGCAGCTTTATTCGGAGAAAAAGTTCGATGAGCTGAACCGCGTTTTGAATTCAATTTTCAAGGGAATCGTCTTCCTGCTCGTTCCGATTTCCGCGCTGACGATCGCTCAGAGTTTGCCGCTCGTGCATCTTGTTTTTTCGCACACGCGGCTGCGAGCGCCGGATATGCAGGCCACCGCCGTCACTCTCGCCTTTTTCTCGATTGGGATGTTTGCCTGGGGCGCTCAATACAATTTGGCGCGGGGTTTTTATGCGACTCGCGACACCATCACGCCTGCCGTCGTGGGCACCGTGATGACCGCGCTGAATCTGCCGCTCTATTGGTGGCTCGTGCGACGGTCGCAGCATCTAGGCTTAGCGCTGGCAAGCTCGCTTGGCATCATCGCCTACACAGTGGTGCTGTTTGTTCTGCTCAACCGCCGCACCAAGAACCACGAGCAGGCCCGTCTTGCCGTCTTTTTTTGCAAGGTAACGGCTGCGTCTGTCGCAGCAGGTCTCGTTTGTTACAAAGTGGTGGCCTGGCTTGAGATGCGGATGTCCTGGCAAGGACCCTTCGGCGCATTGCTGCTTCTTGCGATCGCGACCACGATTGGAATCGTGGTGCTGGGAGTGTCGCTGAAAATTCTACGAGTGCCGGAGCTTGAGGCTTATCTCGAAAAGGCGCTCACGCTCGCGGGTCGAGGAAGAGTGCGCACGCAGGTTGATATCACAAGTCCCGATTAGGCAATCAGGGCTGAGCTGGCGAGGAGGCCTGAAGCTCAAGCACGGGCCGTAGCGCCACCTGGCTATCCTTCAACACTTCGAGATCGCGCTGCCAGTCTTTTCTTCCGCTCGCTTTGATCAGCACTTGATGCACGCCGGTCGGGAGTGAAAATACCGATGGCGACTGCCCAACGAACTTCCCATCCACAAATATCTCAAGTGTGACGGCATCGGAGGAAATCGTGACCGTTCCTGTTCCGCTTGGCTGCACCGGACGCGATCCCGGATCCGCTGATGTCGTCGGGTAAAAGCGACGAAGTATTTCAAGCAGATCTTCCGAACTGAGCGCAAAGCCGATGCCCTGTAGCGGGCGATCCTCCGGATTCGCCGAACCGTGCTCGGTGAATTCCTTGCGGGTGTTGATTCCCACCACGCTCCCTCGAGTATTCAGTAGCGGGCCGCCGCTGTCGCCAGGGTTGATGGCCGCGTCTGTCTGTATCCACGTCCCGTCGCCCTCCGCCCTCTTTCGTCCCACTGCGCTGACGATGCCTTGCGTTACTGTATTTGTGAATCCGTTGGCTGGATTACCGATCGCGACGACCGTTTGTCCCGCATGCACATCCGCGATATCCGCCAACGGCAGGTAAGGGAACCCTTCGCCGTCGATTTTTACGAGTGCCAGATCTAACTTCGGATCGGAGTACACCACTTTTCCCAGCCGCTCTGGACCGTGAGCAAAAACGACCATGACTGTAACGACGCCTCGCGTAACGTGATGGTTTGTGGCGATCACTCCCGTGTCGGTTATCAGAAAGCCCGTTCCCCAACCTTCCGGTGTGCGCAGCTTCACCACCGCAGGGCTCGCGATTTCCACCACTTTCTCAATCGGAATCTCAGGAGTCATGGTCACGGCAATGCCCGACGCTGACGTAGCTTTCACCTTGCCGTTGAAAACCGCCGAAGCGGGCTTCAAAGTGACTTCCGCCACATCAGCTTTGATCAGCCAATAGTGACCGTGATTTTTTCCATTGAGCGCGACCCAATCGTGCGGGCCTTCAGTGAGCGTGAACTCCTGCGAGGTGTAGCCATCTTTATAGATTCGGGCGACGAGAGGATGATCGAGCCGGGCGCCAAATACGGTGTGTGGCTTGTGGAAGTAGCCGCTCGGAAAATTCGCTTCATACGGAGTCGTTCCGACGACAGACGCCGTCAATCTCCACCGTCGCGCCAGAGGGCGTGCTGGTAATCTTCAGACTTCCAGCCTGCGTTTGCGGCGCAACAGTCGTCAGCGCAGCCAGCGCAATCCATGTATAGAGACAGAGTCTCCAGGGCGCCTGCATCGTCGGCCTCCCGGGGCAATTGGAAACGGGCTGCCAATCTCACAGCATGCAGGAGCAATGTCAATTACGGGAACTACGCAGAAATGCAGTCAGAGAGCGATTTCCACGGATGCCCGGTGGTACTGAGCCTCTTACCGGACCGCCCGTTGTCCTCAGTTACTGCAAATACTTCGCCAGCCAGCCGAGGAAAGTCTTGTACCACAACTCGCTATTTTGCGGCTTCAGCACCCAGTGACCCTCGTCGGGGAAACAGCAGCAGCTTCGACGGCACGCCCTGGCGTTGCAGCGCGGTGAAAAATTCAAGATCCTGCGTGTAGGGAATGCGGAAATCCAGTTCGCCGCCGACCACCAGCGTGGGCGTCTTGTATTTGCCCAGTGCTGCTGCATACTCGCTCGGGCGAATATTTCTTGTACAGCTCGGGATGCGACCACGGCGGCCCGCCGAACTCCCAGTCCATGAACCAAAGCTCTTCGGTGGCTCCATACATGCTCACCATGTCGTACGAGCCTGCATGGCTGATGAGGCATTTGAACCGGTCCGAATGCGTGGCAATCCAGTCCACCATGTAGCCGCCGAACGAGCCTCCGGCCGCAGCAAGCCGCGTGCCGTCGATAAACGGATACTTCGCTATCGCGGCATCCGCGCCTTTCATGACGTCCTCGTAAACCTTTCCGCCCCAGTCGCGGCTGACATCGGCTTCGAATTTTTCGCCGTATCCGGGCGAACCGCGCGGGTTGATCATCACTACCACATATCCCGGCGAAGCCATCATTTGCTGGTTCCAGCGGTAGCCCCAGGCATCGGTCCAAGCCTGCTGAGGGCCGCCGTGAATCAAAAGCAGCATCGGGTATTTCTTTGTCGCATCGAAATTCGGCGGCTTCACCATCAGGCCTTCCACCTGCGTCTTCCCGGAGCCGGCAAACCAGAACGGCTCCATCGGCGAAAGATCAAGTTGCGCGAGAATTGCTTCGTTCTGATGCGTAATCTGCCTAACGCTCTTTCCATCGGCGCCAGCAGTGAAAATTTCCATGGGCGTCGTCAGGCTCGTGCGGGTAAATACCAATACGCGACCATCCTTGCTGACTTCAATTTCGTTGTTGAAACTGTCGCCCAGAACCAGTTTCGGTGCGCTGCCAGCGGCCGCAGCAATCGAAAAAACCGGCATTTCGGATTTTTCTTCTGTCGCGAAATAGATCGCCTTGCTGTCGCTGCTCCACGCAAACGACTCGATACTGCGATCAATATTCTCAGTCAAATTGATTGCTTCCGCCTTCGCGCGGTCGTACAGCATCAATCGCCACCGATCGCTTTCCCAACCAGGATGCGTCTGCGCTCGATACGCGATCCATTTCCCATCGGGTGAGTATGCCGGCCCCCAGTCGTTCGCTGGATTTGTCGTGATCCGCTTCGGCGCGGCTCCGCCAGCCACTGGCACAGTGAAGAGATCGCCGTTCGTACTGAGCGCCGCGTCCGGATCAGTATTTGCGGTGAAGCACAGCTCGCTGCTGTCGGGGGAAAACGCCATCGCATCCGGATCGCCTAGATTGAATGGCGGAACATCATAATCAGCGCCAAGGGTAAGATCGCGCGCAGCGCCACCGCCGGCCGGCATCACGAATAGATGGCTCCGAGTGCCATCCCACCAGCCATTCCAATGGCGATAAAGCAAGTGCTCATAAATTCTCGCCTTCACCTTGCTTTTTTCGCGTTGCGCTTTGCGTTCCGCATTGCAGGCCTCGTCCTTGCAATCGGGATAAACACTCGAAACAAACGCGATCCATTTTCCGTCGGGCGACCACAACTCGGTGTCCGCGCCTCCGGAAA
This sequence comes from uncultured Acidobacteriota bacterium, assembly GCA_963767205.1. GTDB lineage: Bacteria > Acidobacteriota > Terriglobia > Acidiferrales > UBA7541 > Palsa-295. The sequence continues at coordinate 192,741 of CAVYDF010000006.1, forward strand.
GCGAAGTCAGCCGATTCGCGTCGCCGCCATCCAGCGTAATCCAGTAAACCTGTTGCTCGCTGTCGCGCGACGAAAGAAACGCGATTCGCTTGCCGTCGGGTGACCAGCGAGGGCGCGTGTCGCTGCCGCCGCGAGTAATTTGCCGCGCTTCGCCGCCTTCCGCGGAAACCAGCCAGATGTCGCGCACCACGCGATTCGCTTCGAGATTCGGCGTGCCGACTTCGTAGGCGATCCATTTGCCGTCGGGAGAAATCTGCGGGCCACTCAAGCGGTGCATCGCAGCCAGATCCTGGAAAGTGATTGGACGCTTCTGTTGCGCCATCACCGGAACCGCTGCCGCGCAAATCAATAGAAACGCGCCAAACCCGACTGCGCCAGTTCGCCAACTCATCCGTCCTCCAGAGGTTTTTAGTCTGTGACGCCGATTACAAATCTGTGGGTGATGATTGCACTTCCGTCTTCGCTTTCCAAGCACTAGTGTGCCGATTCAGCTTGATGTACTTAGGTAGGGAAGGTCAGGATTTTCGAGGGAGAAGGGAACCAGCATTATTGAGACGAACACGCGTGGCCGCGGCGATCATCTGCGAATCACCTGCGACGCAGACTTGGATTCACCTGGCTCAGAAACAAAATAGCGCCGCCCGCAACCACCAGAAGCACTCCAAGAATTTTCGGGATTTCCACCACTCGCCGCGTTTCCATGATCACCTTGTTGCCGGCAATCTCGAGTTCCTGTTTTTTCCCAGGCATCACCACGTTCGGATGCACCAAGCCGGCAATTCCAAGCGCGATGAACAGAACGCCGAAGATCACCAGCGAGTTAAATTTCAACTCAGCACTCCTTCAGCTTCGATTCATCCTGTTCTTCACGCTAGAAGCCCGAATCGAATCCACCCATTATCTTCGAGCTTCCTTCGCCTGCGCAAGGGGCTGAATAATCTCGTTCAAGTAGTCCGGACGCGATTTGTCCCGCTCGATATGCGGATACTGAACACCGCCGTGATAATCGATGGACACAGTCTGATACTGCGCGCCGTTTGCAACCAGCAACCGAATCGGCTCAGACGAGCCTTTCGCTGATTCGATCGCCTCTCGAATTCCTTCCGGAGAAAATTGCCTTCCGTTGACCGCCGCAATTTTCATCCCCGGCCCGATTCCCGCCGCGTACGCGGGCGCGCCGTGAATCACGTCGCCGACGGAACCATCCTCGCCCACACTAAGACCAATCGAAAACGCGAGATCGAGCCGCCCGGAAACCAGATCGGTATTCGACTCCATCTCATTCGGCTCTTCGTTATAGATCAGCTTCCAGCCATTATTTTCAATAGCTTCGATCGGAGTTTTGGTCGCAACTCCATCGAGGTGCGCGCGCAAAAAGCCCGTCCAGTCATAAGGAGCGAGCCCATTCAACGTGGCGACCACGTCCTCAAAAGTGTACGGCTTCAATTCCGGCTGCCCGCTCGACCCGCCGTGAAAAACGCGGCAGAAATCATTGATCGACTTTTCATCTTTCGTCAGCTTGCGCAGAGTTCCGTCTACAGCCATCCACAGCAACTCGCCTTCCTCGTAAAAATCCGTGCCTCGGCGCCAGTTTGCCCAGTCAGGCGTCGCGTCGTATAGAAACGGCGCTGCGTCAGCGGTATCCTGCAACGGCCGCCAATCGCGTCCCGGGCGGTGCTCGTAGATCGCCACCTGATAAGCCAGACCTTCGCGCCATTGTTCCGGAGTCAGAAGCCCGCTTCGCGCCGTGAGCACGTCGCCCAGATATTCCGTCAGGCCTTCGTACACCCAGAGCAGATCGTCCTTCATCGGCTCCTGATAATCGGGCGTTGAAAGACCCGCCGGCCGCCGAAATTTTCCATTCCACGAATGAACGAATTCATGCGGAAGCAGCCCGGCGAAAGCGATCCGCAGCGGTTCATCAATCAAGCTGCGCTCGTTCACGCGATCGTCGCTCGACTCATGATGCTCGAGCCCGAAGTGCGCCACGTCATCGCTCAAAGTGACCAGAAAATGATAGTCGCGATAATGCCGCGCTCCGAATAGCGCTCCCGTTTCCAGCACCAGTTGGTGAAAATGCATCTCCTGATCGGGAGGCATCGCCAATGCCGCGGGGCTGTCGGCCGCAAGATCCATCTCGTGTGACGGCTGTTGGCCGGGCGTGAGCTGAATCTTGCGAAAATACTTCCCCGAAATTACCGGCGAATCCACCAGCGTGTTCAGCGGCAACCGGATCGAAATCAATCGTGTCGCCATTCTCTTTCGCACCGGCAGCGCCGTGCCGTATTTCCAGCCCGCCGGCAGCTTCAGGCTCGGCGCAAACGTAATGTCCTTCGCGGCGTAGCCTTTCGGATACAGCAGCACTTGATTCCAACTCAGAAGATCGAGCGACGCCGTCGCCGACGCTCCCGCCGAAAATCCAGTCGCAGGTGCGGCTAGCAAAAAATCAAGGTCTGCATCGAGTGACGTCACGCCCTGCGGAATATCCAGATGAATCGAAAACATTTCCACCAGATCCCGCCGCCACGGAATCGCTTTCCCGCCGGCGCTGAATTTCATTCCCGCCACCTCGATAATCGGTCCATCCGGCATGTGCTCGCCGGGAATCCACTTCGGGTAGTACAAAGTCAACGGCCCGGCCTGAACCGGAATCTGCATATGAGCGTGCAGAATTTTCTGCGGCGCCTGGCGCGCATCCACGGCCAGCCGGATCGTCCCCGGCATGGTTCCCGCACCTACGGCGGCCGGAGCAATTAAAGCTGCCAGCGCCAACACAATCACTGCTGCCATTCTTCTGTACGCACAATCGTGCATCCCATTCCTCTCAGTCATCTTGAGTATGATTTGCTTGATTCCTCGCGGCCCACGCCCGGGACCGCGTACAGGCATGCAAAACAAAAAACCTACGTGACCGGCGTCGCCATTTTTCGCGCCGGGTTGAAAAACGGCAGTTCGCGCGTCGTTGCACGCACTTTGTGACGCACCGCCTCCACCGTCAGTTCCATCTGCAGCTCGGTTCCCGCCGCCGCGTGCTCGCGCTTGATGCTCGCGAGCGCGATCATTTTCTTCAGCGTGGGTGACCATGTTGTCGAGGTCGCTTTCCCCACTTGCAATCCCCCGCGATACACCGGTACCGGAACACGCGAAGTCGTTCCCGGCACTTGCGGCGCAAGCCCGATCGCGTCGTAAAGCCGTTCCACGTCGTCCCAATTGATATCGAGTCCGGTGAGAAGCCGCTTCGGCTTTAGACGGTTCTCCTCTTCCAATGCCGCCCGGCCGATGAAATATTCCTTCTTCAAATCCACCAGCCGCCCCAGCCCGATTTCGTAAGGCGAATATTTTTGCGACTCGATCAGCGCCTTCTTGCTGCTGAAATAATCCACTTCGATCAATATCAACCCGGCTTCCACGCGCGCCACGTCGAGCGCCAGCATTCCCGCCGCATGCAAGTCGAATTCGCCGTCCTGCATCCACCAGCGCGTCCCACACCTTCGGCGCATCGTTCCACGGAATCCAGATTTCATAACCCAGATCGCCCGTGTAGCCGGTTCGCGAAATATCCACTTCCACGCCCGCGATTTTTCCGTGCGTCACGCGAAAATATTTCAGGTTCGTGATGTCAGCGTCGGCGATCTGCTTCAGAAGACGCCCGGACGTCGGCCCTTGCAGCGCCAGCGCCGCCACTTGATCCGAAATATCCTCGATCTGCACGTCGAGCCCCAGCGCGTTCTGATGAAACCAGCGCATGCTCGGATCGGCCGCCGTCCAGCGGTACAGATTTTCTTCCAGCCGCGAAATCGTGCCGTCGTCGATCACTTTGCCTTGCTCGTCGCACCAGCAGCAGTAAATCACCTGTCCCACGGCCACTTTGTTGATGTCGCGCGTGATCACGCGGTTCACGAATTTCGTCGCATCCTTGCCCGTAATTCGGTACTTGAAGAGCGGAGTCACATCAATCAGCGCGGCGGCGTTGCGAATCGCGTTGTACTCGTGCTCGTGATGCATCTCGTACACGCTGGCCGCGTAATATCCCGACCATTCGCGAAAGTTCAGGCTTTCGCAAAGCTTGATCACTCTCTCGTGTACCGCTGTTCCGATCGGCAAGGCCTCTCCTGAGCAGCAAAATGCACCGAAAATATCGGCTCGCGATTATAGTGTGCGCCACGCTTCACCCGCAAGGCGAACTCCTCCTCTCAGTTTCTTTTCGATTGGATTCTGGCTTGGTTTTAGCTATTTGCTGACTTCAGGTCAGCCATGCAGCTGCGCTTCTTCCTTGTGACGCTTCACCCGCACCTGTAAAATGCTTCGACTCTTTCCGCATTTGTTTTTCCCGCGGGGGACTCGCAGAAATCCTCATGGCCAAGCGTTACGACGTAATTGTCATCGGTGGCGGCCACAACGGCCTCGTGAATGCGGCTTACCTCGCGAAGGCGGGCAAGAAAGTTCTAGTCCTCGAACGCCGCTACGTTCTCGGCGGCGCTGCCGTCACGGAAGAAATCATCCCCGGCTTCAAATTTTCCGTTTTTTCGTACGTCGTCTCGCTTCTTCGCCCGGAAATTATTCGCGACCTCGATCTCCCCCGCCACGGCCTCGAAATTCTTCCGCTCGACGGCACTCTGACGCCCATGCCCGACGGCAATCACCTCTGGCGCACTAACGACCACTCCAAATCCCGCCGCGAAATCGAGCGCCACTCCAAGCTCGACGCCGAAGCTTACGAAGAATTCGGCAAGTCGATGGTCGCGATGTGCCGCTTCGTGAAGCCGATTCTCGGCATGATTCCGCCAGACCCCACCTCGCTCGATCCGCGCGATCTGAAAAAGCTCGCCTTCCTCGGAAAGCGCTTCCAAGATCTCCCTGCCGAGGACAAATACAATCTCGTGCAGCTCATGACCATGAGCGCCGCCGATTTTCTCGATCAGTGGTTTGAAACCGATGTCCTCAAAGCGACGATGTCCGCCTCCGGAATTATCGGCACATTTCTCGGCATCCGCTCGCCCGGCACCGCCTACGTTCTTCTGCATCACTACATGGGCGAAATTGACGGCGCGTTCCGCTCCTGGGGCTTCAGCCGAGGCGGCACCGGCGGTATTTCCAATGCCATCGGCAGCGCCGCCCGCGAAGCCGGCGTTGAAATCCGCACGGAAGCGCCCGTCTCGAAAATTCTGCTTAAAAACGGAACTGCGCACGGCGTGGTTCTCGAAAGCGGCGAAGAAATTCACGCAAATATCGTTTCCTCGAGCCTCGATCCGAATCTCACTTTCCTGAAATTTATCGATTCCCACGACCTTCCCGGCGATTTCGTCGAAGAAGTTCGCCGCTACAAATATCGTGGCTCATCCGGAAAAGTGAATCTCGCTCTCGACGCGCTTCCCGATTTCACCTGCATGCCGGGTCCCGGACGTCACCTGCGCGGCGCAATTTCCATCTCGCCCTCAATGGACTACATGGAGCGCGCCTACGACCAGGCCAAGTACGGCGAATATTCGCGCCGCCCTTACATTGACATGGTGATCCCCACCCTCACCGATCCCTCCGTCGCGCCTCCCGGCAAACACATCCTTTCCTGCTTCGTTCAATACGCGCCGTACAAACTGAGCCATGGCACATGGGACGAGCAGCGCGAGGCGTTCGGCAACACCGTGATCGACACCATCGCCGAATACGCGCCAAACATAAAAAACATCATCATCGGCAAGCAGTTCATCACCCCGCTCGATATCGAGCGCCAGACCGGTCTCACCGAAGGCAACATCTTCCAGGGTGAACTTTCTCTCGAGCAGCTTTTCTTTCTGCGACCCGTCGCCGGCTGGGCTCGCTATCGCACGCCGATTCGCAAACTCTACATGTGCGGCTCCGCTACGCATCCCGGCGGCGGAATCATGGGTGCTCCCGGGCGCCTCGCCGCACTCGAAATCTTGAAAGACGCAGGGCACAAATAGTGGCCGTCCAGCGCGACATCGTGATTCTCGGCGCCGGGCACAATGCCCTCGTCACCGCGTTCTATCTCGCGAAGAAAGGTTTCAGGCCCCTCATTCTCGAACGCCGCTCGATTGTTGGCGGCGCGGCCATCACCGAAGAATTTCATCCCGGCTTCCGCTGTTCGACGCTCGCCCATGCCGGCGGCCCGCCGCTCTCCTCGATCGTGGAAGACATGCAGCTCGCGAAATTCGGCCTCGAGCGCCTGGAATCTCCAGTGCGACTCTTCGCGCCTTCGCCCGATGGCCGCGCCCTCACCCTTTTCACCGACCCGACAGCATCCGCGAAAGAAATCGATAAATTTTCGCAGAAGGACGCCGCCAGCTACATCGAGCTTCACAATTCGTTGACGCGCCTCGGTGAAATCCTCAAACAGCTGCTTTCGCTCACTCCACCGGTAATCGAAGATCCGTCCAACGAAGATCTCTGGAAGCTTCTGAAGCTAGGAAAGAAAGTCCGCGGCCTGGGCAAGAAAGAAATGATGCGGCTCATCCGCTGGGGGCCAATGGCCGCCGCCGATTTCGTCGCTGAATTTTTTGAAACGGACCTGCTTCGCGCCGCCGTCGCCGCTCGCGGAATTTTCGGAGCCGCGCTCGGCCCTTGGTCGGCCGGCTCAACGACGCTCTTGCTACTTCGCGCCGCCGCCGATCCGTATCCGGTCGGCAATTCCGCGATGCCTCGCGGAGGAATGGGAGCTCTCACTGCAGCGATGGCCGCTTCGGCGAAACAGGCAGGCGCCGAAATTCGCACCAACGCCGACGTACAGAAAATCCTGGTAAAAAATGGCGCCGTCATCGGTATTGCGCTCGCAAGTGGCGAAGAGATCGCCGCGAAATGCGTCGTTTCCGGCGCCGACCCGCGACGTACTCTGCTCGGCCTTCTCGATCCGATTCACCTGCCGCCAAGCTTCGTCGTGAAGATGCAGCATTTCCGCGCGCAGGGAACTGCTGCCAAATTGAATCTCGCGCTCGACGGTCTGCCCACCTTTACCGCGCTTAAGCAATCCGCTGATCGTTCTGCGCTCAGCGGCCGCATCCACATCGGCCCCGGCATCGATTACCTCGAGCGCGCCTTCGACGCCTCCAAATACGGCGAATTTTCGCCCGCTCCATATCTCGATATTTCGATCCCCACAATTCTCGACCCCGCGCTCGCGCCGGCAGGGAAGCACGTGATGTCCATCTACATGCAGTTCGCTCCCTTTCACCTGAAAGCAGGCGATTGGGCCCAGCACAGCGACGCGCTCGCCGACACAATCGTGAAGACGGTCGCCGAATACGCCCCCGATCTCCAATCAAAAATTCTCGGCGGCCACATCATCACGCCCAAAGACATGGAAGAGACATACGGCATAACCGGCGGCCACCCCTTCCACGGCGAACTCTCCCTCGACCAGATTTTCACCATGCGCCCCATCCTCGGCTGGGCCCGCTACGCCACCCCGGTCAAGGGTCTCTACCTCTGCAGCAACGGCACCCACCCAGGCAACGGCGTCACAGGAGCCTCCGGCGCCAATGCCGCCCGCGAAATTCTCCGCGACCTTAAGAAGTAAGAGACACCATGAAGTAAGCCACTTCGCGTTATGAGGTTGGAATCGGTCTAGGGAAGTGCTAGACTAACCCTAGGAGATCCCTATGCCCACCCTATACGTCGAAAACGTCCCAGACGAACTCTACGACGCCCTCCGCAGTCAGGCCAAAGGAAACCACCGCTCGATCGCCGCTGAAGTGCTATCCCTGCTCGAAGGCAATGTCCCCACGAAAGGCGAACTCAAGTCGCGCAAGGAGTTTCTGAATTACGTGAAGAGGATTCAGAGCCGCAAACCTTCGCGTCGATCCTTTCCCTCCACCGAAGAGATGCTGCGCGAAGATCGAGCGCGTTGAAGCGTCTGGTAGTAGATGCGGGCGTCGCAGCCAAGTGGCTCCTGCCGCCTTCCGACGAACCGCACATCGATCAAGCTGTTCGATTAATCGAGGACTATGTCGATCGCAAGATTCAAATTTTCGTCCCCGATCTGTTTTGGCTCGAAGTCGGCAACTTGCTATGGAACGCCGCGCGTAGAGGCCGTTGTACGCTGGACCACGCAACGAACGCGCTCAATAGAATAACCGCGCGGAAATTTCCTACAATTGCGTCGCTTTTTATACTCCGTTCAGCATTCGCGATTGCCAACGCACATGGTCGCACGGTGTACGATTGTCTTTACGTTGCGCTTGCAGAAGCTCTCGAGGTCGATTTTGTTACAGCTGATGAAAAGTTGGTGAACGCATTGGCTTCTGAATATTCCATCATTTCGATTGGTGAGATGTAACGGTCTGTCTTCGTAAGAGGATGATCGCCAGCGATTTTGCGATATATCGAAAGCCTCGCTATCGGTGGCGGTAATCGTGAGAAAAACCGCTACGCTTCCTTCCCCGCCACCACCTGCGCGTGTCCCAAAAACGCCACCAACGAAACCCCGCCCATAATATTCCCCAGCAACGTCGGCACCAGAAACCGCCCCAAATAAAATCCCCAACTCTCCGCTCCCGTCGCCACGAGGAAAAACATCTTCGTCGAACCGGCAATCACATGGTTGAAGCCTCCCAGCCCAATCAAGTAAGTCAGAATGATAATGATGCTCACCCGCGCCGACTCCGCCCCCGGCAGCAGCCAAACCATCAACGCAATCAGCCACCCCGCAAAAATCGCACGCATCACCACCACCCAGAATCCTGCGCCAAGGCCATCTTCACTCACCGCCGTCAGCGTCTGCTGCAGCTGCGGCGAAAAAATCTGCACTCGCGCCACGCACAACGCAAACAAGTACGTCCCCACCAGATTCGCCAGCAGCACCACTCCCCACAGCCGCACCATCCGCATGCCCATTTGCCAACTCCGCCCGGTCAGCACCGGAAGCACCGCCGTCAACGTCGTCTCCGTAAACAGCTGCTGCCGCCCCAGCACCACGATCAGAAATCCCACACTGTACCCAAGCTTCGTCAGCAAGCGCGTCCAATCGCCCTTCGGCAGATAACCCGCGATCAGCGCCTCGGCCACAAGCGAAAATCCCATCGAAAGCCCCGCCGCCAACCCGGACCACGCCAGCGCCGAAGCCGTCCGCCTCAGTTCGTCTTCGCCCTCTCGACGAATCGTCTCGTGCACCACATGCGCGCCAATCGCGACGCGCTCCTGCACCTGCCTCTCTTCGATCTTCTTCGTAATCGCCGGCGAAATCTCCGGCATCGCCACCGCTTCTTGCTTCTTCGTTTTTGGCATCAACCATCCTGGTAGGGAAACTATCTGAACGAGTCTCTCATCCAACCAGGCAGCATTCCCATTAGGGATAAGCTGTATGCGCAACCGCAACGCAGCGACCGCCTTCATCCTCCAATCCGGAAGCAGTCACTGCAATTTGCACCCGCCTTTGTTACACTTGCGCCGCTCGCAGAACTGAGGAGAACAGATGAAACGTACTAGATTCCTTCTAGCCCTTATGCTCACGGCTGCGCTCGCCGTCTCCGCCTACGGGCAATCGAAAGAGCAAGACCGCCTCGAAAACTCCGGCAGAGTCGTCAAAGAAATTATGGATATCCCCGACAACATTCCGCAGAGCGTCATCGACAAAGCCGACTGCGTCGTCGTTCTTCCATCCGTTCTCAAGGCTGCCTTCGTTATCGGTGCCAGCTACGGTCGCGGCGTCATGACTTGCCGCACCGGCGAAAACATGCGCGGCCCCTGGGGCGCTCCCACCATGATGGCTCTCGAAGGCGGCAGCTTCGGTATTCAGGCTGGCGGCCAGGCCACGGACTTCGTGCTCCTCCTCATGAGCGAGCGTTCCGCCAGCAGCATCCTCAGTAGCAAAGTAAAAATCGGTGGCGACGCTTCTGCCGCCGCCGGCCCAGTAGGCCGAAACGCCTCAGCTGAGACCGACGTTACCTTCCGCGCCGAAATCCTCACCTACTCGCGTGCGCGCGGATTGTTCGCAGGTATTTCTCTTGCTGGCTCCACGCTCCGCCCGGACAACGGCGGCAACCAGGCGCTCTACGGAAAGAGCATTTCCTCTAAGGACATCGTGCTGAAAGGCGCCGTCCCGCCGCCTCCGTCAGCGCAGCTCTTGCTGCAAACTCTCAACGCCCATTCGCCGAAGCACTCGTAACAGCGAAGCCGGACCCGAACTGATCAGCGACGACTCGCCCCTAAAAACAAAAAGCCCCACTCTCCGTTCCCGGAGAATGGGGCTTACTTTTGTGACCCGATGAGATAAGCGAGCTAACTCACGCTGCCGCGAGATACTCCCACTTCCCATCCTTGGACTTCAATTGGTGCACGCGGCCTTCATCCGCATGGAGGAAATACGTCCCATCAGGAATCTGCCGTGCGTGCTGCGATTTCACCTGGCACCGTGCCCAGCGCGACTTTGCTACCGCGGGCGGCACACCGTGTTGCCGAACTTCCGGAACCAATTCGATTCCGTACACCACGCGGTACTCCACTCCCGTAGGCCGGGTCGGTACCAACCGCCCCTCACCTTTCAGTTTTTCGGCCATGCTCCTTCCTCCTCTCAATTAGCGCTATGCTCGCCCTTTGCGTCGGCACCGGCGAAGGCACCCAACGGGCACTTAGCCTAACGATCTGCATTTGAAGCACTTTCCCGGAAGGCTTGGCACTGGGCCAAGAATCCCCCGGTATAATTTGCCCAAACGCCCCTAGTACACGTCTTAGATGCTCAGAGGGTATCAAATCGTTTCTCTTATTTACGATCTGGCGCCCGAATCTGTTACCGAACGAGCCGCTCCTCCGCACCCTAACTGGATGGCCCTCGTATCTGACACTAAGTCCCTTGCTTGCTTAAGTTACGGATGATGACGTCGGAGAGAACAGCTGGAGATGTTCTCAAATCCCTACTTCATCTACCACAGCGCAACCACAGCACCATCAACGTGATAGGCAGTATATCACATTCCGAGCCTGAAATCGCGTCCATACAGCATCTTCACCGAACTTTTACATACTTAACTGGACGCGCTAAACCGGGCATTGCAACCTCCGAGCCCCGAACCGCTACGACTCAGGCGTCATCGCCGTCACCTGCAACGGCTCTTTACCCACAAACTCGAGCCCCGTCACAAACTGCCCCTGTCCCATAGGGTCGCAATACGTCACCCGCGCCGCCGAAGTAAAGTGCCCCGCCGGCAGCGACACCAGAATCGTGTCGTCCGTATACCATTCGCTCGTCGAAATCACGCGCACCCCGCGCGAACTCACGTTTTCCGTGATCGCGCGCTCCACTCCCAGCCTCCCATGCCGCCCAATCAAAAGCGCCGTCGTCTTCATCGCCAACCGATTCTCCACCCGCTGGGCCACAAAACTCTGCATTTGAGCGCTCCTCGCACCTTGAGTTGAAACCGACCACGTAGAGCGACAACCGAATTCGACCACCGCGGCGCCAGCTCGCCCCTTCCAGGACACACCCCGGGCAAGCCAAAGTACACCGCTAACTACGTACATCGTAATCGCTCCTCCGGAGCCCACAACTCAAATCCGCACACCCGCTGTCGTAAACGTAACGCCCCGCGCCATATCTTCGCCTTTCCTTCAGGCCGCCTTTGCACCGCTAGCCTCCGGCCGGGTCGTTTGTTTTCCAGTAGCACAGGCATTCTTGCTGTGCCGGCAGACGCCACAGCTCGATCACGACAGTTGGCATTCGCGTGCGCTCGTTCTTTTTGCAGTTCGCATCGCTGGCGTCTCGCCGGCTGTATCGTGGGCGGCTAATCGTTACAAAATCGCTTCCGTGTTTCGGCGTCTTGCTGCCACTCGCCTCACACGTTACAATTCGGGTTCACACATCGAGGTGAACCAACCATGACAGCTTCTGCCACTACCAATACAGCGACCAAGTCGGCTGCGGAACTCATCCACTCGCGCGGCGAATTTGTGAACGAGCCGTTCACCGATTTCTCGAAGCCTGAGAATCGCAAAGCGATGGAAGACGCGCTGCGCCACGTGAAATCCATGTTCGGGCGCGAGTATCCGCTGGTGATCGCCGGGCAAAATCTCGTCACCACCGACAAAATCAAGTCCACGAATCCTTCGAATCCGAAGGAAGTGATCGGCGTTTTCCAGAAGGCCACTGTGGAGATGGCGAATCAGGCCGTCGAAGGCGCTGCGAAAGCATTCGAGCACTGGAAAAAAGTGCCGGCCGAGGAACGCGTTGCATGCGCGTATCGCGCGGCGGATATTTTGCGCAAGCGGCGCTTCGAGCTTGACGCGTGGCTTTGCTACGAAATCGGCAAGACGTGGCCGGAAGCCGACGCGGACATCGCCGAGCTGATCGACTTCTGCGAATACTACGGCCGCGAAGAGTTGCGTCTGGCGGCGCCGCAGAAACTGACGCCACAGCGCGGCGAAAAAAATTACATGAAGTACATCCCGCTCGGCGTGGGCGTGATTATTCCGCCATGGAATTTCGCGGCGGCCATCATGGGCGGCATGACGCTCGCGGCCATCGTCACCGGAAACACCGCGGTGGTGAAACCGTCGAGCGATTCGCCGACCATCGCGGCGATCTTCATCGAGATTTTGTACGAAGCGGGCGTGCCGCGCGACGTGGTCAGCTTCTTCACCGGCCCGGGCGGAACGGCCGGCGAAGCGCTCGTCACGAATCCGAAGACGCGTTTCATCGCGTTCACCGGCTCGAAGGAAGCGGGCCTGCGCATCAGCGAACAAGCGGCGCGCAAGCAGCCGGGGCAGATGTGGATCAAGCGCACCGTGCTCGAGATGGGCGGCAAGGACGCGATTGTCGTCGACGAGGAAGCCGATCTCGACGCGGCGGTCGAAGGCGTCGCAGTCTCGGCGTTCGGATACCAGGGGCAGAAATGCTCGGCGTGCTCGCGCGCGATCGTCTCGGAAAAAATCTACGATAAGTTTCTCGAGAAGCTGGTCGAGCGCGTGCGCAAAATTAAAGTAGGCCCGATCGAGGATCCGCAGAATTACATGGGCCCGGTGATCAACGAAGCCTCGATGAAATCAATTCTCGGCTACATCGACGCCGGAAAAAAAGAAGGCCGCCTGCGTCGCGGGAGGGAAGCGCGCGGAAGGCGACGGCTATTTCATCGAGCCGACGGTGATCGCCGACGTCGATCGCAAAGCGCGAATTTTCCAGGAAGAAATTTTCGGCCCGGTTCTGGCCGTTTCGAAGGCAAAAGATTTCGATGATGCGCTAGCGATGGCCAACGACACGGAATTCGGCCTGACCGGCGCGGTTTACTCGCAAAATCCCGCGAAAATCGAACGCGCCGCCGAAGAATTTCACGTCGGCAACCTGTACATGAACCGCAAATGCACCGGCGCGATGGTCGGCGCGCATCCCTTCGGCGGCTTCAACATGTCCGGCACAGATTCAAAATCCGGCGGCCAGGATTACCTGCTCCTGTTCCTGCAAGCAAAGACCATCGCGGAAAAAGAAGGCGCCACAAAATAACGCGGCGCCTTTCTTTCGTTTTTGAATTTGGTTTTTGTAGCGCTGGTCTTCAGACCAGCAGGGGTTCGATTTTAGCGGCGCGAGGAAACCCTGCCACCCTGAAGGGTGGCGCTACATAAGGCGCGCGAATCACGGCGCCGTGGCGGAATAACTCGACTCGGCAACGGGCTTCATCTTGAAAACGCCGCGCAGAATCAAATACGCGGCGGGCCCGGACGCGAGCAGCCACGGCGCGTACTTCCAGACGTAGTCTTCACTCTGCGCGATTTTCAGCGCGCACAAAATCACCGGAAAAATCAGAACGTAAGCAAGACCGAGCGAGCCGCCGGGAATGCGGAAGCTGCGCGGCGCGTCTGGCAATTTCGCGCGCATCCGCCACGCCGCGAACAGCGTGAGAATCGTGGTCGCGATGCGCGTCCAGATGTAGATGTTCACCAGATCCTCCACCTGATATTTTGCGAGGATGCAGTAGACCAGCGCGGAGACGGCGATGGCGCGTGCGGGCGTGCGATAGCGCGGATGAATTTTCCCGAGCCAGGCGGGGAGGTAGCCGTCTTCGGCCATCGTGGCGGGGATACGCGTGGTGTAGAGGATGGTGCTGTTCGAGAGCGACGCGGTGCCGATCATCGCGGCGATGAGCATTGCGGCGCCGAGCCAAGGGCCGCCGATGAGGCGCGACGCGGTGACGATGTAGTCCGTCTTCCATTCCTGCCAATTGCCGAGCGCGGCGAGAGCGAGCGTGGTGGGAAGAATGTAGGTGAGGACGTTGAGCGGAGTCATCCAGGCGAGCAGGCGCACGAAGGTGCGCTGCGAATCTTTCATCTCGCCGGTCATGCTGGAGAGCTGTTCGTAGCCGGCGTAATTCCACATCGCGAGCGCGAGGCCTTTTCCGAAGACGCTGCCGAAGGGCTGGCCGGGCGGCGTGAAGGGAAGCACGGGATTGTAGTGCAGTTTGAAGAGCGCGACGATGCACAGCCACGCAACAGGAATCAGCACGGCGACGAGTAGCGCTACCGAAAGCCAGCCGGCGATTTGGATGCCGCGCGCGTTGAGGTATGAGAGAACGCAGAGCGCGAGACAGGCGCCGAGCCACTTCACGTTACCTGTGATCCACGGAAAGTACGAACTGAGGTAATCCATCAGCAGCACGCCGTAGAGGCTGTTCAGCAGAAACGTGCCGGTCCAATTCCACCAGCCGCATTGAAATCCCCAGAAATCGCCGAACGCGGCGCGACTCCAGCGATAGAAACCGCCTTGAACGGGAAGAAGGCTGTTGAGTTCGGCGGCGGCGAGCGAAATCGGAATGCTCCAGAAGAGCGGAACGAACGTGAGGAAGACGAGTGCCATGCCGGGGCCGGAGCTGTGAAAAATTTCTTCGTAGCCGAAGGGGCCGCCGGCGGTGTAGCCGTAAAAGAGGGCGAGGAGCGGAAGAAAACCGATCTGGCGGAGGCGAGCGGTGGATTCAGCGGGGGGCGCGGGAGTGTTTTCGGGCGGAGATTTTGGCATCGAGCCGCAGTGGAACGGGCGGCATGATATGGGACTGCTCGGGGCTTTTCAATTTAAAGTTTTGCTTGACGCGCAGAGGCGGGGCGCAAGAGAATGCAGGCCGCTCCCGCAGCTGTTAACGCCAGTTAAACAGGGGTTCCGACCATGCGCACCGTGCGCGTTTCTATTTTCATTTTCTTGCAGGCATTCTTGCATTTATCGGGCCTCTCCGCAAGAATCATCGCGGAGCGAAGGACGCAACGCAAACGGGCCACCCCGCCGGCCAAATCGCATAAAGCCAGCGACCGCAACCATCGCTGAAAGGCGTGAGGCCGCAGCCACACCAGCGAGCGGCGACTCGTCTGATTATCCGACAATCAGTTCCCGTCGATTTCCGATAAGCAGACGCGGACCACCGGCGGTCCGTCGCTGACAATCCCGCAAACACCTCGACACCGAACAGTTACCATTTCGGGCGTCACTGTGGACAACCGACTTCATGGGGAGTGTTTACAGTCACCGCGACTGCACACGATTGGCGCCCGGTGCCAGCTGATCGACGTACGTTCGAGCCGACTGTCCATACTCCGTCGTGCGGCGACGCGACGAAGGATCGATCATAGGATCAATGATCTGGCAAGCCCGATCGCGTTGGATGCGAATTCGTTTGGGGCTACGGAGGGCGGAACTTTACTCAAGAACTGCAGATCCACTTTAACTGCGCAGCGACTTGGCGAATTCGCTTGTGGGGAGGAGTACAGATCAGCAACGTGACTTATACCGGAGCTGCTGTAGCAGCGGGAACATTTCAACAGGGGGCGACATTATCGGGTTCGACAGCGGAATCATATTGAGCACCGGGGCGGTGCGCAACGTGATGGGTCCCAATTGTCGACGGGGATCACGTGTGAAAACAAAACGGCGGGGGATGCTGACCTGACAGCGATAATCGGGCTAGTCAACGCAACGACGCGGCCGTGCTGGAATTCGATTTCGTCCCAGCAGCCCGACATCCGACTTTCAGTACGTGTTTGCATCGGACGAATATCAAGAATTCGTTTTCGAATTCAACGACGTGTTTGCTTTTTTTGTGAACGGCAACAACATTGCGCTGATACCGCAGACGAATACGATCGTTTCGATCAACAACGTGAACAACGGATCCACCGATCCCGCGAACCTCACTATTCCGCCGGTGAATCCGTCATTCTACGTGAACAACGACTTTCAGTTCCCGACAGCCGCGCCTTTCGACACGGAGATGGACGGTATGACAGTGGTGCTGACAGCGAGCGGCGAAGGTAACCCGCGGGTCCAACAACCACATCAAGCTCGCGATCGCCGACGCGATAGATGACGTGCTGGATTCGAACGTATTCATAAAGGGGGGCAGTCTATCGAGCACGGTGGTTTCGCTATCGCCGACCGGTCTGGCCTTTGGGAATGCAAATGTGGGGAGCACAAGCGCGGTACAGACTGTGACACTGACGAACGTGGGTACGGCTGCGCTCACAGGAGTGTCGGTGGCGACGAGTTCGTGCGATGTTTACAGCAAACGAATACGTGCGCGGCCAGTGTGGCTCCAGGCGGAAATTGCACGATCAGCGTGAAGTTTGCGCCGACAGCGGCGGGGGTAGGTGCAAGGGAGCTTTGACTATCACGGACAGCGCGGGGGACAGTCCGCAACCGGTCAGTTTGGCTGGGAACAGGCATATCTGGGCCGTTTGCCAGCATTTCTCCGTTTTCGCTTGACGTTCGGCCCGCAAGCTACCGGGACGACAAGTCCGCCACAAACAGTAACAGTGACGAATACCGGAACGAGCGGGTTGTCGATAGCTACCGTAAATGTCGCGCCAGCCGATTTCAAGGAGACTGACAACTGCGTGCGACTCTACGATTCAACCCACAAATTCCTGCACGATTTCAGTAACGTGGACGGCGAACGCGGGGGTAACGCCGCCTGAAATCGGGAATGCTGACGATAACGGACAACGGCCAGAACAATGGCCTACAAACCGTCGGACTATTGGGCGGCGCGACGAATACGATCACCATTTCTCCAACATCGCTGTCATTCGGGAATCAGCCGGTGAATACGACGAGCGCGGCGCAGACGATGACGGTCATGAATACAGGAACGTGTGCCAGTGACAATTCCTAGTATCGTGGCGCCCGCTGGATTTGCCGAGACGGACAATTGCAGGTCCTTGGCAAACGGATTGGCTCCCGCAACCAGCTGCACGATCAACGTGACGTTCACGCCGACGAGCGGGGCGCGTTCACCGGGACACTGATGATTACGGATTCGGCGCAGGGAAGCCCACATTCTGTGATGCTGACGGGAACCGGCACAGATGCTGGCCGACGCTGGTGTCGATTGCGGTGACGCCGCCGACAGCGACGATTGGCATCAATGCGACGCAGCAGTTCACCGCGACGGGGACGTTTTCGGATAATTCGACGAAGGATGTGACGACGCAATCAGCGTGGACGTCCTCGAATACCGGGACCGCCACGGTGGGAGCTGCAACCGGTCTTGCGACGGGCGTGGCGGGTGGGACGGTAACGATCACTGCGACGGACGGAACGATCAAGGGCACAGCGCAGCTTACGGTGAGCAGTGGGCCGACCTTGAAGTCGATTGCGGTGACGCCGAGCACGGCGAATATCGCTGTGAACGGGATGCAGCAGTTCACGGCGACGGGGACGTTTTCGGATAATTCGACGAAGGATGTGACGACGCAATCGACATGGAAATCGTCGAACACGGAAGTTGCGACGGTGGGAGCGGGGACGGGGATTGCGACAGGCGTTGGAGTGGGCGGTCCCGTGACAATTACGGCGACGGACGCGGGAATTTCCGGAACTGCGCAGCTGACGGTTTCCAATGTTCCGTTTACGCTGACGATTAATCCGCCGCCCGGCGGAGTTTTCGGTCCGGTCGCTCCCGGAGGAACACTTCCGGTGGGAGTGATACTGACCGCGATTCCGGGGACGACGGGGACGGTGACGTTCGGCTGTACAACATCGTCGCCGACGATCACGTGTTCGCCTCAGCCGTCATCCGTGGCGCTTTCGCCCAATGGACCGCTTCAGGTGGCGATTGTGGTGAATACCTTCTGCAAAGGACCGGTAACCACGGGACACATAGTTCCGCCGGGCGGATTGGGCGGCGGCATCGGGCTTCTATTGTTGTCGACGATGCTGGCGGGAACCGCGTGGACGTATCGGCGCAATCCGCGGTGGGCAGTGTCGTTTGCGTTGTTCGTGCTGATCGCGCTCGGAGGCGTGGCGTGCAACTCACTGCCGCGAAACCCGAACGGCGTGACGCTGCCGGGAAATTATCAGCTATTTATCACGGCGACGTTCAATGGGCAGACGGTGTCCGCGCCAGCGGTTAACTTCGTCGTTAACTAGTGTGATTCGCAGGCGTTTTCGCCCCGGCAGCTGCGGGGACGACGATAACGCGCACGGTGGGTTTCGGCTTGCAAGTGTAAACGCAGCGCGCAAGCGCAAATCTTACGACAAATCAATCGTAAACGGCCCAAGTCTCATAGACTCAGTGTGATACAGGTGGGATAGCGGTCATTCCGCTTTGTTGCGGAATGAAACAATGTACTAATCATGTGCAAAGTTTTTCTTAATTACAGCTCGGTTCTCACCGCTTACGCACGTAGTAATCCGACGGTTCCCACCATGCGCTCTGTCGGTTTTTCCCAGTGACAGCCGGCGAATTCAATTCATGAGAGGTCTCAAAATGCGAAGGCCCGCCCTCGTATTACTTGGGTTTTTGATGTCGTTCGGAGTGACAGCCGCGAAGGCGCAGACGCCGGGTACGGCAAGCAAGCCGGCAACGGGTGCGCCGAGATCAAGCGTGGCTCCGAAGCCTATTCACCTTCCGCTCTTTTTTGAAGCCAATCGGGGGCAGGCGGACTCGCAAGTTCGATTCATGGCGCGAGGCAAAGGCTACACGCTGTTGTTGACGCCCACGGAAACAATTCTTGCGGAATCGAAGACGCAGGTGTCGACCCCAGGTCCAAAGCGTTTGCTCCTTTCCAAAGTCCGCTCGTCACAACGAAGGCTTCTCGCGGAAGCGTGATTCGAATGCAGCTGGTGGGAGCGAATTCCGCGCCTGCTATGACGGGACTCGGACGAGCTTCCCGGCAAAGTGAACTACCTCATCGGAAACGATCCCTCGAAATGGCAGACGCATGTTGCGCTGTATTCGCAAGCGCGCACGGAGCAGGTGTATCCGGGCGTGGATCTGCTTTTTCACGGCGACGAGAAACAGCTGGAATACGATTTTGTGGTTGCGCCGGGAGCCGATCCATCGAAGATCGCCTTCCGAATTCGCGGGGCCGCGCGGATGGAAATTAATGCACACGGCGATCTCGTGTTGCACGGAACGGATTCTGATTTCGTGATGCATAAACCAGTTATCTACCAGACGATCGCTGCCGAGCGCCGCCCGATTGAAGGCAGCTTCGTGAAGAAAGGAAAGAACGAAGTTGCGTTCCGGCTTGGCGCGTACGACCACAGCCAAGAATTGGTGATCGATCCGGCGATTGGTTTCTCGTCTTTCCTGGGCGGAAATTTTCTCGACATATCCAGTGGTTTTGCGGTGGACGACAGCACTCCGGGCAGCCCCAAGCTCTACCTGAGTGGGATCACAGGCGATTCGACGACGTTCCCAGAGCCGTTCAAGATAATCGGCTCGGGCACGAGCATGACACCCCCCGCCCTCATAGAAGTGGGATTTATCGCGAAGGTTGACCCGACGAT
The DNA here is from genome assembly GCA_963767205.1 of uncultured Acidobacteriota bacterium. Classification (GTDB taxonomy): domain Bacteria; phylum Acidobacteriota; class Terriglobia; order Acidiferrales; family UBA7541; genus Palsa-295. Next base: position 212,449 of record CAVYDF010000006.1, read on the forward strand.
GACTGGAGCTGCGTCGCTCGACTATCTGACCTTCATTGGCGGCAGCACGCCAAATTTGTCTACGCAGCAAGGCTGTATAAGCGGATTTACCTGGCTGGCGCTGGACAAGTCGCAGGGGGCTGCGAACATTGAGCCCGTAGTGGGAGGCACCACGAACTGCAGCAATTTTCCGGGCCCAACGGGAACCGCGACCGTTCTCCATGCTGTCACCGGCACCGGCAGCGGCAATGGCGACCCCAACCCTCCTATTGGCGCTGCCTCCCTGGTGGCGCGGATAAAGCCAGGTGGCGCAGCCATCGATCAGGCCGCAATTCTGGGCGGGAACAGCGATCTAGGAGGAGGCTTCGTTGCGGTAGGCAACAGCGGAGACGTAATCCTAACCGGCGAAACGGAAGCCAACGATCTGCCGACGAAGAATGCTTACGTCAACACCTTCGATAACGACGCATCCCCTACGCCATTCGATGACTGTTTTGTGACTATCCTGAATCGCGCTGATTTGAGCATCAACTACCTGACGTATTTGAACGTCGGCGAGGGCAGCGAGTTCCACAATTGGCGGTGTAGGATGCGGGGCTTTCGAAGATGCGTCAGGAAATATCCTGGCAGGTGGAAACACATTTTCCACGACCGCGTTCAATTTGGGGCCGGGCGGAACGAGCCTGGCCAATGGTTTCCAGACGACCTTCCAAGGGACTAGAGATACGTTCGCCATGAAGCTGAACACCAGCTTGGTAGGAACCAACCAATTGTTGTATGCGACCTATTTCGGTGGCGGGGGAGACACGAGGGCTGGGAACGGGTCCCTTGATCTTGGCAACGGTGTGGTGGCGATCGTCGGTTCGACAACGTCGAATTCAGCCAATGGGGACATTCCACTCAGGAACGCGTTTCAAACGAAAAACAGCGCCAGCGGGTATGGGCATGGTTGGCTATCTGGTCCTCATCAATACGACGCAAACAGGAGCGGCGAGCCTGCAGTGCGGGACGTATTTCGGCGGGAGCGGTGGAGACGAGATCGTCAGCGCGGTGACGTATGACGCGGGTGATCCCACAAACTACCGGATTATCCTGGGCGGCCGAACGAACTCTGCTACCGATTTTCCAACGCTGAATCCCATTCAGCCGTATGTAGGAGCGGTGGTGGAAGGGGTGCAGAGCGTGGATGGCGTTTCTCTCGATATTGAGAGTGCCGACCCCCAATCAGACACCATTCAACGCCACGTTGGTGTTTTCGACGTACATCGGCGGAAGCAATCCGCCCGCCCAGATCGGTGTCGGTGTTCCGCATGCGGCAAGACTGTTGGAAGACGACAGGATCAGCGCCGTCGCCGTGGATGCGAACCACACGATCTATGCGGTGGGCGCGACAAATGCGCCGGGTGGGTTCTTCGCGAATACGAATCCGACCACGACGGTGAACGGTTTCCAGACTACCTGCAGCAGTTGCAATCTCCAGAGCCCTCTATTTCCCCTGGACGATGCGGTGATGTTCTCGATTGGAACGGGCTCAAACGCGACATTGCAATCGATTGCAGTGACGCCGACCACCGCGTCGATCGCCGTGGGACAAACGCAGCAATTTAGCGCCGTGGGAAATTTCAATGACGGAACGGAGAAGGACATCACGAGCCTGGTGACTTGGACTACGGTGCCCACGGGCTTTGCGACGATGAGCACTACCAGTCCGGGACTTGGCGACGGGAACTGCTGTCGGTTCAACCGCGGTGACACCGACTTTAGGCACCACGACTGTGTTGAACACGGGGGCGTTGACGGTAACGGCTGGGGCGGGAGCGGACCTTGCGATCACGATCACGGCGCCGAGCAACATAGCGTTGGGGGCCGACCTTCCGTACGTCATCACGGTAACGAACAACGGGCCGCAGGACGCGGCCGGAGTGGTGATGACCGACCCGGTGCCTGGGAATTTATCACCGCTCATGGTTGTGGCATCGGAGACGTGCACCCGCCTGGTTAACATCGGCACCGGGCAAACTACGCTCTCGTGCGCGATTGGTGCGCTTGCAAACGGAGCCAGCACGCAGATCAGCTATCACGTGACGCCCATAGTGGCGGGGAGTTTGACGAACACCGCGACTGTAGCCGGAAGCACGACGGATCCGAATATGGGGAATAATTCGGCGAGCGTGACCACGACTATCGGAGCGGGGACAGCGACACATTTTTCGGTGACGGCACCCGGGACTGCAACGGCGGGAACTGCGTTCAGCGTTACGGTGACTGCGCTGGATGCGTCGAACGCGGTGGTGACGGGATATACGGGAACTGTTCATTTCACGAGCAGCGACGGTGCGGCGGTATTGCCGGCGAATTCGACGCTGACGAACGGGGTCGGAACATTTTCAGCGACGCTGAAAACGGCGGGGGCGCAGACGATCGCGGCGACTGATACGGTGACGGCAACGATTACCGGAGCTTCGGGGACGATTACGGTGACGGCGGCGGCGCCGATTACGTTGCAGGTGAAAACGGCGGGAACGGCGTTTGGCACCGTGACCGACAATCTGGGACAAATCAATTGTACGCAAGAGGGAGGAGCGAATCCGGCGGGGAATTGTACGACGCAATATCCGAGCGGGACGCAGGTGACGCTTACGGCGACGACGCCGGGAACTGGCGCCTTCGTTGGCGCGCCCACTGCTTGTACGGGGACGGGTAATACCTGCCAGTTCACGATTACGGCTGCGGAAACTGTGACGGCGACGTTTACGCCGGGACCGGGGATGTTCCCGCTGACGGTGGTGGCCGGAACTCCGCATACGGGCGGCGGAACGATCACGAGTGCGCCTGCCGGGATCAATTGCACGTTGACGGGAACGACGACGAGCGGGACATGCACGCAGAATTTCCCGGCCGGGACACTGGTGACGTTGACGTCTGCGCCTGGGCCTGGGTCGGGTTTCTTCGGGTGGTCGGGGACGACGCCGACGTGCTTGGCGAGCAGCAGCGTAAGTTGCCTGCTGAATATGTCGGCGGCGACGACGGCGACGGTGGAGTTTACGTCGGGCGGGGGAACGGTGAACGTCACGGTGACGGGCGCTGGAAATGTGACTGACACGGCGAACGCTGGGGAGATCAACTGCACGAATACCGCAGGGGGAACGCAGACGGGAACTTGCAGCGGGGGCTATACGCTGGGAGCAGGAGTCACTTTGACCGCAACGCCGGCTGCTGGCGCGACGTTCTCCGGCTGGACGGGAGCGTCGTGCACGAATCCGACGGCGGCGACGTGCAGCTTTCAGGTGATAAACACGACGCCGATCGCTGTGGGGGCCACGTTTGCGGCTGGTGGCGGCGCGGCGACACATTTCTCAGTTACGGCACCAGCGACGGCAACGGCGGGAACCACGTTTAATTTCACCGTGACGGCGCTGACTGCGGCGAATACGACGGCGACGGGATATACGGGGACAGTGCATTTCACGAGCAGCGATGGGCAGGCGGTGTTGCCGGCGAATTCCGCACTGCTGAATGGAGTGGGGACGTTTCCGGCGGTGTTGAATACGGCAGGCGCGCAGACGATCACGGCGACGGATACGGTGACGGGGTCGATTACGGGAACGTCGGGGACTATCACGGTGACGGGTGTCGGTCCGGCTGCGATGCTGGCCATCTCAAAAACTCACACGGGGAACTTCACGCAAGGCCAGCATAGCGCACAGTACACTGTGACGGTTTCGAACGGCGCGAATGCCGCAGCGACCAGCGGAACAGTCACGGTGACGGACACTGCGTTGAGTGCCCTGGCTCAAGATTTTTCAGCCAGTTTTTCGGGCACCTCAAATCCGAACGGTGTCTGGAGCTACGGTCAGTTTGTGGAATCGACTTCCACGTTTACGCTCTTTCCTGGTCAAAATGCTGCTTCTCCTACATGCGGTCTTCCGTATTGGTCGGGCACAGGGTATCCGTATGTTGTCGCCAACAACAGCGGCTCAACCGTCGAGCTGCGGTACGGTGCACTATACCGAATGACACTCTCTGGATGCATCCGATGAATATGGCGGGTGACGATAGTGATGTCCGTTTCACGGCGCCTGCATCGGGAACTTATGAGATCACCGGAAGCTTTGTTGCCTTGGATACGACAACTACGCTGGACAGCATTCTGGTGAATGGCACGCCCGTGTTTTCCACCTTTATCTGTAACCCGGGTAACGGGGAAGCCTGCGCACCGACCAACACGCGCGCACCGTTTTCAGTGGTAAAGACGCTCACTGCTGGGAATACGGTTGACTTCATCGTGAACTGCTGCTCTGGATCGGATCAGACGTTCCTTTTCGACTCCACAGGACTCTCGGGCGCGATCGACGCAAATCTGACGGGCCTGTCGCTCGTCTCGATGTTCGGCACAGGCTGGACGTGCGGGCCACCAAATCCAGCGAACACTTGCACGCGCAGTGATGCGCTCGCTCCCGGCGCGGCCTATCCGCCCATCACGGTCCTGGTCAACGTCGGGGTGAACGCGACCTCGCCTCAAGTGAACACGGTGAGCGTTTCGGGCGGAGGTTCGGCCACGGCGAACGTTTCGGACTCGACCGTCATAACGTCTCTGGCGCAACTGGCCATTACGACCGTGGATTTGAGGCGAACGCGCCAATACAAGCTGACGGTACGAATTCCCCGGAGACAGCTCCGAGTGGTCTTACTCTCATGTCGATGGCGGGCACGGGCTGGACTTGCGGTGGCGCGAACCCGGCCAATGTTTGCAACGGTCCGACATTCTCGCCGGTCGGTGCAAGCTTCCCTGTGATAACAGTGACCGTAAATGTCGCGGCGGATGCGACGATCGCCTCAAGTGAACACAGCAGGCGTGACCGGCGGAGGTCTCTGCACCAGCGAATGCCTCGGACTCTACCGTCATCGAGAGCGCTGGACTGGCAGCGCCGCACTTCTCGGTGACCGCGTTCTCAGACGACCTGCGGAAACGCACGGGAACACCGATCAACTTCACAGTGACGGCGTTGCACAGGTTCGGAATGCGTACTAGGCGACGGGCTATGCAGTGAACCGTGAATGTTCACTGAGCGCGACGATGACCGGGCGGTATTACGCCGGTCGAACTCGCACGCTGGACAGCGTGGAGTGGCGAGTTTCACGGCCGACGCTCAATACCGTGGGCAATCCGACGAATCACTGCGAGCGGATTACGGGGACGCGCATCGATCACAGAGCAGCGTCCGAGTAGCCATCAATGCTGACTACCGTCTGCACGCTGGTGCGTTGACGGTGTAACAGCCGGAACAGGAACAGGGACTGTGACGGGCAATGGAATCAACTGCGTGAGCGGCTCCGCGAACGCATGCATGGCGAGTGTGCCGGCAGGCACTCAAGTGGTGTTGACGCAGGCGGTGACGAACGGTTCGACATTCGCGGGATGGAATGGCGCGCCGACTTCGTGCACGGTTGCCGGCGGCCACTTGTACGTTTACGATGCCGGCTTCGGCGGAGACAGTTACTGCGACGTTTACGGCAGCAGCGGCGACGTTGAAGTCGATTGCCGTGACGCCGGCGAATCCGACTGAGCCGATTAATTCGTCGGTGCAATTCACGGCGACGGGCACTTTCTCGGACAACAGCACGAAGGACATCACCGCGACTGTTACCTGGGCGTCATCCAACACCGAAGCGGCGACGATCAACGCTGCGGGCCTGGCCACCGTGGGAGGCACTGCAGGTTTGACGACGACAATCTCAGCGACGTTGAACGAAGTGACGGGTTCAACTCTGCTGACGGTTTCGAGTTCGCCGATTTCGATCTCTGTGACGCCGCCTGCGGGTGGAGCTTTTCCGCCGGTGCCGCCGGGAGGGACATTGGCGATCGGGATCGTGCTGACGTCCACGCCCGGCTTCAGCGGAACGGTGACTTTCGGCTGCACGACGTCTTCTCCGACGATCACATGCGCGCCAGACCCAGCCACGGTGACTTTGACGCCGGCTGGGCCGACGGATGTGGCGATTGTGCTGAATACGTTCTGCAAAGGAGCGACAACCACGGGAGCGATACCGATGCCGGGTGGATCCGGCGGGGGCATCACGCTGCTGTTGCTCAGCCTGACGCTGGGAGGCGTGTTGTGGATGTGGAGGCGGAGCCCGCGTTGGGCGGTGTCGTTTGCGATTCTGGTGTTGATGGCAATTGGCGGAGCGTCTTGCGCGAGTCCGCCAAAGGGACCGAACGGGGCTACGCAGCCGGGTAATTATACGGTGACGTTTACCGCCACGGTGAACGGCGTGACCACAAGTACGGCGCCGATTCCGTTCACGGTGGAATAAGTAGCGACAGGCACTCGTCTGCAGGTTGTTGGGATCAAACGGGTGTGATGTCGAACAGGTGCGCATCGAACGCCTCGCGCCGAACGAACAGGCCAATGGTGCGCAGCTCCTCGCCGGCTCGCGAGTAATGAACGTCGTGCAGTTCGTCGTAAAAGTCATACTGAATTGACGGCGAGATGCTTTCGTCCATTCGAACACGGCCTTGCGAGGCTGCGCCGACGATATTTACAGCGATGATTTTCCACGCTTTCGCAGATCTCCATTCGTAGACCGCGAGATTTCCGGCAGTATCGTCACCTTCGGCGGAAACCGGAAGCAGCGACCAGTGGCCCGTGTGAAATACTTCCTCATTCGTGATTTTCAGGAACCTTTTCGAAGAAGGCGCGTATTGCTGGATTCACCGGCTCTTCCATGGCTTTCTGCAGCATAATCGGCAGACGAGTTTTTCGGCCATCGAGCTCGCCCTGATGATAAAAGCGCATGCCGGGAAGCGTCGCCATCAAAGTTCCGGCTGCAACTAAACGTTCGTTGGGAAAGACGATGGCGCAACGTTCTTCGTCATGGTTCTCAAGAAAACGCGCGAGGCGATTTTGATAGGCGACGGGGGCAGCGATAATGCCGTGGACTGCTGGCGGATTTGCGCTGCGCACAGCGTCGTACAGGGCTTTGTCGTAGACGAACGAAAATCCCAATTCGAGCAAGCGTCGCTTCCGTGCCCCAGTATGCTTCGGCTAGAAGAACGAGATCGGGGACTGCTGCATGCGCTTCCGCCCAGAATTCTTTTTCCGGCTGAGCGAGGCCGCCGATGGAAGCTCCCCATACTTTCGCGAAGATATCGTTGAGTAAGAGCATCGCCATGTCGCAGCGAATTCCATCGCAGTGCGCAGCGATCGTGCGCAGGACATCAAGCTGTGCGGCGCGCAGGGCGGGTTGGAAATGATTTAACTGGGCAACGTCGTCCCAGGGCGGGAAGTAGGGATCCTTCCCGAAGGCCAGATATTTCGCGCCAGCGGATGTCTCGACTTGATAGAACGCCGATGGATTCTGATCATATTGCTCCTTGGTTCCCTGAATGTAGAATTCCGGGTGCTCGCGAGTCCAGGGACAATCGAGAGCTGTGTGATTGCCGACGAAATCGAGAAACAACGCCATGGCGCGCGCATGGAGTTTTTCACGAACGGCGTCGAGTGAAGCCCAGGTGCCGATGCGCGGATCAGGAACGTATTGCACGATCGAGTACGGAGAGCCAATTGCGTCGCTCGGCGTCCAACCGGGGAGCGCGGCTTCGAATTCAGGATGGTTTTGGGGATTTTCGAGCTTGATGCGCCGCGATTCGGGACTGCGTTGCCAGACGCCCATCAACCAAACGATATTGAATCCGAGCTGCGCGAGCGAGTCCCACTCTGCGTCGGGCACTTCTGCCAGGGTGATCTTGCGGCCGAGGCGGGCGGAGAGTTCCACGAGCCATGCCCAGGTGTTGATTTCGTAGAGGTGCGGGTGAGGGCGGATTACGAAGCGAGAACGAGTGACGAAGCGCGCTGCCATAGGCGGGAATCAGCGTAGATTGCGAGCGTTGCTATGTCAACAAAGCGGCGTGTCAGTGCCGTGACTTCACAGGCGTAGTTCAGGACGGTCGGTCTGATATACTGCGCGGCCGAACGTTGGAAGGGAACGGCGAATTCTGAATTTCAAAATTATGCAATCTAGGACAATTCGATTCTCGTTTGGGATTTTGTCCTTATTAGGGCTGCTGACGCTTGCTTCGTCCGCGCAAGAGGCGGCACCGATGCAAAAGCCAGCAGCAAAAAACGCGCGCGGGCGAAATCTGACGGTAGACGATTATTTTCGCGATTAAAGATGTGGAGGACGCGCAGATTAGTCCAGATGGGAAGTGGGTCGTCTACGTGGTAACCACTCACGACGTGAAAGAAGACAAGGACAAGAAGCGAATTTGGATGAACAGCGCGTCGGGTGGCGACGCGATTGCGCTGACAAACGAGGCTGCGAATTCCACCCATCCGCGTTGGAGCCCCGACGGGAAATATCTTGGGTTCTTGAGCGAACGCGGTAACGAGAAAAAGCAGGTGTGGCTATTGCCGCGCGGGGGTGGGGAAGCGGAACAGTTGACGAACACAGTTCAGGATGTAAATGCGTTCGAGTGGTCGCTGGCTGGCGACCGGGTGGTGTTGGTGCTGCAGGATGCTTCGCCCGAGGATCTGGAGGCCGCGAAAAAGAAAGAGGAGGGCAAAGCGGACGAGGAGCAGAAGGAAAAAACGCGAACGCGACCGTGGGTGATCGACCGCTTACACTTCAAGGAAGATGAGATCGGCTATCTCGATCGCCGGCGCACGCACCTGTATGTGTTCAATCTGACGAACGGCAAGATCAAGCAGGTTACTTTCGGTGATTACGACGATTCCGATCCGGCATGGTCGCCTGATGGGAAATCGATAGCGTTCACAAGCAATCGGAGCGCTGAGCCGGATAGTAATTTCAATTCGGATATCTGGGTGGTGAGTGTCGATAGCGACGACCCTGCGAAATCGCTCCGGCAATTAACGACGAGTCCGGCTGAGGATTTGACGCCGGCGTGGTCTCCTGACGGGAAAACCATTGCATTCGTCACTCAGATCGATCCGAAGTTGTTTTGGTACGCGACTTATCACCTTGCGGTGGTGCCAGCGAGCGGAGGCGAGCCTCGGATCTTGACGAAGAGCCTGGATCGCGAGGTTTCCGCGCCGCGTTTCTCTCCCGACGGCCGGTGGATCTACTTTATTGCGGAAGATGAAGGCACGCAGAACCTTTTGCGCGTGGCGCCGAGCGGCGGAGAAATAACGCGGCCGATCGCAGGGCGCCGGAAGGTGGAATCTTATTCCATCAGCCACGATGGAACGGTGGCAGCGACGTTCTCCAATACGAATGAACCCGACGAAGCGTATCTGTTGCCGGTGAATGGCGATCTTCGACGCCTGAGCAAAGTGAATAGCGAAGCCATCGCTGGCCTTGAGCTTGGCGCCGTGGATTATGTTCACTTCAAAAGCAAGGACGGGATGGCTGTTGCAGCGTTCGTGGTCAAGCCGCCCGGTTACACGGCTGGCGTGAAGTACCCGGCGATTTTGTGGTTGCATGGCGGCCCGACGCTCAGTCATCAGGCCGAATTTGATTTTCGCGCGCAGATTCTCGCGGCGAATGGATACGTGGTCGTTCAGCCGAATCCGCGAGGCTCCTCCGGCTATGGCGAGGAATTTTGCAAAGCGATTTTTGCGGATTGGGGCCACAAGGATTACGAAGACGATATGGCGGCCTTGGATTATGTAGTCGGGCAGGGAATTGCTGATCCTGAGAAGCTTGCGGTGGGCGGGCATTCTTACGGCGCGATTTCGACGAATTTCATCATCACGCAGACGCATCGGTTCAAAGCGGCCATTTCGAATGCGGGCGAATTTCTTTACATCGTGAACTACGGTACAGACCTCTATTCGCGTCATTGGGAATATGAACTCGGACTGCCGTGGGAGAATCGCGCGCTGTGGGAGAAGCTGTCGCCTTTCAGCCGCTTGAAGGAGATTACGACGCCGACGTTGGTGTTGGGCGGTGACGTGGATTCCAACGTTCCGATAACGAATGGAGAGCAGCTGTATCAGAGCTTGAAGCGGCTCGGCGTGCCGACGATGCTGGTGGTGTATCCGGGCGAGTATCACGATTTCGTGCGGCCGTCGTTCATCAAAGATCTCTACGAGCGATATATTTTCTGGTACGCGCACTATGTGAAGGGGGAGGGGCCCGCGAGCCCTCCCGAAACAAAAAAGGCTGACTAAGAATTCACTCGGTGCTGGAACTTTGAGTGGGAGGCTGCGACGGAGCCGCCGGACATTCTGGAGCCGCGAGCGTCAGCGTCATTTCCTTCGTGTCGGCATCAGAACCATCGACAGCGACGGCAGCGGAATCCATGCGAGAAGGATCTTCGCAGGCGTTATCGGCGCCATGCCGTATATTGCGGCGCGACGGATCGAGATCTTCCCATGCCGAAATCGAGTACTTCGCTGATTCGAGCAGAGTGAATTCGTAGACGTCTTCGCCAACCTTCCGCGCGGCTGGATTTTCACCGTCAGCCGCTTTCGCCGTAACGTACACCTCGCCAGGCGGGCGCCCATTCTTCCACTTCAGCTTCACGCGAATCTCGCGCGTCGGGTAGCCGTCTTCTACCTTCAACCGAATGTCGGCCTTGAGGAGCTGCTGGCCATCTTTGAGAGCGATGGGCGTGGCGGCGGAAAGATCAGCGGCGCCGGGATAGAAGGCGCGGGGGAATGGTGAATTCGGATCTTTACGATTTCCTCGATTGAAAACGAGAATGTATTCGCCAGGGCCGACGTGATCGAATTCGAAATCGCCTTTTGGTCCTTGAAAACCCCAGAGACCGGGACGCGAATCGTCATAAGCTCCGGCACGATAGAGTTCCACCGACGCGTTCGCCAGCGGCTTCCCATCGGGGCCGCGAACGCTGCCGTGAATCCGGCCCGTAGGCAGCGCGTCCACGTTGTATTCGTAGCACGCGCCATTGGGGATTTTGAACGTCGGCAGCGGGCCGTTGAGCGTCTTTTGCGTGAGCTCCATGCGCACGGGAAGATTGGCTGTGAATTGATACTGTCCCGCGTGAACATCGTAAAAGGTGTAGATGCCGTTGCCGTCGGTACTGGTGGCGAAGCGATCGTCCTTCGAGCGCAACTTCAATTTGATATTGGGGAGAGGATCTTCGGGGTCATCGGGCGGCGCGAGCATCGGGGGATCCGATCGACGCAAGACGCCGAACACAGAGGCTACCTGATTCCCATTGCGCATGGCGCGCAGTTGCGGAATTATCGCGCGTCCTTCGGAAGCGGGCCGAGTGCCGCTGCAAATTGTGGCGAAGAGCCGGCCGTCGTCCGCTCGATTGGGGAATACGAGATATTTCTCGCCTTGCTTGAAGTAGAAGGCGCAGTCGCCATCTTCGCCGCCCGCAAAGATATCGATTTCGGGCGTGTTTTCTCCCGCAAAGCGTTCGTTGATTCGAAAATGGAAGCGAACGACCGCCGGTGCGGTGGGGGCGTTCGGATCGGGCGGAACATTTTCGGCGGCGGTGACGGTACCGACGAATGCGACGTCGTCCTTCTGAAGACCGGGACACATTCCGGGGGGCGCTTTCGAGCAAGCGCACGCCCGTGCCACGGTGGGAGCGACGAAAAACACAAGCAACAACACGACAAATCGGCCTCGAATCATCCGCGCTATCCTACATCGTGGTGCTCGCTGAAATCGAGCGCCGAATGGAAGTTTTTCGTCATGGACGGGCCATACTTTTTAACACGGGCGAGATAAAGTCGCCATTCGATAGCACAGGTGCGTGGAAAAAAGGGGTAGCTTGTTTGCAGGCTTCAGCGGTTTTATACTTCCGACCATGCCATACCTGAGAAATAGTAAATTGCTGCTCATAGTTGCGGCCAGTATTTTTCTGGCTGCGTCTGCCTCTTATCCAATTTGGGCACAGCAGGGGGCGGCGGACATCAACGGCCGGGAGGTGCTCGAGCAGGTTCTGACGCAAACTTATCAGCTTTCGATTGTGGGTAAAGGCATGATGGGTGTTGGCTCGGCGAGTGCGATTCGACGGGCGGGAACAATTGTCCTGGTCCAAAAGCCGGGACTATACGGTTCGTTCGATCGCAACCAGATTGCTTCGAGTTCAATCCATGGCGATACTGCGACGCTATACCACGGAAACAATGACATTGAGATTCCAGTCGGCGAGCGGTTCTATGTTTTCAGTATTGCTGTGGGACAGGATAACGTGACGCTGGCGTTGCTTTCTGCGCAACTGCTGAACAATAAGAAGGGTTCGGGGCGAGTATGGGCGGCAGTCACCTTCGATTTTCCAGTGCAGTCACTCGTGAATGCGAATAAGGATGAAGTGTTTCGCGCGATTGATCCGTGGGTAGCTCCAGAGGGGCACTACACAGGAACTGCGGTTGTGCAACCTGTCTCTGCGCAGGGTAGTGGTTCGGCTGCATCTGGCCTGGCCACATCCGCGCCTCCCCCACCTAGTCCAGCAAGGCCCCCCGCGCAACTCACTTTGGGAATGACGCGCGACGAAGTGGTCGCGGCAATGGGAACACCGCAGCGCGAAACGAGTTTTCAAGGGCGAGCGTGGCTGACGTACCCAAACATGGTGATCGTGCTGGAAGATGGGAAGTTGAAGTCGATCGATCAATCGACGGCAGCGCCTGCCAAAGTAGCCATTCGTTCGACGCCGGATGGCGCGGAAATTTATCTGGACGGTCAACTGATCGGATCAACGCCTTCGAGTCTCGAATTGCCTGCGGGAACGCACGACCTGAGCGTTCGGCTATCCGGCTATCAGGATTGGAACCGCAGCATGCGAGTTCTTTCCGGCAGCGAAATTAATCTGGATGCGAAACTCGAAAAGAAGTAACCCGCCGATTTCTGGCTACGCTTGCCTTACGGCCGCTTCTCGAGTATCGCTAGAGCAAGTCCAACGCTGATTTGTTTTCGCGCACCACCTGCTTCATTGTGCAGGACTCGGGCGCTTTATCTGGCCGCCAGCGCAGCAACTTGGTGCCATGCCTGAATCGTCCGCCGGTGAAATGGTCGAATTGAACTTCGACGACGAGACGCGGATCGAGCGGCTCCCATTCGAGCGAATGTTTCGTGCTCCAGCGGCTTAATCCTCCGGGAGCTTTACCTGTAAATCCGGGCGGCTTGATCATTCCTTTCAGCTTTTTTGTGAGCGGGGCTCGATCTTCGTTTGCGATCGAAGACGTAAAACCGACGTGGTTCAGCTTTCCGGTTTTGTCGTAGAGTCCCAGGAGCAGCGAGCCGACCAGTGGTTTTTTCTCGAGGTAACGGAAGCCACCTACTACGCAATCCGCCATGCGTTGTTTCTTGATCTTCTGCATTCCGGTGCGCTCGCCGCTTTGATAGGGCATATCGTCACGCTTGGCTACGATTCCGTCGAGTCCGACGCCCATGTGGAACCATTTGCTGGCAAGGGCGCTATCTTTCGTCATCGGCGAGAGCTCGACGGTCTTATTCTTTGCGGCGAATTTCTTCATTAACGCCTCAAGCGCTCGCCGCCGGTCGCGCAGTTGCAAATCTACGAGTTTCTTTCCAGAGGCATCCACGAGCAAATCGAAAACGATGAATTGGCAGGGGTTTTCTTTGCTCAATTTTGCGATGCGGCTGGCCGCTGGATGAATGCGCATCAGCAGGTCGTCGAAAGAAAGATCGCCATCGACTGGGATGACGATTTCTCCGTCCAGCACAAACTGTTTGGCACGAAAGGATCGGAGCGCTTCGGCCAGTTCCGGAAAATATCGCGTCAATGGCTTACCGGATTTCGATTCAAGATCAACCCGGTCGCCATCTCGAAACGCGAGGCAGCGAAAGCCATCCCACTTCGGCTCGTAATGCCATTCCGATCCCTTTGGCAGATCTTCGGCGGGCTGCGCCTCCATCGGCGCGTAGGTTTTGGAGAGCGGGAGAGTCATACGAATCTCGCGAGATTCGTGCGGCCCTTTTGTTCGAGCAGCGGTTTCCACAAGTCGCCGATCTTAGAGAGGCGCGGTGGCACGGTTTTCATGGTGAAATCGTTCATCTCGACGCCTCGTTCCACTTCCTGCCAGGTAATTGGAGTGGACACGGTCGCCTCCGGTTTTGGCCGGACGGAATAGACAGAAGCCAGAGTGCGGTTCCATGCGTTCTGGTTGTAATCGACGAGCACATGGTTGCGCGGGCGCTTTGCAACGCGATACTCCGCCGTGATCAGTTTCGGATTACGGCGCGCGAGTTCGACGGAGAGCGCCTTGGCAAACGACCAGACTTCCTTTTGAGTGGGGCCTCGGACGATGGGAACGTAGACGTGAATTCCGCGAGAGCCAGTGGTCTTGGCATAACTCGTGATGTCGATTTCGGCTAACGCATCGCGGACGACCAGGGACGTCTCGCGCACGAGAGCGAAAGAAGCGCCAGGCGTCGGATCGAGATCGAAATGCAAATAGTCGGGCCGCTCGACGTCGTCGCAGCGCGCGTACCAGGGATTCAGGTCGATGCATCCGAGATTCACGATCCACAGCAGCGTCGCAAGATTCTGCACGACCGGGAAATCGATCACGTTTCCCGAGTGATGCTCGATCGGGCAGACGGGAATCGAGCGGGGCCGCGACTCCGGCGCTCGTTTCATGAAGAAAAATTCACCTGAAATTCCGTTTGGATAGCGCTTCATCACCATGGCCCGGTTCTGTACATGAGGCAGCAGCCACGGTGACACGTCTGCGTAGTATTGCAGCAAGTCTCGCTTGGTTAATCTAAGTTTGGGCCAGAATATTTTTTGAAGATTGGTGAGCTTTACTTCTACGCCGTCGATTTCAATCGTCGCGTCATTTGCTTGCGCCAGGAATTACTACTCCCGAACCCTTTGTGGGCATTTTGCGGGCGCGCGAAGAACCTTGTTCTTTGACCTTACGCTTTTGGGTTATGGAGGACGCCGAGCGGGCCACAAAAACCTCGCGAAGGAGTGAATCAGATAAACATGATTTACTAAAGGCGGTCCGAGCAAAATACAGCAATACATCTATAAGCCGAACTATTCGGACATCTCCGTCCTAAAGCAGCAAAGCCATTCCTACTTCTTTTTCGACTTGCCTTCGTCGCTGCCAACGAGCACAAATTTCTGGACGCGTTTCGCGTTGTCAACCTCGCCCGTATACAGATTCCCGTCCGAATCGGAGGCGATCTGGTGCACCCAGTGGAATTGGCCGGCATTGCGGCCGCTATGGCCCGTCTCGCCCAGGACATTTCCGTTGTCGCGTTCGAGTATCCACAAAACGTTATCCTCGCCATCAGCCAAAATCATGAACTTTTGCGCAGCGTCGGTTGAAAATGCGAAGTCCCAGGCATCCCCCTGGCCCAACGTTTCTTTACGCACAAAAAATTCCTTCAGAAACTTGCCTTGCTTCGTGAACACTTGAATTCGATCGTTGGTGCGATCGCACACATAGACCAGCCCGTCGTTCGAGATATGCACGCAGTGAACGGGATTCCGAAATTGCTGATCGGGTGCCGCCGCCGGGTTATACGGGTCCGGGATCAGCGTCATTAGGCGGGTTTCCGTAGGCTCCCCACAGACGTTTGAACGCGCCGGTTTCGGAGTCAAAAACAATCACGCGCTTGTTCATATACCCGTCGGAGATGTAGACCTCGTGCGCTTCATCGTCCACGGCAATTCCCGACGGGCGCCCCAACAAATCATGGCTCGAGCTATCGGCCGGCTGTGTGGCGGGGGCGGGATGCCCAATTTGCATCAGGAATTTTCCGTCGGGGCTGAATTTGATCACCTGACGATCCACGGGCGCGTTTCCGGCGATCCAGATGTTGCCTTTTTTATCGATGTGAATACCGTGCTCAGAGGTAGGCCAGTCGTAGCCTTGGCCTGGACCGCCGAGCGAGCGCAGCAGATTCCCCTGCGCGTCAAATTCGAGAATAGGCGGTGCGGCAACGCAGCACTCCGAGCGGGGTGGATTTTGTTCCGCGCCCAACTCGTCCGGCGTATCCGACTTTGGCCGCTGCAAAACCCAAATGTGATTTTCACGATCCACTGTCAGGCCGCCCACTTGCCCCATGATCCAGTTGTTCGGCAACTGCTTCGGCCACGAAGGATCCACTTTGTATTGCGGAGCGGTGGCTTGTGCGCGCACTGGTGGGCAGGCGCCAACCGTGAGAAAGCAGAGAATCGAAAGGAGCAGAGTTGCCCTGATCTGATCATTCAGAATGCGCATGGAAACTTTGTCTCCCGTCAGTCCGTTGCCGTAACGAATCCTGCGGAGCTCACAGCGAGAGCGGTAAATTGAGAGTTGGGGTGAGCGACAGGGTTTGAACCCGCGACCCTCGGTGCCACAGAACGGCCACTTCGTTGCCGGGGACAGTAGTTTCAACAGTTTGGTGATGCGTCACCCGCCCGATTCGGGCGAATCTTGGCACATTCGGCCGCGAGCGTGCAATCAATTCCCAACGCCAGACGGGTCGCCGCAATCAGTAGCCACATAAGGTGCCCGCGGAAAGTCTGATGGGAGTCTCAGACTCCCTAAAAAGTAGACCCTCAGCTCAACGAAGCGAACTAACCATTTGACACACCTTCACCACGTCGCCGAAAACAAGGAGTAGCCAGATGCCGGAACGGTTTGACCACACCTGTCCGTCTTAGGCGACGGAGGTTCATCACAGCCATGGTTTTTGCTTTGGGAACACCTGAACCGGAGGCCAGCTTGAGCGGAGTCCTCCGGGCTGGTACGGTGAGCGTGGAGCATAAGATTCCAAAATGCTGCGACCTACCTGCGCATGAACCCCTTCGACTCACATATCATTCATTTCTTGAACTCATTTGCTCACCGTTCTTGGGTGCTTGATTCCCTAGTGGGGCAAGTTGAAAGTTATGAGGTGCTGAAAGGCGGAGTCATCATGGCTCTGTTTTGGTCTGCGTGGATTCTCTACGGCGACGCGCACCCCGAGAACAAGGGAAAGCTCCTTTTTGGTCTAATTTCTAGCCTTTTCGCCATGGTTCTTGCCCGAGTTCTTGCCTTAACATTTCCGTTCCGGGTGAGACCTCTTCTCAACGTGGAGCTTAATTTTAGGCTCCCGTATGGGACCGACCCCAATAGGGTCATTGGCTGGAGTTCTTTCCCGAGCAACCACGCCGCTCTTTTCTTCTGCCTCGCCGTTAGCCTATGGCTTGTATCTAAGAGATTGGGGTACTTTGCATTGTGGTACACCTTCTTGGTAATTTGTCTTCCCAGACTTTATCTCGGATTTCATTATCCGACAGACATCATCAGTGGCGCCTTGTTGGGCATAGGGGTAGCCTTTCTTTCCAAAGCGACGAGACTCAGGAGAAGTGTCACACTTCCTGCTTTGCAGTGGCTGGACCGGTATCCGGCGTCCTGCTATTCATTCTTATTTCTTTATACCTTTGAAATTGTGGAGCTATTCAATTCTGTGCGAAGTGTCGGCATCTCCGGTTACCACAGCATTGAAAGGGTTCTGCTGGCCATTCGCTAGCTTAGGTGGCAAACGCAATAGGTCACACGTGTCGGTGTCGTAGCACTCCTGAATGACAACTGCACAAAAAATCCGCTGCAAGAGTTGAGACTACTGAAATCATTGTGTAACTATTGTGCAACTGGGAAGGAATGCAGACTGGCTGAACCGTTCAAAAAATTGGGGTGAGCGACGGGGTTTGAACCCGCGACCCTCGGTGCCACAGACGGCAACTTCGTTGCCGGAATAAGTGTTTTCAATAGATTGGAGATGCGCCACCCACCCAACTCAGCCAAATCTTGGCACATTCGGCCGCGAGTGTGCAACGAATTGTGCAAAAACGAAACTATGTATTGCGTGAACGGGACCAACATTAAGGATTCGTGCGAGAATCCTTGTCATTCTGGACGTCGAGTCTTGAGTGACTTAGATGCACGACTCACCCTCTCACACCGCTCGACTTTCGCGGGACATCGACGATGCATACGCGGCCTACAAAGCCGACGACCCTGACCGCGAGGGGGCGTTATACATGTCTCTTCGAGCCCAGGCGAAGAATATAGTCTGGCATCACCCTCCGTTGGAGGCTAGCGTACTTGTAAACGACATCGTGCACCGAGCGATGGTCGGGCTGAAGACCTTTCGAGGCGATAGCAAGGTCTCAACATGGTTCTGGACCTTGGCTCATCACGAGGTTGACCGCGCGCTTCGGGACCTCATCCAAAGGCGCAAGCGGTTCGAGTCGCTCACATCAGATGACAAGGAGAGCGAGACCTCGCAACGTGACCTCCTGGCCGAATCCGTCAACCAAGATGCCGAGATTGACCTCGATAAGGTTCGGGGAGACCTTCCTCTCAAACAGAATGAACTCGTCCACCTAATATTGGAGGGTTATAGCCTAGCGGAGGCCGCCGAAAGGTTGCGCGTACCGCTAGGTACCATCCGAAGCCGCTACCGTTTGGCAAAGAAGAAGATGGCTAAGCACGCGCACAAGAAAAAGCCTCGCCGGTGATATAAAGTCGAGGTTCGGCGGTCTAATACAATAGGACGAAACGCATTTGGCGCTTACGCCAGGGAGCCGAGCCGAACGGGCCCCATCTCCCGCCAACGCAAGGGTCCCGTCAGGTCGCGCAACCACATTAACGAAGTTTTCGACTACTCTGTGCTGTCTCGACCAGCCTACTCTAGCTAAAGGTTCGCCCGGAGGAGGCATTTTATCGCGGGTTGACAGCCTGCACCTCAGATGCCCAGGGTCAATCGGAGCCAGGACCGTAGGGCTCTATCACTGGGAACTGTTTGGCTCACAGTGGAACTTCCAAGAAACGCTTTCTAGATGGATAAAAGGATATTTTACATAGTTGGTAACATAGTTTCCCCTCTGACCCCTTCCCGGTGTTCTAATGCATGTACCGGAAATATCAGGAGCCTTCATGGACAAACTTCTAGACGTACATACCGTAGCGGATACGCTCGCGCTTTCTCCCCTAACCGTCCGTAGATACATAGCACGCGGCAAGCTCAAAGCGATGCGCCTTGGAAGACGAGTCCTCGTGGAGCCCTTCGAATTGGAGCGATTCGTAGCTGCGGCCAAGGTCGAGACAAAAACCCACCTAGGCTAAGGTAAGTCGTCTTCTGTGCCCGAGCACCCGGAAATCCTATCTTTGCACCGTGCCTGCGCCATTTGCTTTTCGGATTTCTGCCGCCCCAACCGGACTCCTGCCCAACTTCAATCGCGAACGAAAAGGAATGAACGAAATGAGAAGCGCCAAAAATCGCCACGATGTCGCTATCGGCAGTCGTGTTGCGAGAGAAAATCAGCGCAGAAATCTTGTGGAAAAGCTACGGAAGGCAACTGTTCCTGTCATAGAGGACCTTCGAAACGTTGCGAAGCGGCGATTGACGCACTGCCCTCCGAATCGCCGCGCGGAAGCGCTAAGGATAGTGCGAGAGACCGAAAAGATTTGCGCATTGCTGACGGCGGTCGAAGTAAGAATCGACAGTCTGCTAATTAGACTTGAGGAACGCGAACTTTAGTTCCTGCCTGGAGCGAGTCAGACGAATAAAACGGAGGGATGAAAAGATGGCCACAGATGTCGATGGAATTTGGACAACAGTTGAGGAGTCACCAGACCATTCGGTTGCTAAGTTGATTAGAGAAGCAGAACAGAATCGGCAGTCCTGGCTCGTGGAGGGCCTCTGGCAACCGAATGCGGTAGTCGCATTGCATTCTCTTGAGGGTGAGTTCAAATCCATCCTGGCCTATCAGACTGCCGAAGCGCTGGCAACCGGGCAGATACTCCTGGAAAGGTGGGCTGTGCCGGAGCCCGTGCGTGTCGCGGTACTTCAGACGGAAATGCCCGAGAATATGGTCGGTGACCGTCTAAAGGCTATGTATCCCGATGGCAAGATTCCACAGAACCTAATTGTTTCTAACGATGCTCTTAGAATGAGTCTCCTTCACAAGTTTCTACCGAATGACAAATTTCAAGTAATTCATAATTGGCTAAACCGCGAAAGGGCTCACATTCTCGTTTGGGACACAATAAATAGCGTGCTCGCCTCGTTTGGTAATCCAAACAGCGAAGAAGCAACGGCGCGGTTCTATAGCCAGCTGGAGCAACTGCCCGTCGCCGGGACATTGGTGGTCCGTCACGACGGAAAGCCGTCGAAAGATAGCCAGATGCGACAGAGCAATCAACAAATCCGAGGAAGCAATCTCCATGCAGAAATCGCGAGCGCAGTAATTCAAATCAGGCGGCCTGACAGAAGGTCCAATCAAGCGGTAATAGACATCGGGAAGTTGCGCCACGCTGCTGCTCCCGAACCTATAGAGTGCTGGTTTGATGCAGGAAGGATGCGGCTGACTTCGCAGTCCCCACCGGTCGTGCTGCTGAAGGAAACTGGGCTGCTAACTCGGGAGGCGCTGAATAGCTCTCTTTCGACCCGGTTTGGGATGGAAGGACGGTCCGCCGACAATTTGCTAGGCCAACTCAAGTCGGCCAACGTAATACTCGCGGGCAAGCAAGGACACGAGCGAACCTGGGTTCTCGCTCGGCCCGCCGACAAGATTGCAGACGCCGACATGCGCCCCCGGGAGATTTGCGAAGTTGGGGAGTTGGTGGGGTGCGTCTAGGCTTGAAAACCAACTCTCCGTAACATTGCAAAAGTCTCGGGGTGTCTGGGAGATGATTGCAATCTTCCTTCCATCGCCCGACGGCGTGCTCCCCCCACTAAGCTGATTGCCCGTGATTCCCAGAAACAATTGTCCCCGGCTCGCCGCGCGTATTGCGCCTCGCCGGGGACAGTCTTCCGAGGCAAAAGAGCCCTCACCTTTCTAGCCAGCCCAATAAACCGCAAGCGAGCCTAAAAATCCCTCCAGGGAGTCCGCGCGGAGCCTCGAAAAGAGTTGCTCCTGCCCACCCGGTATAGTGCCGTTGCGCCGCCTTCTCAGCGCGTTAGCCCATAGTTCGGCCATTTTCGATGCAAATGATGGTTGGCAGTACAGTCGCACCTTTCTCGGTGCGAGGGTGAGTTTAAATGTGGCTCGCCCTGAATTTTGAGTGCGTTAGGAGTGATAAACCTTCGCCTCAGTACGACGACAAGCTATTCGCACAGCATCAACGGGGCTAGCGATACCAACCTGAAGGTGGACAAACTGATTTCCGATGCAATAATCGTTTTCAAAACGGATGTTTAAGCGCCTGTTTCCACGACGTGACATTGGAGAATGTCGGCAGAAGTTGATGAGTGAGAATTTTCCTTAACACTCCGGTCAAAAGAAACAGCGCACATTCGTGCAGGACATGGAGGTAAAGGGCGTTCGGCGGGTAGTAACCGATTTCTACACCGTTCGTATCCTTGAAGCCAGAGATTTGTCGGAACTTTTCGGGTATCAGTTGCCCGTGGGCGATTGCACTTCGGTAATCGTAAATATCCTTTGCAATGTCGCCCACACGATATCCCGGTTGGTCGCCAGCACAGGGTAGGACATACGTCTTTTCTCCTAGAACGTTACACAGGCGCTCACAAAACGTGTTCGGATTGCTTGCCATCAGGATGGAGTCGAGGCCGCTTACCCACAGAAATGTTCCGATATACTCATTAACTGATTCCAAGCCTAGCTCCAGAAAGTACAGAGGATTAATAAGGCGCAGGAGCTTGGACGCGAATACCAAATGAACATTCCGAACTACTTGCTGAATCACCAACAGCGAGACACTGTCGAAGCCGCAAATCCTGCCCCAAGGTGTCGAACGCATTGATGGCTGATGTACTGTGCTAACGCCCTTATCGTTCTGGCCGTTTTTGTATGAAACCAAAATTGTAGACTCATCACACCCGACTGGGGCCGCGATTTGTATAGCAAGCCTGGTATGTTTTACCAGCTCGACCGCGCGCCTCTGCCTGACGCTGAGCCGGACGTCTTCATCCCAAAAACCGAGATGCACCCAGAAAGGACATCGGTTTAAGCTCTCCATCTCTCTCCCACTGAGTGCCCAGCGCCAAAACGCGTCGCCGTCTTTAGGCAGTTCGGGCCCCGAGATAATACGGATTCCGCGCCGCAATTCAGTGGGAACTGGGAAAGGCCACGCATAATAGGTCAGAGGCTGACAAACGCTATACCGAACCCATCCGTTCTTCTTCACTTGTCACCTATCCCACTGACAAGTTTGCATTCCATTCCATAGGAAACTGGACGCTCCAAAAGGTGGAACCAACTGGCTAGGCCAATTCCTCTTCTCAAATTTTAATGGAACTCGTTTTGCATCTTCGCCCGGGAGATGAACTGTCGCCACGTCTGCCCATTGAACCATAAGAGCTGTCACGCCATAAGAACACACATTCACAATGTAAAACGGGAACGAATGGCCCGGCATTAGGGGGTCAAAAGAGACCGGATATTCGCGGCGTTTTTTGTCAGTCGTATCTACTATCAGCTCTGCTGTAATGTCTTCGAGCGCAACTGCGCTGTAGTTGGTCAGAGTGCATTTGAAGGCATAAGGAGTGGGAATGGTTCTTGCGTCGTTCATCTCCTTCTGTGCTTCTGGTTTAGTCATCCACCTGCCTTCAGATTTTGAAGGCCAATCTAATCCCTTGTCGCTTGATGAGCTTACGTTTTCAAATACCCCGATGCCGGGAATTTGTGGATTCCCATACAAGATTGCTGGATGAATCCGCATAACGTGGACCGTTGATGCAGCGGGAATATGAATAGGTATGTGGTCCCAGTCGCATCCTAGATAGAGTGAGACCGGCTGCGGTTGTGGCGGTGGAGGTGATGGTGCCGAGTTGTTCTTTCCACTCTCGCCGCGAGATTGATACTTAATAACGCCATAGACAATCAAAATGATGAGGACGACAATGGGCGCGGCTAGTCCCCACTTGTGCCACTTCTTTCTTCCGGGCGTAGTGGTGTAAGGTCTATTAGCGTAATCCACTAAGACGGAGCCTGGCGGTCCCTTGGTTTCGCTTTCCTCCTTTTTTGTCAAGCCAATGAGGAGCAACATCGCAGCGGTGAGAAGGCACAACCATCCCGCATAGGAACCACCTACCAAAAACGCGATTCCCCCGATGGCGAAGTCGAGTCCCCACAAGCACCATTCCAACCTAGACATGCAGCACACCTCGCTCTAGCCGTGATGATGCAGTAGGTTAACGGCAGGGTTGAGTCACAAGATTACACGCTTTTGAACAGTCATACGTTGATGTGCGACAGTCGGGTTTGGAAAATCATCGAGCGGGAATTGCGGATGGCGTATGATTTTGAGGCTGGCACCGCGGCTCAGATTTGGATGCTACAGAAGCCATGATTCTCAAGATAGCTACCGGAACGTTCCTCGGAATAATTGCCGTTCTGATTATGCTCAAGATTCCAGCGTGGATTGAAGCATCTAGGGAACGGCGGGCGATGCATGTGATATTTACAATCACGCCCGATGCGGTTATTGCCCGTTGTGGAAAACCAATAAGCGACAACGAGCATTCTTTTCACACCGTCTCGCTCAGGGATATGGAGTATGAAGGCACAGCGGGAAAGGTGATTCTGCACTTCGGAAAAATTACCAAAAACTCTGGGATTGAAACAATTTGGATACTCAATTACATGGATGATGCACTTGGGGTCCACTACAACAAATATCAGTCTCAATTGTTGGCTCTCCCGTGCCTCAGTAAGCATGCGCCATAGCGGGTCGGTCGGGAAGATTTTTCAGTCTTTTCCCTCGATTTTGCGGGGCGATGCCAGATTTGAGTCGGTCCCGAATTAGCTCCCCGCGAGGGACCTTCTTCGAGGACATTCACGATTGGCAGGGGCTTCGCGCAAAACAACCATAGCGATAAAACGGTTAGCGAATAGGTTCGATGAGTTTGGAGGGTTTAACCTTGAGTCCGTGTGCCAACTTCACAATGTTTAGCAAGCTGACATTCCGTTCACCGCGCTCAACTCCGCCAACGTAGTTGCGATGCAGGTCGGCCAGCTCCGCTAGCTGTTCCTGTGACAACCCAGACTGCAACCGAAGCTCCCGGAGGCGATTCCCAAACAGCGTGCGAGGGTCTAGCGGCGACACCGCGCCATGATTGATGCTTGACCACGATGAGTCTACACACTATAAGTGTGACTCCGACAGAAACCACAATCAGTGGGCCATTGAGGAGTTATCTTTGGACGGAAAGGTTATAGCAAGTTTCATCGTTGTCGCGGCAGTGGGGGGCTTGGCGCTCTCGGCAATGACGACTCGGCACGAGTCGTCAGCGGGCCGTTTTGTTTTGCTGGGAAGCGGCAGGGTCTGGGAAAGCGAATTGGGAGATGCAAAAAAACCCTGGGGTTGGCATTCCCTGAGTGTCACGGAATCGAGTCTGGCGTTCGATTCCTCGACGGGTAGCCTGTGCCTCACGAATGCGTATCCGGAGCTATACAGGTCAAGCGAGGCGCAGCAAGTAATTCTTCAGATGGGTCCTGACGGTAAGGTCGAGCCCGCAGTCGATGTAAATACCGGACAACCCAGGATGCGTACTCTGCCGCTCTGCTCCGACCTAGCCGCAAAGTAGTCTGCTTCCTATAGGTCCCTAGAGCCAATTTCGCAACAACATAACCAAAATTTCCAAATTTTTAATTCCGTGTCGGGGGACCCAAGTTCGTTGTGAATGGGTCCCATCCCCTGACGGAAGCCTAAACTCCCTGCCTTTTTCCCTCGCGCGAGGCAACACCTTCGGAGAAGACCCAGAGTTGACGCGTTAGGTCCGTTCAACCAGCCGATGCTCTCGTCTCGCTCACTAGAGTCACGGTTGTGGGGTGACCGAAGGTCCGGTGCAAGTCTGTGGCTGCGTTGCAGTTCGCAGGCCGATTGCACGCACATTGCACCGAACTCGCCATTTCGAATGATTCCACAAAGAAAGGGAGGTCCGATTGGCTCGCCAACAAACCGGCTACATCTGGAAGGTGGGAGGCTCTTGGTACGGACGCTGGCGCGACAATGTCGTGGAGGAAGACGGCGTCGTTCGGAAGCAGCGCTCGGCCAAGCTCGCCGACGTGTGCGACCGCTACCGCACGAAGGCCGACGTACGTCCGTTGCTTGCGGAAAAGCTCCGTCCGATAAATGAGGGCACGGCCCGTCCAGAAAGCACGCAGTCCGTTGCGGAGTATGTTGAGCGCCACTACCTGCCCTTCGTTGAGGAAAACTTCAAGCCATCGACGCGCGCGGGATACAAGAGTATGTGGGATATGTACCTAGCCTCACGCCTAAGAGAAATCGCGCTGCGGGATTTTCGCACGGTGGATGCCGCTCGGCTGCTCGCCGAAGTGCATCGGGCGCACGGCATCGGACGCACAACTCTCAAGCACATCAAGTCGTTTTTGAGCGGCGTCTTCACCTACGGCAAGAATCAAGGTGTGCTCGATGGTGTGCACCCGATTCGGGACGCCACGATTCCCAGGAGCGCGCGAGTCCCCCTAGAGACCCACGCGGCCACGCCCGATGAGGTGCTCGCAACCATGGAGGCGCTCAGGACTGCTGGCGAGATGAAAGCGCGTGCAGCTGTCGCGCTGATGTTCTTTGCCGGACTCCGTCCCGGTGAGGCTCGCGGCGCGAATTGGGAGGATTTCGACGGAAAGAAACTGACTGTCCGACAATCCGTTTGGCATACCTACAGGACCTCGCCGAAGACGGCAAGTTCGGCGAAGCCAGTGCCCATCATCGAGCCTTTGACTAGCATCCTCGCTGAACTTCGCACGACAGACGGAAACTCATCATCTGGACCGATATTGCGGGGTCCATCGGGCAAGCCGCTTGATTTGCACAATCTCGCGAATCGTGTCGTAATCCCTACTCTGCGAAGGGCTGGAGTTGCTTGGCACGGTTGGTATTCGCTTCGTCGTGGCGTAGCTACTGCGGTCACGGCCTTATCGACTGACTCGCTCGCAGCCAAGGGGCTGCTCAGGCATTCAAGCGTGAGCACGACTGAACGCCACTACATCAAAGACGTGCCAGAAAGCACGCTGCAAGCGATGAAACGGCTCGAATCACTGTGTAAAGAGCGTGCAGTAACTGGAGGCCCTAAACCGAACTAATTGAATCCCACCGCTTAATAGGTCTTCAGAGTCTTTGAAAACACTTGAAGCGATGGTTCCGAATGGTCGTTCGTTGCGCCGTCCGCGTCTGCTAAAACAAATCCGCGTTAAGGCCCAGGCCAGAAAGTCTCTCTTTTTGACCTAAGGGGATGCCCAGCGGAGATTTTGAAACTTCGGAGAATTCAGCCTGATATAAACATTCAAGGGAGAGCCTACCCAAGAAGGTAGCTACCGGCGCTTTTCTATTTTCCTCTTCGTCAAAGGTGACAGGAACATCATTCGTAAGGTGTGTATGCGCTTCCGCCTGTTAGAAGGGCACTGCTCATTCGCGCAAAGCCACATCGAGTCTCCGAAAGTTGGGACGCGCTTCGCCAAATAGAGTCGGAGTGAGCAATCTGGGCACGGCTTTTTGTTTGTTACATCTTCAACCGCGTTTTCCCTCATCACATAATACCCGCGTCCCATGTCGTAACGCTGATTGCAACCGTTTAGAGCGCAATCAAACCAGTAGTGGGTGAGAATCATCGGAATGTTGTGATAAAGGCACAGCGGTGAAATATCGAGAAGCATTTGCGGCCTCGCTACAAATTATGAGGGGATGTGTGGGTGCCCACGCACCCTAGCCAGAGAAATGTTTGCGCCAGCTCCCGACCTTGCCTCGGGCACCCAAAAAAAGAGCATCCCATAACGGCTCAACTCCGTCGTTGCGCCGGAGCAATTGCGAACTTGCTCAAGCGCAAACTGTCCCACCTAGAGTGGGTCCTTCAGAGTCTGGTGCGTTATATGGAAATTCTACCGGACGGTGGACGTGTGTACCCTAATACGTGTTGTTCTCGCTTGCGATTCGCGAAAGTGGAGGGGCTAACTTCCTATTGAGTTAAGGCTTAGGGCCAGAAGGTCACTTTTTTTGGTATAAGGGAGATGCCCAGCGAGATTTTCAAATTTCGACTTTTCGACTAACGCGGGTTGGCTGAGAACTCTAGGGACCCATTTTCGAGGCGGAGCCTCAAAATTAGGGGATTGCGATTACTAGTGATAAGCAGATTCTCGACATCTATCGGACCGAAGACGTGTGGCATACCTTTGAAATTGCGGAGCTCTTCAGCTCTCTAAGACATATGGGTATCTCCGTTTGGTATCTCCGTTACCAAGACGTTGAAAGGGTTCTGCAGCCGGTCAAGCACCATAGAGAACATCAAGAAACCACCTACGGTCCGCTCGGCGTCGTGCCGCACCAGTCAATTGGGGCTTGTTCGAGAAACTCCTTCGTCGCGCTGCAGAACTTGATGAACAATCCGCAAACAGACGCAGCCAGAATGGAGTCCGTAATCTGATGTCTAACAGCCGATGGGTCATCTTCAAATGTGCTGTGCTCGGCAAAGGGCAGCGATGTACCCAACATTCTGCCCACGTATCGGGAAAAGAATACGAGTAGCTCAGTTCCGTCCTTGCAGGCATTGAAAGAAGCGAAGGCAGCGGCTTCCGTCCTTTCGATAAGAACCCGAAACTTGGCACAAATTTCATTGGACATGCCCCAATGTTTCGGCAGCAATATCTGGCAGAAGCGAATGATGAGTGAGGATTTCGCTTCATCGTTGAAGGCTTCCGAGAGCGAGACCACTAAAGCTAGATTCCCGAGCGAAAACCAAGCGGCGAGTGCGTCGCCCAACGTCCAGCCCGATGATAGTTCATGGTCTTCAAACAGGTTTATGAACTGAGAACATGAAAAGGCTTGTCCAAGCCTCTCCGCAACTATCCCAGCTACATGTTCAGGCGTTAGCTTCGGCATCTTCAGCTATCAGCCGCTCATGGTACATGCGATGAAATATTGCTAGAAGCGCTTATTTTTGGATTTGAATCTGCGCAGGCGTGTTAATAATGATTTCAGGTATCCCGCGATGGCTGGTTATCTTCCCGCTCACGCAGACATTCTTGTCGCGGTAAGTACGTTCTGGGTTTCCGAATTTTGGTCTGTCCGTCCCCCAAATCACAATTGTAAATATCTGTTGGGGATATGGCATATCAAGGTTCATAAACGTAGGCAGACCCTTCACCTTCTCGGCAAAATGAGCGCTAGCAACACGTCCGCAGACCGTAACGGTCTCACCCACATGATTTTTAGCTTCTGCCGCAGTTAAATGAGCGGTCTGGGCCTGCGTGATGCAATGCAGCGCGAAGCAAAGAATCAAAAGCAGTGCAGTTCGGTAAGTTCGCATGGCGTCCGGCAACGCGAATATAGCATGCCCGCGAGTCCATGGGCGGTGACAAGGCGATGTGCGGCAGAGCCAAATAGCAGGTCACGACGCTGACATGCTGCAATTGCGATGGTAGTCGCGTCGGACGAATATACGGCAGCTATCCAATCATCAAGAACCAATACGAAGAAGGTGTCAGCAATCGCGCCGAGTAGTATTTGGATTCACGCTGGAAGGATGGCGCGTGGTTTTTCGATTCGGCTCAGTCACTTTGACTGAAGCGGGTAACCTTGCCGTTAACTACGCTTGCGACGTAACGACCGTCGCTGAGAAACTGCGCAACTTTTTTGCCAGACCGAACTAGCGCTGCCCAGCGGTTATTCGCATTCGGACTCTGCTGAATTCCGCGCACATCATGTCCTTCAAAAAAGAAGTCTACCTGCCGCAGACGGTGCACGCGACTACGCCGAACTGGGAATCGCCGGTTTCCAAGTCTCACCACATCGGCACTGTCGTTAAACAATTGCCGATACACATCAACGAGGATTTGCTCGAATGAAAGTGCCACCGTAGGGCTCCTTCGAGCGTGGGCACTACCAAGATGCACCGTCCACCCAAGCCATGTCACGGCAACCGCCCGTTCAGATGCTTCAAGAGTAAAGGGTGCTCCTGACAGTCGGCTATAGGCCCACACCCCTTAGGCAACGACGTGGCGGCTCCGCACTATTCAATATGAGTGCGAGGTTAATTCTGCTGTATTCTTCCGCGCATGAGGCATTCAAGCGTGAGCAGCACTGAGCACCCCTATATCAAGGAGGTTCCAGAGTCCAGGGGAGCAACCGGCCGAAGGCCGAGAACGAATACAAAGAAGGTGAAGCCATAAGCGACCAAACGCAATTCAGTAATGCTGATTGCAGCGTACACTATGCTCGGTCGCTCGACCGATGCGTGGTCTCAGCGGTGGCTCCTTGCTCTAGTAAAGATTTCAAGTAACATTTGAACCGCTGCTCTAAGTAAGAAATCACCGATAAACCAGCCTCAATCTGAACTCGCAGCGTGTTGTTCTCGGCTTGAAGAATGTTCAGCCGAGCTTGCAGATTTCGGTTCTCATTTCGAAGCCGACTTAGCTCGGCGTCGTGGCGAGTTTGCTGCTGCTGTCGAGAGCTTTCGTCAAAATGGTTAAGCTCAACTCGAAGACCCATAATGCGCTCCGATACAAGTTGTAGCACGTAGCCCTTTCTGAAACACCTAGGGAAAGCCCTAGTTCCAATACGCTCGGGACGGAGTAACTCTTGCGGCGTGGGGCCTATCACCGTTCTTCTGACCAACGACGACGAGGCTGTTCGCACTTCCATTCGGCGTCTGCTTGATTCCGACCCGAAAATCCATACGGTTGGAGAGGCCGTCAACTTTCAGCAGACGATTCAGCGTGCAATCGAGCTAAAACCTCAAATTGTCCTCATGGACCTCCGCATGGTCGTCAACTCGTCGGTGAATCCTCAGGAAATCAAATCACAGTTAAACACGTTGGGTTTGCGGTTGATTGCAATGTCTTTCTGGACTGACGAGGATGCGCAGGCGCTCGCTGAGAGTTTGGGAGCGGTCACCTTGCTGGATAAGCTGACGCTCAGTGCCGACCTGATTCCCGCAATAAAAGCTGCAAGTCTTAAGCGACGGAGCGCGGACCCTTGAGTCTTGGAAGGACCAACTCGAACTGCCCCACCCATAGTGGGTCCTTCACTCTAAGGTCAAACGATTTGCGAGGAGTGAGAGCGCGTTCAAAGCGCATCCGCGAATAGCTCCACACTAGGCGGTCATCCAAAGGTGAGAATTAGTACGCGGGAAGTCGCTAAGCTTCTCGGAATTGAACTCGCAACCCTGCGGCTGCTGATGCGTGAGGGGAAAATAAAAGCGCCGCCTTTCGTATTTGACTCCAAGACTCACTCAACTAATCGGATGTGGTCGGAAGACGACATTGAGCAGGCACGCAAGGTGTTGCAGACTATCAGGAGTGCATAGCGTAATGAAGGCTAGTGCGCTCTTCAAAAATCCGCTAGCGAGCCACGCGATTGAGAGGATTATTGAGACATTGGCCGCAGCATACGCGGTATTCAGCAGTTCGTCACGTTGGTGTTAGAGCCGCTGGCTCTAGCAGGTTCGCTTCGTCAAGAACGCTTCGGTCTTGAAGCCAAATCCAGCCAAGAAACTAACCATCGCTGCTTGGATGGATTTCGGGAAAGTTTTGAAGGGACCCATTTTCGATGTGGCCTTGACTCGGAGGCTGGGAGCAAATCGAGTTTATCCGCCCGGGTCTCAATCAGAATCACGTCGCGCTTGGTCCTAGTCCCCTAGGACTTTCCCTAGTTTCACGGGCTATCATTACAGCGCTATTGTGACCGAGGAAGCTAGCTCCCACAACGCGAGGGGAGGGGGACGGTCTCGAACTGGGAATGGGCGGGAGCGTCCCCTTTTCCCTCCTTCCGATAGAGGCTCCCACCTGTCGCCAAATCAGAGTCACGTTGCGCTTGGTCCGAGTGGACTAGGGCTTTCCCTAGTTCCACAAGCCGCGACTTCCCGCTACTGTGACCGAGTTTGGTCTGCATCTCCCCGGTGCAAGAGAGGGGGGACGATTCGGCACTCCTCAGGCGAGTCGTCCCCTCATCCTTCCTTCTAGCCCACCAGGTTAGCCCATCTGCAAAAAGGCATCGGGAATAGCGTTACTTTCGCACGTACAAGAGAATGGCTAGCAGCAAAAAAACTGCCGCGAGAACAAAGTCAGAATATTCCTTCCGCGTGACCGCGCGGTAGCTCCACAAAAGGCCGATGAGTAGCGACGCTAGTGCGAGGGCTGTTGACTGGGACATAAGGGGAATTTTTCGGTTATCCAGTAGTGAAGGTGGAATAGGTGCCCGCGCTTCGCTAGTCAGCGAAATGGTTTGGGCGCAGTTCACTGACCTTACCAACGGGCACCCGCAAGAGAGCATCGCATAACGGTTGCGATTTCATCGTTGCGCAGGAGCAAGTACGTTACAGCCTTCATTAACCGCGCGCTTACGGTTTCCCACGTTGACATCTGCAGAAAAATTCGGCGCTTGCTACGTGTTCGTTCCGTTGCGCGCGGCTATAAAATCCAAGAGTTGCAGCGGATAGCTTTGAATGTGCAAAGATTGTGCAAAAGCGGACCAACTCAGGAAGGCTATCTAGTTGAAAAAGTTGGGGTGAGCGACGGGGTTTGAACCCGCGACCCTCGGTGCCACAGACCGATGCTCTACCAGCTGAGCTACGCTCACCGCAGATGCCGCTAGAATACCATGTGTCGCGCGAGGGTTGAACCGTGGAGTAGAGCCCAGGCGGAGGTTTTTGTGGGGATGTTGGGCTGCGCGATTCTGATATTTTAGGAAATGGTCTTCTGCGTTTTTTGAGCGCGTTTCGCCGCACGCCGCTGATTGGCAGTCAGGCGAATTTCGCTCCGGCTGCATCCTGCCCGGCTCGGAGGAGCCGCGCAATTCGGACTCTTCGCTAATTTGATCGGCAACCTCGCTCACTTTCGTTTCAGAGATTGAAGACTCCGGGACTGCCTGTCGCATCGAGGGCGCCGAAGCGATCCGTTCACTCAGGCGCTCGAAAGCCTTGTCAATCGCGCCTCGCAGTTCCGCATCGATAAACTCCCGGATTCGAACGATTTCTCCCGCCACCGCTTCCGCCGTGAACATCCTCACCATTTCCATGATCGAAGCCGAACGGTCCGCCTGGCTGGCCATGGAATCCTCTCCAGCAGCGACCACCGGCCGCTGCTCTTCCGGCAGCAACAGTGTTCCAGTTGATCGCGCGGAGAGAATTGACGCATCCGCCGAGGCCTCTGAGGCCCGCCCTGAGTGCTCAACATCAGCCACCGATGCGCTCAGCACAAACTGATTCGGATGCGCGATATTTTCTTCGCTCGCAACCGGAATCACCAGCTCCTCATCCTCCGCACAAGGAAACCAATCCGCGGGCGGCAAATCGATGTCCCACACATTCCCAGCGACTTCGAACTCGATCCCCACATGATAGAGCGCGCGATAAGCCTGAGGACGCCGCACCCAAATAACTCGCGCCGGAACCACTCGCGGCGGTCGCCGGGGATTCCGATGGCGTACCTCGAGCATGATGGAAGAACTCGGCGCAGGATAGCGGATGCCCTGATACTGGCAGCCGTTGCAATTCACCATTACGGTTTTGGTGGATTCACGGAATGGCTGGCCAAGCGTGTCAGTTCCTTTGACGGTGATCGAGGCGGAATGCATCACCCGCGTGCTGCGACGCTTCTCGGCGCCGCCACCCCCGTTCGAGTCGAGATTCTCCGTCACGTCCGCCTTCCGCCTCCGGCCGGAACCTATTTCGACGCTACCCGGCCCGACAGACGAGGTCAATGGAACGGAGATACAAGTAGTAAGCAGTACCTTTTAGTGCCTGAACTCTAGCGGCTGTTCAGGAGATTAGCGCAGGACGGCGGAACGGAATGGGAGGGGAGTGCCTGGGGCGGGTGCCATATTGCTTGAGCCGGGCGCGCGCCTGATCCGCCCAAGGGCCAGAGGGGGCATAGCGAAGATAGAGTAGCCACTGTTCACGGGCGAACCGGCGCTCGCCTCGCTTTTCGTAAGCCAGCGCCAGGTTGAAATGCACGTCGGCATGCGCCGGCATTGCACGCGCCGCGCGACGAAGGTGTTCGACGGCTTCGTCAACCTCGCCTAGTTCTTCGAGCGTGCAACCGAGGTTGTAGCGAGCGATTCCGTTCAGGGGATCGAGCTCCACGGCGGCGCGAAATGCGGCACAAGCGTCGGAGATTTGGCCGGTTTGATAGTAAGCGACGCCAAGGTTGATGTGAGCTTCGATCCAATCGGGCGCCAGGTTCACCACGCGCTCGTAAATCTCAATCGCTTCCGGAATTGTTTCCGGATCGGCCTCGCAATCCAGCGCCATTTCGAAAAGTTGCTCGGGAGTTCGCCCCACCATGGAGCGAAGTTTCGCCGGCATTTCGGACGATTCGAAGGGAAACACCCACTGACGCCGAATCGGGTTGAACGGCATTGGAGTGCCCGGCGGGACAACGAGCACTTCACGCCCGTGTTGCTGGATGCAATGCTCCTGCAGGGGACGGGGCTCAGAGCCGAATTGTTGCTCGGTGAGTGAAACTGCGAGACGAACGCGACGCGCAGGAATTTTACAATCAGTGAGTCGCTTGACGGTGCGGAGAGCGACCAGATCGCCGAAGCTGTAGAACCGTTCACCCCAGCGGGCGCGCGGGCGAACGAGCTGCAACCGTTCCCAGTAACGAAGACGGCTCGGCTCAACTCCCAAAATGCGCCCTGCTTCTCTGCGCGTATAGCGTTGAGTCAAGCCCGGCGTTCCCCTGCGTCCGAAGAATTGTGTCGAATGATTATGCACCCTCTGTCAATCCGATACGATGCGCTTTGCTGTGGAAATGTGTGGAAAAGCAACCGGACCCACGTGAACCGATGTGCCAGACAATAACCACATGACGACATCGACTTGCGCGCCTCTAGTAGCTTGCTAGACTTTTAGAGGTACCTGCCCGCCACGATGCCTCTCGACAGCGCAGAACGCCTATATATCGAACGCCAGGTCACCCTGGCGCGGGCCATTTTGGTCGCGCTGGCCCTCGTGGCATTGCTTGAAACCTCACCAGCTCCGGTAAAAGCGCTCGGCGGTTATCTTTCTTTCATTTTATCTAGTCGTTTCGCTTGGAATGGTGCTGGCGGAGCAATTTTTCAGCGACTGGCACCTGCGAATCCCGCTTACAGCCGATGCAGTGGCACTAGCGGTGTTTCTATTTCTGACGCCCTCCGTGTCAGCCTTTTGGTTCCTGTTGCTGTTTTCAGTTTTCGCCCTCAGCTCGCGTGGCAATTCGCGGATGATGCTCATTCTTGTAGCCGCTGCAACGGTCGGAGTAATCGTGCGCGTTGCGAATTCGGTCCCCGAACCCCTCGAATGGCACAGCCTTCTTCATTGGCTGATGCTTGGGACGGGTACACTCATCTCCGGCCTCGGAATGGGATATCTTGGCGCACGGGAACGCGAGCACCTCGCGCGGCAGCAGTTCCTGGAGAAAGTAACCCGCTTGCTTCAATTTGACCGCGGCCTCGCCGAATCGATCCGCCAGGCGCTCGGAGAAATTGCGCTGGCGTTCCGGTGCGAACAGGCCTGTCTGGCCATACGCGAAGAAGACCTCGAGCGATTGTTCGTGTGGAAAGTCCGCCCAAGCGAGCGCGAACCCAACTCTCCTGAAATGCTGCCGCTTTCAAGGTCCGACACTTTTCTAGCTGATAGCCTGGAAGTCAGCATGTGCTGGGAATTCCGGAACGGCGCTGGGGAGGGTTTTGGCTGGGACCGGCGTACGGCGCAGCTATTTCAGGACGTGCCCATGCCCCCGAACGCCACGCGCGACGAGTTTGGCGCCAAGTCCCTGGTGGCGGTTACCATCGAAGCGGGAGGGCGGCCGGCGGGGCGGGTTCTGTTGATCAATCCGACCGGACCAAACGGGGCCTCCAGGCGTTTCTCGAAGGCCGATCTTCGATGGCTCGAGCAGATCGTCCGGCATTTAGGGCCTCCGCTTGAGAACGTTTTCCTCCTGCGTCACCTCAGGGCACGCGCGGTGGAGGCTGAACGGAGCCGAATCTCACGCGATCTGCACGATGGCATCTTGCAAACCCTTCTCAGCCTCAACATTCAGCTTGGGGTGCTACGGCAGAAGACGACGCAGACCTCTGAACAGGCCAGCGCCGAGCTTGGGAGCCTGCAGAAGCTGGTCCAACAGGAAAGCGAGGAGCTACGGAGGTTTGTCACCGATTTGCGGCCCTTGCGCGTGGAAAGCGCCGATATGAGGGAACTGATGCTGGGTTTTGCCGAGCGTTTTCGCAACGAGCAGGGCATGGGAGTCGACCTTTTCATCGAAGATCGCAATTTGACGCTGCCCGACCGCATTTGCAGGGAGTTGTTCCAGATTTACAGAGAGTCACTACACAACGTAAAAAAGCATGCGAACGCGAGTCACGTCGTGGTAAAACTAGGTCAAGACGAGGCGAAGGTCTTTCTCGTCATAGACGACAACGGCCGAGGGTTTAGCTTTTCAGGGCGATACACGAGCGAAGAGCTTGATCGGCTGCGTCTGGGCCCGATTTCGATCAAAGAACGAACAAGAGGCGTCGGGGGAACGCTTACGGTGGAGTCGAATCCCGGGCACGGAGCACGCCTAACCGTCGAAATCCCATTGAGTTGAGATGACGAAAGCAAAACAGGTGATTCGCATCCTGGTGGCGGACGACCATGCCATCTTCCGCGAAGGTCTACGCAAGCTGCTCGATGCTGCCGAGGAAATTCAGATTGTCGGCGAAGCGTCGAACGGAGTGGAATGCATCAAGATGCTGGCGAAGTATAAGCCCGACATTTTGCTGCTCGATCTGCGCATGCCCGAGAAGGACGGTCTTGGTGTGCTCGAGGAGATCAATTTCGACTCGATGCCCACGCGCGTGATCGTTCTTACCGCTGCCGAAGACGATCGCGATGTGGTGCGCGCGATGCGGCTGGGTGCGCGCGGCGTGGTGCTGAAGCAATCAGCGAGCGATCTGCTCGTGAAAAGCATCCGCAAAGTGTCCGACGGCGAAATCTGGCTCGATAACCGGATGACGGCGGAAGTAATCGACGCGTTCAAGAAATCGGCGGAGTCGGGGCAGCGGCGCGAAAAGCCGTTATTGAGCGATCGCGAGAAGGAAATCGTGCAGCTCGTGGCGCAGGGATTTCGCAACCGCGAAATCGGCGAGAAATTGTTCATCAGCGAGCAAACCGTAAAAAATCACCTGCATAACATTTTTGACAAGCTTGGTGTATCCGACCGTCTCGAATTGGCCTTATACGCCATTCACCACCGCTTGATCGATCAATCCTGACAGTCGCGCGATTTTCTATAAATTTTCACCACCTTACCCTTCGCTCGTTCGATGCGGTATTCTATTCTTCGGAACAAGAACGTAATGGCTTCTCCGACAAGCATCGCTTCCAGCGCGACCGGCCCCGAAAAATATTCTCGCGAAATTGTTCTCCTCACCACTCTGCTCTTGCTTCTTCTTTCCGTGTATTCACTGCTTTGCCGCGCGGATGTATCACAAGAAATACCATGTGCTCGGAGATGAGTGGTTCGCGCGGGGCGATCAGGATTTTCATTCTGGAGATGCCGCGGCGGCGCTCAGTGACTATCGCAACGCTCTCCTTTACTCGCCGGGCAATACGAGTTTTCAATTTCATCTCGCGAAGGCGCTGGCGGCTACAGGACGGAACGATGAAGCCCGGGCTTACCTGGTCACCTTGCTTTCGGATTCTCCTGGAAGCGGCGAGATGAATCTCGAGCTGGCCCGAATTGCCGCGCATGGCGGGCCGAAGATGATGCCGGACGCACTCCGCTATTACCATGCCGCGATTTACGGGGTATGGGATACGGATCCGATCGCCATGCGCTGGCAGGTTCGCAAAGAGTTTTGCGAGTATCTGCTGGACAACAATGCAATGAATCAAGCCGAAGCCGAAATCATTGCCCTCGCTGACAATACAAGCCCGGAGGATTTCTCAGGGCAGAAAACCGCCGGGAATCTGCTGCTTCGCGCTCGAATGTGGAGCCGCGCGTTGCAAGAATTTCAGACTTTGTTGTCGCACGACCCGCGACGATGAAGATGGCCTTGCGGGTGCAGCCAATGCCGCATTTCAGCTCGACCAATATTCCCAGGCGGAGGAGTACTTCGAGCGTTTGCCCCGCGAAAAGCTTGCTGACCCCGAATTTGGCGAGAATGCATGAGATTTCCAAGGAGTGTCGTGACCCTGAATCCGTTCGCCCCCAGACTTTCCACAGAAGAAAAAGTGAAACGAACGGCAGAGGCACTTGCGCTGGCCCAAGCGCGCGCTGCCGCGTGCGAACGCCAAAATGGCAGCACGTCGCCATCAGGCGCTTCGACAGCGACCCTCGATTCCGCATTGGCGAAAAGCAGCCAAAACGCAGCCGATTGGACGGCGCGAAATCTTCGCAAATATCCCGAACGCATCGAGCCCGCCATGTCTTCGGTCTTTGAGATAGAGGACGCGGCCGCCGGTCAATGCGGAGAGCCGCAAGGCGCTGATTATGCGCTGTGGTTAATCGGGCCGCAGCCGAGGCGGTAACTCGAGATGAGTTTGACCAGCCTGCTCCCGCTGCCTCACCGGATACCGGCCCAGAGCCAATTCCCCAGAGTTCCGTCCGTCCATTCGAAGATCTGTGGCCCACATGGAGATCGTGGAGCAACCGCATTTTTTCGTTGCGCGAGGATCAGCTGTTTATGTTCCTCGCTGTTTTGATTGGAATTTTTTCCGGTGTGGCCGTGGTTTGCTTTCGAATGGCGATTGAATGGGTGCACTTGCTTTCTTTCGGTTCATCGATGTTTCCGCCAGTGCTCCGCGTTCTGATTGTTCCCACTGTCGGCGGACCATTGTCTTGCGCTCCTCGTGATTTATGCTTTTCCCGGCGCACGCGGCAGCGGCGTGAACCAGACGAAGGCAGCCGTTTACGTCTCGAACGGTTACATTCCATTCAACACTGTCGTCGGCAAATTCCTGATGTGCGCCCTCGCTATCGGCACTGGCCAATCGCTCGGTCCCGAAGATCCCTCTCTGCAAATGGGCGCCGGAATCGCTTCACTTCTCGGCCGGCGGCTTAATTTATCGCAGGAAAAAGTGCGATTGATCGCTCCCGTAGGCGCTGCGGCTGGCCTTGCGGCCGCTTTCAATGCGCCGATCTCCTCGGTGATTTTCGTAATCGAGGAAGTGATCGGCACATGGAGCGCCGGCGTTCTTGGGAGCGATCGTGCTTGCCGCGGTGTCCGCCGTCGTCACGATGCGCTCATTCATGGGCTCGGAGTCGCTGTTCCGAGTCCCGCCGTTTCGCGTGGCGAGCGCTGGCGAACTTCTCGCGTATGTCGTCCTCGGTATTATCGGTGGCTGTGCGTCGCTGGCCTTCCTGAAGTGGCTCGCGTATGCACGCCCGCGAATCCAACAATGGCCCAACTGGACTCGCTATTTTCAGCCAGCCGCTGCCGGACTCATCATTGGTTTCATCGCCATCCGCCTGCCCGCAGGTGATGGGCGCCGGATATACCGTGATCGATCAGGCGCTGCACGGGCAGTTCAGCTGGAAGCTTTTGCTGGTACTCGCAGCTCTCAAGATCTTCGCCACTGGGTTGTCTTTTCTCAGCGGGACTCCCGGTGGAATGTTCGCTCCTTCACTCTTTATCGGGGCGATGCTCGGCGGAGCTGTGGGTAGTATCGAACACCATTTCTTCCCCAGCTTGACGGGAACCGTCGGCACATATGCTCTCGTTGGTATGGGCGTCTTTTTTGCGGGTTTTCTGCGTACGCCGATTACTTCAGTTTTCATGGTGATCGAGGTCTCGGGCAGCTATACCGCTATCCTGCCGATCATGATTGCGAACATGGTCGCCTACCTCATTTCGCGCACTTATCAGAAAGTGCCTCTGTTCGATTTGCTGGCGCGCCAGGACGGCTTGTTCTCCCCTCGATCGAAGAGCAGCGAGAGCAGGTGCCGCTCACGGTCGAGGTGGCGATGAAGACGGAGGGCTCCGTCGTCGCGCTTCCGGATGAATTGGCCGCCGATCTCGCGCGCCGCGCTGAGGAGCAGAAAGACGCGCCAATCCTCGTCCGCATAAGTCCAGGCCAATGGTTGCTGCTCGATCGCGAGGAGATCAACCGCCTCGCGGCCGATGGTGCCATGACCACCAAGGCCGCCGAAGCGAAACCGAGAGGCCCTCTGCCGATCCTCTTTCGCGATCAGTCGCTCGAAGACGCGCTGCACGCAGTGGGCGACTGGCCCGCCGTGCCGGTCGTAAGCCGCGCCGACCTCAGCAAGCTCGAAGGCATCGTGACCCTCGCCGATATTCTCCGCGCGTTCCGAAACGCTTCACTCGAATAAGCGCCTTTTCTCGATTCCCTTTAAAAACCGGGGCAGTTTTTCTCGTCGTGAAGCCCCGCTCCTAGTACTTACGTACCGATTTTGACCTATCGAATTGAGGCCTTAGAACTATTGGCCCGGATGCTCCTAACCCTCACTCTAGACAGGAACTTAAGAGGCAGGTGTCCTGTGTCATCGAAAGAACGACGTGCAACGCGCCGTTTCCTGATGCGTTTGCCCCTGGTGGTCCGCTGGACCGACGAAAGCGTGGTCGGCGAGGCCTCTACGGAATCTCGCGAAGTGAGCTCCAGGGGGCTCTATTTCCACTTACCCAAGGGTTTGAAGAGCGGCGCACCGGTCGAAATCGTCATGACCCTGCCGCACGAGCTGACTCAGGCGGGCCCGGTGAGGGTGCGTTGCCTGGGACGCGTGCTGCGCAGCAGCCCGGAGCATTCAGGCGAGGTGGGAGTGGCTGCCGCGATCGAACGCTACGAATTCATGCGCAACGGCGAATCAGCCGCATAGCCGCATAACAAGTTCTTACCCAGACCCTGCGGAGATGGGTGAGAAAATGCCGGGCGGTTCGGGTCCCTCAGCCGGTGCCGCCCGGCTATTATTTTGGATATCGGCGTCCTGCCATGTGAACCTGGGCTATACCAGGGCAAACCTGCTTTTTGGTGCAACCTGCTTGCTGCAGTTGCAGCGACAATTTTTGGCACTTACGCTGGTGCCGCAGTCGGCCAAACTTAAAACTCCCGCTTCGGCGGCGTTTGCTCCGCGCCCACGCGTCCTATCGTAATTTCAGCCTTGAAATAATTTTCCGCGCGGATGGACGCGCCAGCAATTCCGCGAAGCATGGCAATCTGGCCCACGTGCGTCAGCGCGTCAGCCACCGGACCTTGAAATAGTTTGTCTGCGGAAGCATCGAGCGGCGCATCCGATGCGAGGTAATCGTCAAACGATTGCAGCGCCGTAAAGAACCGCTTGGCGTCCTCGTCCCACGACCTCGGCGGCGAGTCATGCCATTCCTGCTTTCCCTTTGCCATCGACAAAGCCCAATCGATCAGATCGCTCAGGTGAGCAAGAATCTGCCCGGGCGTGCGTGTTTTTTCTGACGCCTTGAAGTCGGAGAATCCTTCGGGCGCGCCGCGAATCGCTTTCCCGCCTCGATAAGCCAGCGTGGCAATGCAATGACGTAGAAGATCTCGGTCAGTGCTTTCTTTCTTCTCTTCCGGCTTTGGGCTCATGGATGCCTCCACGGAAAATGCGGTCAGAAGTTGGGAAAACGCGACACTCGGTTGATGCAACGGGATTATAACAAGCGGCTCGTGAAAAAGGAGCGGGGCGGCATTCGGAACACGGCCTAAGCCGTCCCTGCGCAGTTATCTGGATACTCGGCGGCAAATCTCCGTAGAAATACCGTCATCCACACAAATAAAATCTCCATTGTGTCCCGCGTAAGCATAGACCCGCGCCCATTCTAAAACTATACTTCGCAGATGGTTTCGCAAACTGAACTGCGTGGTGCGCTCCGGCGCTTCTGGGGATACGACTCCTTCCGCCCCCTGCAGGAGAAAGTGGTACGCAGCCTGATCGGTGGCCACGACACTTGCGCTGTGATGCCGACCGGTTTCGGAAAATCACTTTGCTATCAGCTCCCCGCGGCATTGCTCTCAAACGAAACGGTAGTCGTAGTCTCGCCTCTGATCGCATTGATGCAGGATCAAGTAGCGCAGCTCACGCAAATGGGAATTCCGTCTGCTTTGCTCAACAGCTCGCTCACGAAGCCCAAGCAGGCTCAAGTGATCGCCGACGCCACGGAGGGAAAGTATCGCCTGCTGTATCTTTCTCCCGAACGGCTCGCCGCTGCGGACACTTCTCAGTGGCTGCGCCGAGTGCCGGTCTCGTTTTTCGCCATTGACGAAGCTCACTGCATCTCGGAATGGGGCCACGAATTCCGGCCGGAATATCGCCAGCTGAGCCGCCTGCGCGTCGATTTCCCCGATCAGCGCATCGCCGCTTTTACGGCCAGCGCCACCCGCCACGTCCGTCACGACATCATCGAGCAACTCGGCCTGCGCGACCCGCATAAATACATCGCCAGCTTCTACCGTCCCAATTTGCGGTACTTCACGATCGAATGCGACGAAGAGCTGCAGCAGAAAATGCTGTTGTCCGCCCTCCGCCACTATTCCGGCGAGAACGTGATCGTCTACGCTCCAACCATCTCTAAGGTGGGAGCCACGGTTGAATTTCTCGAAAAGAACAACATTCCGGCGCTCCCGTATCACGGCAAGATGGAATCTGACGCCAGGCGCCAGAATCAGGAGCGCTGGATGGCGGACGAAGTGCGCGTCCTCGTCGGCACGATTGCCTTCGGCCTCGGCATCAACAAAGCCGCCGTTCGCGCCGTGATCCATCTCGCATTGCCAAAATCGATCGAGCAGTATTACCAGGAAGCCGGCCGTGCCGGTCGCGACGGGCTTCCCGCCGATTGCGTTCTACTCTGGCGCAGGCGCGATGCGGGCCTTCTCGCGTATTTCATCGGTCTGCTCACCGACCAGGCGGAAAAGGAGCGAGGCTGGCAGCGCTATCACGAAATTCTCGGCTATGCCGAATCGAAAACCTGCAAGCATCTCCAGATTTGCAAGCACTTCGGCGAGATTCCGAAATGGAAGTCGTGCGACGCATGCGATGCTTGCGGCTCCGAACTTGCGTGGTCACCATCGAGTCCGAAGGTCGCTATAAAGAAGAGCCCTGAACCCGCGCCGCTTTCCGTGGTGGCGCCTTCTCGATCCAATCCGCCAGTGAAACAGCCCGCGGCGGAAGTTGACCCAGCTTTGCGCGAATACATGCGCCAGTGGCGGCAGGAAACAGCCAAGCACAGCGGCATGGCTGCCTTCATCATCATGCACGACACGTCGCTCGACGAGCTTTGCCGCCTCCAGCCGCGCACACTCGGCGAACTACGCAAAGTTTCGGGATTCGGCGAACGCAAAACGGAGTTGTATGGCCAGCAAATCATCGACGCCTTGAAGCGCTTCCAAGACGGAGCTCGGGCGTCCACGCTTCCGCCCAAAATTAGAATTCGAAAAAAGAGGCCGTGGGGCGAAATTCGGCGAGCCGCTACTTAATCGCGCCCACCGTGAATCCGGCGATGAAGCGATCGAGGAACAAATTATAGAGTAGCGCGATCGGAAGGCTCGTAATCAGGCACGCGGCCATCAGCGAGCCCCAGAAGTAGACGTCACCTCGCACCAGGAATATCGGAATCCCCACGCCCACCATCTGCTGGGACTCCGGCGAGATAAACGTCATCGCGTAAACGAATTCCTGCGTCACCAGCGTGAACGTGAAAATAACCACGGTCAGTATTCCCGAAATCGAAATTGGCACCACAAGACGGAAGAAAGCCCCGAAGCGCGTCAGCCCATCCACCATCGCAGCGTCTTCCAGTTCTCGCGGGATCGACTTGAAGAATCCCATCAGCAGCCAAACGGAGAAGGGAATCGTAAAGCTCGGATAGACCAGCACAAGCGACCA
This sequence comes from uncultured Acidobacteriota bacterium, assembly GCA_963767205.1. GTDB lineage: Bacteria > Acidobacteriota > Terriglobia > Acidiferrales > UBA7541 > Palsa-295. Next base: position 255,110 of record CAVYDF010000006.1, read on the forward strand.
AATCGTATCCTGTAATCCCAGTATCGCCACAATGCGCGAAAGTGGAATAAACAAAAGCGTGGGCGGAATCAGATACGTGAGAAAAATCGCGATGCCGATCCTCTGTCCCCAGCGGCCCGTGAGCCGCGCCAACGCGTATGCCGCCGGCAGAGAAAAAACCAGCGTGATAAAAACAACGAGCACTCCCACCAGCGCCGTGTTGCCGAGCCATCTTACATACCGCGTCTCGTTGAAGAGCAGCTTCAGGTGATCGAGTGTGGGCGGCAGATTGAATTTGAACGGATTATTGTCAACGTTGTAGAGGTCGATGTTCTGTTTGAAGGTGGCGACGAACATCCAGTAGAAGGGAAATGCCAGCAATACGACAAATACCGCCAGCACCGCATATCGCAGCGCTTCCGTCCCGATTTTCCGCCCGTCTCCGCCTGGCATCAGGCCACCTCCGCGCGATGCGCGGCCCGAAGCATGAAGTAAGCGATCAGAATCAGAACAGGAACGAGAAATAGTGAAATCGCTGCGCCCGCAGCCAGGTCGCTGCCCTGAATTCCGGTTGCGAATGCGAGCGAGGGCAGCACTTGCGTGGAATCGAACGGCCCGCCGGCCGTCAAAATGTAAACCACGGTCATATCCGTAAACGTGAAAATCGTTCCGAACAGAACCGCGACGCTGATGATTGGCATCATCATCGGAATATTGATCAGAAATTCGGTACGCCAGAATCCCGCGCCATCGATCGCCGCCGCTTCGGGAATTTCCTTGGGAATCGAGGTTCGTCCGGCCAGCATGATCACCGTCGAGAAGGGAATCAGCCGCCAGGAGTGAACCAGAACTACCGAAGCCATCGCCAGCACCGGCTCCCCAAGCCACATCGGCGCGCCATAGGGCTTGAAAATGTGCGCCCAAACCAGCACCCAGGTGATGACGCTGTAGATCGAATCCAGAATCCACTTCCATCCAATCGCGCCGAGCGAAATCGGCGCCACCCACGGCAATAAAATCAGAAGCCGCACAAACCAACGGCCATGAAATGCGGGTTCGAGTGCAATGGAAAGAATGCTGGAGGCCACAATCACGATGATCTGCGCCGATATCGTGAACACCACCGAATTGCGCAGCGCCGCCCGGAAGCTCGGGCTTTGCAGAATGCTGCGAAAATTCTCGAGCCCCACAAAGTGGAAGCCCATGGTTCCGATGCGCGCGTCGCTGAACGCGTACAGAACCGCGAGAAGCAGCGGCACGCCGATTAGCAGGCCGATGTAAGCGACCGCCGGCAGAAACATGAACACGCCGACTTTGCGATCGTCTACTGCCACGGAAAGGGCCTCGGAGGGATCCGCTTGCCGGTTTTCGCGTCAAAAAATCGCAGCTCGTGCTCCGGCACAGCGAAGTCATAGGTAGTATTCGGCGTGTACGTTTCAAGAACGCTCGAGGAAACGCGCGCACACACGGGCTTATCGCGAAAGCGAGTCTCTGGAAGTTTTCCGTAAAGCACGCGCTCGGAACCGAGATATTCAGAGTGCTCCACGTGTAACCGCAGCGGAATTCGGTTCCCAGGGTTCAGCAAATCGGCTGGAAGCAGGTTCTCAGGCTTTAGAGTTTTCGTTACCTCGTCTATAGATGCCCAGGGCGCGATGAGCCCGGCGGGAAGAAACCGCTCCGGACGGAATCCTACGATCACATCATCGGTCTCGAGTAGGTTCATTGGCGGTGAGCCGAGAAACGTGGCTACAAAAGTGTCGGCAGGATCATCATAGACTTCCTGCGGCGTTCCGATCTGGCGAACCTCGCCTTGATGCAGCACCACAATGCGATCGCCTAACGCCATAGCCTCCACTTGGTCGTGCGTGACGTAGATTGTGGTCGTCTTGATGCGTTGGTGGAATTCATCAAGCTCTTCGCGCGCGGAAGTTCGCAGCTTGGCATCGAGATTCGATAGCGGCTCGTCGAGCAGAAAGACTCGCGGTTCGCGCACGATTGCGCGCGCCAGCGCCACTCTCTGGCGTTCGCCACCGGAAAGCTGGCGCGGCTTGCGGTCGAGAAGCTTTTCAATTCCAAGCAGGCCCGCCGCCCATTCCACTTTCTGCTTGTGCTGTTCCTTGGGGACTTTCTGTGCTTTGAGAGGGAAGGCGATATTCTCGCGAACGCTAAGGTGGGGATAAAGCGCATAACTTTGAAATACCATCGCGATTCCGCGCTCGCGAGGCGTCAGATTATTGACGACATTGCCGCCGATAAGAATTTCGCCGGAGGTGGGTGCTTCGAGGCCCGCGATCATCCGTAACAGGGTGGTTTTGCCGGAGCCGGACGGACCGAGGAGGACGAGGAACTCGCCCTCCTTTGTTTCCAGATTGATGTTGTTTACTGCTCCCTGTGTTCCTGCTTTAAATACCTTGGTCAGATTCCTGATCTGAACGACGGCCATCGAGCCCCCAAACAGCTGTCATAGTGGCCTGCCTTATTTATTCCATCGAGCAAAGATGCGTTTATATTCCGCTTCGGCCGCCTTCACCGCATCTTCGGGCGATTCATCGCCGCGCGCCACCTTGGCAAACATTGTGGGTATCACCCACGTCTTGAAAGCCTCGTCAATCGCAGCACTAGCATAACCCGGATAGCCCACGTTGGTGGCCCAGTCGAGCACGTTCCCGAGCACTTTGTATTTGTCAGCGGGATTGGCTCGCGGATCGTTGGAAATTTCTTTCTTCAAATCAGGCACCAGGCTCGGGAAGCACGGGAAATTGTAGAATTGGCCGGCCTCGAAGCCCTCGTGGAAATGATCCATATAATCCACAAGGAACTGCTGCGCACCTTCCTTATTTTCCGCGAAATTCCAGATGACGTAGCAATCCATCACGTGTTCCGCGGCAATGCGGCGCACGGGACCCTTGAGCGCCGGGCTGATCATGATCTTCGAATCGATCGGAAGGTGTTCGCGTTCCGCCTGGCGCGTGATTGAAATCGCATTCATCACGAATGAAACTCGGCCCGCAAGCATCGCCTGATTGTTCGAGGGCGGAGTCCACGTGAATACCTCCGGCGTCTCCGTCTCTTGATACAGGGCCTTCACATACTTGAGCGCTTCGATAGTTTCTTTCGAATTGATCGTGACGTTCCCCGCTTCATCTTGCTCGGCGCCGCCGAAAGACCACAGGATTGCGCGCATGGCCATGCTCGTGTCGAGTTCCTGCGCGAGCCCGACGCCGCAGGGATGGCCGCTCTTGTCACGAATCTTTTTCCCGCCCACCCGCAAGTCATCGTACGTGTCGGGACCATTGGGATAACCCGCTTCCGTCCACCAATCCTTGTGCCAGTTTCCGGGATCGGGCGTGTAGGCATCGGAGAAGGCGAAATACCGTTTCGTCTTCGGGTTGTAAGTGGACTTGTGCGCCAGTTCGATTTTTTTGCCGTGTTTCTTCTCCACTTCCTGATACACGTGCGACATATCAATCGTCACGTTCTCGTATGCCGCTGGCGGCGAGAGGAACATGAAAAGATCGTGGCCCTTCTGCGCCGATACTTCCGACGCGGCGCGAGTCCCCAGGTCCACCAGATTGATGTTGTCCACCACCACATTGGTGTTATTTTTCTGCCCCCATTCCTTCGTGAACGTGCCATTGAACCAGGTGTCATACGCCGGCACGAAGTGGCTCCACTGCAAAATCTTCAACGTTTTCTGCTGGGCTTGCGCGCGCTGTGGGAAAAGAAATGCTGGTCCCGCGCCGGCTGCCAGCGCACCAGTGCCTGCCAACTTGACGAATTCTCGCCGAGAAATTCCACGACCTCGCTTCTTCGACATACCAGCCTCCTAATGGGCGGAATACGACCGCACCTCGAATTACATACCTGTTAAAGTGGTGACGTTGCGTTGGCCAACTCCTCCCCCGACATTTTCTGACGCGAACGAATCGCCCACAGACGTGAGACGGGTTTTAATCCGCCGGCGATCGTGCCGGTTGCCCTCCGGCGACTTCGTCCCAGATCTTTACGCCGTACGTCTCCTTCAGCAGCAGGCTACCCACGATAAACGTGACTCCCGCCACGATCATCGGGTAGTACAGCCCGGCGTAAATATTTCCTGTCGCCGCGCATAAAGAGAGTCCAATGAGCGGCAGCATTCCTCCGAATACTCCGTTGCCGATGTGATACGGCAACGAAAGAGATGTGTAGCGCACCTTGGCAGGGAACGACTCCACGAGAAATGCAGCGATCGGACCGTACACCATGCACACAAAAATCACCTGAATGAACACCAGAAACACCAACATCGGCTGATTGGGACTCGCCGCCTCTTTTGCCGGCACTTGCGCGCCGGTGGCGGGATCTACGGTCATGGGCGTCAGGCTGATTGCCCCCGTCACTTTGTTGCGCGCCGATTTCAGAGCCACCACATTGTTTCCCGAAGCGCTCTGCATCGCATGGTAAATCGGAATATAGGTCAAAACGCCAAGCAGGCAGCCCGCCATCATGATCTTCTTTCGCCCGATTTTGTCTGAGAGCGCTCCAAAAACGGTGAAGAACGGCATGCTCAGCAGCAGCGCGATCGAGATAATAATGTTCACAGTATGCGTGTTAATTTTCAAGATCGACTGCATGTAGAACAGAGCATAGAACTGGCCCGTGTACCACACCACGCCTTGCCCCGCGGTCGCTCCGAACAAAGTAATGAGCACCTGCTTCAAGTTCGGCCATTTTGTGAACGCATCCTTCAATGGCTGCATCGAAGTTTTACCAGCGCTCTTAATGGACGAAAAGATCGGCGACTCCTTCAGCTTCAGCCGGATATAGAGAGATATCGCCACCAAAATAATCGAGATTAGGAAAGGAATACGCCAGCCCCAAGCGGAGAACTCTTCCGTGCTCATCGCCCCGCGCGTCGCCATGATCACCAGAATTGATACAAACAACCCCAGCGTCGCCGTGATCTGGATGAAACTGGTATAGAAACCGCGCTTTCCATCCGGGGAGTGCTCGCCCACATACACTGCTGCTCCGCCATACTCGCCGCCCAGCGCCAATCCTTGCAGCACGCGAATTCCGATCAACGCAATCGGCGCAAACCATCCAGCGGTCTTGTACGTTGGCAATAGACCGATTACCGCGGTGGACAGACCCATCACCGACAGCGTAACCAGGAATGCATACTTGCGCCCAATCAGATCCCCGATCCGCCCGAAGAAAATCGCGCCGAAAGGCCGCACCAGAAATCCAACCGCAAACGTCGCCAGATACGCGAAGTAGGCGAACGTGTCGTTTCCCGGCGGATAGAACTTCGGAGACAGAATGGCCGCCAAGCTTCCAAAGATGTAAAAGTCGTACCATTCGATCATCGTTCCGACGGACGACGCCGTAATGACGAGAGGCAAGCTGTATTCCGCCTGCCGTTCCATCCTAAGTTCGTCTCCTCGCGTGACCATGATTGCCTCCTCGTTTTGGGACGGTACAGGTCGCCCCTCGCCTGTGTCGCCTGTTCAGGACCGATGAAACGCCGCCAAGAAGAACCTGCCAAGAAAACCTGCGGAGCCGCCGCATTGACGGCTCCGCAAGCCGCCAGCTTTAAATCGGGCCTGGCTCAGAACGTGACGATCGTTCCGAACTCGTTGCGCCAATCGTGAGCCGTGCGTGCGTCCACGCCGCGGTAAAGTTTCGATGTTTCATTCACCGTATGCGTGTCGTACCACGTCGTTTCGTTCACGATTGATGCCCACTTGTTGATCTTGTAACGCAGGGTCGAAGCAATGTAATCCGTCCGCTGCAGCCCGTTGGCACCCGTCCGTGCCACGTCCTCTGCCTTCGTACGGTCCAAGCCTCCTGTAATGCGAATAGGTCCAGCCGGCATTGTGGCCTTCCGGATCCGCGTGGAAGATTCGCGAAAGCGGGAAGCTCACTTGTAAAAAGCCGCCCTGATCGCGAACCGGTCGCAGTTGCGCAAACACCGCTGAACCGTCGATGTTAACGAACGGAATGTTGTCACCCGAATCAGCGATTCCGTTTGCGATTACCGCGTGACCCATAGTGTCCGCAAACGTCGAGTTCAAGTTGCCGAAAAAGAACCGTGTGTCGCCGCCGTGGAAGTACTTACCCACAATAGTGACCACCGGTGTCGGAAGCTGGAACTCCGCCGTCCAGATGTTTTGTGGAATGTTGAACCGGAAGCCCTCCGGAAAGAACTGCGCTACCGTGCAGAGTCCCGTGGCGGGATCTGGAGTCGCGCAGCCCGTCAAAGGATTGGCACCGCCAATTTCCACGTCGGTTTGCGATCCGGCGGTTGCCAGCGTGCCGTGCAGCACGACCTCCGATCCCGTCGCATGATGTCCGCTGAAAATCAACTGCGCGGGCGCCACGCCTGGGGAATGGAAGATCGGGTATTGAAACACCACTCGTCCTTCGACGGCAGGCTCGCCGCTATCCGAACCGATCCGCGCGCCGAATCGGTTATTGAGTTGTTCTGCCACGCTGTTAGTCGGTACCGGTATACCGGGAGGCGTGTTGGCCAGGTTCGCGTCTCCGAAAGCCGCCAGCAAAACGGCCGCTTCCGCTTGAACCTTAAACTCTCCTTTATGGAACTGAACGCCTCCCTTGATTTGTGGAAGCCGTTCATACATATTCCCGAAGAACGCCATCACCTGCGTTGTCTCGAGAATGTCCGGCATTGTGGACGAAGCTAGCAGCGTCCAATCCTGCCCGAACTCTGCGAACACCGGAAGGCCGCCGATGTGCGTATCCATTCGAACCCACGCCTGTCGAAGGCTCACTTGCGAGGAACGAACCGAACTGACGTTCCGGTTGTTGACCGAAGTGTAGTCGCCTTCGAAATCCATCTCGATTCTGCCGGTCAGAACCAAATCCCGGTTCGGGTCTGGCCAGTAGAAATTCGTGCCGAACCGCGTGCTGCGAGCCTTGATGTGAAATTGAGAACCGCTATTGGGGCCCGTGTCGCCGAGCAGCAAGGGAAGCGGGAAATCATTGTTGCCAAATGTCGCGCCGCCGCTGTTCGTCGAATCGTAGACTGCTGTCGCCTTTATAAACCCGAATGGCGTCAAGCTCGCGCCGCTTCCGAGCTTCAGGTCGCCGATCCCCGTCGGTTTCGGAGCATCAATCGGCAGCAGTCGAACGGGAGCCACGGCCGGAATGATTCCTCCCTCCGCTGGCGCTCCGAATGTGAACATATCCGAAGTGGCCGGCGGCGGCGTGGAATCCTTGGAAACATGAAGCAACGCGTTCTTGTAATGACCCCCTGACGCCTTATCGCTTACAGGCTCAACGGATCCCACCGTGTGATCGTAATCCTCTCGACTGATCAGACCCTTCGCTACCAGTATATTCGCCAGCCGCGCGTTCGCTTCATCGGCGCTCCCAGCTTGACTCAGCTGAGCCGCTTCATCCGGAGAGAGAATCCCCTTCGACTGAAGCAATTGAACGAGCGGCGGTGTCGCTTGTTTATCCTGCCCTTGAGCCGCGGCAGGTAAGGCCATCCCCACGGCTACGACGGCCATGAGGAGATACACCCGTATTAGGTTCATGGATCCACCCTCCAACGAGATTTGCGATGCGGAGCCCCGACTCATCACTTCTGGACCTCCGGACAACCCCCGAGAACTCGAACGAAATTGCAGCAGAGATACGCGCTTAGTCGTTGAAAGTCAAGCAATTCCATATACGCATCCAAAATCTGACACTGCCGATAATCGCCAACGCACTCCTCAGTGTCAGTGGCAATTCAAGCGGGGGTGGGAGACGGAAAAGACTCGAAAAACTACCGTGTTCAATGTATTCGAGATTCGAAGCAGGCGCTGTCTTCCTCAAGAAAGAAGGAAATGGTCGGGGCGTGGAGATTTGAACTCCAGACCTCCTGCGCCCAAGGCAGGCTCCTTACTTCTCGTAAGCAATTTATTTTCAATCACTCGATAGAAAACTCAAGACTTCATCCTCACAGAGGAATGTGCCCGGATGTGCGCGAGATGTGGCCGTCTGCTCGTAGGGTCACTACAAAAGTCACTACAGCTCCGCAATGCACGAGAAGGGAAGAGCGGATGAAGCCTCGAGTCCGCGTCGTTCCAATCGCGCAGCTGGTCCTCGACGGCAAAAACGCTAACAAAGGCACGAAGCGTGGGCGCGAACTCCTCGAGGAATCTCTCGAAAGCTACGGTGCGGCCGTTCGGTCGTCGTGGATCGCCACGATCGTGTGATTGCAGGGAACAAGACGGTAGAGGCCGCGCGCGCTGCTGGAATGAAATCGATCACCGTCATCGAGACGGACGGGACATCGCTCGTAGCCGTTCAGCGTGGCGATCTTGACCTTGCGAAGGACAAGAAAGCGAGGGAGCTAGCGATTGCCGATAACCGCGTCAGCGAACTCGACCTCGAGTGGAATCCCGAGGTGCTTGCCACGCTTGACGTGGACCTGAAGCAGTTTTGGAACGAGAACGAATTGAATAGCCTGCTTAAGGGCTTTCGCAGCACTGACCTCGCGGTGCCCGAGCCGAAGCTCGACCAAGCTGCTGAGCTACAGAGGAAGTGGAAGACCGAGCGCGGCCAGATCTGGGAGATCGGCGTCCACCGATTAATGTGCGGTGACAGCACGAAAGCTTCGGATGTGGCTTCGCTCATGGAAGGAAACACCGCGAAACTGTGCGCGACTGATCCACCGTACCTGGTCTCCTACGATGCGAAGAACCATCCCTCAAAGGACTTTTCCGACGGCAAGAACAAAGACTGGAAGGGCCGCTATGCCGACAAGCAGAAGACCGAACCGCTCGGGCCTTTCTACGAGGCTTTCTTGAGGCAGCGCTCGTCGGTCTGTGAAGCCAATGCTGCGATTTACGTCTGGCACGCGTCGCAGCGACAAATCGAAGTAGAGAAAGCGATGCGGGACTGCGGCATTCTTGTCCACCAGCAAATCATCTGGGTCAAGAACAAGCCGGTTCTCACCCACTCATTCTACATGTGGCAGCATGAACCGTGTTTCTTCGGCTGGAAGCAGGGGAATAAGCCGAAGCGCAACCCTGGGGACTTTCCCACGACGGTCTGGCAGATCGATGTTCCGATCCTTCCCGGAGTGGAATCACGCCATCCGACCGAGAAACCCGTACAACTGTTCATGACTCCCATCCTCCTGCACACCCAATCTGGAGACGTATGCTACGAGCCGTTTTCCGGGTCTGGAACGCATCTTTGTGCTGCCGAGAACACTGGCCGGCGCTGCTTCGCGATGGAGATTGAGCCCGCATTCGTGGCCGTCGGGCTAGAGCGCCTGTCCGAAATGGGTCTGAAGCCAAAGCTGGGATCAGGCTAGGAACACGTATGGGCAAAGAGAAAACAATCCGAACATCGCCGAAGACGGGAAGGCCCATCGATGGAAAAAGGGGCAGAGCGGCAATCCGTCGGGGAGGCCCAAGAGCAAGACGCTTTCAGATGCATACAAGTACAAACTGGAAGAGCAGGTCCCGAACGATCCTGAAGGACGGACCTGGGCCGAGTTGATTGCCGAAGCACAGGTGCGAGATGCAGTTCGGGGAAACGTGCAAGCTGCCCGAGAGATAGCCGATCGTACGGAAGGGAGAGCGCGTCAAGCGATCGAATTTGAGGACAGGACAATGACCCAAGCGTTCGAGCGCATGACCACGGACGAATTGGAAGCCTATGCCCGAGACGGCACCGTGCCGGCGTGGTTTCCGCGGCCACCGAGCAACAACGCGGACTAGAATGCACTTGGACTTCCCTCAGGCAGAATTTGAGTCTCGGCAAGATGAGGTTCGCTAGATGAATCCAGGCGATTTTCCAGTCGGGTCTATCGAATCGAGGGCGGTGGCTCGGGCCGTGGCAGAATCGCTAGAGCCTTCAACTTTTCACTGCGCTGCCTGTTTCTTGGCTGTCGCAGTAGATGGCCACAGGCCAGATTTCGTGCCGAATGACGCGACGGAAAAAGGACCCGACGGTCGGATTTGGCGTTGCCCAAAGCACAGAGATCCCAGCAGGGAGGCCACTGTGCAGGCTTTGATGAAGTCAGGACTGTTGAAGCCATGACTTACAAGCACGGTGATAGCGCTCAGGAAATTCGCGTTACGAGTGGGAATCGTCAGCAGTGAACCCCCGGCTCAAGCCTGGAGATTTTCCGCTTGGTTCTCCGAAATCGAGAGCGGTAGCACGCGCACAACTAGCACGTGCGGAACGGGAACCTAGACAAGTGCTAAGAGTTCAGGTCATCCACATCGGGCTCGACAATAAAGAGCCATTGCCCCAATCGCAGACGATTCCGTGGCAAGGCGGCACAACGGAAATCATCCACATCGCGGGTAGTAATTCATGAGGCCAGAAAACTATCCGATTAGCTCCCCGGCGTCTCGTGCAGCGGTGCGGTTGCAGCTTGCTCGTTCGAATGCCAGCCGCAAACGATTGCGGCTTGTTTCGCACATGCCTCGGCCCGGAACGGACGAGATGCTTGTGAATTTCGGGAGCTGGCAAGAGTGTCCGGATGGCAGATTATTTCAGATGGTCTACGTTCCCCACGTTTGGCTTAAACCGGGCGACGCCATTCCCACCTGTCCAGGCTGCGGGGCGCCATTCAAGAAAAAACACGAGTACCCTAGCATGGTCGGATTCGAAGCCAGTTGTACGAGCAGGCACGATCCCGAACTATCCGGAATGCGTTACGCCCGCGCGCTAATCAGAAAAAGCGCCGTTTAGATTTTTAGTTGCGGGTTGCACGAAGCCTTGAGGTGGCGTGGTCCGAACGATAAGCGCGGTGAATGTCACTTGCAAACCGGTTGAAGCACACTGACCGAGGGGCGCGTGAGAGACAAAATGTCTGGCTTCGCTGCTCAATGTCCCATTTTGAGATAGGTGGTGATAAGAGGTTTCTCA